>NZ_JBVJHM010000009.1:0-320150 GCF_055586805.1 Micromonospora sp. NPDC049201 | reverse complement strand
GATGGTACTGCACTCGGGAGGGTGTGGGAGAGTAGGACACCGCCGGACAATCTTCCAGTTCAGGGCCACCCTTCGGGGTGGCCCTGAACTGCGTTTCACCGGCGCTGCACGCCCTCGCGGATCTCCCGGAACAACGTGGCGGCGTCGTCGACCGCCCGGCCGGGGAACATCCCCATCGCCACGCTGCCGTGATCGGCCCAGCCGCACACCGCGAAGTCTCCGCCGTCGCCGCTCGTGGTGCCGCACTTCATCACGCCGCCCAGCCGGCCGGCGTCGACCTCGCGTACCGCCGAGACCTTGCCGGTCTCGTCGGCCATCAGGCCGAAGAGCGTGTCCAGGTCCCGTTCGGGCTGCCAGAGCAGCGTGGTGCCGCCGAACAGCAGCACCGCCCGCTTCGCGTCCGCCGGGTCCGAGTAGACCGCGCCGAAGCTGCGGTCCAGGTCGATGTCGGCGGCGAATCCGTCGCGCAGGTACTCGGCCGTGCTGCGGGCCCGGTCGCTGTCGTCCCGGGTGAGCCCGGCCACCCCGGGCGGCTGGGTCAGCTCGGTGTCCTTCTGCTGGAGCACCCGCCAGCCGCCCAGGCCGAGCGCGCCGGCGCCGGCGAGGCCGGCCGCCAGGACCGCGGCCAGCACGACCTTTCGCCGTCGCGAGACGGGCCGTCGTTCGGGTTCCAGCGCGGGGTCGCGGCGGCTCAGTCGGATCGGCTCGTCGGTCAGCTCGACCGGACTGTGACCCCCGTCGACCTGACGCTCGGTGAGATGCGCGTCGGACATGTCCGCCACCGTACGCGAATCACCGGTGGCGCACGTCAGGTCTCCGGAAGCGCTCCGTAGACTTTGAGAGTGACCGAGAGACTGGATGCCCGACGCCCCGACGCCCCGACCCTTGCCGGCCAGTACCAGCCCGGCGAGGTAGAGCAGCGACGGTACGAGCAGTGGGTAGCCGGCGGGCACTTCCGGGCGTCGGCGGAGAGTGACAAGCCGCCGTTCGCCATCGTCATCCCGCCGCCGAACGTCACCGGTTCGCTGCACATGGGCCACGCGTTCGAGCACACGCTGATGGACGCGCTCACCCGGCGCAAGCGGATGCAGGGCTTCGAGGCGCTCTGGCTGCCCGGCATGGACCACGCCGGCATCGCCACCCAGAACCTGGTCGAGCGGCAGCTCGCCGGTGAGGGGCTGTCCCGCCACGATCTCGGGCGGGAGAAGTTCGTCGAGCGGGTCTGGCAGTGGAAGGCCGAGTCCGGCGGTGCGATCCTCGGCCAGATGCGCCGGCTCGGCGACGCGGTCGACTGGGACCGGGAGCGCTTCACCATGGACGAGGGCCTCTCCCGGGCCGTGCAGACCATGTTCAAGAAGCTTTTCGACGACGGGCTGATCTACCGGGCCAACCGGATCATCAACTGGTGCCCGCGCTGCCTCACCGCGCTCTCCGACATCGAGGTCGAGCACACCGACGACGAGGGCGAGCTGGTCTCGATCCGCTACGGCGACGAGGTCGTGGTGGCCACCACCCGGGCCGAGACGATGCTCGGCGACACCGCGGTCGCGGTGCACCCGGACGACGAGCGGTACCAGCACCTGATCGGCACCGAGGTGGCGCTGCCGCTCACCGACCGGCGTATCCCGATCGTCGCGGACGAGCACGTCGATCCGAGCTTCGGCACCGGCATGGTCAAGGTGACCCCGGCGCACGACCCGAACGACTTCGAGATCGGGCAGCGGCACGACCTCCCCTCGCTGACGATCATGGACGAGCGGGGTGTGATCACCGCGCCAGGGCCGTTCCAGGGCCTGGACCGGTACGAGGCCCGCCCGGCGATCGTGGCGGCACTGCGCGAGCAGGGCCGGATCGTGGCCGAGAAGCGGCCGTACCTGCACGCGGTGGGGCACTGCTCGCGGTGCAAGACGACAGTCGAGCCGCGACTGTCGTTGCAGTGGTTCGTCAACACCGGACCGCTGGCCAAGGCGGCCGGCGACGCGGTGCGGGACGGCCGGGTGAAGATCGAGCCGGCCGAGCTGGCCAAGCGCTACTTCGCCTGGGTGGACAACATGCACGACTGGTGCATCTCCCGCCAGCTCTGGTGGGGCCACCGCATCCCGGTCTGGTACGGCCCGGCCGGCGAGATCGTCTGCGTCGGCCCGGACGAGGCCGCGCCCACCGGCGAGGGCTGGCACCAAGACGAGGACGTGCTGGACACCTGGTTCTCCAGCGGCCTCTGGCCGTTCTCCACGCTCGGCTGGCCGGAGCAGACGCCGGACCTGGCCAAGTTCTACCCGACCAGCGTGCTGGTCACCGGCTACGACATCCTGTTCTTCTGGGTCGCCCGGATGATGATGTTCGGCCTGTACGCGATGGACGGCGTCCAGCCGTTCGACGTGGTGGCGCTGCACGGCATGGTCCGCGACGAGCACGGCAAGAAGATGTCGAAGTCGTTCGGCAACGTGGTTGACCCGCTGGACTGGATCGACCGGTTCGGCGCCGACGCCACCCGGTTCACGCTGGCCCGCGGCGCCAACCCGGGCCAGGACGTGCCGGTCAGCGAGGAGTGGTGCCAGGGCTCCCGCAACTTCTGCAACAAGCTGTGGAACGCCACCCGGTTCGCGCTGCTCAACGGCGCGCACACCGACGGTCCGCTGCCGGCGGCCGGTGAGCTGTCGACCGTCGACAGGTGGATCCTGTCCCGGCTGGCGCACGTCACGGCCGAGGTGGACGAGCAGTTCGAGGCGTACGAGTTCGCCAAGGTCTGCGACCTGCTGTACCACTTCGCCTGGGACGACGTCTGCGACTGGTACGTGGAGCTGAGCAAGTCGGTGCTCGCCGAGGGCGGGCCGGCGGCCGACGCCAGCCGCCGGGTGCTGGGCCACGTGCTGGACCAGTTGCTGCGGTTGCTGCACCCGGTGATCCCGTTCGTCACCGACGAGCTGTGGGCCGCGCTGACCGGCGCGGAGACGCTGCTGGCGGCCCGGTGGCCGGCGGTGGACCGTACCGGGATCGACGACGCCGCGGAGGCGGAGGTGGCCACGTTGCAGCGGGTGGTGACCGAGGTCCGCCGGTTCCGTTCGGACCAGGGGCTGCGGCCGACCCAGCGGGTCACCGCCCGGCTCGACGGCCTGGCCGGCGCGGGCGTCGCGGCGCACGAGCCGCTGATCCGGTCGCTGGCCCGGCTCGACGCGCCCGGCGACGACTTCCAGGCCAGCGCCACGTTGGCCATGCCCGGCGAGGTGAGCGTCGCGCTCGACACCCGCGGCGCGATCGACGTGGCGGCCGAGCGTGCCCGGCTCACCAAGGACCGCGCGGCGGCCGAGAAGGAGGCCACCCAGGCGCGGGCGAAGTTGAACAATCCGGCGTTCGTCGGCAAGGCGCCCGAGCCGGTGGTCGCGAAGATCCGGGAGCGGCTGGCGGTGGCCGAGACGGACCTGGCCCGGATCGACGCCGCCCTAAAGGCCCTGACATCGTGAGCGCGAGGAGTGAGCCGGTGTTGCGAGCCCCGCAGTCGCGAACGGAAGGTGGCTCCGCGTGAGCGCGAGGAGTGAGCCGGTGTTGCGAGCCCCGCAGTCGCGAACGGAAGGTGGCTCCGCGTGAGCGACCGTACCGATCACGCCGCGTTCGTCGAGGTGGAGGCCGCGCTGAACGCGCGCGGCTTCACCCGGATGCGGTTCGAGCTGGAGAAGATCGAGAGCCTGCTGGACCTGCTCGGCAGCCCGCAGCGGGCATACCCGTCGATCCACCTGACCGGCACCAACGGCAAGACCTCGACGGCCCGGATGATCGATTCGCTGCTGCGGGCGTTCGGGCTGCACACCGGGCGTTACACCAGCCCGCACCTGGAGACCGTCCGGGAGCGGATCAGCCTGGACGGTGAGCCGGTGAGCGAGGAACGGTTCGTCTCCACGTACCGGGAGATCGCGCCGTTGGCCGAGTTGGTCGACCAGCGTTCCGCCGAGCCGCTGACGTACTTCGACCTGACCACGGCGCTGGCGTTCGCCACGTTCGCCGACGCCCCGGTCGACGTGGCGGTGGTGGAGGTCGGGCTGGGCGGCGCGGAGGACGCGACGAACGTGATCCAGGCCGGCGTCGCGGTGATCACGCCGATCGGGCTGGACCACACCGAGTGGCTGGGCGACACGATCGAGGACATCGCGTTGCACAAGGCGGGCATCATCCACCCTGGCGCCACGGTGATCGCCGCGGCGCAGGAGGAGGAGGCGGCCCGGCCGATCCTGGAACGCTGCGCCGAGGTCAACGCCACGGTCGCCCGGGAGGGCGCCGAGTTCGGGGTGATGCGCCGGGCCGTCGCCGTCGGTGGTCAGGTGCTGACCATCCAGGGCCTGGGCGGGGTGTACGAGGAGATCTTCATCCCGCTGCACGGCGCCCACCAGGCGCAGAACGCGGCCGTGGCGCTGGCCGCCGTGGAGGCGTTCCTGGGGGCCGGCGCGCGGCGGCAGCTCGACATCGAGGCGGTCCGCGAGGGCTTCGCGGCGACCAGCTCCCCGGGCCGGCTGGAGCGGGTGCGTACCGCTCCGACGGTGCTGCTCGACGGCGCGCACAACCCGCACGGGATGGCCGCCACCGTGGCCGCGCTCCAGGAGGAGTTCGCGTTCAGCAAGCTCGTCGGCGTGCTGGCGGTGCTCGGCGACAAGGACGCGGCGGGCCTGCTCGAACTGCTGGAGCCGGTGCTGGACACGATCGTGGTGGCGGAGAACAGCTCGCCCCGGGCGATGCCCGTCGACGAGCTGGCCGAGCTGGCCCGGGAGGTCTTCGGGCCGGACCGGGTGCAGGTGACCCGGGACATGCCCGACGCCATCGAGGCGGCGGTGGCGGAGGCCGAGTCGGACGTGCCGGGCGAGCTGGCCGGGGTGGGCGTGCTGATCACCGGTTCGGTGGTGACCGTGGCCGACGCCCGCCGGCTGCTCAAGCGATGACCGGCCCGGAGCAGCGCCCGGACGCGTCGGAGCAGTCGGGGTCGGAGCAGTCGGGCGGCGTCCGCCGCTCCGGACTGCGCAACCCGGACCGGGCGGTACGCGGGCTGGGCGCCGGCACGCTCGCGCTGGAGGCGCTGGTGCTGCTGTTGGCCATCCAGCCGATCCGGGTGGTCGGCGGTGACCTGGGCGGCGCCGCGATCGGCGTGATCGTCGCGCTGGCGGTCGCCTGTGTGGTGCTGGCCGGCATGATGCGCCGCCCCTGGGCCTGGCACGCCGGCACCGTGCTCCAGGGCCTGCTGCTGCTCTCCGGGCTGCTGCACTGGTCGCTGTTCGGGCTCGGCGTGATCTTCGCGTTGGTGTGGGCGTACGCGCTGCACGTGCGGCGGGTCATCCTCGGCTGAGCGCGGTCCGCATGCGCGTGTTAAGCGGGGGCCCCTTCTCTACCGAATGCGTTAAGAAGGGGCCCGGCCTTGCGCCGTCAGGCGTCGGCTAGGGTGCGCCACTGCGTCAGCGCCACGCCGTGGCCGTCGGGGTCGCGGAAGGCGGCGGCCCAGACCTCCAGCTTGGTGCCCCGGTTGACCACCCGCGGGGCGTACGTGAAGCGCACGCCGGACTCGCGCAGCCGCTCGTACGCCGCCTGGATGTCGTCGACCTCCAGGTTGACGTGCACCAGCCGGCGGCTGATCGGGGCGGCCCCGGTCACCCGGCGCAGCACCAGCCGGGTCGGCCCGGAGGAGAGCACGGCGTTGCCCTCGCCCCGGTCCATCTCGTCGAAGCCCAGCTCCCGGTAGAAGTCGAGGGACCGGTCCAGGTCGGTGACGAGCAGCGTGATGCCGACCCCGCTGATCGGGCTGGCCAGCTCGTCCGGCTCGGCGTCGGCGACCGGGCCGAAGATGGCCTCGTCCAGCTCCTGCGGGGTGGGCGTGGTGGCGGACTCGGGAGCGTCCAACGGCACGTCGATCGACTCCACCGGGACCGTGTCCGGGTCCTGCTCCTCGGCCGGCGGGCGGGGCGCCGGCGCGCGGCGCGGGAGCGGGCCGAGGGTGGTCGGCTCGACCACTTGCCCCTCCAGCACGACCGGGCCGCCGGGCCGTTGGTGCATCACCACCGGCCCGCGCTCCTCGCCGCGCAGCGTGACGTCGTCCAGCAGCGGGTCCGGTGCGGGCGGGTAGTCGTCGCGGAAGTCGTCCTCCGGGGCGCGCCCGGCCCACGGCGGCGCCTCCTGCCCGAAGAGCGGCTCGTCGAGCGGCTGTTCCGGCCCGGCGTACTCGGGCGGCAGGTCGGCGACCGTGGCGGCGTTCTCGGCGTGGGTGGGCACCTCGTCCCAGAGCACCCGGACGTGGCGCTGGTCGTCGAGGGCCACCCGGACCGGCAGCGCCTGGCCGAGCGAGGGCCACTTGGCCACCGGCACCCGGGGCTCGATGATCTTCTTGGAGCGGGGCGGCAGCCCGGGGGCGTCGATCACCAGTTGCAACTCGCAGCGACCGAACGCGTACTGCGTGGGTGGCTCGGACGCGCTGTGCACGTGCCCCAGGCCGACCACCCAGGTGCGGCCACCGCCGCGCACCGTGGCCAGGGCTATCGCGAGCACCAGCAGCGCGACGCCGAGCGCCACGATCGCCCAACTGGTCATGCCGAGCCCGAACAGGGTCACGAAGGCGGCCACGGTGCCCAGCACCGCGCCGATCAGTTTGCGTACCGGCGCGATGGTGCGGTTCCCGCCATTCGCCACAGTGGACCTCCCAGGGGTTCCAAGGCCAGGCTAGGCCGCCGCGGCGGGCCAGGGAAGACGCAGCCGCCGCGCCGGCGCCGGGACCGGGTCGCTACGCTGACCGTACCCAGCCTGACCCCGGTTCGTGCACAGGAGGAAACCAGCGTGTCCAGCAGCAGCCCGGCAGAGCGGACGCTCGTACTGATCAAGCCCGACGCGGTGCGCCGCGGTCTGGTGGGGGAGATCCTGTCCCGTTTCGAGCGCAAGGGCCTGCGGATCGACGCGCTGGTGAGCCGGACCATCGACGGCGACTTCGCCGACCAGCACTACGCCGAGCACGTCGACAAGCCGTTCTACCCGCCGCTGAAGACGTTCATGACCGGCGGCCCGCTGGTGGCCCTGGTGCTCTCCGGCGACCAGGTGATCGAGGTGGTGCGCGGCATGATCGGCAGCACCGACGGTCGCAAGGCCGCCGCCGGCACCATCCGTGGCGACCTGTCGCTGTCGAACCGGGAGAACCTGGTGCACGCCTCCGACTCGACGGACAGCGCCAAGAGCGAGATCGCGCTCTGGTTCCCCGAGCTGGACTGACCGCAGCCCGACCGGCGCCGGCCCGCCCCGTCAGCCGGCGACCCGGCTGAGCTTGTCGGGGTTGCCGACCAGGTAGACGCCGGTGATCCGGCCGCCGGCCGCGGCGACCCCGAGCGTGTAGCAGGCGCCGTCCGGCCAGCTCAGCACCAGCGCCGGCGCGCCGTTGAGCTCGACCGACGCGATCCGCACCCCGGGCCGCCGGCGGCCGTACACCCCGGCGAAGAAGCGGGCGATCCGGTCCGCGCCGTACAGCGGGTTGCGGGCCGCGCGGATCCGCCCGCCGCCGTCGGACCAGGCGGTGGCGTCGGCCGCGACGAGATCGGTCAGCCGGGCCAGGTCGCCGTCGCGCGCCGCGGCGAGGAACGCGTCGAGCAGTCGTCGCTGCTCGGCCGGGCCGGCGGTGAAGCGTCGCCGCTGCTCGGTCAGCCGGGCCGCCGCGCGGTGGTGCAGCTGGCGGCAGTCCGCCGCCGACCGGTCCAGGATGTCGCCGATCTCCGCGTACGGCAGCGCGAACGCGGTGTGCAGCACGTAGACTGCCCGCTCCGGCGGGGTGAGCTGTTCCAGCAGGTGCAGCAGGGCGGTGGAGACCGTCTCCCGCAGCTCGACGGTCTCCAACGGCCCGAACGGCGACGGGTCGGTGGGCACCGGCTCGGGCAGCCACGGGCCGACGTACGTCTCCCGGGCGGCCTGCCGGGCGCGCAGCCGGTCCAGCGCCAGCCGGGTCACCACCCGGGACAGGTAACGGCGCGGTTCGGTGACCGTTTCCCGGTCCACGCCGAGCCAGCGCAGGTACGCCTCCTGGAGCACGTCCTCGGCGTCGTGCAGGCTGCCCAGCAGCCGGTAGGCCAGCCCGAGCAGCATCGGCCGGTGCGCGGTGAGCGCACCGGCCGACTCCGCCGCTCCGGTGGCGGTCACACCTCGCGCGGTGGCTGGGTCCGACTGCTGATCACGATTCGGTTCCACACGTTGATTGTGGCGATCGCGACGACGAGGTCCGCCAGCTCCTTCTCCGACCAGACCTTCGCGGCGGCGTCCCACACGTCGTCCGGCACGCCGTGCTCGCCGAGCCGGGTGACCGCGTCGGTCAGCGCCAGCGCGGTCCGCTCCCGCTCGTCGAAGAACGACGGCGCCTCCCGCCAGGCCGCCACCGCGAACAGCCGCCGGCTGTCCTCCCCGGCGCCCAGCGCGTCCCGGGTGTGCATGTCCACGCAGAACGCGCAGCCGTTGAGCATCGATGCCCGCACCTTCACCAGCTCCAGCACGGTGTGGTCCAGGTTGCCCCGGACGTAGGTCTCCAGCCCGAGCACCGCCTGGTACGCCTCCGGCGCCACCGTCGCCAGGTTGATCCGGCTCATCGTCTTCTCCCTCGTGTCGTCGCTACGCCCACACGACGGATCCGACCCCGGCCGGCGTGACGCCCGACGATGTGACGCCGGTCATGCGCTTCTGTAAGGAGGGGCCCCCTCCAATCCGTATGCGTTAACAGGGGGCCCCTCCTTACTCGGGGGCGGCGGGGCGGGCGGGGAGGGTAGGCTGGGGCGTACAGGCGTCGACCCGGCCATCACCGGCGAGCCTCCGGAAGAACGGTCGGGCAACCGGCTCAGTAGAACCGGACGGGACGGCCCGTCACAGCCGACCAACGAGCGGGCGGTCGCACCTCGACCGTCAAGCGGGGTGGTACCGCGGACCACCCGGGGGCGTCGTTCCAGGCGTACCCGGAGACGTTCGTCCTCGCAGACCCACCGACGAGTGAGCTGCGCGAGGAGAGCGACCCCCGATGGCCTATCCGTTGCACGACCCGACCGGCGCCGGTGTCCCGGCGAGCCCGGACCTGCCCGCGGTCGAGCGTCGGGTGCTTGAGCACTGGACCGCCGACAAGACCTTCGAGGCGAGCCTGGAAGCCCGCCCCGCCGGAGACGACGGCAAGAACGAGTACGTCTTCTACGACGGCCCGCCGTTCGCCAACGGCCTGCCGCACTACGGCCACCTCTTCACCGGCTACGTCAAGGACGTGGTGCCGCGCTACCAGACCATGCGCGGGCGGCACGTCGAGCGCCGGTTCGGCTGGGACTGCCACGGGCTGCCGGCCGAGGTGGTGGCGGAGAAGCAGCTCGGCATCACCAGCAAGGCGGAGATCCTCGACCTCGGCGTGGCGCGGTTCAACGACGCCTGCCGGGCCAGCGTGCTGGAGTTCACCCAGGACTGGGAGCGCTACGTCACCCGGCAGGCCCGCTGGGTCGACTTCGCCAACGACTACAAGACGCTCGATCTGGACTACATGGAAAGCGTCATGTGGGCCTTCAAGACGCTGCACGACAAGGGCCTGGTCTACGAGGGCTTCCGGGTGCTGGCGTACTGCTGGCGGTGCGAGACCCCGCTGTCGAACACCGAGACCCGGATGGACGACGTCTACCGGGACCGGCACGACCCGACGCTGACCGTGTGGTTCGAGCTGACCGCCGACGAGAACGCGCCGGAGCCGCTGCGCGGGCCGGTCAGGCTGGGTGTCTGGACCACCACGCCGTGGACGCTGCCGTCGAACCTGGCGCTCGCCGTCGGCCCCGACATCGAGTACGCGGTGCTGGACCGCGACGGCGAGCGGTACGTCGTCGGCGCGGCCCGGCTCGGCGCGTACGCCAAGGAACTGGAGGGGTACCAGCAGGTCGGCACCGTGCACGGCCGGGACCTGGTCGGTCGTCGCTACACGCCGCTCTACGACTTCCTGGTCGAGCCGGCCGGGCCGAACGCCTACCAGGTGCTCGGCGCGGAGTTCGTGACCACCGAGGACGGCACCGGGATCGTCCACCTGGCGCCCGCGTTCGGCGAGGACGACCAGAACACCTGCAACGCGGCCGGCATCCCGACCGTGGTCACCGTGGACGACCACACCCGGTTCACCGCGCTGGTCCCGCCGTACCAGGGCGAGCAGGTCTTCGACGTGAACAAGCCGGTGATCCGGGAGCTGAAGGAGCGGGGGGTGGTGTTGCGGCAGGACGTCTACACCCACTCGTACCCGCACTGCTGGCGCTGCGACACGCCGCTTGTCTACAAGGCGGTGTCGTCGTGGTTCGTCGCGGTGACGCAGTTCCGGGACCGGATGGTCGAGCTGAACCAGCAGATCAACTGGACGCCGGGGCACATCAAGGACGGCTCGTTCGGCAAGTGGCTGGCCAACGCCCGGGACTGGTCGATCAGCCGGAACCGGTTCTGGGGCTCGCCGATCCCGGTCTGGCGCTCCGACGACCCGACCTATCCGCGCGTCGACGTGTACGGGTCGCTCGACGACATCGAGCGCGACTTCGGCGTACGCCTGACCGACCTGCACCGGCCGGCGGTGGACGACCTGGTCCGCCCCAACCCGGACGACCCGACCGGTAGGTCGATGATGCGCCGGGTGCCGGAGGTGCTGGACTGCTGGTTCGAGTCCGGCTCGATGCCGTTCGCCCAGGTGCACTACCCGTTCGAGAACCGCGACTGGTTCGAGCACCACTACCCGGGCGACTTCATCGTCGAGTACATCGGGCAGACCCGTGGCTGGTTCTACACCATGCACGTGCTGGCCACCGCGCTGTTCGACAGGCCGGCGTTCCGCAACTGCCTGAGCCACGGCATCCTGCTCGGCTCCGACGGGCGCAAGATGTCCAAGAGCCTGCGCAACTACCCGGACGTCTACCACGTCTTCGACGCGTACGGGTCGGACGCGATGCGGTGGATGCTGATGTCCTCGCCGGTACTGCGCGGCGGGGACATGGCGGTCACCGAGTCGGGCATCCGGGACGCGGTGCGTCAGGTGCTGCTGCCGCTGTGGAACGTGTGGTATTTCTTCACGCTCTACGCCAACGCGGACGGCTACCAGGCGCGTCGGCGCACCGACTCGACGAACGTGCTCGACCGGTACGTGCTGGCGAAGACGAACGAGCTGGTGGCGACCGTCGGCGCGCAGATGGACGCGTACGACATCTCCGGCGCCTGCGCCACCGTCCGGTCCTACCTGGACGCGCTCACCAACTGGTACGTGCGTCGCTCGCGGGACCGGTTCTGGGCCGGCGACGCGGACGCGTTCGACACGCTCTCGACCGTGCTGGAGACGCTCTGCCGGGTGGTGGCGCCGCTGGCGCCGCTGACCGCCGAGGAGATCTGGCGCGGGCTGACCGGCGAGCGGTCGGTGCACCTGACCGACTGGCCGTCGGCCGACGAGTTCCCGGCCGACCACGAGCTGGTCTCCGCGATGGACAACGTCCGGGCGGTCGCCTCGGCGGCGCTGTCGCTGCGCAAGGCGAAGGGCCTGCGGGTCCGGCTGCCGCTGGCGACGCTGACCGTGGCCTCGCCGGTCGCCGACCAGCTCCGGCCGTTCGCCGAGCTGGTCGCCGACGAGGTCAACGTGAAGGAGGTCGTGCTCACCGGCGAGGTGGCGGCCTACTGCCAGCAGGTGCTGACCGTGGTGCCGCGGGCGCTCGGCCCGCGCGTCGGCAAGGCGGTCCAGCAGGTGATCAAGGCGGTCAAGTCGGGGGAGTGGGAACTCGTCGACGGCGCCCCGGTCGCCGCCGGGGTCACCCTGGCCGAGGGCGAGTACGAGCTGCGCCTGGTCGCCGCCGACGCCGAGCACTCCGCGCCGCTGCCCGGCGGTGAGGGCGTGGTCGTGCTGGACACCGAGGTCACGCCGGAACTGGCCGCCGAAGGGTTGGCCCGGGACGTGGTCCGGGTGGTGCAGCAGGCCCGCCGGGACGCCGACCTCGACATCTCGGACCGGATCACGGTGGCGGTGTCGGCGTCCGAGGAGGTGCGCGCGGCGGTCGCCGCGTTCACGGACTTCGTGGCGCGGGAGGTGCTGGCGGAGAGCATCGACTTCGTCGAGGGCCTCGACGGCTTCGCCGGCGAGGTCGGCGACGGCGAGCGCGTGGTGGTCAGCGTCCGCCGCGTGTGAGGTGTAAGGCGGGGCCCCTTGTTAACGCCTTCGGTAGAGAAGGGGCCCCGTCTCACTCGACGCACCGGCGGGTGGACTGCCCGCCACCCGCTCGGCCGGGGATGGCGGCGTCGGCTACCGTGACAGCGCCTGTTCCGCGTACGACCGCCGGAGGACCCGTGCCCCTGCTCTACACCATCGGCAAGCTCACCGTGGCGCCCACGCTCCGGTTGGCCTTCCGTCCGCACGTGGAGGGGTTGGAGCACATCCCGGCGACCGGCGGTGCGATCTTCGCGGGCAACCACCTCTCCGTCGCGGACGAGCTGCTGCTCGGCACCGTGGTGCCCCGCCACCTGGCCTTCTGGGCCAAGTCGGAGTACTTCAACGGCACCGGGGTGAAGGGCGGCTTCTCCAAGTTCGTGCTCACCGGGCTGGGTGCGATCCCGGTCGAGCGGGCCGGCGGCCGGGCGGCGCTGTCCGCGTTCGACGCGGCCATCCCGGTGCTCCAGGCAGGTGACCTGGTCGCGGTGTATCCGGAGGGCACCCGCTCGCCGGACGGGCGCCTCTACCGCGGGCGCACCGGCGCGGCCCGGCTGGCGGTGGCCGCCGGCGTGCCGATCATCCCGGTCGGCGTGACCGGCACCGACAAGGCCCAGCCGATCGGGACGCGGGTGCCCCGCCCCGGTCGCGCCAAGATCACCATCAAGTTCGGCAAGCCGCTGGACTTCACCGGCCGGCCCGACGACCGGACGTCGCTGCGGACCATGACCGACGAGCTGATGACCGAGATCCAGAAGCTCACCGGCCAGGAGTACGTCCCGCGCTACGCGCCGAAGCGCGCCGAGCAGACGCCGGGCGAGTCGCCCGCCTGACCCGGTCCCCGGGTCAGGACTTCTTCGGGACCACCACCTGCTCCCGCAGCTCGTTCAGCAGCCGGCCGCTGTCGTCCACCGACAGCCGGGTGAACACGCCCGTGGTCAGACTGCCGTAGTCGACCGAGGTGCACACCACCACCGCGTCTCCGTCCGTCCGGCCGACCGCGCAGCGCTCGTACCGGCCCCGCACCCCGGTGTCCACGCTGACCGAGGCTTGCAGGGCGTAGTCGCCGGCCAGACGCTTCAGCTCGGCCTCGGCGTCGGACTCCGGGGTCAACCGGAAGCCGGTGCTGCCGAAGAGGGTCACCCGCTTGCCGTCGTCGGTGGCGTAGATGCCGGCGAACGTGTCCTCGGCGAGCAGGTCCGCCTGGCGTACCTGGCTCTTCAACTCCTCGGCGGCGGCCCGGCTGCGCTCGTCCTGACGCAACTGCATCGAGTCGAGCTGGTCCGGGAGGCTGGCGCTGGCCGGATACTGGCTGGACAGCGGCTGGACCCACCACAGCGGGACGCCGCAGCAGCAGGCCACGGAGAGCAGCAGCACCCAGGGCCAGCGGCGCCGCCGGCGTCGCGGCGCGTACCCCCTGGGCGCCTGCCACCCGGGCGGCGGCGCGACCGGCGGCGGAGTCCCGCCCCGGCGCTGCTTCGGCGGTCGGGCCTGCTTCGGCGCCCGGGGGGCGACCACCGGGGCCGGCGGCGGGGTGTGCGCCGGCGGTGACACCGGGTGGATGGCGGGTGACGCCGGGTACGGCGGCGTGTGCGCGGGTGGCGAGACCGGCCGGGCGGCCGGCGGCCCCGGGTACGGCGGGGTGGGCGCCGGCGGTGACACCGGCCGCGCGCCCGGCGGCGGGGCGGGGTGCGCCGGCCAGGGCGCGGTGTACGGCATGGTCGCCGGCGGCGCCGGCAGATCGGCCGAGTGGAGGTCCCAGCCGGTGGTGTCCACGCCCGCCCACGGGTCGACCGGGGTGGCGTGCTCGGGTGAGGCGACCGGCGGTACCGGCGTGGGCTCGGCCGACTCGCCCCAGCCGCGCCGGCGCGGCTGCGGGGGCGGAACCGCGGCGGAGCCGCTCCACCGCGGCGCGGGCGGCTCGACGCGGGTCGGCGGCGGCCCGTTCTCGACCCGGGTGGCGTTCGGGCCGGTCTCGATGCGGGTGGCGTCCGGCGCGTTCTCGACCCGGGTGGGGTGCGGCCCGTCCTCGCCCCGGGTGGGTGCCGGTTCCGGTGGCGGTGGGGTGGCGCGGCCGGGCACGGCCGCGGAGCCGCGGGCCCGGCCGACCGGTACGACCGGCACTGCCGGGGTGGCGTCGGTGCCGGTGCCGGTGCCGGAGATTGGCGGCGCCTGGTGCTCCGCGTCGGTGTCGGGCGTCGGCGGCGCGTCGCGCTCTGCGTCGGTCCCGACGGCGCTGGTTCCGACGGCGCTGGTTCCGACGGCGCTGGTTCCGACGGCGCTGGTTCCGACGGCGTCATCGTCGGCCGAGGCGTCCGAGGTTGCCGAGGCGTTCGGTGCCTCCGGCGGCGTCGAGGCGTTCGACGGGTCGGGGACCTGCGGAGTGGCTCCCGCGGTGACCGGCTCCCCGGCCCCGGCGGTGGGGGCCTCGTCGGGCGCCGCCACCTGCGGCACCCCGGTCTCCGGCGCGTCGGGTGGAGACGGCGCGTCGGGTGGAGACGGCGCGTCGGGTGGAGACGGCGGGGTGGTGGCCTCGGCGTCGGCCGGCGTCGGTACGGCGGTCGGCGGCTCGGTGACGGCTGGCCCATCGGCCCCGTCGGCCGGCCGGCCCGCCTCCGGCTGCGGCTGCGACATCGCGGCAATCTCCTCTCGCGCCCGTTGCGAGGTTAGTACCGCCCCGCCACCCCCGACGAATCCCCGCCTCCGCCCGCCAGCCCGTTGATCAAGGAGTTCGCGTCGGCCGGGGCCCGGATTCGCGCGCCAACTCCTTGATCAACGGGGCGGGGGTCGGGGGGAACCGTGCCGGTGGGGGAGGGCGGGGTGGGGGACCGCGTATCCTTGGGCATCATGAGTGCCCCGTCGACGACGCCGCGCCCGGTCGCGGCCAATTCCGTGTGGCCCCGGCTGGAGCCGCTGCTGCCCCAGGTGACCAAGCCCATCCAGTACGTCGGGGGCGAGTTGGGCGCGGTGGTCAAGGACTGGGACGCGGCGACCGTCCGCTGGGCGCTGATGTACCCGGACGCCTACGAGGTGGGCCTGCCCAACCAGGGCGTGCAGATCCTCTACGAGGTGCTCAACGAGCTGCCCGACGTGCTCGCCGAGCGTACGTACGCGGTCTGGCCGGACCTGGAGGCGCTGATGCGCGCCCACGGCGTCCCGCAGTTCACCGTCGACGCGCACCGCGCGGTACGTGACTTCGACGTGTTCGGCGTCTCGTTCTCCACCGAGCTGGGCTACACCAACCTGCTCACCGCGATCGACCTGGCCGGCATTCCGCTGCTCGCCGCCGACCGCACCGACGCCGACCCGGTGATCGTGGCCGGTGGGCACGCCGCGTTCAACCCGGAGCCGATCGCCGACTTCGTCGACGCCGCGGTGCTCGGCGACGGCGAGGAGGCGGTACTGGAGATCACCGCCATCGTCCGGGAGTGGAAGGCCGAGGGCTCCCCGGGCGGCCGGGACGAGCTGCTGCTGCGGCTGGCCCGCACCGAGAGCGTCTACGTGCCGCGCTTCTACGACGTCGACTACCTGCCCGACGGCCGGATCCAGCGGGTCGTGCCGAACCGCCCGGACGTGCCGTTCCGGGTGCACAAGCGCACCACGATGGATCTGGACGCGTGGCCGTACCCGAAGAAGCCGCTGGTCCCGCTCGCCGAGACGGTCCACGAGCGGTACGCGGTGGAGATCTTCCGGGGCTGCACGCGGGGCTGCCGGTTCTGCCAGGCCGGCATGATCACCCGCCCGGTGCGGGAGCGCTCGATCACCACCGTCGGCCAGATGGTGCAGCAGGGGCTGGAGTTCTCCGGCTTCCACGAGGTGGGCCTGCTGTCGCTGTCGTCGGCCGACCACTCCGAGATCGGTGACATGTGCTCCGGCCTGGCCGAGCAGTACGCCGGCACCAACGTCTCGCTGTCGCTGCCGTCGACCCGGGTGGACGCGTTCAACATCGACCTCGCCCAGGAGCTGTCCCGCAACGGGCGGCGGACCGGCCTGACCTTCGCCCCGGAGGGCGGGTCGGAGCGGATCCGCAAGGTGATCAACAAGATGGTGTCGAAGGAAGACCTGATCCGCACCGTGGTCACCGCGTACACCAACGGCTGGCGGCAGGTGAAGCTCTACTTCATGTGCGGCCTGCCCACCGAGACGGACGAGGACGTCCTGGAGATCGCCGACATGGCGCACGAGGTGATCCGGGCCGGCCGGGCGGCCACCGGGTCCAAGGACATCCGCTGCACGGTCTCCATCGGCGGGTTCGTGCCGAAGCCGCACACCCCGTTCCAGTGGGCCTCGATGTCCACGCCCGAGGTCATCGACGGCCGGCTCAAGCTGCTCAAGCAGGCGATCAACAGTGACCGTTCGCTGGGCCGGGCGATCGGCTTCCGCTACCACGACGGCGAGCCGTCGCTGATCGAGGGCCTGCTGTCCCGGGGCGACCGCCGGGTCGGTGCGGTGATCCGCAGGGTCTGGGAGAACGGCGGCCGGTTCGACGGCTGGAGCGAGCACTTCTCGTACCAGCGCTGGGTGGACGCGGCGGCCGAGACGCTGCCGGCGTTCGGGGTGGACCTCGACTGGTACACCACCCGGGAGCGCGAGGAGTTGGAGGTCCTGCCCTGGGACCACCTCGACTCCGGCCTGGACAAGGACTGGCTCTGGCAGGACTGGCAGGACTCGCTGTCCGAGTACGAGCAGGACGACTGCCGCTGGACGCCCTGCTTCGACTGCGGCGTGTGCCCGTCCATGGACACCGAGATCCAGATCGGCCCGACCGGGCGCAAGCTGCTGCCGCTGACGCCGGTCGGCGGGATGCGGCTGCCCACGGCGGCCCAGGGCTGAGCCGCACCGACGCGTAGCGGAGCGCGGGAACCCTCGGGGGGCCCGCGCTCCGTCGTGTCACGTGTCGACCGTCGGGTGGTCGGGGCGGGGCTGCCCGGCTGGTGCTTCCTCGATACGCTGCGTCCGTATTGGACCGGCCGGGCCGGTAGCGGGGGAGGACAGCAGCATGGGCATCAAGCCGCCGGACACCGGCGACCTGCACGTCAGCGTCGAGGACCTGGACGCCGCCGCCGACTACGTCGAGCGCCTCAAGCAGTACGTCGACGACACCATCGGCTACGAGATGGAACGCATCAAGGAGCGGATGAAGGGCGACAGCAACAACGCCCAGGCGGTGCCGAACGGCACGCCGTTCGGCGCGTACGAGGACGCGCGGATGCAGTGGGCGGCGCTGACCCGGTCGACGGCCAACATGGAGGCCCACCTCAAGGCCATCTCCAGCAAGCTGGCCGGGCTGAAGAAGGGCACCGAGGACATCGCGAAGGCGTTCCGCGACGCCGAGGCCCGCAACGCCGCCAACGGCAAGCAGATCGAGCGGCTGCTGGAGTCCGCGGCGCCGCCGCCCGAGGCGGGGCAGCAGCCCACCTATCCGTACCCGGCCTGAGGGAGAGGCGATCATGGCTGGAGGCACCTGGGAGCGCTGCGTCCGGGAGGTGACGCTCGCCGCGGATCCGGAGACGGTCGGATCGGTCGGCGTCGGCTGGAGCAACCTCTCCGCCGGGCTCGGCCACCTGCGCGACGCGCTTGTCGGGCGTTCGTTCGTCGGTCCGATCGCGTCCGGTCAGGAACGCCCGCACAGCGGCGGTCTCCCCGGCCTGCTGGCCGGCTGGACGGGCAGCGGCGGTGACGCGTACCGCGAGCACCTGGGCGGCATCGGCAAGGACATCGAGGAGCTGATCACCCACGCCAGCGACGTCAGCGGCGCGCTGTCGCGGATCGAGGGCGACATCCGCAAGGCGGTGGCCAGCATCCCGATCCCGCTGATGGACGACTTCGGCTGGAACGAGTGGAGCCTGCCCGGCGGCACCGAGCTCGACGACGCCCGCGACGGCGAGAGCCAGTCCGGCTTCCTCGCCTCGCTACGCAGCGACTACCAGCAGAACCAGTCGCTCTACGCCGACGGCGCGTTCCGCGACAAGGCCGACGACCTCGAGGCGACGATGAGGGTCGACGGCAACGCCGACGACCAGAAGCGGGGCGGCTGGTGGGACACCAAGTCGCACCTGGACAACTGGTACCGGGACAACCAGGAGGCGGCCAACAGGGCGATGTCGCCGCTGCCCGCCGCGGTGGAGACCGAACGCCCGAAGCTGGTCGTGCCCCAGCCCTCGGCCAATGACGCGCGTGACGGCTACACGCCCGACAACCGCGTCCCGCCGTCCGGTGTGCCCGACACCGGGTTGCCCGGCGGCGGTGGTGGTGGCGGGGGTGGCAAGGTGCCCTCGCTGGGCAGCACCGGCATCGGTGGTGGCGGCGGTGGCTCGTACGGTGGCGGTTCGTTCTCACCGCCGCCCACCACGGGCGGCGTCGATCTCGGCGGCGGTCAGACCGGCGGCGGGTCGTACGTCCCGCCGGTCACCGGTGGCGGCTACCCGGGCCCGGGTGACCACGACTACGGCACCGGCCTGGCCGGCGCGGGCGGGCCGGGCACGATCACGACCGGCGGTCCGGGCAGCGCGTTCGGTGGCGGTGTACCGGGCACCGTCGGTGGTGGTGGCGGGTTCGGCGGCGGTGGCGCCGGGCTGGGCGCCGGTGGTGGCCTCGGCGGCGGTGGTCTCGGCGCGGCCGGCGGGATGGGCGTGGGTGCGCTGCCCGGCCTGGTCGGCGGCGGCAACGGCAAGGTCCCGCCGCTGACCAGCGCCGCCAGCGCGCTCCGCAACGCGACCGGCGCGGGTGCCGGCGGGGGCATGATGGGCGGCGGGATGATGGGCGGGCACGGCGGCGCCGGGCACGGCGGCGGCGGTGCCGAGCACTCGTCGTGGTTGACTGAGGACGACGATCCGTGGGGTGCCGGTGACAGTGCGTCCCCGGGCATCCTGCGATGAGGACGGACGGATGAGGGTGCACGTCGCCGCGCTCCGGCCGGTGGCGGCCGGACTGCTGGCCGGCCTGATGGTGCTGGGCGCGGCCCCGCCGGCACCGGCCGCGCCGCGCCGGGCCGAGCAGTGGTACCTCGACGAGCTGCGCATCGACCGGGCGCATCGGATCTCCACCGGGCGCGGGGTGGTGGTCGGCGTGGTGGACACCGGCGTCGACGCCACCCATCCGGCGCTGCGCGGTCGCGTGCTGCCCGGCGACCGCAGCTACGGCGCCCGGGGCGACGGCCGGGAGGACCCGGACGGTCACGGCACGCACATGGCCGGCATCATCTCGGCGGCGAACGTCGGCGACGGCGTGGACGGCATCGCGCCGGACGCCCGGATCCTGCCCATCAAGCAGGAGCCCGGCCCCGGAACCGTGCCCGACGGCGCGTCCGCCCTGGGCATCCGGATGGCGGTCGACGGTGGCGCGACGGTGCTCAACCTCTCCTTCGGCCGGGCCGGCGCGCCCGACCCGGACGAGGAGGAGGCGATCCGGTACGCGCTGGCGCGCGACGTCGTCGTGGTCGCCGCCGGCGGCAACCGCAAGGCGGGCGACGTGGACATCGCCTCGCCGGCCCGGATCCCCGGCGTGATCGCGGTGACCGGCACCACCCGGGGCGGCGGCTTCTGGTCCGGCTCCGCCCAGGGCCCGGCAGCGGTCATCGCCGCGCCGGCGGGCGGGATCTACAACGCCGGCCGCGACCACGGCTACGGCTGGGGTGACGGCACCTCCGACTCCAGCGCCATCGTCTCCGGCGTCGCGGCGTTGATCCGTTCGAAGTACCCGCAGCTCTCCGCGTCCGACGTGATCAACCGGATCATCCGCACCGCCCGGGACGCCGGGCCGTCGGGCCGGGACCCGCAGTTCGGCTTCGGCCGGATCGACCCGGTGGCGGCGCTCACCGCGGACGTGCCGTCGGTCTCGGCGAACCCGCTGCTCGACCCGGCCTCGGCGAGCGCGGCTGCGCCGCAGGCGGCCGAGGACGACGACTTCGACGTGACGGAGTACGGCGACCGCGGCGGCCCCACCGACCAGCAGGTGCTGGTGATCGGCATCGGCATCGCGGTGGCCCTGGTGGTGCTGCTGGCGCTCGTGGTGTTCCTGATCTGGAACCGGCGCCGGCACCGACGTGAGCTGGCCCGGGTGGCGCAGCTCCCGGACGACGCGCCCGGCCGGCTGGGCGGCCCCACCCCGGCCGGCGACCGCCGCCCCTGACCCACCCCACCGTAGAGGGGGTGGTGGGGGCGGGTGTGGGAGGCGGTGCGGCCTGCGCCAGGATGGGACGGACACGCGCAGGCACAGCCGAGGAGCTCACGATCGCCAGAAAGCCTCAACCCGAGGGCGGCCAGGCGCCCGTCGTCCAGCGGGTCCGCATCCGGTACGCCAAGCGTGGACCGCTGCGGTTCACCTCGCACCGGGACTTCGCCCGAGCCTTCGAGCGCGCGTTGCGCCGCGCCGGCGTGCCGATCGCGTTCTCCCAGGGCTTCACCCCGCACCCCAAGATCTCGTACGCCTCCGCGGCGCCGACCGGCGTGGCCAGCGAGGCCGAGTACCTGGAGATCGGCCTGCGTGAGCCGGTCGACCCGGAGCGCCTCCGGGCCGCTCTGGACGCCGCGCTCTCGCCCGGGCTCGACGTGCTCGACGCGGTCGAGGCGTCCGGTGGCAGCCTGGCCGACCGGATCGAGGCGTCGTACTGGCGGATCGAGCTGCCCGAGGTCGATCCGGACGTGCTCCGGGCCGCCGTGGCGGCCTTCACCGCCGCCGAGGAGATCCAGGTCGAGCGGATGACCAAGCAGGGCCGGCGGACGTTCGACGCCCGCGCCGCCGTGATCGTCATCGATGCGCTGGTGCCGGCTGAGACGCCTTCCGGAGCGGCGACCGTACCGTGTGCGATACTCGAACTGGTCGTGCGGCAGGTCACCCCGTCCGTGCGACCCGATGACGTCCTTTCCGGCCTCCGCGTGGTGGCGGACCTGGAGCCGCCGGTCACCCCGAAGGTGATCCGGCTGGCGCAGGGCACGCTGACCGCGCAGGGCGAGATCGTCGATCCGTTGGACGCGGATCGCGACGGGGCAGCCATCGGAGGGCACTGACCGACGGTCAGCGCTCTGGCAGGCAGACTTCGGCGGTCGCGCACCTGCGCGCTCGGCGGAAACACCTTTGCGGCAACCCTGCGTGGCAGCGCTCAACCGCGCCCGGGGCAGCCAGAACTGGAGAACGTCCATGCTCGAGAACGAGCCCGAGGGCGGCGAACGGACCGGTGCCGAGCCGGCCGACCCGACCGCCACCAGCACCGACGGCGTCGCCGAGGTGAAGCCGCCGCCCCGCAAGCGGGCCAGCCGGCGCAAGGCCGCGCCGCTGAACCAGCCGGAGCAGACCGACGCGCCGGTCGAGGCGTCCGCCGCGGCCACCGGCAGCGGCGAGTCGCCGCAGGCCGAGGTGTTCGCGCCGGTGGCCGGTGAGGTGGAGGCCGCGCCGAAGACCACCCGCCGGCGCCGGAAGGCGACCCCGGCGAAGGCGGTCGAGGAGCCGGTGGCCGCTGCCGAGGTGCAGGCCACCTCGGACGAGGTGGTGCCGCCGGTCAAGGTCACCCGGACCCGCCGCCGCAAGGCCACCCCACCCGCCGCCGAGCCGATGCCGGCCGCCGAGTCGCCGACCGAGGCGCCCGCCGAGGCCGCCGGCCGGCCGGTCGAGCCGGCCGCGTCGATCGAGACGCCCACCGGGCCGTCGGCCGCGCCGGTCGAGCCGGCCGCCGAGGCCACCGGCCCGGCGGTCGAGCCGGCTGTCGGGGCCACCGGGCCGTCGGGCGCTGCCGTGGTCGACGGACCGGTCTCGGTCCCGGGTGGCGCGGGTGAGATCGCCGAGGGGCGGGCCCCGCTCGACGAGGACGCGCTCGACGAGGACGCGCTCGACGAGGATGCGCTCGACGGGGACGCGGTCGGCGAGGACGCCGTGGACGAGCCCACCCCGGGCGAGGGCGCCACCCGGTCCCGTACCCGCGGGGCCGCAGCCGAGGGTGGTGCGCGGTCGCGTGCCGGCGGGCGGCGCGCGCCCCGGCGTACCGACGAGGTTGACCTGGCCCGGGCCGGCGGGCCGGCGGACGCCACCGGCGTGGTGTCGACCGGCGCCGCGGTGCCGGGTGTGGCGGACGAGCCGGCGGCCGAGGAGCGGCCGGCCACCGGCCGCCGGCGTCGCGCGGCGCTCTCCGCGCCCACCGTCCTGTTCATGCCCCCGCAGCCCGAGGAGGCCCCGGCGGTCCGGGTCACCTACCCGGCCGTGGAGGAGGCGGCGGAGGAGCCGGTCGAGACCGGCCGCCGTCGCCGTCGCGGCCGGCGGGAGGCCGAGCCGGTGGCGGCCGAGGTCGAGCCTGAGGCCGTCGAGGAGGAGGAGCCGGCCGCCGAGGCGGACGAGTCCGCCGACGCCGAGGACGACGACGACACCGCCGAGGGTCGCCGCCGCCGCCGTCGTGGTCGCCGGGGCCGTGGCCGTGGCCGTGGCGCCGACGAGGCCGACGAGGACGAGACCGGTACGGCGGAGCCGACCGAGGCGGAGGCCGAGGAGAGCGACGAGGAGGCCGAGGGCGACGGGATGACCCGTCGTCGCCGTCGGCGTCGTCGCCGGGGCGCGGGTGAGGCGGAGACCACCACCGAGGACGGCGTGCCCACCGTCGTCAAGATCCGTGAGCCGCGCAAGGCGGTAGACGAGGTGCAGGGCGTCTCCGGGTCGACCCGGCTGGAGGCCAAGCGGCAGCGCCGCCGGGACGGCCGCGAGCAGCGGCGTACCCGGCCGCCGATCCTGAGCGAGTCGGAGTTCCTGGCCCGCCGCGAGGCGGTCGACCGGACGATGGTGGTGCGCCAGCGTGGCGACCGCACCCAGATCGCGGTGCTCGAGGACGGCGTGCTGGTCGAGCACTACGTGACCCGCAACTCGTCCGGCACCATGGCCGGCAACGTCTACCTCGGCAAGGTGCAGAACGTGCTGCCGAGCATGGAGGCGGCCTTCGTCGACATCGGGCGCGGGCGCAACGCCGTGCTGTACGCCGGCGAGGTCAACTGGGACACCACCGGCCTGGAGGGCCGGGCCCGCTCGATCGAGCAGGCACTGCGCTCCGGCGACCCGGTGCTGGTGCAGGTCACCAAGGACCCGATCGGGCACAAGGGCGCGCGGCTCACCAGCCACGTCGCGCTCTCCGGCCGGCACCTGGTCTACGTGCCCAACGGCAACGCCTCCGGGATCAGCCGCAAGCTGCCGGACACCGAACGCAAGCGGCTGCGGGACATCCTCAAGAAGTTGGTGCCGGACGGCGCCGGGGTGATCGTCCGGACCGCGGCGGAGGGCGCCAGCGAGGACGAGCTGGCCCGGGACGTCAAGCGGCTCCAGGCGCAGTGGGACGACATCCAGGCCAAGGCCGCCTCCGGCGGTGCCCCGGTGCTGCTCTACGAGGAGCCGGACCTGGTCATCCGGGTGGTCCGGGACCTCTTCAACGAGGACTTCCGCGAGCTGGTCATCGAGGGCGAGTCGGCGTACGACGTGGTCGAGTCGTACCTGTCGCACGTCTCGCCGGACCTGGTGGCGCGGCTGCGCCGGCACGCCGGCGTCACCGACGTGTTCGCCGAGTACCGGATCGACGAGCAGATCCTCAAGGGGCTGGACCGGAAGGTCTTCCTGCCCTCCGGCGGGTCGCTGGTGATCGACCGGACCGAGGCGATGACCGTCGTCGACGTCAACACCGGCAAGTACACCGGCTCCGGCGGCAACCTGGAGGAGACGGTCACCCGCAACAACCTGGAGGCGGCCGAGGAGATCGTGCGCCAGTTGCGGCTGCGCGACCTCGGCGGCATCGTGGTGATCGACTTCATCGACATGGTGCTGGAATCGAACCGGGAGCTGGTGCTGCGCCGGCTCACCGAGTGCCTGGGCCGGGACCGCACCAAGCACCAGGTCACCGAGATCACCTCGCTGGGCCTGGTGCAGATGACCCGCAAGCGGATCGGCGCGGGCCTGCTGGAGGCGTTCAGCGAGACCTGCGAGTGCTGCAAGGGCCGGGGGGTGGTGATCCACACCGAGCCGGTGCCGGAGAAGCCGCGTGCCGCCGGCGCGGGGGAGAAGGTCAAGGCGGTCGCCTCGGCGGTCGCGCCGGTCGAGGAGAAGGGCCGTCGCCGGGGTCGCAAGGCCGCGGCGGAGAAGCCCGCCGTGGAGGCCGCGGCGGAGCCGCCGGCCGCCGCCGCGCCGGAGCGGACCGTCGTCGAGGTGGCCGAGTCCGCCGACGACTACTACGACACCCAGGGCTACGACCTGTCCCGGTTCGAGACGGAGACGCCGGCCGCCCCGGCGGTCGCGGACAGCCAGGAGGGCGACTCGGCCCGACTCGCGGCGGCTGACGACCCGGACGCGATCGGCGACGGCGACAGCGACGACGAGGGCGCCGACGGCGGCTCGTCGCGGCGGCGGTCCCGCCGTGGCGGCGCCCGGCGGCGTACCCGGCCGTGAGCCGCTGACCTGCGTAGCGTTTGACAGGGCCCCTGGTCCGGCAACAGAGTGCCGGGAGCAGGGGCCCTGCCGTTTCCCGTCGACCCCCGGTCGGGCCGGCCGCGCCCCGGAGGGAGGAGACATGCGCCGGGTGTTCGCGGTCACCGCGTTGACCGGACTGCTGCTGGCCGGGTCGGGCTGCGCCGAACGGACCGACCCGTTCTCGGTGGGCTTCGCCTCACCGGCCCCGGTGGCCACGTCGCCCACGCCCGCCCCGACCGTCACCGGCGACGCGGGCGTCTGCGCCCGCGCGAAGCAGGCCGGGTCCGTGGCCGTCCAGACGTACGTGCAGAAGCTGGCGGAGATGCTGCGGGCGGGCGGCACCGGGGACCGGGGCACGGAGAAGGCCGCCCGGCGGGACGCGGAGGCCGCGCTCGCGGGCTGGCGGGACGTGCTGCGGGAGCAGTCCGGGCGGGCCACCGACCCGGGCCTGCGGACGCTGCTGGCGGACCTGGCCACCGAGGTGGGCGGGCTCGGCACCGACGTGCGGAAGATCGACGAGACGGCGTTCGACCGGCTCCAGCAGCGGCTCGACCAGCTCTGCCCGGCGTGACCGGCAGCCCGGTTTGGGCGGCGGACCGGGTATGGCGTACTCTTGCCTGCGGCGCACTTTGGTGTGCCTAGTTCCCGCGCGCCCGCGCCGCCGGTGTCACGGCTCCCGGCGAGACGCCGTGGGAACGACCCGCCGGCAACGGTGGGAAAAGACGCCAGCAGCCTCAACGACAGGGAGTGCGCCTCCGATGTACGCGATCGTCAAGACCGGCGGCAAGCAGTACAAGGTCGCCGAGGGCGACGTGATCGAGGTCGAGAAGCTCACCGGTGCCCCCGGTGACGCGGTGAAGCTCACCGCGGTGCTCCTCGTCGACGGTGACGACCTGGTGACCGACGCGGCGAAGCTCGCCAAGGTCGCGGTGTCCGGCGAGATCGCCGCGCACACCAAGGGCCCGAAGATCCGGATCCACAAGTTCAAGAACAAGACCGGCTACCACAAGCGTCAGGGTCACCGGCAGCCGCTGACCCAGATCAAGGTGACCGGCATCTCCAACAGCGGGAAGTAGGTCGTCGGAAATGGCTCACAAAAAGGGTGCGTCCAGCTCGCGTAACGGTCGCGACTCCGCGGCCCAGCGGCTCGGCGTGAAGCGCTTCGGTGGTCAGGTCGTCAGCGCGGGTGAGATCCTCATCCGTCAGCGTGGCACCAAGTTCCACCCCGGTGACCTGGTCGGCCGTGGCGGCGACGACACGCTGTTCGCGCTGTCCGCCGGTTCGGTGCAGTTCGGCACCAAGCGCGGTCGCAAGACCGTCAGCATCGTGCCTCAGCAGTAGTTCGAAGCCGAAGCGGGCCGCGGACCTCGGGTCCCGGCCCGCTTCGGCTTTCCACGTGCGGGGCGGACCCCGCTGGAAGGATTGGCGTCGTGACGACGTTCGTTGACCGGGTCGTCCTGCACATGCAGGCCGGCGACGGCGGGCACGGCTGTGTCTCGATCCACCGGGAGAAGTTCAAGCCCTTCGGTGGCCCGGACGGCGGCAACGGCGGCCATGGCGGCAGCGTGTCGCTCGTGGTCGACCCGCAGGTCACCACGCTGCTCGACTTCCACTTCCGGCCGCACCTGAAGGCCGACAACGGCAAGGGCGGGGCCGGCTCGAACCGGGACGGCGCCAACGGCCGCGACCTGGTGATCAAGGTGCCGAACGGCACCGTGGTGCAGACCCTGGACGGCGAGGTGCTGGCCGACCTGGTCGGGGTGGGCACCACCTTCGAGGCGGCCCGCGGTGGCCGGGGCGGCCGGGGCAACGCCTCGCTGGCCAACGCCCGTCGCAAGGCGCCGGGCTTCGCCGAGCTGGGTGAGCCCGGCGACAAGCTCGACGTGGTGCTGGAGCTGAAGAGCGTCGCCGACGTCGGTCTGGTCGGGTTCCCGTCCGCCGGGAAGTCCTCGCTGATCTCGGTGATCTCGGCCGCCAAGCCGAAGATCGCCGACTACCCGTTCACCACGCTGGTGCCCAACCTGGGCGTGGTCCGGGTGGACAACCACACCTTCACCGTCGCGGACGTACCGGGCCTGATCCCGGGCGCCGCCACCGGCAAGGGGCTGGGCCTGGAGTTCCTCCGCCACGTCGAGCGGTGTGCCGTGCTGGTGCACGTGGTCGACACCGCGACGCTGGAGCCGGGCCGCGACCCGCTCGCCGACATCGACGCCATCGAGTCGGAGCTGGCCCAGTACGGCGGGCTGGCCGACCGGCCCCGGCTGGTCGCGCTGAACAAGGTCGACGTGCCGGACGGGAAGGACCTCGCCGACATCGTCCGCCCCGACCTGGAGGCCCGTGGCTTCCGCGTCTTCGACGTCTCCAGCGCCACCCGCGAGGGCCTGCGCGAGCTGACGTACGCGATGGCCCAGGTGGTCGACGAGGGCCGCCGCGCCGTTCCGGACGTGGAGCCGACCCGGGTCGTGCTCCGCCCGAAGGCGGTCGACGACGCCGGTTTCACCATCGAGGCCGAGCCGGACGGCTCCTACACCGTCCGGGGCAGCCGGCCGGAACGCTGGGTGAAGCAGACGAACTTCGACAACGACGAGGCGGTGGGCTTCCTGGCCGACCGGCTGGCCCGGCTGGGCGTCGAGGAGAAGTTGGCCAAGGCCGGCGCGCGGGCCGGCGACCTGGTGCGGATCGGCGAGCGCGAGTTCGACTGGCAGCCGACGCTCTACGCCGGCGTCGACTTCACGCCCGGCAACCGGGGCACCGACGTGCGGCTAGAGGACAAGTCGACACGACCGTCGGCCGCCGACCGGCTGGAGGCCCGCAAGGCCCGCCGGCAGCGCCCGGAGGACGAGGTCGAGGCGGCCCCGGCGGAGGAACCGGACGACGACTAGTCCGGTCGTGTCCGTGTCGGGGACCTCGGCCGGAAACCTTCGCGAAATCCGGTCGACCTACCGTGACGGGATGCTGATCGAATGCCGGCCCGCCACCGATCCGGAGGTCGCCGCGCTCGTCGTGGCCCAGCAGCGTGAGCTGCGGGACGCCGACGGCGGGCTGGACGGGCAGGTCACCGTCACCCACTCCGACATTCGTTACCTGGCGGCCGTGGTCGGCGGCCGGGCGGTCGGCTGCGGCGGTCTCCAGGCGCTCGACGTCGACACCGGCGAGCTGAAGCGGATGTACGTCCGGCCGGCGTACCGGGGGCGCGGCATCGCCCGGCAGTTGCTGCTCGCGCTTGAGGAACTGGCCTTCCGGCAGGGGCACCGGACGGTGTGCCTGGAGACCGGCACCTACCTGCCGGCCGCCATCGGGCTCTACCGCTCCAGCGGCTACCAGCCGGTCCCGGTCTACGGCGAGTACGTCGACAACCCGTACAGCGTCTGCTTCGCCAAACACCTCCCCGTGGCGGCGTAAGGAGGGGCCCCTTCCTAACGCCTGGCGTCGAGAAGGGGCCCCTTCTCACACACCGCTCAGGCGCTCGTCTGCGCGTGCGGGGCGGTCACCGGCTTGGACTCGGGGCTGGCGTGTTGCCGCAGCACGATGCTGAGCAGGATCAGCACGCCCACCGCGAGGAACTCGCTCTGCCAGTTCGGCATGGACTGGAACCAGAAGTCGCTGGTGCCGAGGAACTGCAGGGCGCTGATCCGGCCCGGCGTGTCGTGTCGTGGCTGGTCAGGGCCGGTCCATCGGGATGTCCGGCCGGCCGCCGGCACCCACCTCGTTGTTCAGCAGCAGGCCCGCGGCGAGCATGCCGAAGCCGAGGAACAGGTGCAGCCAGTTGTCGGCGTCGTTGACCGGCACGAAGTTCGCCGTGCTCTCCCGGTCGATGGCGAAGCCGTACAGCCAGAGGACCAGGTAGAGCGCGCCGCCGCCGGCCAGGAACACCCGCGCGCCGGCCAGCCGCCGCGCGGCCAGCAGCCCGACCAGCCCGAAGAGCAGGTGCACCAGGTTGTGCAGCACCGACACCTGGAACACCCCGAGCAGCTTCGCCCCCGAGTGGTGCCCGGCGAAGGCCAGCTCGCCGTAGTGGGTGGTGACGCCGGGGACGAAGCCGAGCACGCCGATCAGGACGAAGACGGCCGC
Organism: Micromonospora sp. NPDC049201; assembly: GCF_055586805.1. Lineage (NCBI taxonomy): Bacteria > Bacillati > Actinomycetota > Actinomycetes > Micromonosporales > Micromonosporaceae > Micromonospora > Micromonospora sp. NPDC049201. The sequence continues at coordinate 291,484 of NZ_JBVJHM010000009.1, read as the reverse complement.
GGCCGCGAGCGCGACCTTCTGCACCGTCGGCCGGGCGGACGGGCGTCCGCGCACCTCACGTGGCATCGCTGTCACCCCCCGTGGGGCCCACCCGGGGCGGGTCGGCCTCCCCATTCTGTGATCGGGGCGGGCCGTTTCCGCAGAGAAATGACGAATCAGGCATGGACCCGACGGCCGAGGGTAGGGCAGTTGTCACGCGGAAAGCATTCGCGTGAACCCCCGAACACAACCGCTGGGAACGCACGAGCGGAAGGGACACCATGACTCAGGACTTTTCCTCCACGACCGCCACGTACGAGTCGACGAACGGCGGCGGCGTACGCGATCAGGCCCGCCAGGTCGGCTCCGACGCCGCAAGCGCGGGCGGCGCGGTCGCGCAGACCGCCAAGGAGCAGGGCCGGGAGGTGGTGGGCGAGGCCAAGCGGCAGGCCCGCGACCTCTACGGCGAGACCCGCAACCAGGTCACCGCGCAGGCCGGCCAGCAGCAGCAGCGGGCCGCCAGCGGCCTGCGGTCGTTGGCCGACGAGATGCGGTCGATGGCGCAGCAGGGTGGCGGCTCCGGGCCGGTCACCGAGCTGGCCCACCAGGCGGCCGAGCGGGTGCACGGCGTGGCCGGCTGGCTGGAGCAGCGCGAGCCGGGCGACCTGCTCAACGAGGTGAAGAGCTACGCCCGTCGTAACCCGGGCACGTTCCTGGTCGGCGCCGCCCTGCTGGGCGTGGTCGCCGGCCGGCTCACCCGGAACATCGCCGCGGTGGGCAACGGCGGCAGCGGCGTCCGTCCGGCCTACGACCCGGACCGGACCGCGGTCATCCCGACCACGCCGGCCGTGCCGACCCAGCCGGCCGGTGGCTACCTCGACCCGACGCCGGGCACCTACGCCGAGCCGGACCCGGGCTACTCCGCGCCGGGCGCGACCTACCCCGCCGGCGGCGCCCCGAACACCTGGGCCGACCCGGCCGGCGGCACCGGCCAGCCGCTGCCGCCGCCGAGCCAGACCGACCCGCTGCCGGGCATGCCGTCGACCGGTGCTCCGCGCCCGTGAGCGGCCGGACCGGCAGAAGGGAGACCACGGCATGACCGTGCCGACGCAGGACCCCGGCTACCAGGCCGGGGGCGCGCCGCACCACGCCGACGAGGTACGCGGCAGCTCGATCGGGCAGTTGATGAGCCAGGTCACCGGCGACCTCTCCACGCTGATGCGCCAGGAGGTCGAGCTGGCCAAGGCCGAGATCCGCCAGGAGGGCAAGAAGGCGGGCAAGGCCGCCGGCCTCTACGGTGGCGCCGGCTTCGGCGGCTACATGGTGGCGCTCTTCGTCTCCGTCGCGGTGTGGCAGTTCCTCGACAACGTCATGGACTCCGGCCTGGCCGCGCTCATCGTGGCGGTGGTGTGGGCCGCGATCGCGGCGGTCCTCTACTCCAAGGCCAAGAAGAACGCCGAGCAGATCCGTGGCCTGAAGCAGACCAACGAGAGCGTCCAGCGCATCCCGGACGCACTCAAGCCGCACCCGGAGGGAGTCACCCGATGAGCACCGATCCCGACCAGATCCGCCGGGAGATCGAAGCCACCCGCAACAACCTCAGCTCGGACGTGGACGCCCTGGCGTACAAGGTCAGCCCGAGCCGCATCGTCGACGACCGCAAGCAGCGCGTCCGCAGCGCGCTGACCAACGTGAAGGACAAGGTGATGGGAACCGCTTCCGACCTCGGCCACAGCACCGGCCACGCCGCGCACTCGGTGGGCGACCACGCCTCCTCGGCCGCGTCCACGGTCAGCGACAAGGCGCACTCCGCCGCCGCCACGGTGGGCGACGCGGCGCACCGGGCGCCGCGGGTCGTGCGGCAGAAGTCCCAGGGCAACCCGATCGCCGCCGGCGTGATCGCGTTCGGCGTCGGCATGCTGGTCTCCTCGCTGATCCCGGCCACCCGCCGCGAGCAGGAGCTCGCCGCGCAGGTCAAGGAGAAGGCGACCGAGCACAGCGGCGTCGTCAAGGAGAAGCTGGGTGAGGTCGCCAACGAGCTGAGGGACGAGCTGCGCGAGCCGGCCCAGCACGCCGCCGAGTCGGTGCGCTCCACCGCGCAGGACGCCGTGCACGCGGTCAAGGACGACGGCCGCAGCGCCGCCCAGGATGTGCGGGAGAGCGCCCACCAGGCGCGCTCCTGACCGCAGTCTGCCAAGCGGGGGCCCCTGCTATCGCTCAGGCGTTAACAAGGGCCCCCGCCTTCGCATGTCTCGACCCAGCGGGTCAGGTCGTCGGGGTGGGGGCGGGTGGCCAGCTTCCGCAGGGCGCGGGTGCTGTGGGCCGCCGTCCGCAGGCGGCTGCCCGCGTACGGCACCCCGCCGCGCAGCCGCCGGCCCACCGCCAGCCAGGCGCACACGCCGCGCTCCAACACCCAGGCGGGCGCCGCGAGCGTGGTGTGCGCCGGGAAGACCCGGGCCCCGCCGGCCCGTCGCCGGCCCAGCTCCGCCACCGCGACCGTGACCAGCCCGGCCCGCACCAGCAGCCCCGGGCGGCGGGCGGCGAGCGCGACCGCCGTGGCCGGCAGCACCGCCAGCGCGGCCAGCAGCCACGCCGGCCGGGCCGTCTCGTCGTACGCCTGGCGCACCCGCTGCCCGAGGAAGTGCCCGGCGGTGGGCGGCAGTCGCCGCACGTACAGCCAGGCCGGGGTGGCCGTGCTGCCGCCGTACGCGCGGACGGTCCGGACCAGCTCCAGGTTCTCGAAGAGCACGTCCGGGTCGTAGCCGCCCATCGCCAGGAAGGTGCTCCGACGCAGCGCCAGCGTGCCCGGCCAGTCCCCGCCGAACACCCGGGCGAGCAGCGTCCGTCCGGTGTCCCACCAGGCGTGCCAGGGCAGCGGGGCGAAGTGGTTCTGCGGCCGGACCAGGTCCACCCGGTCGAGCAGCTCGTGCACCGCGCGCAACGCCGACAGGTCGTACCGGACGTCGTCGTCGGCGATCACCACGTGCTCGTGCCGCGCCAGCGCGACGCCGGTGAGCACCCCGAGCGCCTTGCCGTTGCGCCCGCGCAGCGCGGGATCCGGCAGGACGTGCCGGACCAGCCCTCGCCAGGCGTCCGCGTGCCGGGCGAACAGCTCCGGCGGCGAGCCGTCGACCACCACCACGTCCACCCAGCGGCGCAGCTCGCGCAGGTAGCCGGTCAGCTCGTCGAGGCCGTGGTCGTCGGCGGCGCGCAGCGGCAGGACGTACGCCATCGGGAGCCGGTCCGGCGCGGACGCCGCGACGGACCGGCCGGGGTGCGGCAGCGGTGGAACGGTCGCTCGGGTCACGTCGTCTCCGGTCGGGTCGGGTCCCGCGACTTGCCCGGAATGCGGCCCCTGAAACCGTTTCGGCCGCCTGACCCGGGTAGCGCAGCCGGCTGACCGTGGACGGGAGCGGTGGGCCGCTCAGGCCGCTCGCCGCACCCCGTCGACGACCAGCCCACTGGGCGGCAGCGTCGGCATCCGGGTGAGGTCGAGCGCCAGGTCCTGCGGCGGGACGCGGTAGCTCATCGCGCCGGTCAGGTTGGCCACCGCCCGCTTCATCAACTCGATCGTGATCCACTCGCCGGCGCAGCGGTGACCCGTGTCGTGGTCGCCGCCGCCCTGCGGGACCAGGCCGAACGGGTCGTCCCGCCAACCGGCGAACCGCTCCGGGCGGAACCGCTCCGGCTCCGGCCACAGCTCCGGGTGGTGGTTGGTGCCGTACAGGTCGAGCAGCACCCGGCGGCCCTGCGGGAACGCGTACCCCCGCCACTCGAACGAGCGGCGCACCCGCGCGGCGGCCAGCGGGAAGAACGGGTAGTAGCGGCGGACCTCCTGCACGAACTGCTCGGTCGCGTCGTCGTCGCCGCGTACCCGGTCGCGCCAGTGCGGGTGGTCGTGCAGCGCCAGCGCGGCGAAGACCACGTACCGGTCCACCGCGACCGTGGGGCGCAGCACGTTGAGCAGCTCCACCGCGGCGATCCGGCGGGGCAGCGGCTGGCCGCGTTCGTCCCGGTGCTCGGCGACGATCCGCAGCGCGCTGCCCTCGGGCGCCGGCAGCGCGCCCGCGCGGACCCGCTCGACCAGCGCGCCGGCCCAGCGTTCGGCCCGGCGGCGGCCGAGCAGGCCGCGCCAGTGCTTCGGGCCCAGCACCGCCGGTCCCTCGATCATGGCGTGCATCTCGGCGGTGCGGCGGCGCGCGTCGGCCTCGGCAAGCGGCACCCCGGCCCAGGCCCAGACCGCGTGGGTCAGCAGCCGGCTCACCTCGTCGTAGAGCACCACCGGCCCGTGTTCCGCCCAGACCGGGATCCGGGCCCGCCACTCGTCGTCGAAGAGTTGCCCGAGCCGCCGGACCGCGGCCGGCGTCATCATCGACATGAACATCGCCTTGCGGGCGCGGTGCGCCGCCCCGTCGAGGCCCTGGACGCCACCCACCCCGGTCAGCGTGCGCTGGCCGCGCATCGGCGTGGCGCCCCGCCTGACGAACCGCTCCTCGTCGTAGAACAGCTCGGCGGCCTCCCGGCCGCGCAGGCAGATGGTCGGCTCCAGCATCAGTCGGATCTGCACGACGTCGGAGCCCAGCCGGTCGCAGCGGGCGCCGACGAAGCGGTAGCCCTCCCGGTAGTAGGCGAGCGTGCTGTCCGGGCTCCGGTCGCTCGGCATGGTGCTCATCTCGGTTGCTCCTGCCCCGGCTCGGCGACCCTGCGCGATCTGCGCTTCCTGGACCCTGCGCGGTCTGCGCTACCTACCCGGGCCGGGGCGGCCGAATCCTCCGTTTCCGCAGATCCGCCCGCCCGGGGAGGGCGGCCCACACACCCGGGCGCTGGCCCCTCCCGAGGCGCGGAAAAGCTGGTTGGCTCGTACCCGGACCGGCGGCGGCCGGTCCGGCCCGCGCCGGGCCCGGCGTCCGGCGGGCGGTCACCGGCGACGGGGGAGGCACGGATGCGCGACAACCGGGCGGCGCGGCGGTATCACCGCGACGGGACGGTCCGGCTGCGGGGCGGCGGACGGGCGGAGTCACCGACCAGTGGGCCCCGGCGGCCCGGGGCCCGCCCGCCGGGGTTCTTCACCGTGCACCTCGGCTTCGTGGCCGCCGACCCCGCCGTCGCGCGGGAGCTGGCCGTCGCGTACGCGGAAGCGCTCGACCTGCTCCGCCCGGAGCTGGCGCTCGGCGCGGCGGCGCTGTCCCCGGCCGACGCCTGGCACCGGGCCGAGCGGCTGTTCTGCGGGGCGGCCGGGCCCGACGGCGAGCGGTGCGTCGACGTGGCCGGCCATCCCGGCTTCCACCATGCGCCCGGGCCGGGCGGCCTCGGCTGGGGCGACGGTGACTGACCCGGGCGGCTCAGTCCAGGTCGAACTCGCCGTCCTGGGCGCCCGCCACGAACGCGTCCCACTCGGCCTGGGTGAAGACCAGGACCGGGCCGTCCGGCTCGGCCGAGTTGCGCATCCCGATCAGGTCGTCGACGAAAGCCACCTCGACCGCGCCCTCGGACGTGTCGCCCTCCGCTCGCTGCCAAACCGCCCGAGAAAGGTCGAAATCGCCCTTGGGGTGTTGACCCATCGTTTTACCTCCATCGCCACGCGTCACGGGAAGGCCCGTGCGGACCTCATCGGGCAGGATAAGCGGATGCCGAGCCTGACCCGTGCAGAGGCGACCGCGCGTGGCGCGTCGATCACCGTCGAGTCCTATCAGGTGGACCTCGATGTGACCGGCGACGCCGAGCGGTTCCGCTCCACCACCACCATCCGGTTCCGGGCCACCCCCGGCGCCGAGACGTTCGTCGACATCAAGCCCCGCCGACTCCTACGGGTCCGCCTCAACGACCGCGACCTCGATCCGGCCCTGCTGACCGACGGGCGACTGCCGCTCACCGGGCTGGCCGGGACCAACGAGATCACCGTCGAGGCCGAGATGGCCTATTCCAACACCGGCGAGGGGCTGCACCGCTTCGTCGACCCGGCCGACGGCGAGACATACCTGTACGCGATGTCCTTCCTGGACGACGGGCCGCGCATCTTCGCCGCCTTCGACCAGCCCGACCTGAAGGCGCCGGTGACGCTGGCGGTCACCGCGCCACCGGAGTGGACGGTGGCCGCGAACGGGCAGCTCGCCGACCGGCCGGCGCCGGGTCGGTGGGAGTTCGCCCCGACCGCGCCGCTGGCCACCTACCTCGTCTCGCTTGTCGCCGGGCCCTGGCACGTGCTGCGCGCCGAGCACGACGGCATCCCGCTCGGGTTCTACTGCCGGCGTTCGCTCGCGGCGCACCTCGACGCCGACGCGGACGAGATCCTCACCGTCACCCGGCAGTGCCTCGACCGCTTCCACCAGCTCTTCGCCGAGCGCTACCCGTTCGGCAAGTACGACCAGGCGTTCGTGCCCGAGTTCAACGCCGGCGCGATGGAGAACCCGGGCCTGGTGACGCTGCGCGACGACTATGTCTTCCGCTCCGCGGTCACCGACAGTCAGCGGGAGTACCGGGCCACCGTGATCGCCCACGAGATGGCGCACATGTGGTTCGGCGACCTGGTCACCATGCGCTGGTGGGACGACCTGTGGCTGAACGAGTCGTTCGCGGAGTACCTCGGCACCCGGGTCACCGCCGAGGCCACCCGCTTCGACCAGGCCTGGACCACCTTCGCGATGCGTCGCAAGGCGTGGGGATACGCCGCCGACCAGCGCCCCTCCACCCACCCGGTGGCACCCGAGGAGGTCGCCGACGCCGCGGCGGGCCTGCTCAACTTCGACGGCATCTCGTACGCCAAGGGCGCCGGCGTGCTGCGCCAGCTCGTCGCCTGGCTCGGTGACGACGTGTTCCTCGCCGGCCTGAACGCGCACTTCGCCGCGCACCGGTTCGGCAACGCCACCCTCGCCGACCTGCTCGACAGCCTCGCCTCGGCCGCCGGCCGGGACCTCAGCGGCTGGGCCGAGCGGTGGCTGCGCCAGGCGCAGGTCAACACGCTGCGGATGGAGACCGCGGTGGACGCCGACGGCCGGTGGAGCGAGGTGGCGGTGACGCAGACCGCGCCGACGACCCATCCGGTGCTGCGACCGCACCGCATCGGCGTGGCCCACCACACCGCCGAGGGCCCGACGCGCCGGTTCGAGGTCGACCTCGACCCGGACGCCGACGGCGGCCGGACGCCGCTGCCCGAGCTGACCGGTCAGCCCGCCACCGGCCTGCTGCTGCCCAACGCGGGCGACCTCACGTTCGCCAAGATCCGGCTCGACGCGGCCTCCGCCGACGCGGTGCCGATGCTGCTCCCCGGGCTCGACGATCCGCTGGCCCGGGCGCTGCTCTGGGGTGAGGCGCTGGACGCCGCCACCGACGGCGAGCGGCCGGTCGCCGAGCTGGTCACCCTGATCACCGCCGCGCTGCCGGCCGAGACCGAGGTGATCATCGCGGAGGACGTGCTCGCGCTCAGCCGTAACCTCGTCGACCGCTACCTGGAACCGCTGGCCCGGGACGCGGCGCTGCTGCGGATCGCCGAGGCGTGTCGGGCGCTGCTGGTCGGCGCTCCCGCCGGCGGTTCGCTCCAGCTTGCCGCCGTGCGGGGCCTGATCGGCGCCACCACGGACGCCGACCTGCTCCACGGTTGGCTGGTCGGCGCGGGCGTGCCGGAAGGGCTGGCGGTCGACGCCGACCTGCGCTGGGCGCTGCTGCACCGGCTGGTGGTGCTGGGTGGCGCCGGCGAGGCGGAGATCGCCGCCGAGTCGGCCGCCGACCGCAGCGCCACCGGCGCCGAGCGGGCGGCCGATTGCCGGGCGGCCCTGCCGAACGCCGACGCCAAGCGGGCGGCCTGGGAGATCATCGTCAGCAACACCGACCTGTCGAACCGGTTGGTGGAGGCCACCGCAGAGGGGTTCTGGCAGCCGGAGCAGGCGGAGCTGACCGCCGGCTACGTCGAGCGTTACTTCGCCGAGATGCCGGCGACCGCGCGTCTGCGTACCGCGTGGGTGGCCGACCGGGTGGCGGCCGTGGCGTTCCCGCGCTACGCCGTGACGCAGTCCACCCGGGAACTGGCCGCGGCGTTGCTGGCCCGTGACGACCTGACGCCGGGGCTGCGCCGGCGGGTCGTCGACCTGGACGACGACCTGCGCCGCGCGCTGGTGGCCCGGACGGCGGTGGCCGCCGTGGGCGCCTGAGCGACGCATCGCGCCGGGCGGCGGACCGCCCGCCCGGCGCGAGCCGGCGACCCCGGCCGACCGGTGCCCGGGCGCGGCCTAGGATCGCGGGGTGGAGGAAGACATCCGGCGGATCGGCATCATGGGTGGCACGTTCGACCCGATCCACCACGGTCACCTGGTGGCGGCGAGCGAGGTGGCCGATCGGTTCGGGCTGGACGAGGTGGTCTTCGTGCCGACCGGGCAACCGTGGCAGAAGGCGGACGAACCGGTCAGCCCCGCCGAGGACCGGTACCTGATGACCGTGATCGCGACCGCCTCCAACCCCCGCTTCCAGGTGAGCCGCGTCGACATCGACCGCGGCGGGCCCACCTACACCGTCGACACGCTGCGCGACCTGCACGCCGAGTACGGCCCGAAGGCGCAGCTCTTCTTCATCACCGGCGCGGACGCGCTGGAGCGCATCCTCTCCTGGAAAGACCTGGACGAGGTCCTGGAGCTGGCCCACTTCATCGGGGTGACCCGCCCCGGCTTCGAGTTGACCGACAAGCACCTTCCGGCCGACTCGGTCAGCCTGGTGCAGGTGCCCGCCATGGCCATCTCCTCGACCGACTGCCGCGCCCGGGTGGCCCGGGGCGAGCCGGTCTGGTACCTGGTACCGGACGGTGTGGTGCAGTACATCGCCAAACGGCGCCTCTACCAGCGATGATCTCGCCCGTTACCGCCCCGTTCGTGCCGATAACCGGCCAGAACTGACAGGTCGTCACGTCGACGGGTATGAGAGGCTTGGAGGGTCGCACGGTTGATCGAAGGAGAACGGTGACCACCATTCCGGAACGCGCCTACGAGCTGGCGATGGCCGCTGCCCAGGCCGCGGCCGACAAGAAGGCACAGGACATCGTCATCATCGACGTGGGCGACCAGCTCGCGATCACCGACGCGTTCCTGGTGGCCTCCGCTCCGAACGAGCGGCAGGTCCTCGCCATCGTCGACGCCATCGAGGAGCGCCTGCTGGAGCTGCCGGAGAAGGCCAAGCCGGTCCGCCGCGAGGGTGAGCGGGGCGGTCGCTGGGTGCTGCTCGACTACGTCGACATCGTGGTGCACGTCCAGCACACCGAGGAGCGCGAGTTCTACGCGCTCGACCGGCTCTGGAAGGACTGCCCGCAGATCCCGTTCGTGGACCGCGACCTGGCCGACTCGGCCGCCGGCACCGCCACCGCCGAATGACCCGCCTGATCATCTGGCGGCACGGCAACACCGACTGGAACGCGCGGAGCCGCGTCCAGGGGCAGACCGACGTGCCGCTCAACGACCTCGGCCGGGAGCAGGCCCGCGCCGCCGCGTCGGTGCTGGCCGCGCTGCGCCCGGACGCCATCGTCGCCAGCGACCTGCGCCGCGCCGCCGACACCGCCGCCGCGCTGGCCGCGTCGACCGGGCTGCCGGTCCGTTCCGACCCACGGCTGCGCGAGCGGCACTTCGGGCAGTGGCAGGGCCTGGACCTGACCGAGGCCGCCGAGCGGTTCCCCGACGAGTTCGCCCGCTGGCGGGCCGGCGACCCCGACCCCGGCGCCGGCATCGAGAGCCTCGACGACCTGGGCGGGCGGCTCGGCGCCGCGTTCCGCGACGCGGCCGACCTGGCCACCGGCGGCACCGTGGTGGTCACCACCCACGGCGGCGGGGCCCGGCAGGGCATCGGCCACCTGCTCGGCTGGGACCACGTGGTGCTGCGCAGCGTCGGCTCGCTGGCCAACTGCCACTGGACCGAGCTGCGCCACGACGACGATCGCGGCTGGCACCTGCGCGCGCACAATGTCGGGCTGATCACCCAGCCGGCGCTCACCGACGCGGTCTGAGCCGGTCGGCCCCGGCGCGGCACCGCGACATCGGCTAGCGTGCCGGTCATGCCCGTAGCGGTCGTCACCGACTCCACCGCCTACCTGCCCCCCGAGCTGGTCCGCGCGCACCGGCTCACCGTCGTCCCGCTGACCGTCGTGCTCAACGGCGCCGAAGGGCTGGAGGGCATCGAGACCTTCCCGGCGGACGCCACCCGCGCGCTGGGTGCCCGACGCGTCTCGGTGAGCACCTCCCGGCCCGCGCCGGAACAGTTCGCGCAGGTCTACCGCGCGTTGCTCGCCGACGGCGCGGACGGCGTGGTCTCCGTGCACCTCTCCGCCGGGCTGTCCGGCACCGTGGACGCCGCCCGGCTCGCCGCCGCCGAGGTCGGCGACGACCGGGTCGCGGTGGTGGACAGCCGCTCCACCGGCATGGGCCTCGGTTTCCCGGCGCTCGCCGCCGCCTCGGCCGCCGCCGGGGGCGCCGACCTGACCGGGGTACGCGCGGCGGCGCTGGACGCGATCGACCGGACCACCATCTTCTTCTACGTCGACACGCTGGAGTTCATGCGTCGGGGCGGCCGGATCAACGCGGCCGAGGCGCTGCTCGGCACCGCGCTCTCGGTCAAGCCGATCATGCACATGCCGGACGGCGCGATCGTGGTGCGGGACAAGGTCCGCACCGCCAGCCGGGGCGTGGCGCGCCTGGTCGACCTGGCCGTCGAGGCGGCCGGCGACCACGACGTCGACCTCGGCGTGCACCACCTCGCCGCCCCGCAGCGCGCCGAGGCGTTGCTGGCGGCGCTGACCGAGCGGCTGGGGGACCGGCTGCACGACACGTACGTCACCGAGGCCGGCGCGGTGGTCGCCGCGCACGCCGGCCCCGGGCTGGCCTGCGTGGTCGTCCACCGCCGCCCGTGACGGTCCCGGTGGCGGGCGGTCACCGGGCACGCCGCGGTGGCCCGCACGCCAGGTCGGCCGGATGACCGCGCGGTCGTACGTCGTCACCGGAGGCGGGCGGGGCGTCGGTCGGGCCGTCGTCGAACGGTTGGCCGCCGACGGTGGCGCGGTGGTCGTGGTCGAACGGGACGACAGCGCGCTCGACTGGCTGACCGGGCATCCGGCCGCCGACCGGCTGCACGCCGTCACCGGGGACGCCGCCGACGAGGGGGTCACCGGCCGGGCCGCCGACCGCGCCGAGGCGTCCGCGCCGCTGGCCGGCTGGGTGAACAACGCCGCGGTCTTCCGCGACGGCGACCTGCACCGGGTGCCCGCGACCGAGGTGTTCGACCTGATCGCGGCCAACCTGCGCCCCGCCGTGGTGGGTGCCGGCACCGCCGTACGCCGGTTCCTGGCCGCCGGGAGCGGCGGCGCGATCGTCAACGTCTCCTCCCACCAGGCCCGCCGGGCGGTGCCGGGCGCCCTGCCGTACGCCACCGCGAAGGCCGCCGTGGAGGGGCTGACCCGGGCGCTCGCGGTCGACTACGGCCGGCACGGCATCCGCACCAACGCGGTCGCGCTCGGCTCGATCCACACCGAACGGCACGCCGCCTACCTGGCCGGGCTGGACCGGGCCGGGGTGGAGCACGTCGAGTCGGAGCTGGCCCGACTGCACCCGGTGGGCCGGATGGGGCGTACCGGGGAGGTGGCCGACGTGGTCGCGTTCCTGCTGTCGGAGGCGGCCTCGTTCGTCAACGGTGTGACGCTGCCGGTCGACGGCGGTCGGGCCGCGCTCGGGCTGGACCCGGAGGCCCGCTGACCGGCGCGCTCCTCCGACCCGTGACGGGAACGCCATGGCTGTCTCCGGCCCGTTTTGACAACAGCACATCGCCGGCATGATCGGGTGGTTGTCCACAACCGCCCTGCTGTCCACAGGCGCGGGTACGCGGGACAGCTCTCGGCCCGGCGTCGCCGCTAGCGTCCCGGCCGTGTCAGACGACGAGGAGACGACGGTACAGCGGAGGCTCGCCCGGCTGTTCACACCGGCGGCGGGCAGGGCTGCCGTCCCGGCTCCCGCCGGCAGCGCTCCGCGGGCCGCCCGGGCGGCGGTGCCCGAGCCGCCACCGGCGTACCTGTTCGCCGAGCCGGAGCGTCCCGGACCTCGACGCGGACACCCGGCGCCCCTGTCGGGGACACCGACGACGGACGATGCGGACGGGCCCCACGAGGACAGCCCGGAGCCGGAGGCCGGGCTCGGGCTGACGTCCCGGCTGCCCGGGCCGGGCGCGTTCGATCCGGGGCGGCGGGGCGTCCGCGTCCTGGCCGTGGTGGCCGCGATCGTCGTCCTGGTGGCCGCCGTCTGGGCGTGGCGATCCCGTCCGAGCGCCGAACCGGTCCGGCCGGCCGCGCCGGTCGGCGAGACGCCGGCCGGCGCGGCGACGCGGGTGCCGGTCGACGCGGCGACCGAGGCGGCCGACCTGGCGGGTCCGTCCGGCCAGGTGGTCGTCACGGTCGCCGGCAAGGTCCGCCGCCCCGGGCTGGTCCGGCTCCCGGCCGGCGCCCGGCTGGCCGACGCCCTGACGGCGGCCGGGGGAGCACTGCCCGGGATCGACGTGGCGTTGCTCAACCCCGCCCGGAAGGTCACCGACGGTGAGCTGATCCTGGTCGGCGTCACCGCCCCGCCCGGGCAGCCCGCACCCGGTCCGGCGGCCGGCGGCGGTGCGCCCGGTGGTCCGGCGGCCGGGCCGGTCAACCTGAACACCGCCACGCTGGCCCAGCTCGACGCGCTGCCCGGCGTCGGCCCGGTGCTCGCCCAGCGGATCCTCGACCACCGGGACCAGCACGGCGGGTTCCGGTCCGTGGCCGACCTCCGTCAGGTCGACGGCATCGGGGACGCCCGCTACGAGCAGCTCAAGACACTGGTGACGGTGTGAGCGCCGACGGTGGGGAGGCCGGGCCGGACCTGCGACTGGCCGGCTTCGCGGTGGCGGCCTGGCTCGCCGCGCTGGCCGGGCTGCACCTCTCCGTCCGGTGGACCGCCGGGCTGGCCGCCGTCGCCGCCGTGCTCGCGTTCGTCGCGGGCCTGCACCTCGGTGGCCTGCTGGGTCACCCCGTCGGCCCGGCCCGCCGGTACGGCTGGATCGCCGTCACCGTCCTGCTCGGGGCGCTCTGCGGGGCGGCGGCCACCGGGGCGCGGGTCGCGGTCCGCGACGCCGCCCCGGTCCGCGCACTCGTCGCCGAACGCGCGCTGGTCACCGCCGACCTGGTGGTCCGGGACGACCCCCGCCCGGTGCGCGGCGCGCCCGGCCGCGCGGCCACCCTGCTGGTCCGGGTCGAGCTGGTACGCCTCACCGGCGCCGCCAGCGGTCAGGTCACCGGCCCGGTGCGCGGTCTGGTGCTGGCCACCGACCCCGGCTGGCGGGGGCTGCTGCCGGGGCAGCGGGTCACCACCCGGGGACGGCTCGCCGCGCCGCGCGGCGGCGACCTGACCGCGGCGGTGCTCTCGGCCACCGGGCCGCCCACCCGGCACGGCGCCGCGTCGTGGCCGCAGCGGGCCGCCGGCGCGCTGCGGTCCGGGTTGCAGCGGGCCTGCCAACCGTTGCCGGACGCCCCGGGTGGGCTGCTGCCCGGCCTGGTGGTGGGCGACACCAGCCGGCTGCTGCCCGAGGTGGAGGAGGACTTCCGGGCCACCGGGATGACGCACCTCAACGCGGTGTCCGGGTCCAACGTGGCCATCGTCGTGGGAGCGGTGCTGCTGCTGGCTCGCTGGGCGCGCGCCGGTCCGCGTACCGCCGTGGCGCTCTGCGGCCTGGCGCTTGTCGGCTTCGTCATCCTGGTGCGACCCTCGCCGAGCGTGGTGCGGGCCGCGGCGATGGGGGCGATCGGGCTCGCCGCGCTGGCCGCCGGGCGGCCCCGGGCCACGCTGCCCGCCCTGGCCGCGGCGGTCGCCGGGCTGGTGCTGCTGGACCCGGATCTGGCCGGTGACCCGGGCTTCGCGCTGTCGGTCTGTGCCACCGGCGGGCTGCTGCTGCTCGCGCCGGGCTGGCGGGACGCGCTGCGTCGTCGGGGCGTACCGCCGGGACTGGCGGAGGCGTTGGCGGTGCCGGCCGCCGCGCAGCTCGCCTGCGGCCCGGTGATCGCCGCGCTGTCCGCGACCGTCAGCCTGGTGGCGGTGCCGGCGAACCTGCTGGTGGTGCCCGCTGTCGCGCCGGCCACGGTGCTGGGTGTGCTCGCCGCGGTGCTGTCACCGGTGTGGCCGGCCGGCGCGGAGTTCCTCGCCTGGCTGGCGAGCTGGCCGGCGCGTTGGCTGGTGGCGGTGGCGACCCACGGGGCCGGGCTGCCGGCCGGGAACCTGCCCTGGCCGGGCGGGGTGACCGGCGGCCTGCTGCTGACCGCCGTCAGCGTGGCGCTGCTGCTCGCCACCCGACGACGTCGGGCCCGACGGCTGGTCGCGGTCGTGGCGCTCGCCGTGGTGCTGGGCGCGCTGCCGATCCGGCTGCTCGCCTCCGGGTGGCCGCCGCGCGACTGGGTGGTGGTGGCGTGCGCGGTGGGCCAGGGCGACGCCGTGGTGCTGCCGGTCACCCCCGGCCGGGTCGTGGTGGTCGACGCCGGCCCGGAGCCGTCCGGCGTGGACGCCTGTCTGCGCCGCCTCCGCGTACGCGAGGTGTCGCTGCTGGTGGTCAGTCACTTCCACGCCGACCACGTGGGCGGGCTGGCCGGGGTGTTCCGGGGCCGGCGGGTCGGCGCGGTGGTGGGCCCGCCCTGGTCCGAGCCGCCCTACGGGGTGGCCCAGGTGCGCGAGGCGGCCCGTCGGGGTGGTGCGTCGCTCGCCCCGGCTTCGGCGGGTTGGCGCTGGCGGGCCGGCGCGGTGGAGCTGGCCGCGGTCGGGCCGCCGTACCCGCTGCACGGCAGCCGCTCCGATCCGAACAACAATTCCCTGGTGCTGACCGCCACGGTGGCCGGTGTGCGGATCCTGCTGGCCGGGGACGCCGAGACCGAGGAGCAGCGGGCATTGCTGGAGACGGTGCCGGCCGGCGCGTTCCGGGCGGACGTGCTGAAGGTGGCGCATCACGGGTCCGCCTACCAGGACCCCGACTTCCTCGCCACGGTGCGCCCGGCAGTCGCGCTGGTCTGCGTCGGTGTCGACAACGACTACGGGCATCCCAACCCCGGTCTGCTGGGGCGGTTGAGCAGGGGTGGCGCGCGGGTGATGCGTACCGACACCGATGGGGACGTGGCCGTCGTCCGGGCCGGAGTCGGCTTGGCGGTGGTGGCGCGCGGCACCGGGCCCGGACGGTCGCGCTGAAGCTCTGCCCGCCACACTGCCGTGGTCGCTGACAGACCCAGCCGCTGGTGTGGCCCGCTGACGACCAGGCGACCAACGGCGGTCAGGCGGGACAAAAGCCCTGGTCAGAGGATACTGCCGTGGGCCAAACCAGATGAATGTCGATAGATTTGTCTTATCTGGAATTTAGCCGGTCATCTATGGATTTGATCCCCCGGAGTGGGCCAACCTGGGGCCACCGTACGGGCGACCATGTCTCGACAAGCGAAGGGCATTCCAGCCATGAAGAACAAGAAGTTGATCCTCGCCGGCGCCGGGGCGGCGCTGGCCGGCGGCCTCCTGCTGGCCGTACCCCTGACTGCCGCCTCCGCCGACCCCGGCTCGACCGCGGCCGCCAAGTCGCAGGCGGCGATGGCTCCGATGTCCCAGCGGACCGGCACCTCCGTGTCGGTGTCGCCGGGGGCCAACGGGGTCGCCACCGTCACCTGCCCGTCCGGCACGATTGTGACCGGCGGTGGCGGCCAGACATCCGCCTTCGACATCTTCTTCACCGACTCCTTCGCCTCCGGCAACGGCTGGGCGGTGCGCGGCAGCAACCGGGGCGCGACGGTCCAGACCATCAGGGCCGTCGCCATCTGCATCGGCTAGTCGTGGCGACCAGGGGCCTCGTCGACGGCGTGACGGCCTGAGACCAGGCGAGACCTCCGGCGAGGCGTGCGGTGTCGACGCCCACGACCGGGCCGGAGGTCTCCTGGTCGCTGACGGTCCGGGAGGCTTCCCGGTCGGTGCGCGCGCTGGTCGACCGGACGAGCGCGGTGCTGCTGGACGCGGCAGAGCCGAGCGGGACTCATTCCCCCGCAGGGGGCGCCGCCGCTGTGAAGGCCGTCCGGGTCGGCGCCGGTCGGGCGGTGGTGGCGTGCGGTACCGGGCCGGGACGGTAGCGGTGAACGCGCTGGCGTTCTGTTGCGATAGGTGCGGGGATCAAGGGAAATGTCTGGATTTGCGTTGAGTGCGGGCTCGGCCGTCACAGTCCGCGATGAGCAGGCACGATCCGCCCCGAGGGCGTGCGAGTATGTGCGACGTGACCCCCGCCAGCCTGCCTCCCATTCTGCTCGTCCTCGGCGACGAGGAGCTGCTCGCCACGCGCGCGGTCTCCGACGCGGTCGCCCGGGCCCGCGCGGTGGACCCCGACGTGGACGTGCGGGAATACCAGGCCGGCTCGCTGGCGGTCGGTGAGATCGACGAGATGCTGAGCCCGTCCCTGTTCGGCGGTCGCCGCGTGCTGGTGCTCCGCTCCGGCCAGGACACCCGCAAGGACCTGTCCGCCGCGTTGCTGGCGTACGCGAAGAATCCCGACCCGGACGTGCATCTCGTGGTGTTGCACGTGGGCGGCGCCAAGGGCAGGGCGTTCGCCGACGGCCTGCGGTCGGCGGGCGCCACCGTGGTGCCGGCGGGCAAGCTCAAGGGGCACCGTGAGCGGGTCGCCTTCGTCCGGGACGAGATCCGCCGCCATGGCGGGAAGTGTGCCGAGGACGCGGCCGAGGCGCTGATCGCGGCCGTCGGCAACGACCTGCGTGAGCTGGCCGCCGCCTGCTCACAGCTCGTTGCCGACACCGACGGTCGGATCGACGCCGAGACGGTCGCCCGCTACTACCGGGGCCGGGTCGAGGTGACCGGCTTCACGGTGGCCGACGCGACGATGGTCGGTGACGTTCCGGGTGCCCTGGAGGCGCTGCGCTGGGCGCTGCACGTCGGGGTCGATCCGGTACCCATCGCGGACGCGCTCGCCGACGGCGTGCGGACCGTGGCCCGGGTCGCTTCGGCCGGACGGGGCAGCGCCTACCAGCTCGCCAGCAGCCTGGGCATGCCGGCGTGGAAGATCGAGCGGGCCCAACGCCAGGGTCGGGGCTGGACGCCGGAGGGCCTGGTCACGGCGATGCGGGCCGCCGCCGAGTGCAACGCGGCGGTCAAGGGCGGTGCCGACGACCGGGCGTACGCGTTGGAGCGGGCCGTCTTCTCGGTGGCCGCGGCCCGGCAGGGCGGCGCTCGGTGACCCGAGCGTGGCCGACCGTGCCGAGGGAAGAGGACCGTTACCGGCCTCTCTACGCCCGGGTGCTCGGCCTGCGCTTCGTCAACCCGGGCGGGGTGCTCTGCTTCCTCTTCTTCGAGGGCGCGGTGGCATTGGCCGTGCTGCTCTCGCTCGCCGAGTTGGTGAGCTGGTGGGCGGTGCTGGTGCTGCCGACCGCCGTGGCGGTCATGGTCAAGCTCAACGACGTGGTGGCCGAGATCGTGATCCGCACCGCTGCCCAGGTGCCCGACCAGGAGCGGGACCGCTTCCGCCGGCAGATGGAGCCGGTCGTCGGGCGGGCCCCCGTGCCGGCCACGGTCCGGGCGGTGTCCGATGGCCTGAGCCTGACCGGGGACAGCGCCACCCACTCGGCGGCTCCCTACCACCGGGCGGGGCGTTCGGTGCCGCCGCTCGACCGGTCCGAGGAGCGGGGCCGGCGGACCGCCTCCGAGATCACCTGGCCCGATCCCTTCCACTGACCGCCGCCCGCTCCGCCCAGCAGCGCCAGTCAGTCAGCAGCGCCAGTCAGTCAGCAGCGCCAGTCAGTTGGCAGTGCTACTCAGTCAGGCCGCGACCGATGCGGGTCGGTCGGCCGCGCCGCATCGGTCAGGCGACGCCCCCTGCGGGCCGCGGCCCAGCCAGCCCGGCCAGCCGGACCGCGTGCGCGCGCCTGACCCCGCCCTCGGCGGAGAAACGCGGACAGCCGGAAACCCCGAGGCGGTGGCCCCGGGGTTTCCGGTCAGGTCTGCGGTCTCGTCAGGCCGAGAACGAGGCGACGCGCTTGGCGATCGCCGACTTCCGGTTCGCCGCCTGGTTGGCGTGAATGACACCCTTGCTGGCGGCCTTGTCCAGCTTCCGGGTGGCCTCCTGCATGAGCACGGCGGCCTTCTCGGTGTCGCCCGCCTCGGCAGCCTCGTGGAACTTGCGGATGGCGGTCTTCAGCGACGACTTGACCGACTTGTTACGCAGCCGGCGCTTCTCGTTCTGCCGGTTGCGCTTGATCTGGGACTTGATGTTCGCCACGCGACAGCCTCGTCTTGATAGCTCGGGTTGGTCAGCTTGCGTACGCGACGAGCATGCGTCATCGCCGCGCGAATGGTCAGGCTACCAGGTCGTTCCCGGACGAGCCAAAACGCCTCCCGAACGCACCGGTCAGCGGGGGTGAGAAGGGGCCCCTTCTCTACCGGAAACGTTAAGAAGGGGCCCCTCCTTCGCCCCGGGCCCAGCCGCGGCGGGCGGTGAGCCAGGTGAGGGCCTGGGTGCCGCTCCACTGCTGGTGGGAGCGTAGGTGGGGGGAGACGGTGGACGGGTCGGCGGCGGCGCCGGTGAGGAAGTAGCCGGCTAGTGCGGCGAGGCTCACGTCGAGCGCGTCCGCGGGCGCCCCGGCGGTCGCCGGGTGGCGGGCGAAGGCGGCGTCCGCGTCGAGGCCGCTGGCGTACCCGGTGAGCAGCAGACCGGCCAGGTCGAACCAGGCGGGCCCGTGACAGAGCCAGGTCCAGTCGCAGAGCCAGGCGCGGCCGTCGGCGTCGATCAGGAGGTTGTCCACCCGCAGGTCACCGTGGGCCAGCCCGGGGGCGGCGTCGGCATACCCGGGAAGGCGGGACTCCAGCGCGACCAGCTCCGCCAGCGGGACGCCCGCCGCCGCCGCGGGCAGCGGTTCGCGGCCGGCGGCCACCTCGCCCCACCACAGGATGTCGTCCCGGGCCAGGTCGGCCAGGCGCGGCAGCCCGAGCGCGACGAGGTCCCCGGGCGGTTCGGCGAGCGCGGCGGCCACCTCGGCGTACGTGGCGAGGGCCGCAGCCAGCTCGGCCGGGTCCCAGGGCAGCCGGGGGGTGTGTCCGTCGATCGCGTCGAGCGCGAGCGCGTACCAGCCGGACCCGGTCAACGCCCAGCGCGGCCGGGGCACCGGCAGGCCGGCGGGGAGCCGGGCCAGGATCGCGGCCTCGTGGGCGTACCAGTCGACCAGGTGCCGCTGCCCGGCCAGCGCCGCCGCCTTGACGAACACCCGGTCGCCCCTCGGGCCGGTCAGCACGGCGGCGAAGCCGCGCGTGAAGCCGCCGCCGGCCACCCGGACCTCGGCCGGTGGGCCGCCGAGCCGGGCCGCCAGCGCGGCGCGCAGCCCGTCCGGCAGGTCGGCCCAGCCGGGTCGGTCGGCCGTCTCCCCGTACGGAACGGGCGGTAGCGAGATCGCACGCACCGCTCCATGCTGCCGCACCGCCACCACCGCCGGGTGCGGGCGGCGCGTCGGTGGGCTCTGCCAGACTGCCGACCATGAGGACCGAGGACTTCTGGCAGTTGATCGACCAGGCCCGGGCCAACGCCGGGGGAGAGGCCGACGCGGTCGCCGTGCGGGCGGTCGCGCTGCTCGCCGAGCGCGAGCCGGAGGAGATCGTCGGGTACGCCCACCACCAGCGGCGGGTGCTCGCCGCCTCCTACCGGGTCGACCTGTGGGGCGCGGCGTACCTGATCAACGGCGGTGCCTCGGACGACGGCTTCGAGTACTTCCGGGGCTGGCTGATGACGCAGGGCCGGGCCGTCTTCGCGCGGGCGGTGACCGAGCCGGATTCGCTGGCCGAGCTGCCCCGGGTGCGCTCCGCCGCGCTCAGCGGCGAGGAGTTCGAGTGCGAGCGGATGCTGTCGGTGCCCTGGGAGGCGTACCGGCAGGCCACCGCGTCCGAGTTGCCGGCCGACCGGGACCCGGTGAAGGTGCCGGACCTGAACGACTTCTGGGACTTCGACGACGAGGAGGAGGCCCGCCGCCGGCTGCCCCGGCTCGCCGCGCTCTTCGTCGAGCCGCCGGCGGAGTGACGCCCCGCCGGGCGGCGGGTGGCCGGGCAGTGCCGGGGGAGCCCGGGCGCGCGCCGGACGACGTGGGAGCATAGAGGGGGCCGGCGGCGCGCCGGCCCGCTCACGTCAGCCGACCAGAACGGACCGCTGTGCCACCGAAGCTCGATCCCGGCGCGAACGCTCCTGGTGCCACCGACCCGGCGCGCATCCGGAACTTCTGCATCATCGCCCACATCGACCACGGGAAGTCGACCCTGGCCGACCGGATGCTGCAGCTCACCGGCGTGGTCGACCCCCGGCAGATGCGCGCGCAGTACCTGGACCGGATGGACATCGAGCGCGAGCGCGGCATCACCATCAAGAGCCAGGCCGTCCGGATGCCGTGGACGATCCGGGAGGGTGACCGGACCGGCGAGACCGCCGTGCTCAACATGATCGACACTCCCGGCCACGTCGACTTCACCTACGAGGTGTCCCGCTCGCTGGCCGCCTGCGAGGGCGCGGTGCTGCTTGTCGACGCCGCGCAGGGCATCGAGGCGCAGACCCTCGCGAACCTCTACCTGGCGCTCGAGAACGACCTGCGCATCATCCCGGTGCTCAACAAGATCGACCTGCCGGCCGCCCAGCCGGAGAAGTACGCCGAGGAGCTGGCGCACCTGATCGGCGGTGACCCGGCGGACTGCATCCGGGTCTCCGGTAAGACCGGTGAGGGCGTGCCGTACCTGCTCGACGAGATCGTCCGGCAGTTCGTGCCGCCGGTGGGGGAGGCCGACAATCCGGCCCGCGCGATGATCTTCGACTCGGTGTACGACGTCTACCGCGGCGTGGTCACCTACGTCCGGGTGATCGACGGTCGCATCTCGGCCCGGGACCGGATCAAGATGATGTCCACCGGCGCGGTGCACGAGCTGCTGGAGATCGGTGTCATCTCGCCGGAGATGGTGAAGGCCGACGCGCTCGGCGTCGGCGAGGTGGGATACCTGATCACCGGCGTGAAGGACGTCCGCCAGTCGCGGGTCGGTGACACGGTCACCATCAACGGCAACCCGGCCAAGGAGGCGCTCGGCGGCTACAAGGACCCGAAGCCGATGGTCTACTCGGGCCTCTACCCCATCGACGGCTCGGACTACCCGAACCTGCGTGAGGCGCTGGACAAGCTCAAGCTCAACGACGCGGCGCTGGTCTACGAGCCGGAGACATCCGGCGCGCTGGGGTTCGGCTTCCGCTGCGGCTTCCTCGGCCTGCTGCACCTGGAGATCATCCGGGAGCGGCTGGAGCGGGAGTTCAACCTCGACCTGATCTCCACCGCGCCGAACGTGGTCTACCGGGCCATCACGGAGGACGCCCAGGAGATCGTGGTGACCAACCCGAGCGAGTACCCGACCGGCAAGATCGCCGAGGTGTACGAGCCGACCGTGCGGGCCACCGTGCTGACGCCGAACGACTACGTCGGCGCGGTGATGGAGTTGTGCCAGGGCCGCCGGGGCAACCTGCTCGGCATGGACTACCTCTCCGCCGACCGGGTGGAGCTGCGCTACACGCTGCCGCTGGCCGAGATCATCTACGACTTCTTCGACCAGCTCAAGAGCCGCACCAAGGGGTACGCCTCGCTCGACTACGAGACCTCCGGCGAGCAGGCGTCCGACCTGGTGAAGGTGGACATCCTGCTGCACGGTGAGCCGGTGGACGCGTTCAGCGCCATCGTGCACAAGGAGAAGGCGTACAACTACGGCACCACGATCGCGGCGAAGCTGCGGTCGCTGATCCCCCGTCAGCAGTTCGAGGTGCCGATCCAGGCGGCCATCGGTAGCCGGGTGATCGCCCGGGAGACGATCCGCGCGATCCGCAAGGACGTGCTCGCCAAGTGCTACGGCGGTGACATCAGCCGGAAGCGCAAGCTGCTGGAGAAGCAGAAGGAGGGCAAGAAGCGGATGAAGATGGTGGGCCGGGTGGAGGTTCCCCAGGAGGCCTTCATCGCGGCGCTCTCGTCCGACTCCGGCGACGGCAAGCCGGCCGGCAAGAAGTAGCCCCGCAGCCCACGAAACCGGCCGGCATCCTCCGTCGAGGGTGCCGGCCGGTTCGCGTACTCAGGAAATTTTCAGCTCGCCGGAACCGCTCCCACCTGCGGGTTTCGGGTCTTCGAGCCGGCGGCGGCCGGCGCGGCGGGGATTCGGTCGGTTTCGGTTTTCGGCCGGTCGGGAACTTAGCGGTCACGACAGCAACCGCACAGAACGTGCGAAACCGCTTATAGGAGGACCGACCGTGGAGTTCACCGTCTGGGGCATCATCACCGCGCTGATCGTCGGCCTGATCGTCGGCGCGCTGGGCCGGCTGGTCGTGCCGGGCCGGCAGAACATGCCGATGTGGCTGCACATGCTGATCGGTGTGGGCGCCGCGCTGCTGGGCACGATCGTCGCCCGGGCGTCCGGCTTCGCCGACACCGCCGGCATCGACTGGCGCGAGCTGCTGCTGCAGGTGCTCTTCGCCGCCATCGCCGTGGCCCTGGTGGCCGGGGTCGGTCGTCGGCGGGGCGTCACCCACCACTGACCGCGTACCAACGCGCCTCGACGGGCGCCCGGCCGACCGGCCGGGCGCCCGTCGCCGTTTCGCATTGAAGCCGGTCGGTTCGCCAACGGTGGGGACGACGGCAACCCTGGCCGGACTTTGGGGGGGAAACCCCAGCTCACGGTAGAGATGAACAATTCGTCACCGGAGTCGGTTTGGATATTTCGCGGCTCGGGAACTTAGCGGTCACGACAGAAACCACACGACATCGTGTGACTCGATCTGAAGGAGGAGGGCGACCATGGAGCTCACCGTTTGGGGCATCATCACGGCGCTGGTCGTTGGTCTGATCGTCGGCGCGCTGGGCCGCCTGGTCGTGCCGGGCCGGCAGAACATGCCGATGTGGCTGCACATGCTGATCGGCGTCGGCGCCGCGCTGCTGGGCACGATCGTCGCCCGGGCCTCCGGCTTCGCCGACACCGCCGGCATCGACTGGCGCGAGCTGCTGCTGCAGGTGCTCTTCGCCGCCATCGCCGTGGCCCTGGTGGCCGGCGTCGGCCGTCGGCGGAGCGTCTCGCGCTACTGACCCCCACCACGACGCTCGACGGGCGCCCGGCCACCGGCCGGGCGCCCGTCCGCGTACTCCCGCTTTGACCTGCCCGGACGGCACCCCTGCCGGCCGGGCGTTCGGCTGCGATACGGTCGCCTCGGCCGCCCGCCCGGACCACCCCCTGTTGTAAAGGAAATTTTCCTACTAAGGTGCGGCGGAGAAGGTTAGTGCCAAACGGCCCTGAGGGAGATATGGCGTGAACAGGTGGAAGCGGCTGGCTCCGGTCACCGCCATCGTGGCGTCGGCCGCGCTGGTGCTGACCGGTTGCGGTGGCTCCGGCGACGATGACAAGGCCGCCGACAACAGCAAGCTGACGGTCTGGATGATGGGCGAGGGCGGCGACGCCCAGACGAAGTTCCTCGACACGGTCGAGGCGGAGTTCAAGAAGAAGCACCCCGAGACCGACGTCGTGGTGCAGTACATTCCCTGGCTCGAGGCGCCGAAGAAGTTTCAGGCCGCGCTCGCCGGCGGCGAGGGCCCGGACGTCACCGAGCTGGGCAACACCGAGACCCAGGGCTGGGCCGCGCAGGAGGCCCTGGCCGACGTGACGGACAAGTTCAACGGCTGGTCCGAGGGCAAGGACATCCTGCCCGACCTGGTGAAGAACGCCCAGCTCGACGGCAAGCAGTACGGCGTGCCGTGGTACGCCGGCGTGCGCGCCGTCTACTACCGCACCGACTGGTTCGCCGAGGCGGGTGTGAAGCCGCCGACGAACTGGGACGAGATGGTCGCCGCCGCGAAGGCCGTCCAGGCCAAGAAGCCCGGCACCTACGGCATCGCCCTGCCCGGCAACTCCGAGCTGCCGTTCTACTCCTTCCTCTGGGGTGCCGGCGGGGAGATCGCCACCAAGGACGGCGACAGCTGGAAGTCCGGCTACAACACGCCCGAGGCGCAGAAGGCGGTCAAGTTCTGGACCGATCTGGTGACCGTGCACAAGGTCGCCCCGCCGGCCGCCGCCGGCTGGAACGAGGTCGACGCCCGGACCCAGTTCGCCACCGGCAAGGCCGCCATGGCGTTCGCCGGTAGCTGGCAGGGCGGCGCGATGAAGAAGGACAACCCCGACATCGAGAAGGTGTGGGGCACGTTCCCGATTCCCGGCCCGGACGGCAAGCCCGCCCCGGCGTTCGCCGGCGGCTCCGACATCGCGGTCTGGAAGGACAGCGAGCGGTCGGCGCTGGCCTGGGACTACATGACCGTGCTGCTGAGCAAGCAGAAGGATCAGGAGTTCGCCAGCAGCCTCGGCTTCTTCCCGGTCTACCAGGACCTGGTCAGCGGCGGGAACTACGCCAACGACAAGGTGATGGCCGCGTTCGCGACCGCCATCCAGAACACCAAGCTGACCCCGCTCACCCCGAAGTGGGTCGAGGTCAGCCGCACCAAGACGGTGACCCAGGCGATGAACAGCTCGGTCATCAAGGGCCAGAAGACGGTCGAGAAGGCAACCGCCGACGCGGCCACCGAGATGGAAAGCATTCTCAACGCCAAGTGACAACGCTGACCAAGGCCACCGGCGAGGCCGCCGCGCGGGAGAACCCCGCGCGGCGGCGCCGCCGAAAGGTGGACCGCCTCCCGTACCTGTTGCTCCTGCCCTGCCTGGCGATCATCGCCGTGCTGTTGCTCTGGCCGCTCGGCCAGGTCGTGATGATGTCCTTCTACAAGCTGGACAGCGTCCGGCAGCTCCGGGGGGACCGCGAGTGGCCCTGGGTCGGCCTGGCCAACTACGCGCAGATCCTCGGCGACCCGTTCTTCCGGACCGTGCTGCGCAACACCGTGCTCTTCGCGTTCGCCAACGTGGCGCTCACCATGGTGCTCGGCACGCTGGTCGGGCTGCTGCTCAACCGGCTCGGCAAGAAGATGGCCACGTTCGTGGCGAGCTGCGTGATGCTCGCCTGGGCCACCCCGGCGCTGACCGGCACCATCGTCTGGAAGTGGATCTTCGACGACACGAGCGGCCTGGTCACCTGGCTGTTCAACAAGCTGCCCGACGGCCTCTCCACGACGCTGTTCGGGCGTAGCGACTGGACCGGCTACGGCTGGTTCAACGACCCGCTGCTGTTCTTCGGCATCCTGACGCTGGTGGTGGTCTGGCACTCGTTCCCGTTCATCGCGGTGAGCGTGCTGGCCGGGCTCAAGAGCGTGCCCACCGAGTTGCAGGAGGCGGCCCGCGTCGACGGCGCCGGGCCGTGGCGCGTCTTCTGGTCGGTCACCTTCCCGATGCTCCGGCCGGTCTTCGGCATCCTGGTGGTGCTCTCCACGATCTGGGACTTCAAGGTCTTCACCCAGCAGTTCGTGCTGGCCGGCGGCACCCAGGACCGGTCGACGTTCATGCTGTCGATCTACTCGTACGCGGAGGCGTTCTCGCCGCCACCCAAGTACGGCCTCGGCTCGGCGATCGCCGTCATCCTCACCGTGATCCTGCTCGCGGTGACCGCCCTGTACGTCCGCATGGTGCTCAAGCAGGAGGACGAGTCGTGAAGAAGATCGCGCTCAACGGCGCCGGCCTGCTGGTCGCGCTCTTCGCCGCGTTTCCCGTCTACTGGATGATCGCGACGTCGCTGAAGCCCAACCGGGAGATCTTCTCGGCCACGCCGCGCCCGGTGCCGGCGGAGCCCACCCTGGAGCACTACCGGGAGATCCTCACCGGCAACCTGATCCCCGGCGTGACGTTCCTCGACTTCTTCCTCAACAGCGTGCTGGTCGCGGTGGCCACCGTGTTGCTGAGCGGGCTGGTGGCACTGCTCGCCGCGACCGCGGTGGCCCGGTTCCGGTTCAAACTGCGCACCAGCTTCCTGATCCTGCTCCTGGTGGTGCAGATGATCCCGCTGGAGGCGCTTGTCATCCCGCTGTTCCTGATGATCCAGCGGCTCGGCCTCTACAACACGCTACCCAGCCTGATCCTCACCTACCTCGGCTTCTCGCTGCCGTTCGCGGTCTGGATGCTGCGCGGCTTCGTCGCGGCGGTGCCGAAGGAACTGGAGGAGGCCGCCGCGATCGACGGGGCCAGCCGGGCGCAGACGTTCCGCAAGGTGCTGTTCCCGCTGGTCGCGCCCGGCCTGGTGGCGACCAGCATCTTCTCCTTCATCACCGCCTGGAACGAGCTGATCTTCGCGTTGACGTTCATCAACGACCAGCAGCGGTACACGCTGCCGGTGGCGATGACGTTCTTCTTCGGTCGGGACGACACCGCGTGGGGCTCGGTGATGGCCGCGTCCACGCTGTTCACGCTGCCGGTGATCATCTTCTTCCTGCTGGTCCAGCGCCGGATGGTCTCCGGGCTGGTCGCCGGCGCGGTGAAGGGCTGATCCCCGGTCGACCTCGATGACGGGCCGTCGGCGGGACGCCGGCGGCCCGTCGCCGGCTCAGGTGCTGGCTCAGGTGTCGGCGAAGACCTCGGCCAGCACCTGCGTCGCCGGGTCACCCTTCACCCGGCCCCAGGTGCCCTGCTCGGCGGTCCACTCCAGGCTGCCGAAGCGGACCCGCTTCACGCCGTTGTCGTCGGCGTGCGAGACCAGCCAGTGCGCGTAGCGCCAGCCGTCCCGGTCGTCACCGGCCGGCACGGTCAGCCCGGTCAGCGTCGTCGCCGCGGTCAGGCGGGGCAGGCCCCAGTCCAGCGTCAGACCCTCCAGCACCGCGCTGGCGGCGGCCGGGCCCCGCAGCGTCGGAGTCGAACCGACCGTGCAGGCCACCGCGCCGGTCGCCTGGCCGAGCAGCGCGCGGGTGAGGACCTCCGACTCGTCCGCCCACTTCTGGTACGCCTCGGGGTAGGCCGACCGCTGCACCCGCTGGGCGGCCTCGGTGACCCGCATCCGTTCCCAGCCCTTGACCTTCTTCAGCGCGGCGTAGAACTTCCGGGCCGCGTAGCGCGGGTCCTGGATCTCCTCCGGCGTGCCCCAGCCCTGGCTCGGGCGCTGCTGGAACAGGCCGAGCGAGTCCCGGTCGCCGTGCGCGATGTTGCGCAGGTGCGACTCCTGGTAGGCGGTCGCCAGCGCCACCACCACCGCGCGCTCGGGCATCTGGCGCTGCACGCCGATGGCGGCGATGGTGGCCGCGTTGGCCATCTGGTCGGCGCCCAGCACCACCTCGCCGTCGGCTTGGACGGTGCAGGTCCGGCTGGCCAGCGGCAGCCGCAGGTGGTGACCGAACTGCTTGGTCACGAACCAGATCGCGAGCAGGGCCAGCACGCACACCACCACACCAGATGCCACGATCGCCGGTCGCGTCCGCACCCGCACCCCCTGTCCTGACAGTCCGCCCAGCGTACGTCGCCCGTCCCACTTTCCGGCTCGGCCGACCGGCCTGCTCGCCGCCGCGTCACCGCCCCGTGACGGGTCGCTGTCAAGCGGGGGCCCCGCCTGTACCGGAGGCGTCAACCGGGGGCCCCGCCTGCTATTCGCCGGTGGGCACCCACGCCGCCGGACGCTTCTCGCGGAACGCGAGCACCCCCTCCCGCCCCTCGTCGGAGAGGAAGTACCCGGTGGAGAGCGCCGCCAACGCGGCGATCTCCGCCCGCAGGTCGGTGGCGGCCGGCCGGCGCAGCAGCTCCTTCGCCCCGGCGAGGGCCTTCGGCGCGCCCTTCACCAGCGCCACGCGGTAGCGCTCCACGGCGGCGTCCAGCCCGTCCGCCGGCACGGCGGCGGTGACCAGGCCGATCTCGGCGGCCCGCCGGCCGTCGAACGTCTCCCCGGTCAGGTACAGCTCGGCGGCGGCCCGCGGGCTCAGCCGGGGCAGCACGGTCGCCGAGATCACCGCCGGGATCACGCCGATCCGGACCTCGGTGAACGCGAACGTCGCCTCCTCGGCGCAGACCACCAGGTCAGCGGCGGCGATCAGGCCCAGCCCGCCGGCCCGGGCCGGCCCGGCCACCTTCGCCAGCACCGGCTTCGGGCACTCCCGCACGGCGACCAGCACGTCGCCGAGCATGCCGGCCGGCACGGTCCCGCTGGCGTACGCGGCGGCGGTCTCCTTCAGGTCGGCGCCGGAGCAGAAGACCGGGCCGGTGTGGTCCAGCACGATCGCCCGGACCGTGTCGTCGGCGACCGCCGCGGCCAGCCCGGCCAGCAGCTCGGTCATCAGCGGCGTGGAGAGCGCGTTGCGGTTGTGCGGGCTGTCCAGGGTGAGGGTGGTCACCCCACGGGCCGTGGCGACCCGTACGAGAGCGTCCGGAGAGGTCATGCCGGGCACACTAGTGGCCATGCCCGGCGTCCTTCCAGAAGGCGAACCCGTCCCGCGCGACGGGTCGCTGCCCGCCACCGCCCGCCGCGCCGTCGGCGCCCGCGGCTTCGGCGTGTACGTGCACGTCCCGTTCTGCGCCAGCCGGTGCGGTTACTGCGACTTCAACACGTACACCGCCGCGGAGCTGGGCGGCGGGGTGAGCCGGGAGACGTACGCCGACAGCGTGCTGGCCGAGCTGGCGCTCGCCGGCCGGGTGCTCGGCAACTCCCCGCCGCCCCGGGTGGACACCGTCTTCGTCGGCGGCGGCACACCCACCCTGCTGCCCGCCGACGACCTGGCCCGGATCCTGGACGCCGTCGACCGCACCTGGGGGCTGGCCGCCGACGTCGAGGTGACCACCGAGGCCAACCCCGAGTCGGTCACCCCGCAGTCGCTGAAGACGCTGCGGGCGGCCGGCTACACCCGGATCTCGCTGGGCATGCAGTCCGCCGCGCCGGGCGTGCTCGCCGTGCTCGACCGGCGGCACAGCGCGGGCCGGGCCACCGCCGCCGCCGCCGAGGCCCGCGACGCCGGGTTCGACCACGTCAACCTGGACCTGATCTACGGCACGCCGGGGGAGACCGCGGACGACTTCGCCGCCTCGCTAACCCAGGTGGTCGACGCCGGCGTGGACCACGTCAGCGCGTACGCCCTGATCGTGGAGGACGGCACCCGGCTGGCCGCGCGGATGCGCCGGGGCGAGCTGCCGTACCCCTCCGACGACGTGGCGGCGGACCGCTACCTGGCCGCGGAGGCGGCCCTGCACGGGGCCGGTTTCTCCTGGTACGAGGTCTCCAACTGGGCCCGCTCCGAGGCGGCCCGGTGCCGGCACAACCTGCTCTACTGGACCGGCGCCGACTGGTGGGGCCTGGGCCCGGGGGCGCACAGCCACGTCGGCGGCGTGCGCTGGTGGAACGTCAAGCACCCGGCCGGGTACGCGGAGCGGCTGGCCGGCGGCGCCTCGCCGGCGCTGGCCCGGGAACGGCTCACCGCTGACGAGCAGCACATGGAGGACGTGATGCTGCGGCTGCGGCTCGACTCCGGGCTGCCGCTGGACGTGCTGGACGAGGCCGGCCGGGTCGGTGCCGAGCGGGCCCGGACCGGCGGGCTGCTGGACGCCGACGCCTACGCGGACGGTCGCGCCGTACTCACGCTGCGCGGTCGACTGCTGGCCGACGGCGTGGTCCGCGACCTGCTGCCCTGACCGGTCCGGCCGGCCCCGCCGCGCGGGACCGGCCGGCGGCTGTCACTTGATCAGGCTGGCCGACATCGGGTAGCGGTAGAGCTGCCCCTCGTTGGCCTTCACGCCGGCCAGGATGCCGAAGATGATGCCGACGATCATGGCGCCGAAGCCGATCACCAGGCCGATCAGGATGCAGGTGAGGATCCAGCCGACCAGCGCGATGATCGACCAGATGAGCTGGAAGTTCAGCGCGGCGACCGCGTGCGCCCGTACGGTCGGGGACTGGTTGCCCCGGGCCAGCAGCGCCACCAGCGGCGCGACCCAGCCCAGCACGCCGCCGCCGATCAGCATTCCGGCCGCGCCGCCGAAGTGCGCCACCAGGGCCCAGGTCTTGTCGTCGTTGTTGGCGTAGCCGGCCGGCGGGCCGTAGGAGCCGCCGGCGGGGTAGCCGCCGCCCGGCGCGCCGTAGCCCGGGGCGCCGCCGCCGGGCGCGCCGTAGCCCGGCGTGTCACCACCGGGCGGGGGGTAGCCGCCCGGCGGGGGATAGCCACCCGGCGGAGGCTGGCCGCCCGGGGGCGGATAACCGCCGGGCGGGGGATAGCCGCCCCCGCCCGGCGCCCCGGACAGTGGTGCGGTGGGGGGCTCGTCGGCAGGCGAGGAGCCGTACGGCGCCGACGGCGGGAACGGGTCGGGCTGGGGGCCGGGGTCCCCCGCTCCGGGAGGGCGAGGAGGTTCAGTCATGGACGTCACGGTAGGTCCCGGGGGCAAGCGGCACCAGGGCTGTTCGGCCTCGACGCGCCGTACTGTGCGCCGGACCGCATCCGAGGTCCGGCGCTGATCATCGCGTCGGCGGGGCTGCCGACGTAGACTGGCACTCGCTACAGTCGAGTGCCAGTTGCCCGCCGGATGCCGCGCGTCACCCGGCCGAGGTGCGTCAGGAGGTGGGGAGATGGGTCTCGACGACCGCAAGCTCGCCGTGCTGCGCGCCATCGTCGAGGACTACGTCGCCACGCAGGAACCGGTGGGCAGCAAGGCCCTGGTCGAGCGGCACCAGCTCGGCGTCTCACCGGCGACCGTGCGCAACGACATGGCGGTGCTGGAGGAGGAGGGCTACATCCGGCAGCCGCACACCAGCGCCGGCCGGGTGCCCACCGACCGTGGCTACCGCCTCTTCGTCGACCGGCTCTCCCGGGTCAAGCCGCTCAGCCCGGCCGAACGCCGGGCGATCGAGCGCTTCCTGGTCGGCGCCGTCGACCTCGACGACGTGGTGCACCGCACGGTCCGGCTGCTGGCCCAGCTCACCCGGCAGGTGGCCGTGGTGCAGTACCCGAGCCTGGCCCGGTCCAAGGTGCGCCACCTGGAGCTGGTGCCGATCTCCACCACCCGGCTGATGGTCGTCATGATCGCCGATACCGGGCGGGTCGAGCAGCGGCTGGTCGAGCTGCCCGCCCCGGTCCCCGCCGAACACGTGACCGACCTGCGCCGGCTGGTCAACGAGAAACTGGTCGGCAGCCAGCTCGCCGAGACGCCCCCGCTGGTGCAGGCGCTTGTCGAGGAGTCCGCGCCGCACCTGCGCCCGGCCATGACGACGCTCTCCACCGTGCTGCTGGAGACGCTCGTCGAGCGGTCCGAGGAACGGATCGCGCTGGCCGGCACCGCCAACCTCACCCGGGGCGGCCTGCTCGACTTCCAGGGCTCGCTGCGCCCCATCCTCGAGGCGCTCGAAGAGGAGGTCGTGCTGCTCAAGCTGATCGGCGAGACCGAGCCGAGCAACACCACCCGGGTGCTCATCGGCGACGAGAACGAGATCGACAATCTGCGGGCCGCCTCGGTGGTCAGCACCGGTTACGGCCCGGGTGCCACGATCGTCGGTGGGCTCGGCGTGCTCGGGCCCACCCGGATGGACTACCCCGGCAATATCGCCATGGTGAGGGCCGTGGCACGCTACGTGGGCGAACTGCTGGCCCAGAACTGACCAGTCAGGGCCGACGGCCGGGAACGGCCGGCGACCGGCGACGCGAGACGAACATGAGGACACCAGACGCAGTGGCCAGGGACTACTACGGAATTCTCGGCGTGAGCCGGGACGCCTCCGACGACGACATCAAGCGTGCCTACCGGAAGTTGGCGCGGCAGTACCACCCGGACGTCAATCCGGACCCGGAGGCACAGGAGAAGTTCAAGGACATCAACGCCGCGTACGAGGTTCTCTCGGACGACCGGAAACGGCAGATCGTCGACCTGGGCGGCGACCCGCTCGCCCCGGGCGGCGGGGGCGCGGGCGCGGGTGGCCCGGGCGGCGCCGGCCCGTTCGTCGGCTTCCAGGACATCATGGACGCGTTCTTCGGCGGCGCGGCGGGCGGCAGCCGGGGTCCCCGGCCGCGTACCCGGCCGGGCGCCGACGCGATCCTGCGGCTGGAGCTGGACCTCAACGAGACCGCGTTCGGCGTCGAGGCGCCGATCACTGTCGACACCGCGGTGCTCTGCACCACCTGCTCCGGCGCCGGCACCGCCGCCGGCACCCACCTGGCCACCTGCGAGGCGTGCGGTGGCCGCGGTGAGGTGCAGTCGGTGCAGCGGACGTTCCTCGGCCAGGTGGTCTCCGCCCGGCCGTGCACCGTCTGCCAGGGGTACGGCACCACGATCCCGCACCCCTGCCCGACCTGTGCCGGTGACGGGCGGGTGCGGACCCGCCGCTCGCTGACCGTCAAGATCCCGGCCGGCGTCGAGGACGGCATGCGGATCCGGCTGGCCCAGCAGGGCGAGGTCGGCCCGGGTGGCGGCACCGCCGGCGACCTCTACGTCGAGATCCACGAGCGGACCCACGACGTCTACTCCCGCAAGGGCGACGACCTGCACTGCCGGGTCACGGTGCCGATGACCGCCGCCGCGCTCGGCACCCGGCTGACCATCAAGACGCTGGACAGCGAGGAGATCGTCGACGTCAAGGCCGGCACCCAGCCCGGCAGCACGATGCGGTTGCGCGCCCGCGGGGTGCCGCACCTGCGCGGCACCGGCCGGGGTGACCTCTACGTCCACCTGGACGTGCGGACCCCGACCAAGCTCGACGCCGACCAGGAGCGGATGCTGCGCGACTTCGCCAAGACCCGCGGCGAGGAGGTCGCCGAGCTGACCAAGCAGGGCGGCTTCTTCTCCCGGATGCGCGACGCCTTCAACGGGCACGCCTGAGGTGTCGGCGCCGCTGTTCCTGGTCGAGGCGCTGCCCGCCGGTGACACGGTGACGCTGGACGGCCCGGAGGGCCACCACGCGGCCACCGTGCAGCGG
The DNA here is from genome assembly GCF_055586805.1 of Micromonospora sp. NPDC049201. NCBI lineage: Bacteria > Bacillati > Actinomycetota > Actinomycetes > Micromonosporales > Micromonosporaceae > Micromonospora > Micromonospora sp. NPDC049201. The sequence continues at coordinate 258,676 of NZ_JBVJHM010000009.1, read as the reverse complement.
CTGCGCGTCGGCGAGGAACTGCTGCTCGCCGACGGCCGGGGCGGCACCGCCGCCGCCGTCGTCACCGCCGTCGGCCGGGGCACGCTCGACCTGCGCGTCACCTCCCGGGGGTACGCCGACGCGTGCGTCCCCCGGCTGGTGGTGGTGCAGGGGATCGCCAAGGGCGAGCGGGGTGAGCTGGCCGTGCAGGCGATGACCGAGGTCGGGGTGGACGAGATCGTGCCCTGGGCGGCGTCCCGGTCGGTCGCCCAGTGGCGCGGTGACCGGGGCGTCCGGGCCCGGGAGAAGTGGGTGGCCACCGCCCGGGAGGCCGCCAAGCAGGCCCGCCGCCCGTGGCTGCCGGTGGTGGCCGGCGCCCCGGACGAGTCCACCGCCACGGTGGCCCGCCGGATCGCCGGCGCCGGCGCCGCCTTCGTGCTGCACGAGGAGGCCGACGAGCGGCTGACCACCGTCGCGCTGCCGTCGACCGGCGAGATCGTCCTGGTGGTCGGCCCCGAGGGCGGCATCGCCGAGCCGGAGCTGGCCGCGTTCCGCGAGGCCGGTGCCCGCCCCGTCCGCCTGGGCCCCTCCGTCCTGCGCACCTCCACCGCCGGCGTAGCCGCCCTGGCCGTCCTCTCCACCCGCCTCCCCCGCTGGTAACCCCCACCTCCCCTCACCCCACCCCCACCCCTCTTGCCGCGCGGTTTCACGGAAAGAGGGGCTGTTCGCGGCGGGATAGGCACTCTTTCCGTGAAACCGCGCCCCGGTGGGGGTGGGGGCGTCAGGTGCGGAGGTAGGAGGCGCCGTTCAGGTCGACGATGGTGCCGGCGGCCCATTCCGCGTCGGGGCTGGCCAGCCAGTGGACCGCGGCGGCGATCTCCTCGGGGCGGGCCACCCGGTGGAACGGCGACTGCGCCCGGACCGCCTCGCCGCGCTCACTCTTCAGGTGCTCGTTGGTCATGTCGGTCTCGACGAAGCCCGGGGCCACGCAGGCCACCCCGATGCCGTACGGCGCCAGCGCCACCGCGAGCGACTGGGCCATCGCGTTCATCCCCGCCTTGCTGGCCCCGTACGCCGGATTGGCCGGTTCGCCCCGGAACGCGCCCCGGGAGGAGACGTTCACGATCCGACCGCCCCGCTCCCGCATGTGCTGGGCGGCGCACCAGGCGGCGTTGGCGGCGCCGACCAGGTTGGTGTCCAGCACCTCGCGCCAGCGCGTCCGCCACTCCTCGTAACTGCTCTCGAAGACCGGGTGCGGCGGATCGGCCGGCCCGAACACGCCGGCGTTGTTGACCAGCACGTCGAGACCGCCGAGCAGCCGGGCCGCCTCGTCCACCATGGCCCGCACGGCGTCCGGGTCCGCCAGGTCGGCGCGGACCACCACGTGGCCGTCGCCGGGCAGTTCGGCGCGCAACGCCTCGGCCAGCCCGGCCGAGTCCCGGTGGTGGACCGCCACCCGGTCGCCGCCGGCCGCGAACGCCCGCGCCACCGCCCGCCCGATGCCCCGCGAGGCCCCCGTCACCAGTACCGCCCGTCCCGCCATGTCGGCCATCCTGCCGGACGTTCCCTACACTGCTGCGATGGACTGTCTGTTCTGCCGGATCGTCGCCGGGGAGATCCCCGCCACCATCGTCCGTGAGACCGCCACCACCCTCGCCTTCCGGGACATCGACCCGAAGGCCCCCACCCACGTGCTGGTGATCCCGAAGGAGCACTACGCGGACGTGGCCACCCTCGCCCAGGGCGACCCCACGTTGGCCGGTGAGGTGCTCCACACCGCCGCCCTGGTGGCCGAGGAGGAGGGCCTGACCGTGGACGGGTTCCGCCTCATGTTCAACACCGGCCCGTACGGCGGCCAGGAGGTCTTCCACGTGCACGCCCACCTGCTGGGTGGCGCGCCACTCGGCCCGATGCTCTGCCGCTGACGCATGACCTCGATCTCCGACCGGCTCGACCGGATGGCCCGGCGGGCCCAGGCGAACGGGCGGGTCCCGGCGCTGTCGGCGGCGCTGCACCGGGCCGACCGGCCGGTCTGGGCCTGCGCGGTGGGCGGCACCGGCAACGACACCGCGCTCGATCCGGAGAGCGTCTTCCGGATCGGCTCGGTCACCAAGACGTTCACCGCGGTGCTGGTCATGCAGTGCCGCGACGACGGGCTGCTCGACCTGGACGACCCGATCGGGCGGCACCTGGACCTGCCCGCGTACGGCGAGCTGACCGTCCGTCGGCTGCTGTCGCACACCGCCGGCCTGCAACGCGAGCCGCACGGCGACGTGTGGGACACGCTGCGTGCCCCGGCCGTCGACGAGCTGCTGGCCGACCTGGCCCGGGTGGAGCGGGTGCTGCCCACCGGCCGTCGCTTCCACTACTCCAACCTCGGCCTGGCGCTGCTCGGCGAGGCGGTCGCCCGGCGGCGCGGCGGCACCTGGGCCGAGGTGCTCGCCGAGCGGGTGCTCGCCCCGCTGGGGCTGACCGCCACCGGCGTCACGCCGGGGGAGCGGGCCGTCATCGGTTTCCTGGTGGACGCGTACTCCGACGAGGCGCACCCGGAGCCGCCCGTCGACTTCGGCGCGGTGGCGCCGGCCGCCCAGCTCTGGAGCACCGCGCCGGACATGGCCCGCTGGGCGGCGTTCCTGGCCGACCCGGAGGCGCTGGACCCGGCCGGCGCGGTGCTCGCCCCGACCACCGTCGAGGAGATGCGCTGGCCGCTCACCACCACCGACGAGTCGCTCTGGACGGCCGGTTTCGGGCTCGGGCTGATCCTGGTGCCCCGACCGGGCCGGGTGACCCACGTCGGGCACGACGGCGCGATGCCGGGCTTCCTGGCCGCCGTCTACGGTCGCCGTGGTGGCGAGGGCACGGCCGGGGCGATGGGCTGCGCGGTGCTCGGCTCGTCCGGCACCGGCGTCGAGGTGCTCGGCCTGGCGCACGAGTTGCTCACCGCCGCCGCCGAGCACGACCCGGCGGAGATCGAGCCGTGGCGTCCCGGCCCACCCGCCCCGGAACACCTGCGCGGCATGCTGGGCCGCTGGTGGGGCGAGGGGTTCGAGTCCGTCTTCTCCTGGCACGACGGCGCGCTGCGGGCCCGGGGCGCGGACGACCCGGCCGGCAAGCCGCCGTCGGTGTTCGCGCCGCTGCCGGACCGGCCGGACGTGTTCCGCACGGTCTCCGGCCGGGAGGCGGGTGAGCTGCTCCGGCTCACCCGGGACGAGCGGGGCGCGGTGGTCCGGATGCACTGGGCGACCTACCGTTTCACCCGGCGGCAGGAGGCGTTCGGCGGGTACGACTTCCGCGCCGGCGGCTGATCGCCGGGCACCGGAAATGGGCGCGGTGCGTACGGTGCGGACCCGATACGATGGAAGCCACCGTACGCCGCGCCAGCAGGGCCCGGCGCCGAGATCGGAGAGCAGGTGGCGCAGGGCCCGACGGGCCCGACCTATGACCGGCACCCCACCTCCCGACCCGCCCCGGGTGCAGACCAGGATCACGGTCGGAGACCAGAAGATCATGGTGAACCTGCTCGGCGCGGGGGACGAGATCCTGCGTCTCGTCGAACGCTCGGTCAGCAGCGACGTCCACGTCCGCGGCAACGAGATCACCATCACCGGTGCGCCCGCCGACAACGCCCTCGCCGAGCGTCTCTTCAGTGAGCTCCTCGAACTGATCGAGAAAGGCGAGACCCTGACCACAGACGCCGTTCGGCGTACCGTCGGCATGCTCGAGCAGGGCGGCGCCGAGCGGCCCGCCGAGGTCCTGACGCTCAACATCCTCTCCCGGCGCGGTCGCACCATCCGTCCCAAGACGCTCGGGCAGAAGCGCTACGTCGACGCGATCGACTCGCACACCATCGTGTTCGGCATCGGCCCGGCCGGCACCGGCAAGACCTACCTGGCCATGGCGAAGGCGGTTCAGGCGCTCCAGGCCAAGCAGGTCGACCGGATCATCCTGACCCGGCCGGCGGTCGAGGCGGGCGAGCGGCTGGGCTTCCTGCCGGGCACGCTGAACGAGAAGATCGACCCCTACCTGCGCCCGCTCTACGACGCGCTGCACGACATGCTCGACCCGGAGTCCATCCCGAAGCTGATGGCCGCCGGCACGATCGAGGTCGCGCCGCTGGCATACATGAGGGGCAGGACGCTGAACAGCGCGTTCATCATCCTGGACGAGGCGCAGAACACCACGCCCGAGCAGATGAAGATGTTCCTCACCCGACTCGGCTTCAACTCCAAGATCGTGGTCACCGGCGACATCACCCAGGTGGACCTTCCCGGCGGGACGAGCAGCGGCCTGCGGGTGGTCCGGGAGATCCTGAACAACGTCGAGGACGTGCACTTCGCCCAGCTCTCCAGCTCCGACGTGGTCCGCCACAAGCTGGTCGGTGAGATCGTCGACGCGTACGCCCGCTGGGACGCCGAGCGGGAGAACCAGCAGGCGCAGAGCGTGCACGCCGTGCCGGGGCGGACCGCCCAGGGCGGCCGGGCCGGTCGGCGCCGCTAACCACCAGAGGAAGACAGTTGTCCATCGAGATCGCCAACGAGTCCGGTGTCGACGTCGACACCGACGCCGTGCTCGCCGTCGCCCGGCACGCCCTCGACGAGATGGGGGTCAACCCGCTCGCCGAGCTGTCCGTGCTGCTGGTCGACATCGAATACATGTCGGAGCTGAACCACCGCTGGATGGGCGGGGACGGCCCGACCGACGTGCTCGCGTTCCCGATGGACGAGGGGAGCGTCGACCACGGCCCGGGCGAGAGCAGCCCGGCCGGCGGCGAGCCGGCCCTGCTCGGCGACATCGTGCTCTGCCCGGAGGTGGCCGCCAAGCAGGCGGCCACCGCCGGGCACTCCGCCGCCGACGAGCTGCACCTGCTCACCGTGCACGGCGTGCTGCACCTGCTCGGCTACGACCACGCCGAGCCCGAGGAGGAGCGGGAGATGTTCGGTCTCCAGGCCCGGCTGCTGGCCAGCTGGCGGTCGACCCGGTCCCGGTGATGGTCACTCTCGCGGCGGCGGCCCCGGCCGGCCTGCCCGATCTTCAGCTCCTGTTCTTCGGGGCCGGGCTGGTGGTGCTCGCCGGCCTGATCGCGATGACCGAGGCGGCGCTGGCGGCGGTCTCCCCGGCGCGTGCGGCCGAGCTGGCCCGCGACGGGGCGCGCGGCGCGCGTGCCCTCCAGGCGGTCGCCGGCGACGTGGTCCGCCACCTCAACCTGCTGCTCCTGCTCCGCCTGCTGGCCGAGTTGACCGCCACCACGCTCGTCGCGCTGGTGGCGGTGGACACGTTCGGCGCCGGCTGGCGGGCGGCCCTGGTCACCGCCGGGGCGATGACGGTGGTCAGCTTCGTGGTGGTCGGTGTCGCGCCGCGCACGTTGGGCCGGCAGCACGCCTACGCGGTCGGCCGGGCGGTCGCGCCGCTGGTGCGCTGGTTGGGGCGGGCGCTCAACCCGCTGGCGTCGCTGCTGATCCTGATCGGCAACGCGGTCACTCCGGGCAAGGGCTTCCGCGAGGGGCCGTTCGCCACCCAGGTGGAGCTGCGTGAGCTGGTCGACCTGGCCGAGCAGCGCGGCGTGGTGGAGCACGGCGAGCGTCAGATGATCCACTCGGTCTTCGCGCTCGGCGACACGATCGCCCGTGAGGTGATGGTGCCGCGTACCGAGATGGTGTGGATAGAGGAACGTAAGACGCTCGCGCAGGCGTTGGCGCTCTTCCTGCGGTCCGGGTTCTCCCGCATCCCGGTGATCGGCGAGAACGTCGACGACGTGCTCGGCGTGCTCTACCTCAAGGATCTGATCCGGCGGACCCAGGGTGACCGGGGGGCGCGGCAGATGCCGGTGGCCGAGCTGATGCGCCCGGCGACGTTCGTGCCGGAGTCCAAGCCGGTGGACGACCTGCTCTCCGAGATGCAGGCGGCCCGGAACCACCTGGTCATCGTGGTCGACGAGTACGGCGGCACCGGCGGGCTGGTCACCATCGAGGACATCCTGGAGGAGATCGTCGGTGAGATCACCGACGAGTACGATGTCGAGCGCCCACCGGTGGAGCATCTGCCGGACGGGGCCGTGCGGGTGACCGCCCGGCTGCCGGTGGAGAATCTGGGCGAGCTGTTCGACACCGACCTGCCCACCGACGAGGTGGAGACGGTCGGTGGCCTGCTCGCCCAGGCGCTCGGCCGGGTGCCCATCCCGGGCGCCGAGGCCGAGGTGGCCGGCCTGCGGCTGATCGCCGAGGGCACCACCGGCCGACGCAACCGGATCGACACCGTGCTGGTGAGCCGGTCCGAGCCGGGTTCCGCGCCGGACGGCGCGGGGCGGCCCGATCCGACCGAGTCCCGTGGCAACCACAACCGTTCCGAGGAGAGGCAACCCGCCGATGCCTGAGTCACCCGCCGTGCCGGCCGCCCGGCCCACCCCCGCCGATCCGGCCGAGCTGAGCGCCGAGGACGGCAAGCTGGTCGTGCTGGCCCGGGGCGCCCGGGGCCGGGTGGGGGCCGTGGAGGGCGCGGCGGTCCGCGACCAGGACGGCCGGACGTACGCGGCGGCCAGCGTGGCGCTGCCGTCGCTGACCCTGACCGCGCTCCAGTTGGCGGTCGCCTCGGCGGTGGCCGCGGGCGCGAGCCGGCTGGAGGCCGCGGTGGTGGTGACCGAGGCGTCGACGCTTGACGGCGCCGGGCACGCCGCGGTGCGTGACCTCTCCGCCGACGCGCCGATCCACGTGGCCGCGCCGGACGGCTCGGTGCTCGGCACGGTGGTCGAGTGACGGCCCCCGAGGACCGCCCGTACCGGGCCGGTTTCGCCTGTTTCGTCGGCCGGCCGAACGCCGGCAAGTCGACGCTCACCAACGCGATCGTCGGCACCAAGATCGCCATCACGTCGAGCAAGCCGCAGACCACGCGGCACGTCATCCGGGCGGTGCTGCACCGGCCGGAGTCGCAGCTCGTGCTGGTCGACACGCCCGGCCTGCACCGTCCCCGCACGCTGCTCGGCGAGCGCCTCAACGACCTGGTCCGGGAGACCTGGAGCGAGGTCGACGTGATCGGGCTCTGCGTGCCGGCGAACGAGCCGGTCGGCCGGGGCGACCGGTTCATCACCGGCGAGCTGGCCAGCCTCAAGGCGACCGTGCTGGCCGTGGTCACCAAGACCGACCTGGTGGACAAGAAGCGCCTGGCCGAGCAACTGCTCGCGGTGAGTGAGCTGGGCGAGTTCGCGGCCGTGGTGCCGGTGAGCGCGGTCTCCGGCCACCAGCTCGACACGCTCGTCGACGTGATGACCGGCTACCTGCCGGAGTCGCCCCAGCTCTACCCGGACGACATGCTCACCGAGGACCCGGAGCAGGTGCTCGTCGCCGAGCTGGTCCGGGAGGCGGCGCTGGAGGGGGTCCGGGACGAGCTGCCGCACTCCATCGCCGTGGTGGTGGAGGAGATGATCCCGGAGGGCAACCTCACGAAGATCTACGCGGATCTCTACGTGGAGCGGTCCAGCCAGAAGGCGATCGTCATCGGTCACCGGGGCAGCCGGCTCAAGCACGTCGGCACCACCGCGCGCCGGCAGATCGAGGAACTGCTGGGCACCCGGGTCTACCTGGACCTGCACGTGCGGGTGGCGAAGGACTGGCAGCGCGACCCGAAGCAGTTGCGCAAGCTCGGCTTCTGAGGGCCGGATCAGTCACTCTTATGGGTCATCTCACGTTCCGTGGGCGTTCTTACACGTTTCACAGGCGGCGGGAGCAGGGTAGGGACTTCTGTCTCTGTCCCCGGACCCCGCTGCGAGCTGATGCGAAACCGCTACCTCGACCTGCTCCGCTTCCTGGCCATCCTGCGCGTCGTCACCTACCACGTCACCGGCTACGCCACGCTCACGCTGGTGTTCCCGGCGATGGCGGTGATGTTCGCCCTGGCCGGGTCGTTGATGGCCGCGTCGCTGGACCGCAGCGGGGTGTTCGCCGTGGGCCGCCGGCTGCGTCGGCTGCTGCCCTCGCTCTGGGTGGCGGCGGCGGTCTTCGTGCCGGCGATGCTGCTCACCGGGCTGGCGTTCGAGCCGAAGGTGCTGCTCTGGCTCTTCCCGATCGGTGACCCGCCGGCCAACTACTGGGGTGGGCTGGCGCTCAGCCCGATCTGGTACCTGCGGGACTATCTCTGGTTCGTGCTCGCCTCGCCGGTGGCGCTGTGGCTGTTCCGCCGCGCGCCGCTGCCCACGCTGGTCGCCCCGTACGCGCTGCTCGCCGCCATCGAGTTCGGCATCCTGCTGAACCCGCCGACGGTGCTGCGCGAGTTCGGCCTCTACTTCGGCGCGTGGCTGCTCGGCTTCGCCCACCACGACGGCCTGCTGCGCCGGATGCGCAACCGGGTGCTGCTGCCGGTTGCCGGCGTGCTCGGCGCGGCCGGTCTGGCCTGGATCGTCACCCATCCCGGGCCGCGCGGCTACGACATCAACGACATCCCGCTGGGCAACGCGCTCTGGGCGACCGCGTTCATCCTGGTGGCGATCGGCCGGGCGCCCACGGGCGCGGCGTGGGTCGATCGGTTCCCGGTGTTCGGCCGGGCGGTGACCGTGGTGAACCGGCGGGCGCTCACCGTCTACCTCTGGCACATGCCGTTCGTGGTGGCGCTCACCCCGCTGGTCGGCCTGGTCGGCTGGTCGCCGCGGGACCCGGTCGGCCTGTGGCTGCGGGTGGGGCTGGTCTTCGTGCTCGTCGGCGTGGTGACGTTGCTGGTCGGCTGGGTCGAGGACGTGGCTGCCCGGCGTACCCCGGAACTGGTGCCCGACCGGCCACGGCGGACCGTGCCGGCGCAGGCGGCGGACGCGCCGGCCAGGCCGGCCCCGACCAGCCCGGCCCCGACCAGCCCGGCCCCGGCCGGCGCGGCCGGCCGGCTGGTCGGCGCCGGGGCCCGGGTGCCGGCGCCCCGCCGTGTCCCCGGGCCGACGACCGGCCGATCCGGCGGGCCGCCCGCCGACGCCGACGCGCCCCGGGACCGGGCCGCCGGGGCGTCCGCGGGCCGCGCCGCCGGATCGTCCAGCGTCCGCGCCGCCGACTGAGCGGCGGCCGGTTCAGCGGCTGCTGACGGTGACGTCGCCGCTGGTGGCCGTCACGTCGAGCAGCAGGGACGCACCGGGGTCGTTCGACACCCGCACGTCGGTGTCGCCGGACTTCGCGTCGGCCCGCACCCGGTACCGGCCGGCCGGCACGGCGAGGTCGATGTTCCCGCTGGTGGTGTGCAGTCGGACCGGGGCCGGCTGGTCCAGCTCGACGGTCAGGTTGCCCGGGTCCGCTTCCGCGTCGACCGCGGAGGCGAGCCGGCGGGCCTCGATGTCGCCGGACCCGGTCCGCAGCCGGACCGGACCGGCCACCTCGGTCAGCCGGATGTTTCCCGAGGCGGTGGAGGCGCGGACCTCGCCGCTGGCGCCGCTGACGGTCAGGTCCCCGGAGCTGAGCGTGAACTCCACCGACCCGACCTCGTTGAGGTCGACGTTGCCCGAGCCGGTGCCGCCCCGGACCGCCACGCCGGGCGGCGCGGTCACCTCCCAGGAGATGCTGCACCGCTGCCCGCAGTCGGTGGGCAGCACCAGCTCGTCACCCCTGATCTCGTACCGGCTGTCCGGCTCGCCGCCCTGGTAGCGGACCACGCGCTTGATCTGCACCTGGTCGACCGGGCCGGTGGCGCGCACCACCACGTCCCCGGAGCCGTCGCCGTCGCCGTCCACGGTGATCCGGGTGATCTTCGCGCGTTCGGTCTGGTCGTAGTCGAGCCGGCGGAACGAGAGGGTGTCACACCCGGCGAGCACGATGAGCGCGGCGGCCGCGGTCGCCGCCACCACCGCGCGCGGGCGGGAAGCGGTGCCGTACGGCCGGGAAGCGGTGCCGCGCGGCCGGAACGCCGTTCGGAGCGAAGCCATGGCCAGCACCCTAGGGCCGGCCGGGTGACCGTCACATCCGGGATCGCCCGCCGGTCCACCCCGAGCCGACCCTGAGATCGCACCCCGAGGGAGAATGGACCGATGGCCGGGTACCGCCGACAGCTCTACCGCGACGACGCGGTGGTGCTGCGCGTGCAGAAGCTGGGCGAGTCCGACCGGATCATCACGCTGTTCACCCGCCGACACGGCCGGTTGCGCGCGGTGGCCCGGGGCGTCCGGCGCACCACCAGCAGGTTCGGCGCCCGGCTGGAGCCGTTCGGCCACGTCGACCTCCAACTCGCCGGCGACCCCAAGGGCAACCAGGGCAGCTCGCTGCACACCGTGAGCCAGGTCGAGGCGATCGAGCTGTACGGCAAGCGGTTCCTCGGCGACTACCCCCGCTACACGGCGGCCAGCGCGATCGCCGAGACCGCCGAACGGCTGACCCCGGTCGAGCGGGAGCCGTCGCTGCGGCTGTTCCAGCTCACCCTCGGTGCGATGAAGTCCCTGGCCCGCGGCGATCACGCCACCACGCTGGTGCTCGACGCGTACCTGCTGCGCGGCATGGCGTTCGCCGGCTGGGCGCCGGCGCTGACCGCCTGCGCGGTCTGCGGCGAGCCGGGTCCGCACCGCGCGTTCTCGGTGCCGGCCGGCGGCGCCGTCTGCCCGGACTGCCGGCCGCCCGGCGCCGCCCATCCCGCGCCGGCCACGTTCGTGCTGATGTCCGCGCTGACCACCGGCGACTGGGCGTACGCCGACGCCGCCGAGAACGGCGTACGCCGGGAGTGCAGTGGGCTGGTCGCGGCGCACCTCCAGTGGCATCTGGAGCGCGCGCTACGCTCGCTGCCGCTGGTCGACCGGGGTGCCCCGGCGCCCGGCGCGGTCCCGCCGCCCGGCGGCGCGGGGCCGGGTGTGGTCCCGCCGCGCACCGGCGACGGGCCCGCCGTCGCTGGTGTGAACAGGGAGATGACCGAGTGATCCGATCGACGAGGGCGCACCGCCGTGAGCCGGTGCCGCCGACCCCGCACCCGTCCGGTGCCCGGCCGCCGGCGTTGCCGCCCGCCGCGGTGCCCCGGCACGTCGCCATCGTGATGGACGGCAACGGCCGCTGGGCCAAGGAGCGGGGGTTGCCCCGCACCAAGGGTCACGAGCAGGGCGAGCACAGCCTGTTCGACACCGTCGAGGGCGCGATCGAGATGGGCATCCCCTACCTGTCCGCGTACGCGTTCTCCACCGAGAACTGGCGTCGCTCGCCGGACGAGGTCCGCTTCCTGATGGGCTTCAACCGCGACGTCATCCGCCGCCGCCGGGACCAGCTCGTCGACCTGGGCGTCCGGGTGGTGTGGTCGGGCCGGGCCGGGCGGCTCTGGAAGAGCGTCATCTCCGAGTTGCAGACCGCCGAGGAGATGTCGCGGGACAACTCGACGCTGACGCTCCAGTTCTGCGTCAACTACGGCGGCCAGGCGGAGATCGCCGACGCCGCCGCCGCGATCGCCCGGGACGTCGCCGCCGGCAGGCTGCATCCGGACAAGGTCACCGAGAAGACGGTGGCGCGTTACCTCTACCACCCCGAGGTGCCCGAGGTGGACATGTTCCTGCGTCCCTCCGGCGAGCAGCGCATCTCGAACTTCCTGCTCTGGCAGACCGCGTACGCGGAGCTGGTCTACCTGGACACGCTCTGGCCCGACTTCGACCGCCGTCATCTCTGGTACGCCTGCGAGTTGTACGCCCAACGGGACCGCCGCTTCGGCGGCGCGCTGCCCAACCCGGTGGCCCCGGGAGTCTGAGCTCACGCTTACCGACGCGACGCGCTGGGTACCGGTAGGGACAACAGCAAACGCGGAGGTGAACCACATGATTCAGAAGCGGATCGGGCAGTGGGCGGTCATGGCGGTCGCCGTGCCGCTGGCGGCGGCCGGCGCCCGCCGGCTCAGCCACACGCTGGAGGCCCGTCGCGGGCCGACCGGGGTGAGCCGCCTGCTGACCAAGGGCGCGGACCTGCTCCGGCCGCAGAAGGCCAAGCGGCGTCGGTTCTTCTGACCTGCCGGCCGGCGTCGGCCGGCCATCGGCGGAACGCCCCGCATCCGTGGGGCGTTCCGCTTTACCATCGGCGCAGGGCGCGCCGCCGGGACGCGCCGCCACGGGGGTGGAAGATGCGCGATCTCCGGTACGAGATGACGGCCGCCCTGGCCGCCGCCGACCTGATGGAGCCGAGCCGCCGGGAGGCGGTCGCCGAGCTGTGCGCCGGCGTCGCCGAGCGGTGGTGCGCCGACCTCGGACACACCCCCACCGTCCGTTCCGGCGAGATCGGCGAGCTGGCCGCCGGTGAGCCGGCGGCGGACTGGGCCCGATGACCCGGCGACGGCCCCGGCCCGGCGCGTCCGGTACCGCGCCGTGACCCGGGCCGCCCACCGGTGAGCGTGGTGGGGCTCAGCCCTCCACTTCGGAGCGGTCGCCGGCCCAGCGGGTGTGGAACGCGCCGTCCCGGTCCACCCGGTGGTAGGTGTGCGCGCCGAAGTTGTCCCGCAGCCCCTGGATCAGCGCGGCCGGCAGCCGCTGCGCCCGCAGCGCGTCGAAGTAGGCCAGCGACGACGCGAAGGCCGGGGTCGGCACACCCGCCCGGGCCGCGTCGGCCACCACCCGCCGCCAGGCCGGGACACCGGCGCTGACCCGGTCGGCGAACCACGGCGCGACGAGCAGCGTCGCCAGCTCCGGCTCGCCGTCGTACGCCTCCCGGATGCGGTCCAGGAAGCGGGCCCGGATGATGCAGCCGCCCCGCCAGATGGTGGCCGTGCCGCCCAGGTCGATGTTCCAGTCGTACTCCCGGCTGCCGGCCCGGATGTGGTCGAAGCCCTGCGCGTACGCGACGATCTTGCTGGCCAGCAGCGCGCGGCGCACGTCCTCGACGAACGTGTCCCGGTCCTCCACCTGCCACTTCTCGCCGGCGTCGGCGAACACGCGACGGGCCGCCTCGCGCTGGTCCGCGTGACCGGACAGCGAACGGGCGAACGTGGCCTCGGCGATGCCGGTGATCGGGATGCCCAGGTCCAGCGCGCTCTGCACGGTCCAGCGGCCGGTGCCCTTCTGCTCGGCCTGGTCGAGCACCACGTCCACGAACGCGTGGCCGGTCGCCGCGTCGGTGTGCCCGAGCACGTCCGCGGTGATCTCGATCAGGAACGACTCCAGCTCGCCGCCGTTCCACTCCCGGAAGATGTCCGCGATCTCCGCCGGGCTCGCCGACAGGCCGGCCCGCAACAGGTCGTACGCCTCGGCGATGAGCTGCATGTCGGCGTACTCGATGCCGTTGTGCACCATCTTGACGAAGTGGCCGGCGCCGTCCGGGCCGACGTGCCGGCAGCAGGGCGCGCCCTCGACCTGCGCGGCGATCTTCTCGAAGATCGGCCCGAGCTTCTGGTAGGACTCCGCCGAGCCGCCCGGCATGATGCTCGGGCCGCGCAGCGCGCCCTCCTCGCCGCCGGAGACGCCGGTGCCGACGAAGTGCAGCCCGTGCGTGCGCAGCGCCTCCTCGCGGCGGCGGGTGTCGGCGAAGTGCGCGTTGCCGCAGTCGACGACGATGTCCCCCTCCTCCAGCAGCGGGATCAGCTCGTCGATCACGGCGTCGGTCGGCGCGCCGGCCTTCACCATCACGATCACCGCGCGGGGCCGCTCCAGCGAGGCGACGAAGTCGGCGAGCGACTCGGACGGCACGAACGTGCCCTCGTCACCGTGCTCGGCGACCAGGCTGCGGGTGCGTTCCGGCGACCGGTTGTGCACCGCCACGGCGAAGCCGTTGCGGGCCAGGTTCCGGGCCAGGTTGCGGCCCATCACGGCCAGACCGGTGACCCCGATCTGCGCCGTCGCCTGCTCTGCCATGCGTACCGCCACCTCTCGTCCGCGCCGCTGACCGCGGCCGTCCTCGTTACCGTCCTGCGACCGTATCGCGGTCGTGGCGTGAGGGGATCACACCGCGACGAGGGGTGAGGAGGCGGTGGCGGCGCGTCTCATCCCTCGGCGAGACGCGCCTCGATGTGCGCCACCTTCGCGGTCAACGCGTCGGTCACGCCGGGGCGCAGGTCGGCCTTGAGCACCAGGCTGACCCGGGGCGCCTGGGCCGCGACGGTGTCGACGGCCCGCTTCACCACCGCCATCACCTCGTCCCACTCACCCTCGACAGTGGTGAACATGGCATCGGTCCGGTTCGGCAGGCCGGACTCGCGGACCACCCGGACGGCGTCGGCGACCGGGTCGCCCACGGACTCACCCACGCCGAGCGGGGTGATGGAGAACGCGACAAGCATGCCGACGATGGTGTCAGTAATTCGGGTGCGGGTGTCGGTGGCGTCGGGTTAGCGTGTCGGCATGCGCAACTGACGCCCTTCCTCCGAGCCGGTCCGCCGCCGTAGCTGCCGCGGACCCGTCCTGCTCCGGGCGTCCGCATCCCGTCCCGCCGCCGTTGTTCGCGGTGTCTGTCGCGGTCGGATCGCACCGGATCGCACCCGCTCGGCGCGTCCCACTACGGCGCGCCCCCGGCGCGACCGTGGTCGGCGCGCCCGACAGACAGGAGGCCCGCGGATGCCCGCGAAGCGCAACCCGAAGAAGTCCCGCAAGCCGTCGTCGTCCCCGCTGGGGCTGACGCCGACGGATCTCGACGCGCTCACCGTGTCCCCGCCGACGCCGGTGACCCTGTCCGGTTCGACGCCCGGTTCGGCGTTGGCCGGTCCGGTGTCGGCTGGTTCAGCGCCGGTCGGGTCGGAGCCGGCTGGTTCGACGTCGGCTGGTTCGACGTCGGCTCGCTCGGCACCGAAGGCCGGCCCGTCCGCCGGCCGCGACGCCCGGTTGGCCGGCCGTAGCCAGCGAGCCGGCCAGAACCGGTTCTACGCCTTCCGGCGCAGCTGATCCTCACCCGTCCCCGATCTCCGCGCACCCCCGTCACGGGGGTGCGCGGAGATCGCAACAGATCTTGGAAGCTTCCGGCCCCGCCAAGGGCCGTTTCCTTCCAAGATCGCCCCGCGGCGCGTCGATCATGAGGTTGGCAGCGACAAAACGGACAGGGAACGCCGTCAACTTCATGATCGCCGGGCCGGGAGGGGGCGCGGGGGAGGGGTCAGCCGATCAGGGGGCGGAAGGTGCCCAGGAGGATGCTCGTGGTCAGGGCGGCACCGGCGAGCAGGGCGGCGGCGAGCACGAGCAGGGCGTCCGCGCGGGTGAAGCGCTGTCGGCGGGCGACCGTACGCGGGGTTCCCGCGTCGAAGCCCCGGGCGTCCATCGCCACGGCCAGCCGGGTGCCGCGCCGGATCGCGCCGACCAGCAGCGTGAACGCGGTGGACGCGAAGAGCCGCAGCTTGGCCACCGGGTTGCGGCCGGCGTCCACGCCCCGGGCCCGGCGGGCCATGCTGATCATCCGCCACTCCTGTTCGAGGAGCGGCACCAGCCGGAACGCGGCCAGCGCGCCGATGGCGAACCGGGCCGGCGCCTTCGCGTTCTGGATCAGCGCGTCGGCCAGTTCGGTCGGGTCCGTGGTGGCGAACACGATGATGCCGGGCAGCGCCACCGCGAGCATGCGCAGCACCAGCCCCAGCGCGGTGACCAGGACGCCCTGGGTGACCAGCACCGGCCCGGCCTCGACCAGCACCGGCCCGGACCGGTCGGCGGCGAAGAGCACCAGCGTGACCAGGATGCCGACGGCGGCGGCCAGCAGCGGCCACGCCCGGCGGGCGAGCACCCGGTAGCGGACCCCGAACAGCGGCAGCACGGCCAGCTCGACCGCGATGGCGATGGCCGGCGCGACCGGGTCCAGCGTCGCCACCAGCACGATGGTGAACACCATCGCGGCGGCCAGCTTCGCCACCGGGTTGCGCCGGGCCAGCGGGGCGCCCGGCGTCGCCACCGGCTCCAGGTCGATCACGTCGCACCCGCCCCTCGGCCCGGCGGTGACGGACGCCGCGCCGAACCGGGACGGCCCGGCGGTGACGGGTGCCGCGCCGAACCGGGAGGGCCCGGCGGTGACGGGTGCCGCGCCGAACCGGGACGGCCCGGCTCGTGGGACCCGGCCGGGCGGTCCAGGGTGAGCGTCCGGTCGGCCAGCGCGGCGACGAAGTCGGCGTCGTGGGTCACCGTGACCACGCCGTGGCCGGCGTCGCGCAGCTCGGCGAGCAGGTCGATCAGTTCCCGCCAGGTGCGCCGGTCCTGGCCGAACGTGGGCTCGTCGCAGATCAGCAGGCGGGGCGCGGTGGCCAGGGCGGTCGCCACGCTCAGCCGCCGCGCCTCGCCACCGGAGAGGGTGTACGGGTTGGCGCCGGCCAGCCGGTCCAGTCGCAGCCGGTGCAGCAGCGCGTCCACGGTGGCGGTGACCGCCGCCTCGGACTGCCCGGTCCGGCGCGGGCCGAGCGCCAGTTCGTCGCGGACCGTACCGGTGACGAACTGGTGCTCCGGGTCCTGGAAGACCGAGCCGATCCGGCGGGCCAGCGCCGGCGCCCGCCAGCGGTGCGGGGGAGTGCGCGCGTCCCGCCCGGCCAGTTCCGTGGCCGCGGTGACCGTGCCGGTGCCGGGGCGCAGCAGGCCGCCGAGGAGCAGCGCCAGCGTGGACTTGCCGGCGCCGTTCGGGCCGAGGACGGCGAGCGCCTCGCCGGCGCGTACCCGAAGGTCGGTGGGGGCCAGCCGGGGCGGCAGGCCGAGCCGGTCGGCGGTGAGCAGCACGTCGCCGGCCGGCGCGGTGGCGTGTCGCGGCGGCACGGTGTGCCCGGGCACCCAGACCCCGGCGGCGGCCAGCGCCTCGCCGTGCGCGGCGAAGACCGCGCCGGGCGGCCCGTCGGCGCGCACGCCGCCACCCGGTTCCAGCACCACCACGCGGTCGACGAGCGGCAGCGCCTCGGCGACCCGGTGCTCCACCAGGATCAGCGTGGTGTCCGGGTCGAGCGCGTCCGCGACCGCCCGGCGGATCAGCGCGGCGCCGGCCGGGTCGAGGTTGGCGGTCGGCTCGTCGAGCAGCAGCAGTCCGGGACGCAGCGCGAGCGCCCCGGCGAGGGCCAGCCGCTGCTGCTCGCCGCCGCTGAGCGCGGCGGTCGGGCGGTCCCGGGGGTAGGGGAAGCCGACCCGGCGCAACGCCTCGTCGACCCGGGGCCAGATCTCCTCGGCCGGCACCCCGCGGTTCTCCAGCCCGAACGCGACGTCGTCGCCGGAGCGGGCCATCACGAGCTGGGTCTCCGGGTCCTGGAACACCACGCCGACGCGTTCGCGGGCCTTGCGCGGGTCCAGCCCGTCGATCTCGACGGCGCCCTCCTGCTCGCCGGAGTCCTCCGGCAGCAGCCCGGCCAGCGCCGCCAGCAGCGTGCTCTTGCCCGCACCGGAGGCCCCGAGCAGCAGCACCCGCTCCCCGCTCTCGACGCGCAGGTCAACCCCACGCACCGCCCAGCGCTTCCGCCCCCCGTGCCGCCACCCGAACCCCCGCAGAACCACCCCACTCACCGCGCCACCCCCTCCCCAGCCTCGTTGATCAAGGAGTTCGCGTCAGGGAAACCGCCCGCCGCCGACGCAAACTCCTTGATCAACGGCGGGAACCCGTCAGACCAGGGCGCGGTCGCGGCCGGCGGGGAAGCGGTCCAGGACGCCGGTGTTGGCCAGGGCGCGGGTGAGCAGGTGGGCGCCGAGGCCGGCGATCACGGTGGCGCTGACGATCGTGATGAGCGCGTACGGGATGCGGTAGGAGGTCAGCTCGTACGCCTTGTTCCAGTAGACGAAGTCGAAGATCGCCGCGCCCAGGCCGGTCAGCGCGCCGGCCAGGACCGCCACCGGCAGCTTGAACGAGCGGTAGCGGAAGGCGGCGAACGCCAACTCCGCGCCGATGCCCTGCATCAGGCCCTGGAGGATCACGATGCCCGCCCACTGGCTGCCCAGCAGCGCGGAGACGATCGCGGCCACCGTCTCGCAGTAGAGCGCGGCACCCGGCTTGCGGATGATCAGGCCGGCGAGCACCGCCGGGATCAGCCACACGCCGTAGAGCACCGCCTGCGCGGGCGGAAAGAACGCGAACGCCGCGTCGGTGGCGCTCCAGAGCAGGCCCCAGGCCCAGAAGACGACGCCGAAGGCGACGGCGATGACCGAGGCGACGACGATGTCGACGGTACGCCAGCGGTTGCTGTCGGTGTGGTTCACGGTGGCTCCCAGTTCGTGGTGAGGAACCAGGAGAAGACGCACGCCGCGCCCGGAATGCCGGACGTCGACGCGGCTGGAGGTCGACCGAACTCCCTGCGCTGGCATTACCCAGATCAGGTTCGAGGGTCTGCGGGCACCGGCCCGCACTCTCAGCGCTGTGCGCTCCCCTGTCGGATGTGAAGTTGTCTCGTCGCAGACGCTAGCACCGACGTCGGGGCCGGGCCCAGCAGGGCGACTGTCGGTAGGCTGGCGATCATGCGGGTCGAGGCGCGAAATCTGACGTTCGAGGTACGCACCGGCGGCCCCGAGGGCGGCGACCCCGTCCTGCTGCTGCACGGCTTTCCGCAGCACGCCGGCGAGTGGGACGCGGTGACGCCCGCGCTGCACGCCGCCGGGCTGCGCACGTACGCGCTCGACCAGCGCGGCTACTCGCCCGGCGCGCGGCCGGCGGCGGTCGAGGCGTACCGGATCCCGGAGATGGTGGCCGACGCGGCGGCCGTGCTGGACGCGCTCGGGGTGACCGCCGCGCACCTGGTCGGCCACGACTGGGGCGCGATCGTGGCCTGGGGCCTCGCGGCGGCGCACCCGGAGCGGGTGCGGACGCTGACCGCGGTGTCGGTGCCGCACCCGGCCGCGATGGGCCACGCGCTCGCCAACGATCCCCGGCAGAAGGCCAAGTCCGCCTACATGGCGCTGTTCCGGATGCCGGGCAAGGCGGAGAAGGTGCTGCTGGCGCTGCACGGCGCCGTGCTGCGCCGGATGCTGCGCGGCGTCGGCGACGCGGCCACCGTCGCCCGGTACGCCGACCCGATGCGGGAGCCGGGGGCGCTCACCGCGGCGCTGAACTGGTACCGCGCGATGAGCGGGTCGGACATGAAGGCGGTCGGCCCGGTGGCGGTGCCGACCACGTACGTCTGGAGCGACAGGGACGTGGCGGTCGGCCGGACCGCCGCCGAGGCGTGCGCGGGACACGTCACCGGCGACTACCGGTTCGTGACCCTGTCCGGCGTCAGCCACTGGATCCCCGACGAGGCCCCGGGCCCGCTGGTCGAGGCGGTCCTGGCCCGGGTCCGAGGGACGGAGGAGGCATGACGGTGAGCGCCGAGGCGTACCTGGCGACGGTGACGTCGACGATGCAGCGGGTGGCCACCGAGCAGCGGGGGAACGTGGCGGAGGCGGCCGATCTGATCGTGGCGGCGCTCCGTGCCGACGGGGTGGTGCACGCGTTCGGCACCGGGCACTCCGAGGCGCTCGCCATGGAGATCGCCGGCCGCGCCGGCGGGCTGGTGCCCACCAACCGCATCGCGCTGCGCGACCTGGTCCTGCACGGCGGCGAGCCGGCCGACGTGCTCGGCCCGAAGCTGGAACGCGAGCCGGCGGTGGCGCACCGGCTCTACGAGCTGGCCCCGGTCCGGCCGCCGGACGTGTTCGTGCTCGCCTCCAACTCGGGCGTGAACGGGGCGATGGTCGAGTTCGCGTCGATCGTGAAGCAGCGCGGGCACGGGCTGGTGGCGATCACGTCGGCGCGGCACTCGGCGCGGATGACCTCGCGGCACCCGTCCGGGCGGAAGTTGGCCGACTTCGCCGACGTGGTGCTGGACAACGGCGCCCCGTACGGCGACGCCACGCTGCCGTTGCCCGGCGGTGGCGCGGTCGGCGCGGTCTCGTCGATCACCGCCGCGCTGCTGGCCCAGCAGATCACCGTCGAGGTGGTGGCCCGGCTGGTGGCGGCGGGGGAGCGACCGCCGGTCTACCTGTCCGCCAACATCACCGGCGGCGACGAGTACAACGCCGAACTGGAAGCCCGGTACGCGGGGCGGATCCGCCGGGGATCGTGAGCCGGTTTCGCGAGCGCCCGAATCGGGCACAGGCGCTGCTGCCGGCGGGTGTTCACCCGCCGGCCGTGCCGTCTTCACCGGAGGTTCGCGAGTGTCCAAGGAATCCGAGAAGCAGCGCTGGCAGCGCAACTTCGCCGATCTGTTGCAGGAGCTGCGCGTCGCGCAGACCGGCGTGCAGATCCTCTTCGCCTTCTTGCTGACGCTGCCGTTCAGCAACGGGTTCACCCGGACCACCGAGTTCCAGCGTGACGTCTACATCGTGGCGTTGCTGGCCGCCGCCGCGTCCGCCGCGATGATCATCTCGCCGGTGGCGTTCCACCGGGCGCTGTTCCGGCAGGGCCGCAAGCCGGAGCTGGTCCGCTTCGCCCACCGGATGGCCACCGGCGGCCTGTTCTTCATGCTGATCGCGATGGTCAGCTCGGTGCTGCTGGTCAGCGACTTCGTGCTGGACCGGCCCATCGCGTTCCTGCTCAGCGCGCTCACCGGCATCTGGTTCCTGACGTTCTGGGCGATCCTGCCGTTCGCGCGGCGCAACTGGGGTGAGGACGACGTCGACGACGATGACGACGACCCGCAGACGCTGGCCGGCGACTGAGGGTCCGCCAAATCGGACGTGCACGCGACGCTACCCCTGGGTAACACCCGGGGGTAGCGTCGTTTTCGTCGAGCGCGTCGATCGCAGCCGGACCGACCATCCAGGAGGCAGCCGTGACCACGACACAGAACAACGCCGACGGGGTGGGACCGCTGCCCACCGAGGCCGGCCAGGTCTCCGAGAAGGAGGCCCGCCAGGTCGCCGAGGCGGCCCGCGAGGCGGCCTGGGACCGGCCCAGTTTCGGCAAGGAACTCTTCCTCGGCCGGTTCCGGCTCGACCTGATCAACCCGTGGCCCCGGTCCGACCCGGCCGACGTGGCCCGCGCGCAGGAGTTCCTCGACGCGTTCGGGGCGTACCTGGGCGCCGAGGTGGACGGCGCGGCGATCGAGCGCGACGCGCGGATCCCGGACGACGTGTTCCACGGCATGGCCCGGCTCGGCGCGTTCGGCATGAAGATCGACCGGAAGTACGGCGGCCTCGGGCTCAGCAACCTGCACTACTGTCGGGCGTTGATGCTCGCCGGTTCGGTGAGCCCGGCGATCGGCGCGCTGCTCTCCGCGCACCAGTCGATCGGCGTGCCGCAGCCGCTGAAGATGTTCGGCACGCCCGAGCAGAAGGACCGTTTCCTGCCCCGGCTGGCCGCCGGCGAGGTCTCCGCGTTCCTGCTCACCGAGCCGGACGTCGGCTCCGACCCGGCGCGGCTGGCCACCACCGCCGAGCCCACCGAGGACGGCACCGGCTACCGGCTCAACGGGGTGAAGCTCTGGGCCACCAACGGCACGGTCGCCACCCTGCTGGTGGTGATGGCCCGGGTGCCAGCCACCGAGGGACGGCGCGGCGGGATCACCGCGTTCGTGGTCGAGGGCGACAGCGAGGGCATCACGGTGGAACGGCGTAACTCCTTCGTCGGGCTGCGCGGCCTGGAGAACAGCCTCACCCGGTTCCACGACGTGGTGGTGCCGGCCGAGAACGTGATCGGCGGCGAGGGTAAGGGCCTGAAGATCGCGCTGACCACGCTGAACACCGGCCGGCTGTCGTTGCCGGCGATGTGCGTGGGCGCCGGCAAGTGGGCGCTGAACGTGGCCCGGGAGTGGGCCGCCGACCGGGTCCAGTGGGGCCGGCCGGTCGGCGAGCACGAGGCGGTGGCGAAGAAGCTGTCGTTCATCGCCGCCACCACGTACGGCATGGAGTCGATGCTGGACCTGTCCTGCCTGCTCGCCGACGACGACCGCAACGACATCCGGATCGAGGCGGCGCTGGTCAAGCTCTACGCCAGCGAGATGGCGTGGCGGATCGCCGACGAGCTGATCCAGATCCGGGGCGGGCGCGGCTACGAGACGGCCGACTCACTCGAAGCCCGGGGCGAACGACCGGCCGCGGTCGAGCAGCTCCTGCGGGACCTGCGGATCAACCGGATCTTCGAGGGCTCCACCGAGATCATGCACCTGCTGATCGCCCGCGAGGCGGTCGACGCGCACCTCTCGGTGGCCGGCGACATCATCGACCCGGACGCCGGCCTTGGCCGCAAGGCCGCCGCCGGTGCGCGGGCCGGCGCCTTCTACGCGAAGTGGCTGCCGACGCTCGCGGTCGGCAAGGGGCAGGCGCCCGGGGCGTACCAGGAGTTCGGGCCGCTGGCCGGGCACCTGCGGCACGTCGAGCGGACCTCCCGCAAGCTGGCCCGGTCGACGTTCTACGCGATGTCCCGGTGGCAGGGGAAGATGGAGCGCAAGCAGGCGTTCCTCGGCCGGGTGGTGGACATCGGCGCGGAGCTGTTCGCGATGTCCGCGGTCTGCGTCCGGGCGTACGCCGAGCGGCTCGAACACCCGGAGAACATCGAGCTGGCCGACCTGTTCTGCCGCCAGGCGCGGCTGCGCGTCGACGAGCTGTTCACCGGCCTCTGGTCGAACACCGACTCGGTCGACGTGGCCGCCGCGAAGCGGATCGTCGCCGGCCGCTACGCCTCGGTAGAGACCGGCGTGATCACCCCACCAACCGACCTCCCCTGGGTGGCCCCCTGGACCCCAGGCCCCTCCACCGCCCACGACGTCCGCCGCCGACTGTGAAAGGAGGGGCCCCCTGTTAACGCCTCCGGTAGAGGAGGGGGCCCCTTTTAACACCCGCTCAGCGGCGGGCGATGGCCCAGGCGATCACCGCGGCGAGGATCAGGCCGTTGAGGGCGGCCAGCACCAGGTAGGCCGCCGGCGGGATCTTGCGGCCCTTGCGGACGAAACTCACCAGCACGCCCGCGTAGGCCAGCAGCAGCACGGCCACGACGATCAGGAAGTACAGCACCGGGACACCCTACCGGCCGGTGCGTAACCCCAGTCCGCGCAGCTCCAGCGCGGCGAGCGCGTCGACGGTGGCGTCGTCGCCGCGCCGCCACGCCTCGGCCACGTCCGGCGCGATCCGCTGGAGCTTCGACAGCGGCTGACCGGTGAGCGCGCGCAACGCCAGCAGGTCCCGGCCGGCGGGCGCGGCGGACATCGCCTTCGCCGCGCCGGCCCGGCGCATCCAGCGCACCCGCAGCGGCAGCCAGCCGAACAACACCAGGCCGAGCGGGAACACCAGCACCGCGACGGTCAACGCGAGCGCCAACTGGCCGACCAGCTCCTGCTGGTCCCGGCCGGCCTCGGCCATCGCGCGCGCGGCGTCGGCGGCCCGGGTGAAGGGCGCGGTCAGCTCGTCGCCGACCAGCGGCACCCGGCCCACCTTGCCGCCGGCGTCGGCCAGGTTGTCGGCGAGGCCGCCGCCGGCGCCCTCCAGCTTCTGCCCGGGTACGGCGAGCTTCTCGACCAGGTCGTGCAGCCAGAGCGCGAAGCGGATCGCCGCGTACACCCAGACGACCACGAGCAGGTCGGTCAGGAGCTGGCGGAGGGCGGTCGGGAAACGGTCGGCGTAGATCTTCACGCCGGACAGCCTGCCACGGCGCGGCCCCGGCGGCACCGGTCGGATTTACCGGCCGGCGCAGGCCGGGCAGGTGCCGAAGATCTCCAGGGTGTGGCTGACCTCGGTGAAGCCGTGCTCGGCGGAGATGCGGTCCGCCCACTTCTCCACCGCCGGCCCGGCCACCTCGACGGTACGACCGCAGCCCCGGCAGACCAGGTGGTGGTGGTGCCCGTCGTCGCTGCACCGCCGGTAGAGGTGCTCGCCACCCGGCGGGCGCATCACGTCGATCTCGCCGGCGTCGGCGAGCACCTGCAACGTCCGGTAGACCGTGGTCAGCCCGATCCGGTCGCCCCTTCGGCGCAGCATGGCGTGCAGGTCCTGGGCGCTGTGGAAGCCCTCGACCTCGTCCAGCAGCGCGCTCACCGCGCTGCGTTGCCGGGTGGTACGCGGCGTGCCGGTGGTCATGCCGGTCCCTCCCCGGCGTGGCTGACCGCGTCCGCCACGATGTGCGCGACGTGCTCGTCGACGAGCGCGTACGCGATCTCCCGGCCGCGTCGCGAGCCGCGCACCACCCCGGCGCCGCGCAACACCCGCAGGTGCTGGGAGACCAGCGGCTGCGGGGCGCCGAGCGTCTCGACCAGCTCGTGCACGCAGCGCTCGCCCTCGGCCAGCTCGCTGACGATGGCGAGCCGGATCGGGGCCGAGAGGGCACGGAGCAGCTCGCCCGCGCCCTCGAAGGCGTCGTACCCGTTGGTCCCGGTCACTCCGTAACGATAACCACTGCCGGTTGGGACGCTCTCATCCGAGCAGCACCTCGTGCTCGGCCGGTTCGACCGGCGCGGGAGTCGGCGTCGCCCGGCCGCGGCGTCGCCGCAGCGCCCGCCCGCCGGCGGCCAGCAGCGCCACCACCAGGAACGAGCCGATCGCCACCAGCACCACCGAGGCGCCCGGCGCGGTGTCGGCCGTGGCGGCCACCCACACCCCGGCCCCGGCCGCGAACAGGCCCAACGCCATGGCCGCCGTCATGGTGGACCGGAAGCCGCGGGTCACCTGCTGGGCGGTGGCCACCGGCACCACCATCAACGCGCTGATCAGCAGCACGCCGACCGCCCGCATGGCGATGGTCACGGTCACCGCGGTGCCCACCGCGAGGAGCAGGTTCAGCGCCCGCACCGGCAGGCCGGAGACGCGCGCGTACTCCTCGTCGTGGCAGACCGCGAACAGCGCCGGGCGCAGCACCAGCATGGTCACCAGCAGCACCGCGCCGAGCACGCCGATGGTGACCAGGTCGCCCTGCGACGTGGTGGTCAGCGACCCGAAGAGGTACGCGTTGAGCGACCCGCTGCTGGCGTCGGAGAGGCCGACGAGCATCACGCCGCCGGCGATGCCGCCGTAGAACAGCAACGCCAGCGCGAGGTCGCCGGAGGTGCGCCCGTACGCGCGGACCAGCTCGATGACGACCGCGCCGAGCGTGGCGGCGAGCACCGCCACCAGCACCGGGGAGCGGTTGAGCAGCAGCCCGGCGCCGACGCCGGTGAGCGCCACGTGCCCGATGCCGTCGCCGATCAACGCCAGCCGGCGCTGCACCAGGTAGATGCCGAGCGCCGGCGCGGCCAGGCCGATGACCAGCGCGCCGACCAGGGCACGGAGCATGAAGTCGTACTGGAAGAGGTCCATCTCAGATGCTCCTCCAGAGCCCGGCGGGCTCCTCGTCGCAGTGCGGGTGCACGTGCTCGTGGTCCGGGTCGGCGTGGTGGCCGGCCGGCTCGGGCACCGCGCCGTCGTGGGCGATCCCGCCCTGGTGCACCACCACGGCCCGGCTGATCAGCGGGCGCAGCGGCCCCAGCTCGTGGGCGACCAGCAGCACCGTGCCGCCGCCGTCGCGGAACCCGCGCAGCGCCCCGGCGAACGCCTCCTGGCTGGCCGCGTCCACGCCGGCGGTCGGTTCGTCCAGCACCAGCAGCTCCGGGCCGCCGGCGAGCGCGCGGGCGATCAGGGCGCGCTGCTGCTGGCCGCCGGAGAGCGTGGCGACCGGGTCACCGGCCCGGTCGGCGAGCCCGACCGCGCGCAGCGCCGCCGCCACCGCCTCCCGGTCCGCCCGCCCCGCCGGCCGGAGCACGCCCCGGCGGGCCAGCCGCCCGGACGCCACCACCTCGGCCACCGTGGCGGGCACCCCGCCGCCGGCGCCGAGCCGCTGTGGGACGTACCCGATGCGGTGCCACTGCCGGAAGCGGCGCTGCGGCGTGCCGAACAGGGTGACCGACCCGGCGCCGAGCGGCACCAGGCCGAGCGCGGCGCGGACCAGCGTCGACTTGCCGGAGCCGTTGGCGCCGAGCACGGCGACCACCTCGCCGGCGGCCAGCGCCAGCGAGACGTCCCGCAGCACCGGCCGGCCGTCGTAGCCGACGGTGGCGTGCGCGATGTCGATCACGGGTGATGAGGTCATGAGCAGTCCAGGGCGGTTCGCAGGGTCTGGAGGTTGGCGCGCATGGCCGACAGGTAGTCGCCCTCGGCGGGCGGGCCCTCGATCGGGTCCAGGACCGCGGTCTTCGCCCCGACCTCCCGGGCGATCGTCTCGGCGACCTTCGGGCTGACCAGCGTCTCGAAGAAGATCGTACCGGCCTGGTGCGCCCGGGCCTCCCGCGCGACCTCGGCGAGCCGCTGCGGGGAGGGTTCGGCCTCCGGGGTGAGGCCGGTGAGCCCGATCTGCTCCAGCTTGTAGTGCTCGGCCAGGTAACCGAAGGCGGTGTGACTGGTCACGATCTCCCGGCGCTGGCAGGTACGCAGGCCCTCGGCGTACTCGGTGTCGAGCGTCGTCAGCTCGGCGCGCAGCGCGCCGGCCCGGGCGGTGTAGTCGGCGGCGTGGTCCGGGTCGACCGCGCCGAGGCGTCCGGCGAGCCTGTCGCCGACGGTGGCCAGCCGGGTCGGGTCGAGCCAGAGGTGCGGGTCCTTGCCGCCGCCCTCCTCCTCGTGCCCGGCCTCGCCCTCGCCCTCGCCCTCGTGCTCGTGGCCGCCGCCGGCGGCGTCGAGCAGCGGGGCGACACCGGCCACGTCGAACGCGCGGTCGCCGCCGTTCTGCTCGACCGCCTCGTCCACCGCCGGCTGGAAGCCGGTCAGGTAGACGATCAGCTCGGCGTCGACCACCTGGCCGACCTGGCGGGGGTTCAGCTCCAGGTCGTGCGGCTCCGCGCCGGGCTTGGTCAGGTTGCCGACCACGACCCGGTCGCCGCCGACGCGCTCGGTCAGGAACTGGAGCGGGTAGAACGCGGCCACCACGTCGACCCGGTCCGGGTCCTTGCCGCCGCCGCCGTCGCCGTCCGAGCAGGCGCTGAGCCCGCCCAGGGCGAGCAGGGCGGCGATGGCGGCGGTCAGGACGCGGGGGGTGGCGCGGGCGGTCATGGGAGCAACTGTCCGCGATAACGAAAACTATTGTCAAAAACGCATGCTTGCATGTCAGCGCGGGTCGCCCGACCCGGAGCGGCTCAGCCGACCGTCAGCTTCGCCAGCGCCACCGCGATCAACAGGGTGAGCATCAGCAGCCGCAGTACCCGGGTCGCCGGCCGCTGCACCGGCCAGGTGACCGACATCAACGCGGCCAGCCCGGCCGCCAGCACCAACAGCAGGACGCCGCCGGCCGGGCCGGGCGCGAAGAGGCCGACCAGCACCAGCACCAGCGCGGCGAGGAACACCGCCGTCGGGTTGAGCCGGGCCAACCGGGACAGCACGGGACTCTGCGTACGCTGCATGCCACAAACTCTACGAGGAGGAACGCCGTGCTGGTCACCAACCGGTTCGTGGTGGACGCCGAAACGGCTGACGAGTTCACCCGGGAGGCGCACGCCGCGCTGGCCGCGCTCGCCGCCCGCCCCGGCTACCTGCGCGGCGAACTGCTCCGGGCGCTGGACGACCCGGCCCACTGGTGCCTGCTCACCGAGTGGGAGTCGGTCGGGGCGTACCGGCGGGCGCTGGGCGGGTTCGACGTCAAGGTCACCGCCGTGCCGCTGCTCGCCCGATCCGTGGACGAGCCGTCGGCGTACGAGACGCTCGCCAACGCCGCCCCGCAGGGCGAGATCGTCGTCGTCGCCAGTGATCGTGCCGCAGGCCCGTACCGCTGAGTCCGGGGGCACTACCCTGGCGCGTATGACCGCTCCCGGACCGGCCGCGCCGCCCCCGCCACCCGCGCCGCCCGGCACGCCGCCGGCCGCCCCGGCGGAGCCGGGCGTGCCCGCGCCGCCGCCCGGTCCCGGCGTCGCGCCGCCGTTCGCCGCCCCGCCCACCGAGGGCGGGCGGGCCCGGCTCTGGCTCGGCCTCGGCGTCGGCGCGCTGGCCGTGGTGCTCTGCTGCGGCGGGGGCGGCGCGGCCGTGGTCGGGCTGGCGGTGAGCAACGTGCAGGCGGTCGGCGAGCAGGGCCGGGCCGTCACCGACGACTACTACCAGGCGCTTGTCGCCCGGGAGTGGTCCAAGGCGTACGACCGGCTCTGCGACGACGCCCGGCGACGCGAGTCCCGGCCGGAGTTCGCGCGGCGGGCCGCCACCGAGCCGCAGATCTCCGGCTACCGGGTGGGCAAGGTCGACACCACCACGCTGACCGTGCCGGTGGACGTCACGCTGGCCGGTGGGCGGCGGGAGGCGCAGACCGTCACGCTGGCGCCCGACCGGCAGACCGGCGGCATGGAGGTCTGCGGGGTGAGCTGACCGGCCCCCGGTATTCTGCTGGGCTCGGGGCGGCGGCGGTCGTACCGTGGTCCCGAACAGCCCGGTTCCATCCATCTCGACCGCGCCGACCGCCAGCCGGCGTAGGAGGAAACATGCCAGCCGACCGTATCGACGCCGTCGTCAGCCTCGCCAAGCGCCGGGGCTTCGTCTTCCCCTCCAGTGAGATCTACGGGGGCACCCGGTCGGCGTGGGACTACGGTCCGCTCGGCGTCGAGCTGAAGGAGAACGTCCGCCGGCAGTGGTGGCGGACCATGGTCCAGCAGCGCGACGACGTGGTCGGCCTCGACTCGGCGGTCATCCTGGCCCGCAAGGTCTGGGAGGCCAGCGGCCACATCGCCGAGTTCGTCGACCCGCTCACCGAGTGCCAGTCCTGCCACAAGCGGTTCCGGGCCGACCACCTGGAAGAGGCGTACGAGGCCAAGCACGGCAAGCCGCTGACCTCGCTGACGGAGCTGAACTGCCCCAACTGCGGCAACAAGGGCACCTTCACCGAGCCGAAGATGTTCAACGGCCTGATGAAGACCTACCTGGGCCCGGTGGAGAGCGACGAGGGCCTGCACTACCTGCGCCCGGAGACCGCCCAGGGCATCTTCGTCAACTACAAGAACGTGGAGACGGTCGCCCGCAAGAAGCCGCCGTTCGGCATCGCGCAGACCGGCAAGTCGTTCCGCAACGAGATCACCCCGGGCAACTTCATCTTCCGCACCCGCGAGTTCGAGCAGATGGAGATGGAGTTCTTCGTCGAGCCGGGCACCGACGAGCAGTGGCACGAATACTGGCTTCAGGAGCGCTGGAACTGGTACCTCGACCTCGGCCTGTCCGAGGAGAACCTGCGCTTCTACGAGCACCCCAAGGACAAGCTCTCCCACTACTCGAAGCGCACCGTCGACATCGAGTACAAGTTCCGCTTCGGCGGCACCGAGTTCGCCGAGCTGGAGGGCATCGCCAACCGCACCGACTTCGACCTCTCCACGCACAGCAAGCACTCCGGCGTCGACCTGTCGTACTTCGACCAGACGAAGCAGGAACGCTGGATGCCGTACGTGATCGAGCCGGCCGCCGGCCTCACCCGCGCGGTGCTGGCGTTCCTGCTGGAGGCGTACGACGAGGACGAGGCGCCGAACACCAAGGGCGGCGTGGACAAGCGCACCGTGATGCGCTTCGACCCGCGACTGGCCCCGGTGAAGGTGGCGGTGCTGCCGCTGTCCCGCAACGAGGCGCTCTCGCCCAAGGCCAAGCAGCTCGCCGCCGACCTGCGCAAGCGCTGGGTGGTCGAGTTCGACGACTCGCAGGCGATCGGCCGCCGCTACCGCCGCCAGGACGAGATCGGCACGCCGTTCTGCGTCACCGTCGACTTCGACACGCTCGACGACAACGCGGTGACGGTCCGGAACCGGGACACCATGGCCCAGGAGCGCGTCGCCCTGGACCAGGTCGAGCGCTACCTGATCGAGCGCCTCCCCGGCTGCTGAGTGGTGTAAGGCGGGGGCCCTTCTTAACGCTTTCGGTAGAGGAAGGGCCCCCGCTTAACACCCCGCCGCCGGGGCGGCATGGACCACTACGGTTGCGCCGAGACCCTGGCGGGAAGCGTGCGCCTGCTCCACCGTCCGGCGTACCCGCTGGGGCTCGCGCCGGATCTGCGCCGGGGTGAAGTGCAGGATCATCACTCCGAGTCGGCTCAGCTCGTTGTGGCGGTCGAGCGTGCGCGCCCAGCCTTCCGGGCTGAAGTGGTACTCCCGCGAGTCGACCTCCAGCGCCAGCGCCGACTCGGCGAGGTAACCGTCGGGTGTCGGGAGCGTGTTCCCATCACCGGTCGTCAACCGTGGGTTCCAGACGATCGCCGGGAGCAGCCGGCTCTCGGCGAGGCAGTCCCGCAACTCGGCCTCCGGTGCGGAGCGGGTGCCGGCCGTCACCTCGTGGAAGGCCTTCCGGATCAGCGCCGTACGGCTGCGCCTCGCCCGGATGATCTCCTCGTCCAAGGCGGCCAGGTCGGTGAAACTCCGCTGGACGGCCTCGGCCACGATCGCCCGCACCGTCCGCAGGTCGCGCAGGTCACGGGCGGCGTCGACGACGGCCCTCGCGGGCGAGCAGACCGGGTAGTGGTCGGTCGGACGCGCCTTCGGATCGAGCGACAGGGCCCGGGACACCCGCACGTGACCGGTCGACTTACGGCTCGTCTCGTGTGGGACGAGCAGGTGTACGTCGGTGGTCCGCGGACTGTATCGGAAGCCGTACCAGGAGAGCGCGGACAGCCCGGTCAGCTGGGCGCCCCGGCCGGCGTACAGGGCGGCGGAAATCCGTCGCTGTTCGTCGGTCAGCACGCCGGTGACCAGGGCGTACGTCGCCGGCAGGACGCGTTGCCAACGGCCCCGACGGGTCTGTCGGTAGATGAACATGTCGTCGTAGCCGGCTTCCAGCAGTTGGACGCGCGTGACCAGGTCCTGCTGGCGGTGCGCGACTTCTGCCAGCCGGGGCGGGTGATCGATCATGCGGCAAGCGTGGGGTACGCGCGGGCCGTCGTCCTGCCCGTCGCCCCGTCCTGTGGACAACCACCCTGCTTGTGGAAGCCTCGCAGCTCCCGCCGGTGCTGTGATATGCGCCGTGTTAAGCAGGGCCCCTGCCTATGCAGAAAGCGTTAAGCGGGGGCCCCTCCTTACACTTGGGCGGTGAGTGAGCTGAAGATCGGGCCGTATGCGGTGTGGCCGCCGGTGGTGCTCGCGCCGATGGCCGGGATCACCAACGTCGGCTTCCGGCGGCTCTGCCGCGAGCAGGGCGGCGGCATCTACGTCTGCGAGATGATCACCACCCGCGCGCTGGTCGAGCGGAACCCGAAGACGCTGCGCATGATCGCCTTCGGCGCCGACGAGCACCCGCGCAGCCTCCAGCTCTACGGCACCGACCCGGAGATCACCGCCGCCGCCGTGCGGATCGTGGTCGAGCGGGACCTCGCCGACCACATCGACCTCAACTTCGGCTGCCCGGTCCCGAAGGTCACCCGCCGGGGCGGCGGTTCGGCCCTGCCGTGGCGGCGCCGGCTCTTCGCCCGGCTGGTCAAGGCCGCGGTGGACGCCGCGTCACCGGCCGGGGTGCCGGTCACGGTCAAGATGCGCAAGGGCATCGACGACGACCACCTGACGTACGTCGAGGCCGGGCTCGCCGCCCAGGACGCGGGCGTCGCGGCGGTCGCCCTGCACGGGCGTACGGCGGCGCAGCGCTACTCGGGCACCGCCGACTGGGACGCCATCGCCACGCTCAAGGCGGCGCTGGACGTGCCGGTGCTCGGCAACGGCGACATCTGGGAGGGCGGCGACGCGTTGCGGATGGTCGCCCACACCGGCGTGGACGGCGTGGTGGTGGGGCGCGGCTGTCTGGGCCGACCGTGGCTCTTCGCCGACCTGGAGGCCGCGTTCGAGGGGCGCACCGACCGGCGGCTGCCCACGCTCGGCGAGGTCGCGGTGACCATGCGGCGGCACGCCGAGCTGCTGGTGGAGCAGTTCGTCGCCGGAGCCCGCAACCCGGCCCGGGGCGAACGCGACGGCTGCACCGACTTCCGCAAGCACGTGGCCTGGTATCTGAAGGGCTTCCCGATCGGCGGTGAGCTGCGCCGCTCGCTCGCCATGATCGAGAGCTTGGCCCAGCTCGACGACCTGCTCGGCAAGCTCGACCCGGAGGTGCCCTTCCCGGTCGAGACGCTCGGCCAGCCACGCGGCCGGACCAACTCCCCGGGCAAGGTCTTCCTGCCCGACGGCTGGCTGGCCAGCCGCGACGACGACACCCCGCCGGAGGGCGCCGAGCTGGACGACTCCGGCGGCTGATCCCGGTACGCCGAAGGGCCCGACCCCCGGGTGGGGTCGGGCCCTTCGTCATCGTCGTGCGGTCAGGAGCTGTAGCCGCGGCTGGCGATCCAGTGCGCCAGGGCGTCCACGTCCATCCGGTAGGAGGCCTGGTCCGGGTTCGCCGAGTCGGCGATCGTCACGACCTTCCCGCCGTCGCGGTAGCCCACCACGCTGATGTAGTGGCCACCCTCGAAGGAGTGCACGGTGCCGTCGGTGTCGGTGGCGGTCCCGGCGATGTTGGCCACCACGGCCCGGCCGTCGTCCACCGCGCGCACGACGTCGGCGCGCAGCTTGTCGGCCTTGTCGCCGGCCTTGTCGACCGGGATCTCGGTGGACCTGTAGACGTCCTTGCCGGTCTCCTTGTTCAGCACCGGGGTGATGTCGTTGATGGAGTTGGTGCCGGCCTCGGTGGTGCCCATCTCCTTGGCCATGGCGGCCACGTCGATGTTCTTGCCCTGCACGCTGAGCGCGTTGCGGGCCGCGGCCGGGCCGCAGAAGTAGAAGTTGGGCTGGGCCTCGTAGCGCACGCCCAGCTCGCGCTCGCCGTGGCCCTTGCGGTCGGTGGTGACGACCTGGGCGGCGCGCTCGGCGGGGGTGGCCTGGGCGGCGATGGCGGGGCCGGCGATGCCACCGGCGGTGGCGGCGATACCGGCGACGGTCAGCGCGGTCTTGCGGATCAGATCGGTACGCATGATGCGACTCCTCTGGGTTCGGGGGTGTGCGGCGCGGGGTGCCGCGGGGGAGGTCTGTGCCGTACGGCGGTCAGCGGTGGGCGACCTGCTCGGGCGGCTCGGGGGTGTAACCACCGGGCGGGGCCCGGCATTCCGGGGCCGGCGCTCCGCGGCGGGCTCCCGGGGGTGAGCCATGTTCAACGCCCGGGGGCGGGGAGGGATTCCGGTCGGGCCACACCGGTCTGGCCCACCGACCCGGACCCCGCGGACATACCTCGCACCCGCGCACCGCGCCCCGATTCCAAAGCCCGACCCGACTCCGGTGATCATGAAGTTGACGGCGATTGCAGTCCGATTTGTCGCCGCCAACTTCATGATCAACGAGGTCGAGGGGTCTGGGTGGGTGAGCGGCCGGTGGGGTGGTGGTTAGGCCGTGGCGGGCACCAGTTGCCAGCCGAACCGGACCATGTCGTGGTGGCCGTCGACCGGGCCGTGCGGGCGCAGGACGTGGCCCGGGAAGGTCTGCTGGACGCCGGCGATGGCCGCCGCGATCTGCTCGTGGCCGCGCGCGGAACTCTGGCACCGGCTGTGCGGGCGTGTCGATTGCCCGGCAGGTGAGGCGCGGACCGGCGATCCGTGACCCCGGCGTTACCCGGGGGTAATCGACACGGCGGCGGCGGCCGGCTACGCCCCGGCGTACCCGGAGACGGCGCTGGCCGCGCCGCGGCTGGCCGCGGTTCGCCGGGTGCTGGCCGGGCACGAGCCCTACCCGGCGGCCGTGATCGACCGGGGGTGGCATCTGGTGGACGCCAACGACAGCGGCGCTGGAGGAGGAGCTGCGCGGCTATCCGGGCGACGGCCGACACCGGTCCGCGGAGCCGGCCGGCCCGGACGAGATCGTGGTGCCGCTCCGGCTGCGGCACGACGGCGGGGAGCTGTGCTTCCTCAGCACCGTCGCGGCCTTCGGCACGCCGTTGGACGTCACGGTGGCTGAGCTGTCCATCGAGTCGTTCTACCCGGCCGACGAGCGGACCGCCGCCGTGCTCCGGGAACGCGCCCCGGGCTGACGGCGCCGGGGCGGCTCAGGCCAGCACGGCGGCGGCGACGGTGTCGACGTACCAGCGTTCGTACCGCTCGACCGGCCAGCCGCGTTGTCGTACCAGCCAGTCGTAGTTGCGGAAGTCCATCGCCAGCCACAGCACGTCGGCGACGCTGTCGACGTCATGGTCGGGGCGTACGGAGCCGGTGGCGACGAGTTCGGCGGCGAACATCGCCATGCCCCGCCGACGTTCCTCGACGTTCTTGCGCCAGATGGCGGCCGCGTCGGGGTCCGCGCTGGCGGCGCCGGTGAGGGCGATCATCATGTCGACCTGCCGGGCCTGGGTCGCGCTGAGGTGCCGGGCGTAGCGGCCCAGCTTCGCCCGGGCGTCGGGCAGCGCCCGGATCTCCGCGACGAACGGGCGGTCGGGCAGCGCGGTCGGTTCCTCGTCACCGGCGATGGTCACGTCGACGAGTGCGGAGAGCAGGTGACGCTTGCTGCCGAAGATCGCGTACACGGTCTGGACGGCCACGCCGGCCTCGGCGGCGACGGCGGTCAGTGGGGTGGCCGCGTAGCCGGGATCGACGAACAGCTTGCCGGCCGCGGCGAGGATCACCCGTCGGGTCTGTCGGGCCTGCTCCTGGCGTCTTGCCGACTCGTACCTCCTCTTGACACCCACGGCAGGAGTGTAGTCATCTATTGGATAGAGACTTACTCTATCGGAAAGAGTTGATGATCATGCCATTCGGTGTCGTCCAGGAGATGCCCGGCGTCAGTGAGCACGAGTACCGGATGGTCGAGCGCCACCTCGGCCCGGACCGTCCGCCGGGCCTGCTCGCCCACGTCGCCGGACCGGTCGAGGGTGGCTGGCGCATCATCAACATCTGGCAGGACGAGGCCGCGTTCCGGCGCTTCCAGTCCGAGCGACTCGTCCGCGCGGCCGGCCTGGCGGCCCAGGACGACGGGTTCGACGCGAACAAGGCCGCCGGCTTCCGGTCCGTGACGGTCGACGGCGCCGAGATGCCGTTCTGATGGCCGACCTGGTCGGCCTGCGGGCCCGCAACGTCACGTTCTGGACGGGGGCGGCCCCGGGCTGGGTACGCCACGCCGACCGCCAGGACCAGCTCGGGCGACCGCTCGGCGCGGTGGCGCTGGACTGGCTGCGCCCGCGACCCGGCGAACGGATCCTCGACGTCGGCTGCGGCTGTGGCGGCACCACGGCCGACCTGGCGGCGGCGGTCGGGCCGGCCGGGGAGGCCGTCGGCCTCGACCTGTCCGCCGAGATGCTGGCCGCCGCCGGTGCGCGCTTCCCCGGCGACCGCCATCCCCACCTGCGGTTCGTGGCGGCCGACCTGGACACCCTGGACGTCGTCCCGGGCGCGCCGTTCGACGCGGTCCACTCCCGGATGGCCCTGATGCTGCTCGCCGACCCGGTCACCGCGTGCCGCACCCTGCGGCGGGCCCTGCGTCCCGGCGGACGGCTGGCGGCGACCGTCTTCCGGGACGGTCGCACGACGCCGTGGCTGACCGCGGCGGTGCTCGGCGCCGCCCCGCACGTCGGGGCGCTGCCGCCGCTTCCGGTCGGCGACGAGCCGGGGCCGTTCGCGCTCGCCGACCCGGCGCGGGCCCGCCGGGTCCTGGCCGAGGCCGGGTTCGACGACGTCACCGTCGACGCCCACGACGTCACCCTGTCCGCGCCCGACGACCCGGACACCGTCGCCGACTGGCTGATCGAGGTCGGCCCGGCCGGGGCCGCGTACCGGGCCGCCGGACCGTCACGACAGGCGGCGGCGCGGGCCGGGGTTTCCGCACTGCTCGCCCGGTTCCGCGAGCCCGGGACCGGCTACCGGCTGCCCGCCGGGCTCCTGCTGCTCACCGGACGGGCCCCGGCATGACGCCCGATCCGCCATCCCACCCACCACGTCAGGACGGTCCGCACATGACATCGCTCAGGCACGCCGCGCTCGTCACCTCGGTGGTCGCGCTCGGGTTCGCGTCGTTGGTCGGCTGCTCCGACGCCGACGACCCGTCCGTCCCGCCCGGCGCCGCCGCGCCGAGCCGGACGGCAACCCCGCCGGACGCCACCGCGCCGAGCCCGACGGCCACCGAGGTCCCGTGCGACGCGGTCGCCGACACGGTCAGCCGGCACCTCCGGTCTGACCAGGTCCGAGCGGTGACGGTGGAGGGGCAGTGCACCACGGTCGTGGTCGCCACCACACTGGCCGACGGGGACGCCGACCCGGCCCGCCGGCTCTGCGACCGGGCGGGCGAGGTGGCCTACTCCGGCGACGTCAACTCGGTCCGGGTGCTCAGTGGTTCGGGCAGCGAGCTGGCCAACGGCATCACCGGGATGAGGTGCCTGACCTGACGCGGGAGGATCACCCCAGCGGCGCGCGGTCGCGGTCGGGTCGGTCGGCCGGGCGACGCTGCGGTGCCACCGTCGCCGGCCAGGGGATCTCGGGGGCGCGGTGGAAGGCGATCCCGGCGGCGGCCCAGCGCGGGCCGTGACCGGCGAGCCGTTCCCGGAACCCGGCCCAGTCGTGCGTCGACCGGGGTGACCAGCCCAGCTCGGCGACGGCGGGCAGGCGGGGGAACATCATGAACTCGATCTCGGCGCGGGTGGTGACCGACTCGGTCCACAGCGGCGCCTCCACCCCCAGCACAGCCTCGACCGGTACGCCGTGGACGTGGCTGCCGGGATCCCAGTCGTACGCGCGCCGCACGTCGACGAGGCCCGCCCAGTCGTGCCCGATCGGGGTGTCCGGGGCGTACTTCATGTCCAGGTAGGCGTGGTTGCCGGGGGAGAGGATCAGCCGGGCGCCACGGCGTACCGCGTCGGCGGTCCCGGGGTCGTCGCCGTTCGTGCCCCACCACTGGAGGACGCGCCCGTCGACGTGTGCGGCCGGGGCGAGCTGGTGCCAGCCGACGACAGTCTTCCCGGTGGCCGCGACCAGGGTCTGGGCCCGCTCGACGAAGGCGCGGTAGCGCTCCGCCGGCACCTTGAACGCCTCGTCGCCGCCGAGGTGCAGCCACGGGCCGGGGGTCAGCGCGGCCAGCTCGCCGAACACGTCGGCGACGAAGGCGTACGTCCGCTCGTCGGTGGGGTCGACGTAGCTGAACCCGACGTCGGTGCCGGTGTACGGCGGTGGCGCGGTCTTGCCCGGAGCCAGTTCGGGGTACGCGACAAGCGCCGCGTTGGTGTGCCCCGGCAGGTCGATCTCGGGCACCACTGTCACGTGCCGGCGGGCGGCGTACGCGACGATCCGCCGGTAGTCGTCAGGGGTGTACCAGCCGCCGGGGCCGCCGCCGACGCCGGTGACGCCGCCGACCTCGGCGAGTCGGGGCCAGGAGTCGACGGCGATCCGCCACCCCTGGTCGTCGGTGAGGTGCAGGTGCAGGTGCAGGTGGTTGAGCTTGTACCGGGCCAGGTGGTCGACCACCCGCAGCACGTCGTCCACGCCGAAGAAGTGCCGGGCTACGTCGAGCATCGCGCCCCGGTAGGGGAAGCGTGGCCGGTCGACGATGGTGCCGCCGGGCACCGCCCAGCGCTCCGCGACCGGGGTGGCGCTCTCGATCGCCGGGGGCAGGAGTTGCCGCAGCGTCTGCGCGCCGTGGAACAGCCCGGCCGGCGCGTCGGCCGTGATCCGGACGCCGGTGGCGGTGACGTCGAGCCGGTAGCCCTCGTCCCCGAGCGCCGGGGCGGTGCCCGTGTCGTCGTCGCCGCCCGTCCCGGCGGTGGCGGTGGCCGGCGACAGGGTGAGCGTCAGCGGGGCGTCCGGCCGCGGCTCGGCATGGTCGGTCACCGGGAGCGGGAACCCGGTGGCCGGGTGCAGCCAGCCGGCGAGCTGTTCGGCCACGTGCCGGCCGGCGGCGCTGACCCGCAGCACGGTGTCCGGCGGCAGCGTGAAGTCGCCGGCCGGGTCGGGTCGCACCTGCGCGGGCGCCGGCACCACGTCGTGGAGGCGGACCGGCGCGGGCAGGCCGAGTTGCCCGGCGGCCCGGTCGGCGGCGACGCGGGCCAGTTCGGCGGCGGTGGCCGGCGCGGCGGGCAGGTCGACGCCGGGCGACGGGGCGGGCGCGTCGGCGGGCAGGGGACGTGGCTGCGGCCCGGTCTCGGGTGCTGTGGGGTTGGTCGACACGGCGACGGCTCCGAGGGTGTATTCGCGTGGGATATGGCAAAGGTCAGGTTCGGCGATATCCGGTGCCGTCAAGGGTACGAGG
Source organism: Micromonospora sp. NPDC049201 (assembly GCF_055586805.1). Lineage (NCBI taxonomy): Bacteria > Bacillati > Actinomycetota > Actinomycetes > Micromonosporales > Micromonosporaceae > Micromonospora > Micromonospora sp. NPDC049201. The sequence goes on along the minus strand of NZ_JBVJHM010000009.1, from coordinate 220,861 downwards.
GGAATCGGAATTGCGTGATCGTGCGCGTGGAAGCGTTCCCAAAAACCGGTACGGACGTGGGCAGTGGTGACTCTTGTGCCGATCGTCACCGAACGGTCCCAGGTCCTGCGAAGTTCGCTTAACCTTCGCCCACCGATCGCTGACGAGCCGGGATTGCCGGTGGTGGCTCCCGGGGTATGTCCGAACTGAACCTTCGTTAAGTGTCAATGGCGCGCGTGGGAGGCTCTGGTGGCAACGCAGGAAACGGTCGAGCACAAGTACGTCTACGATTTCGCCGAGGGCAACAGGGACCTGAAGGACCTGCTCGGTGGCAAGGGCGCCAACCTGGCCGAGATGACCAACCTCGGCCTGCCCGTCCCACCCGGCTTCACCATCACCACCGAGGCCTGCCAGGCGTACCTGACGACCGGGCGTGAGCCGGACGGGCTGGCCGGCCAGATCGAGGCGCACCTGGAGTCCCTGGAACGCGAGATGGGCCGCCGCCTCGGCGACCCGGGCGACCCACTGCTGGTCTCGGTACGCTCCGGCGCCAAGTTCTCCATGCCCGGCATGATGGAGACCGTCCTCAACGTCGGCCTCAACGACCGCAGCGTCGAAGGACTCGCACGACAGGCCGGCGGCAGTGCCGACCGGGCCGCCTCCGGCGGCGCAGACAGGTTCGCCTGGGACTCCTACCGCCGGCTGATCCAGATGTTCGGCAAGACCGTCTGCGAGGTGCCGGGCGAGGAGTTCGAGCACGCGCTGGACGAGGCCAAGCAGGCCAAGGGCACCCGCGACGACCTCGGTCTGGACGCCGACGACCTGCGCGGGCTGGTCGACGCGTACAAGAAGATCTTCGCCAAGCACACCGGGCGGGAGTTCCCGCAGGAGCCGCGCGAGCAGCTCGACCTGGCCATCCGGGCGGTCTTCGACTCGTGGAACGCGGAGCGGGCCATCCTCTACCGCCGGCAGGAGCGCATCCCGGCCGACCTGGGCACCGCGGTCAACGTGGTGAGCATGGTGTTCGGCAACCTCGGTCCCGACTCCGGCACCGGCGTCGCGTTCACCCGCGACCCGGGCAGCGGCGCGCAGGGGATCTACGGCGACTACCTGGCCAACGCCCAGGGCGAGGACGTGGTGGCCGGCATCCGCAACACCGTGCCGTTGCAGGAGCTGGAGCAGCTCGACAAGCGCTCCTACGACGAGCTGCTCGGCATCATGGCCCGGCTGGAGGAGCACTACAAGGACCTCTGCGACATCGAGTTCACCATCGAGCGCGGCAAGCTCTGGATGCTCCAGACCCGGGTCGGCAAGCGCACCGCCGCCGCCGCGTTCGTCATCGCCGGGCAGCTCGTCGACGAGGGCCTGATCGACCTGGACGAGGCGCTGCACCGGGTCAACGGCGCGCAGCTCGCCCAGTTGATGTTCCCGCGCTTCCAGCTCGACCACGACGTCCCGCCGGTCGCCAAGGGCATCGGCGCGTCCCCGGGCGCCGCCTCCGGCAAGGTGGTCTTCACCTCGGCCCGCGCGGTCGAGCTGGCCGCCGAGGGGGAGTCGGTGATCCTGGTCCGCCGGGAGACCAACCCGGACGACCTCAACGGCATGATCGCCGCCAAGGGCATCCTCACCTCGCGCGGCGGCAAGACCAGCCACGCCGCGGTGGTGGCCCGGGGCATGGGCAAGACCTGTGTCTCCGGCGCCGACGAGCTGGAGGTGAACGTCCCGGCGAAGAAGTTCACCGTCGGCGGGCACACCGTCGGCGAGGGCGACGTGGTCTCGATCGACGGCACCACCGGCAAGGTCTACCTCGGCGAGGTGCCGGTCATGCCGTCCGAGGTGGTGCAGTACTTCGAGGGCAGCCTCGACCCGGAGCACATCGACAACCCGCTGGTCCGCGCCGTACACCGGATCATGACGCACGCCGACGCGGCGCGGCGGCTGCGCGTGCGGACGAACGCCGACACCGGCGCGGACGCGGCCCGGGCCCGGCGCTTCGGCGCCGAGGGCATCGGCCTGTGCCGCACCGAGCACATGTTCCTCGGCGACCGCCGGGAGCTGGTCGAGCGGCTCATCCTCGCCGCCGGCGAGCGGGAGCGGGAGGACGCGCTCGCCGCGCTGCTGCCGCTCCAGCGGGCCGACTTCGTGGAGATCTTCCGGGAGATGGACGGCCTGCCGGTCACGGTGCGGCTGATCGACCCGCCGCTGCACGAGTTCCTGCCCCCGCTGGAGCAGCTCGCGGTCAACGTCGCGGTGGCCCAGGAGCGCGGCGAGGACGTGGCAAAGGAAGAGGCGCTGCTCTCCGCCGTCCGGCGGATGCACGAGGAGAACCCGATGCTGGGCCTGCGCGGCGTCCGGCTCGGCCTGGTCATCCCCGGCCTGTTCGCGATGCAGGTCCGCGCGATCGCGGAGGCCGCCGTCGCGGTCACCCGCGACGGCGGCACGGCCTGTCCGGAGATCATGGTGCCGCTGGTCGGCGCGGTCCAGGAGCTGGAGACGGTACGCGCGGAGGCCGAGAAGATCATCGCCGAGGTGGTCGGCGACAGCGGCGTCGAGGTGCTGATCGGCACCATGATCGAGGTGCCCCGGGCGGCGCTGACCGCCGGGCAGATCGCCGAGGCGGCCGAGTTCTTCTCCTTCGGCACGAACGACCTGACGCAGATGGCCTGGGGCTTCTCCCGCGACGACGTGGAGGGCGCGTTCTTCTGGCGCTACCTGGAGCTGGGCATCTTCGGCATCTCCCCGTTCGAGTCGATCGACGCCGACGGCGTCGGCCGGCTGGTCCGGATCGCCGCCGAGGAGGGCCGGGCGGCCCGGCCCGGGCTGAAGCTCGGCGTCTGCGGCGAACACGGTGGTGACCCGGACTCGGTGCACTTCTTCCACGAGGTGGGACTGGACTACGTCTCCTGCTCGCCGTTCCGGGTGCCGGTGGCCCGGTTGGAGGCCGGTCGCGCGGCCGTCAGCACCACCGGTTCCGACTCCCGCTGAGCATGTCCGGGCGGGCCCGCCGATGAGCACCGGCGGCCCCGCCCGGCGCGCCTTTCCGGCCACCCGGGCGTAACCTGAGCTTCCGCCACGTGTCGATCAGGAGGGGTGGCCGCATGACCGCCGTCTGGGAGAACCTGACCGTCGACGCCCGGGATCCGTCCCGGCTCGCCCGCTGGTGGGCCGAGGCGCTCGGCTACCAGGTGATCACCGACAAGCCGGACGAGGTGGAGATCCGCCGCACGCCCGACACGCTCCCCGGCCTCGTCTTCGTCCCGGTCTCCGGGCCGAAGCAGGGCAAGAACCGGCTGCACGTCGACCTGCGCCCGACCGACCTGGAGGCCGAGGTGGAACGGCTCGTCGACATGGGCGCGCGGCACGTCGACGTCGGGCAGGGCGAGGCGGGGTGGACGGTGCTCGCCGATCCGGAGGGCAACGAGTTCTGCGTCCTCCGGGAGCGCGAGGAGTGAGCCGGTCTTGCGAGCCCCGCAGTCGCGACCGCCGGCTGCTTCGGCCGCGTTGACCGACGACGCGGCGCGGCTGGTCGTCGAGGCGCCGAAGGACACCGGGTACGGTCGGTCGCCGTTCGAGCGGGACCGGGCCCGGGTGCTGCACAGCGCGGCGTTCCGCCGGCTCGCCGCGAAGACCCAGGTGCACGCCGCCGGCACCGACGACTTCCTGCGTACCCGGCTGACCCACTCGCTGGAGGTGGCGCAGATCGCCCGCGAGATGGGCGCCCGGCTCGGCTGCGACCCGGACGTGGTGGACACCGCCGGGCTGGCCCACGACCTGGGGCACCCGCCGTTCGGGCACAACGGCGAGGACGCGCTTGACGCGCTGGCCGCCGGCTGCGGCGGCTTCGAGGGCAACGCGCAGACGCTGCGGGTGCTCACCCGGCTGGAGGCGAAGGTGCTCACCCCGGACGGGCGGTCCGCCGGGCTGAACCTGACCCGGGCCGCGCTCGACGCGGTCGGCAAGTACCCGTGGCCGCGCCGCCCCGGCCGGCGCAAGTTCGGCGTGTACGCCGACGACCGCCCGGTCTTCGACTGGCTGCGCGCCGGCGCCCCGCCCGGCGACCGGCGCTGCCTGGAGGCCCAGGTGATGGACTGGGCCGACGACGTGGCGTACTCGGTGCACGACGTCGAGGACGGCATCCACGGCGGCTACGTCGACCTGCGCCCGCTGCTGGCCGAGGAGGACGAGCGGCGGGCGCTCTGCGCCGACGTGGCGGCGGCCTACTCCGGCGAGGCCCCGGAGGACCTGGGCGGCGTGCTGGCCGAACTGCTCGCCGATCCGGTGCTCGCCCCGCTCGCCGCGTACGACGGCAGCCACCGGGCGCTCGCCGCGCTGAAGGCCACCACAAGCGTGCTCACCGGCCGGTTCGTGTCGAGCGTGGTGGCCGCCACCGAGGCGCGTCACGGCCCCGGCCCGCACCGTCGCTACGCCGCCGACCTGGTGGTGCCGCGCCGGATCCGGGCGCAGTGCGCGCTGCTCAAGGGCATCGCGTTGCGGTACGTGATGCGCCGGCCGGGTGCCAGTGGCCGCTACGACCGGCAGCGGGAACTTCTCGCCGAGCTGGTCGCCGCGTTGCTCGACCGGGCGCCGGACGCGCTCGACGAGGTCTTCGCGCCGCTCTGGCGGGACGCCCCGGACGACGCCGCGCGGCTGCGCGTGGTGATCGACCAGGTCGCCTCGCTCACCGATCCGGCCGCGCTGGCCTGGCACGCCCGGCTGGTGTCGGCGAGCTGACCGCCCGACCGGCCCGGCCGGGAAGTGAGGGTAGCCTCAGTCGCATGACGGATCGCCCGAAGACGCTCACCGCCGCCACGGTCGTCCGGACCACGCGGCCCACCCCGCACCTGATCCGGCTCGTGCTCGGCGGCGACGAGCTGACCGGCCTGCCGGTGGGCGCGTACACCGACCACTACGTGAAGTTCGTCTTCCCGCCGGCCGGGGTGACCTACCCGCACCCCGTCGACCTGGCCACCATCAAACGTGACTTCCCGGCGGCGCAGTGGCCGCGGCTGCGCGCCTACACGGTGCGGGCCTGGGACGCGGCGGCCGGCGAGCTGACCGTCGACGTGGTCCACCACGGCGAGGAGGGGCTGGCCGGCCCGTGGGCGGCGGCGCTGCGCCCCGGTGACCGGGTGCTGTTCACCGGGCCGGGCGGCGCGTACGCGCCGGACCCGACCGCCGACTGGCACCTGCTGGCCGGCGACGAGAGCGCGCTGCCGGCGATCGCCGCCGCGCTGGAACGGCTGCCGGCCGGCGCGCCGGCCCGGGTCTTCGTCGAGGTCGAGGGGCCGGCCGACGAGCTGCCGCTGGCCAGCGACGGCGCGGTGGAGCTGCGGTGGCTGCACCGGGCCGGGCGTCCGGTCGGCGCGGCACTGGTCGAGGCGGTCCGGGCGTTGGAGTTCCCGCCCGGCCGGGTGCACGTGTTCGTGCACGGCGAGGCCGGCGCGGTGAAGGAGCTGCGGCGCCTGCTGCGGGTCGAGCGCGGCGTGCCCCGGGCCGACCTGTCCATCTCCGGCTACTGGCGTCTGGGCCTGGACGACGAGGGTTGGCGTGCCACCAAGCGCACCTGGAACGCCGAAGCCGAAGCCGAGGAACCCACCCCGACCGCCGCCTGACCCTCGGGTGGGGCGTTTCGTCCCGCCCGGGCGTCCGCGCTGCCCAGGATGGGGGCATGGCGGAACAGGTGGGGGAGCGGCCCGCGACACAGCCGGCCGACCGGGTGGTGCTCGGGCTCGGCGTGGCCGGCGTGCTGGCCGTGGTGCTCTGGGGGGTGTTCGCCCGTGGCTCCCTGGCGTCGTTCGGCGCGGCGGGGCTGAACTGGACGATCGGCACGTTCGGCTGGTTCTTCGTGGTCGCCGCCGACGCGTTCCTGGTGCTGGCGGTGGTGGTCGCCGCCTCCCGGTTCGGCCGGATCCGGCTGGGCGCCGACGACGACGAGCCGGAGTTCAACGGGCTGGCCTGGATCGCCATGATGTTCAGCGCCGGCATGGGCATCGGTCTGGTCTTCTTCGCCGTCGCCGAGCCGATCCAGCACTACGCGGCCCCGCCGCCCGCCTCCGGCGTCGAGCCGCAGACCGGCGCCGCCGCCGCCACGGCCATGCAGTACACGTTGTTCCACTGGACGCTGCACCCGTGGGGCATCTACGCGATCGCGGCGCTGGCGTACTCGACGTTCCGCAGGGGGCGGGGCAACCGGATCTCGTCGGCGTTCGTGCCGCTGCTCGGTGACCGGGCGTACGGCCCGGCCGGGCGCGCGATCGACCTGCTGGCCGTGTTCGCCACGGTGTTCGGCTCGGCGACCAGCCTCGGGCTCGGCGCGCTCCAGGTGGCGGCCGGCCTGGACCTGGTCACCGGCGTGCGGGACAGCCGGACGGTCGAGCTGGTGATCATCGGCGCGCTCACCCTGGCGTTCGTCCTGTCGGCGTTCTCCGGGCTGCACCGGGGCGTCAAGTGGTTGTCCACCACCAACGTGCTGATCGCCGTCGCGCTGATGCTGTTCGTGTTCGTGGTCGGCCCGACCGTCTACACGCTGGAGGTGCTGCCGGCGGCGGTCGGCGACTACCTGAGCGGCCTGGTCCGGATGTCGACCCGCACCGGCGCGTTCTCCGATCCGGCCTGGCTGGGCTCCTGGACGATCTTCTACTGGGCGTGGTGGATCTCCTGGGCGCCGTTCGTGGGCACGTTCATCGCGCGCATCTCGCGCGGGCGTACGGTCCGGCAGTTCCTGATCGGGGTGCTGCTGGTGCCCAGCGGTGCCAGCGCGGTCTGGTTCGCGGTGATGGGCGGGACCGCGTTGCGGACCCAGGCCACCGGCACCCGGGACCTGGTGGCCGACGTGGGCGCCGGTTCGGAGCAGGCGCTGTTCGGCCTGTTGGACGCGCTGCCGCTGGCCACGGTGACCAGCGTGCTCGCCATGGTGCTGATCGCGCTCTACTTCGTGACCAGCGCCGACTCGGCGTCGCTGGTGCTCGGTTCGTTGAGTTCGCGAGGTGCGCTGCGCCCGCACCGGGGCGTGGTGGTGCTGTGGGGCGTGCTCATCGGCGCGGTCGCGGCGGCGCTGTTGCTGGTCGGCGGCCTGGACGCGTTGCAGCAGGCCACCATCCTGGTCGCGCTGCCGTTCGTGGTGGTGATGCTGGGCCTGGCGGTGGCCCTGGTCCGGGAGATGGCCGCCGATCCGGTGCTGCGCGCGGGGACCCGGCCCCGCCGGTCCGGCCTGGCCGCCGCGGTGCGCGCGGCCCGCTCGTACGAGGAGGAGAACCCGCCGCCGGTGACGCGGTGGCTTCACCGCCCGCGCGAGTGAGTGGGTCTCCCTCGGAATGTAGTAGGAGTGCTACATTCCGAGGCATGACTGCGGTCGAACTCCCGGGGGCGGTCGCGGACCCCCGGCCTCCCGACGAGGATCTGGTCCTCGACGTCCGCGACCTGCGCATGCGGTACGGCGCGGTCGACGTGCTGCACGGCGTCGATCTCACCGCCCGGCGCGGCGAGGTGGTCGCGCTGCTCGGGCCCAACGGCGCCGGCAAGACCACCACCATCGAGATCCTGGAGGGGTTCCGGCTGCCCTCCGCCGGCACGGTCCGGGTGCTCGGCGTCGAGCCGGCCCGCGGCGACGAGCGCTGGCGCGCCCGGCTCGGCGTGGTGCTCCAGTCCTGGCGCGACCACGGCAAGTGGCGGGTCCGGGAGCTGCTCACCCACCTCGGCGACTTCTACGCGCCGTACGCGACCGACCGGACGCCGCGTCCCTGGCCGGTCGACGACCTGCTGGCCACCGTGGGGCTGACCGGGCACGCGGACACCCGGGTGGCCCGGCTCTCCGGCGGGCAGCGCCGCCGGCTCGACGTGGCGGTCGGCATCGTCGGCCGGCCGGAGCTGCTGTTCCTGGACGAGCCGACGGTCGGCTTCGACCCGGCGGCCCGGCGCGAGTTCCACGAGCTGGTGCACCGCCTCACCGACCTCGACGAGACCACCATCGTGCTGACCACGCACGACCTGGCCGAGGCGGAGAAGCTGGCCGACCGCATCCTCATCCTGGCCGGCGGCCGGATCGTCGCCGAGGGGTCACCGGACCAGTTGGCCCGCCGCGTCGCCGGGGACGCCGAGGTCCGCTGGACCCGCGACGGCGAGCGGTACGTGCACGCCACCGCCGACGCCACCGCGTTCCTGCGCGACCTGCTCCGCGAGCACGGCGACCGGGTGCGGGAGCTGGAGGTGCGCCGGGCCAGCCTGGAGGACGCGTACCTGGCGTTGGTGCACGAGGAGGAGACCGGCATCCGCACCGGCCGGGCCGAACGGGTGTGGCAGCAGGAGGCGACGCGATGACCCCGACCACCACCGCGCTCCGGGCCGGGCTGCGGCGCGGCCTGATCGAGCTGCGCGCCACGTTCACCAACGGCCAGGACCTGTGGAACTACTTCTTCCCCACGGCGGTGCTGCTGGTCGCCATGTTCTTCATGCGCGGCTCGACCGTGCCCGGCACCGACTTCTCGCTCGGCGCCCGGACGCTGCCCAGCGCGCTCGGCATGGGCCTGCTCTTCGGCGGCCTGCTCGGGCTGGCCCAGCAGCTCATCGTCGACCGGGAGGACGGCACGTTGCTGCGGGCCAAGGCGATCCCCAACGGCATGCTCGGCTACCTGGTCGGCAAGCTGGTGCTGATCTCGGCGATCTCGCTGATCGGTGTGGTCATCCAGCTCCTGCCCGGTCTGTTCTTCCTGGACGGGCTGCGGCTCGGCGACCCCGGCGCCTGGCTCACCCTGGCCTGGGTGGTGCCGCTCGGGCTGGTGGCGACGCTGCCGCTGGGCGCGGTGATCGGCTCGGTGATCGAGAACCCGCGCAACATGGGCCTGGTGGTGCTGCCGATCTTCGGCCTGATCGCGCTCTCCGGCATCTTCTACCCGATCAACGGCCTGCCCGGCTGGCTCCAGGGCGTCGCCCAGGTCTTCCCGCTCTACTGGCTAGGCTTGGGCATGCGCTCGGCGCTGCTCCCGGCCGACCTGGCGGCGGTCGAGCTGGGCGGCTCCTGGCGGCACCTGGAGACGCTGGGCGTGCTCGGCGCCTGGGCGGTGCTCGGGCTGGTGCTGGCCCCGGTGGTGCTGCGCCGGATGGCCCGCCGGGAGTCCGGCTCGCGGGTCGCGGCCCGGCGGGAGCGGGCCATGCAGCGGGTCGGATGAGAGGGCGGCGATGAGCGAGACCGTGCACAACCGGATCGCGGTGCTGCGCGCCGAACGGGGCGTCTCCCGCCGGCAGCTCGCCGACGCGCTCGGGGTGCACTACCAGACCGTCGGCTACCTGGAACGCGGTGAGTTCCGGCCCAGCCTGCACCTGGCACTGCGCATCGCCGCGTACTTCGAGGTGCCGGTCGAGGTGGTCTTCTCCATCGAACCGTTCCCGCGGATCGGCGACGCCGCGGCCGGGGCCGGCCGCTCGGCGTGAGGCCGGCGGGACGGGCGGCGTCCGCCACACGTCCGTCCCCCGGCCGCCGGATCGTCGGCCCGGCAGGGCAGGATGTACGCCGAGGAGGTGGCGGTCATGGCGGGGCGGATCCGGGACGAGGACATCGCGCTGGTCCGCGAGCGCACCTCCATCGCGGACGTCATCTCCGAGGTGGTGACGCTCAAGTCGGCCGGGGGTGGCAACCTCAAGGGGCTCTGCCCGTTCCACGACGAGAAGAGTCCCTCGTTCAACGTGTCGCCCGCCCGCAACGTGTTCTACTGCTTCGGCTGCGGGGTCGGCGGTGACGCGATCAAGTTCCTGATGGACGCCGAGCATCTCGGCTTCATCGAGTCGGTGGAGAGCCTCGCCGCCCGCGCCGGCATCCAGCTTCGCTACGTCGAGGACGACAGGTCCACCCCGCGCGCCCGGCCGCAGCAGGGGCAGCGGCAGCGCCTGGTGGCCGCGCACGCCGCCGCCGTCAAGTTCTACCGGGCCCAGCTCACCACCGCCGGCGCCCGCCCGGCCCGCGAGTTCCTGGCCCGGCGGGGCTTCGACCGGGCCGCCGCCGAGCGCTACGGCTGCGGCTTCGCCCCCGAGGGGTGGGACCTGCTCACCAGGCACCTGCGCCAGCAGGGCTTCAGCCACGACGAGTTGGTCACCGGCGGCCTGTCCCGCCCGGCCCGGTCGGGTTCGCTTATCGACAGGTTCCGCCGTCGCCTGATGTGGCCGATCCGGGACATCACCGGCGACGTGATCGGCTTCGGCGCGCGCAAGCTGTTCGACGACGACGACGGCCCGAAATACCTCAACACCCCCGAGACGCCGATCTACAAGAAGTCGCACGTCCTCTACGGCATCGACCAGGCCAAACGGGAGATCGCCAAGCAGGGCAAGGTGGTGGTGGTCGAGGGCTACACCGACGTGATGGCCTGCCACCTCGCCGACGTCCCGACCGCGGTGGCGACGTGCGGCACGGCGTTCGGCGGCGACCACATCTCGGTGCTGCGCCGGGTGCTCTTCGACAGCGACGAGCGGGCCGGGGAGATCATCTTCACGTTCGACGGCGACGCCGCCGGCCAGAAGGCCGCGCTGCGCGCGTTCGAGGACGACCAACGCTTCGTCGGGCGGACGTTCATCGCGGTCAGCCCGGACAACATGGACCCGTGCGACCTGCGGCTGGCCAAGGGCGACCTGGCCGTCCGCGACCTGGTGGCCCGCCGCGAGCCGCTCGTCGACTTCGCGCTCCGGCACGTCATCAACCGGTTCGACCTCGACACCGTCGACGGCCGGGTCGAGGCGATGCGCCGCGCCGCGCCGCTGGTCGCGAAAATCAAGGACCGGGAGAAACGCCCGGAGTACGTCCGCAAGCTCGCCGGCGACCTCGGTATGGAGATCGAGCCGGTGCAGCGCGCCGTGCTGACCGCCGGCAACGCGCAGCCGGCCAACGGTCGGCCCGCGCCGACCCGCCCCGGCCCCGCCACGCCCGCCGTGGACAGTCCCCGTTCCATGGTGGAGCGGGAGGCGCTGAAGCTGGCGTTGCAGGAGCCGGTGCTGGCCGGCCCGATGTTCGACGCGGTCGAGGCCGGCGACTACCAACATCCGGTGCACGCCGTGGTGCGCGTCGCCGTCGCCGAGGCCGGCGGTGCGGCCGGCGCCACCGGCGGTGCGGTCTGGATCGAGCGGGTCCGCGACGCCTGCGCCGACCTGGCCGCCCAGGCCCTGGTGGGGGAGCTGGCGGTGGAGCCGTTGCGCATCGACGGCGAGCCCGACCCGAGGTACGTCTCGGTCACCATGGCCCATTTGCAGTGGAGTTCGGTCACCGGCCGGATCCGCGACCTCAAGTCGAAGATCCAGCGGGTCAACCCGGTGAGCAACAAGGACGAATACTTCGCCCTGTTCGGGGAGCTGCTCTCGCTCGAACAACACGCGCGGGCCCTGCGCGAGCAGGCCGCCGGAGGACTGTGATGGGACTCTTCCGCCGCCGCCCGAAGCTGCCGCCGGTCGACCGGCCGCCGCTCGCCGCCGACGAGCGGGTGCTCGCCTGGGCCGCCGCCGGCAACGGCGAGGGCGACGGCGTGCTGGTCGCCAGCAACCGGGGGCTCTGGCTGCCTGGCCGGGGGGAGCGCCTCGGCTGGCACGACGTCCTCAAGGCGGTCTGGTCCGGCCGGGAACTCACCGTCACGCCGGCCGAGCCGGTCACCGAGCGGGACGACTACCTGGTGGTCGCCGACGCCCCGGCCGAGACGTACCTGCTGCTCGATCCCGGGGAACTGCCGCACCAGGTGCGGACCCGGGTCACCGGTTCGGTGGCGTACACCGCGCACCACCCGGTGCCCGGCGGCGCGGGGCGGATCGCGGCCCGGCGGGTGTCCGGCGTGGACGGTCTGACCTGGACGGTCCGCTACGACCCGGGAACGCCGACCGACGACGAGGCGGTGGTCGCCGAGACCGGCCGCCTGGTGGCCGAGGCCCGGGCCGCCACCACGCCCGCCGACGCCTGACCGCCACCGGCGCGGGTTCGCGTGGATGGACCTGAGCCTCTTTCGGGCATCACGTGTGGACCGAAGCGTCCGATCACACCTTGAGGACGTCCACGTCGTACAGCGCTATCGACGCGTCGCGGGAGGCGAGGGTCAGCCCTTCGGTGATTGCCTGGGCCACCAGCATGCGGTCGAAGGGATCGCGGTGATGCGATGGCAGCCGGCCGGCGGCGATGGCGTGGGCGTGGGTCACCGGGAGTTCCCGGAAACCCATGTCTCTTACCCGCTCGGCAAGGTCAGGAGGGCCGGCGAGCTTCCCGAGGCTCTGTTTGATGGTGATCTCCCACAGGGTGACCGGGGAGAGGAAGATGTCCGGCTCGTGGCGTAGTTGGTCGAGCAACTCGGTGCCGAGGGTCGGGTCGCCGGTGATCGCCCAGAGCGCGACGTGAGTGTCCAGCAGCAGGTTCATGCACCGATGCCGAAGTCGTCGGCGATCTCGGCGTTTGTCTGCGGCGAGTCCCAGTCACCGGAGAGGTCCAGTTGGCCGGCGAGAGAGCCGACCGCGGTGCGGTTGGCCCGCCGAACCAGCGGTACCACCTTCGCCACCGGGGTGCCCGCCCGATCGATGATGATCTCCTCGCCGTGTTCCACCCGTTCGATGATGCGCGACAGGTGGGTCTTGGCATCATGCATGTTGTAGTGCACGGCCTCAGCCGACATGGCGCAAACCTCCTGGCTTAGCTAAGGGGCTAGTTTAGCCTGCTCAGCCGCATCAGCGCCGCATTCGTGGCGGGAGCAGGTCACCGGTAATCCGGTCGTGGGGTTCGAAACTGGCTGTTAGCGTCGCGGGATGTTCGCCACCGACCGGGTCCGGCTGCGCCCGCCCACGCCCGACGACGCGCCGAACATCTTCCGCCTCGACGCCGACCCCGAGCTGCACCTGCTCACCGACGACGCGCCGTTCCTGCCGCGCCACGTGGGCCAGGTCCGGGCCCGGCTGGAGAAGCAGGTCACCGAGCCGCCCGAGGGCCACACCTCGGTGTCGCTGCTGGCCGAGACGGTCGCCGACGGCACGTACCTCGGCGGCTGCTCGCTGTGGGGGATCAGCGCGTTCGAGCGGTTCGCCCACCTCGGCATCTCGCTGGTCCCCGAGGCGCGTGGCCAGGGCTACGGGACGGAGGTCATCCGGCTGCTCTGCCGGTACGGCTTCCGCAGCCGCAACCTCCGCCGACTGGAGCTGGAGACGCTGGCCGGCAACACCGCCATGCGGCGCACCGCCGAGGCGTGCGGCTTCGTCCACGAGGGCACCCAGCGGGAGCGCGCGTACGACGGCGACGGCTTCTCGGACCTGGTGTTCTACGGCCTGCTGCGGAGCGAGTGGACGCCCTGACATTCGTGCGTGTCTGCGGCTCAGGGCTTCTCGGCGACGCTTTCCTGCCAGGGATCGGTGACCTCGATGCCGGTATCAGCGAAGTCCTTGGTGTTCCGGGTGGCAAGTGTGGCGGCCTGGGTGCGGCAGATGGCGGCGATCTGGGCGTCGAACCCGTCTATCGGGCGGCCGAGCATTTCCCGACCGGCCACCACGTCGGCGTAGGCGCCGGCCGCCGCGAGGTCGAAGGGCAGCACCTGGCGGGGGAAGGCGGCGAAGATCTCGTTGGCGGACTGGTGCAGCGATTCCCGGCGCTGGCCCTGCGGCAACCGGGCGATGCCGAAGCGGATCTCGGCGACGGTGACGGCAGTGGTGTAAAGGCCGGTGCTGGAGCTGCGGCGGAGCCACGCGAGGACCGCTGGCGCGGGCTCGGCCCGCATCAGCTCGGAGACGACGTTGGTGTCGAGAACGATCATCACTCGGGCAGGCTCGCCGGGCGGGGTGACGTGGAACGAGCCGGCAGGTCCAGGTCGACTCCGCCGAGCCTGGTGAATCGGTCGGCGAGTGCGCTGAACAGATCGGTCCCCGGTTCATCCTCGGCGACGGCCGCGGTGAGGATGTCCCGGATCTCGGATTCCATGGATCTGCCGTGTCGCGCGGCGCGGATGCGCAACTTCTCCCGCACCGCGTCATCGAGATCTCTGATGCTGAGGGATGCCATCGAGCTTCCTCCGGCCCTAGCTGATGAGAGCAATGCTAGCACTCGGTGGCGGCCCGCTCCGGTATCCGCCGTGTTCAGCTTCGTGAGGGCGGCGCTGACGGGCAGCCTCATCCCGGTAGAGGTGCGGGTCACGCGACCCGCGCCGCTCCCTCGTCCCAGGTCTCGGCCAGGTGGCGTTGGATCTCCCGGTGCGGGAAGCGCAGCGCGCTGCCGTTGGCCTCCAGGAGGAGACGCTCCCGCGCCCAGTCGAGGAAACCGAGATAGTCCTTCGGGCCCCGACCGGTGCGACGGAGCGCCCGGAAGAGATTGGCGTACTGCCGGGCGGGGACGCCGCCGCAGATGTCCGAGCACGCGAACATGAGGCAACTCGCCATCATGGCTACGGCGAACAGGCCGAACGTCACGCTCCGCGCGCCGAGCACCACCGGGACGCCCAGCACGAGCGCGAGCGGCAGGCCGACCAGCAGCGCGCCCCGGCGGGCCCGGCGCCGTGACCCGCGCAGCCGCATGCCGGGTGGCAGGCCGGCCTGGTCCGGCGCGCTGGTCGGGGTGATGGCGTAGGCGAACATCGCCACCGGCGTGCTGAGCAGCATGTAGGCCACGACGCGGAGCACCCCGTTGTCGGCCGCGTTGACCGCGGCCCACGCGCCCAGCGTGACGAACGGCACCACGACCAGCGCCGGGAAGGCCCAGGACCAGCGGAGCCGCCATACCAACCGGATCGGCTCGGTCGTCGACGAGTGGTGGATGTGCGCGTTCGTCACTGCGGCCATGCTCGACGTCATGAAGGTGAGCGTCGGCGCGGCGATCTCGATGGTCCCACCCTCGACCACCAACAGGTACGCGGCCACCATGTAGAACACGAGGAGCACCGGATCCCGCGCCGGTGGCTTGATCTTCTCCATTTCGCTGACGTCCCGGATCCAGTCGACCGGCAGGCGGTCCACGTAGAACTCCGTCTGACCGTGGCGCGTCATCCACGTCGCCAGCCAGGCCAGCCAGCGGTGTGCGTCGTCGTGGGCGAAGCCGCCCCGGCGGCCCCCGCGCCGACGCAGGAGGGTGGCCACGTAGACCGCCATGAGGTGCCTGCGGCGTTCACTCGGCGTCCCCTCGCTGACCAGGTCGGCGTGCGCGTCGACTGAGGAGACCCGGGCCACGATCCCCAACATGATCACCGACCGCATCATCGACCACCACTTCCGGTCGGTGGCCGGCACGTCCCGCACCGAGAGGGCCGCGGGCGTGCCCAGCCCGGTCAGGAACTCCTGGACCCGCTCCCGGGTGGGGCGAAGGACCTCGACGGCGTAGGTGATGCCGGTCGGCGTGGTGAGCCCGTCGAAGTCCTCGGTGCGGCAGGCGACGGCCAGTGGGCAGGAGCCGGCGGCCAGGAACGCGTCGATCTCACGCAGCGCCCGCCTGCGATGGCGCACGGTCGGGATTTCGTCGAGGCCGTCCAGGAGCACGGCCAGCGCGCGATCCTCGATCAGCTCCCGTGCCAGGTCCGGGCCGATGCCGGGATAGGTGTCGACGATCGCGTCGGCCAGCCACTGCTCGAACGACCGCCGCTCGTCGGCCCAGGAGGTCAGGTTCACCAGCATGGGAACGCACGGGGTGGCATCGTCCGGGGCCACCCGTTCGCACAGGTCGAGGCAGAGCCGGGCGAGCAGGGTGCTCTTGCCGCTGCCGCCCGGGCCGAGCAGGAGCAGCGCCTGGCCGGTTTCGTCGAAGACCGTCGCGAGGGGCTCCTCGTGGACCTTCGGCCGGCCCGCCTCGCCGATCGCCGCGTCCGGCAGCGCGTCGGGGTGCCGGACCAGGTCGGGCCGAGACTCGGTGACGAGGGGCAGTTGGGGGACCGCCCCCAACGCCCGGTCCAGGGCGGACCGCATGGCGGCCGTCACCCGGGCGAGCGCCTGCCGGCGTTCCTTCGCGCGCCGTTCGGGGGACCGTCTGGCCTGCGCCGTCTGCTGCCGCAGTTGCAGGGCGGTGAACAGGAGCGCCAGCGCGGCGCAGCCGAGGAAGACGCCGATCACCAACGGTCTGGGCAGACCCAGCTCGGCGATGTATTCGCTCACCAGGTTGGTGGAGACCCCGACGAGGATGAGCAGGACGGCGCTCGCCAACCCGAGCGTCAGCACCAGGCGGTGGCCCTGCGGCCCGCGACCATACGACGAGAATTGGCGTCCCATCATCCCCCGCGACAATCTCGGCGGCTGCTGACGCCCAGCATATCGAAGAGTGTGCCCGTTCAGCGGGCCCGCGCCCAGCCGACGAAGCGCTGCCACAGGCCCTGAGCGGTGGTGCCGTCCCGGTCGGTGGCCAGGTCGGCGGTGGCCTCGCACAGCAGCGTGCCGAGATACACCAGCAGCGCGATCCGGTCCTCGCGGTACTCACCGAGCAGCGCCAGCCGGGCGGGGGAGCACGGCCAGGCCGCGCCGCAGATCCGGCAGCGCCAGGACGGGCGGGCCGCGACGTGCGGACGGTACCGGGGCATCTGTGAACCTCCGTCGCGGTGGGGAGGGGGCGTCGACGGACCTCGTCGTGCGCCGACGCCCCCGGCCTGGTTCCGCCCGCCGTCCGATCCCGTGAGCGGTTCCGCTGCGTGACAGTCTGGTGACGGGGCGACTACGGTGGGGCGTCCGGCACGGCGACGGCCAGCGCGTCCGCCGGCCGGCCCCGGGTGTGTCGAGGATGTACGGAGGCTGTCCGTGGAACTGTCGTCCATGCTGGAGCACTTCGCGGAGGAGTTACGGCTCGCCCGCGCGGCCAACGGCATGTCCCAGACGTCGTTGGCCGAGGCGCTGACCTATTCCGGCGCGCTGGTGGCCAAGGTGGAGACCTGTGAGCGCCGCCCGAGCCTGGACTTCGCCCGCCGCTGCGACACGGTGTTCGGCGTCGACGGCCGCTTCGAGCGCATCCAGCGGCGGATCGGCCGGGAGGCCGTGGTGCCGTGGTTCCGCGACTGGCCCGGCATCGAGGCGGACGCCACCGCGCTGCGCTGGTTCGAGCCGCTCTGCGTGCCGGGCCTGCTCCAGACCGAGGGGTACGCCCGCGCGCTGCTCTCGGGCGACGGGCTGTTCGCGCCGGACGAGGTGGATCAGCAGGTGACGATGCGGCTGGACCGCCAGGCGCTGCTGACCCGCGAGCGGCCCCCGCTGCTCACCTTCGTCGTCGATGAGCACGTGCTGCGCCGCCGGGTCGGCGGGGCGGAAGTGATGCGCGAGCAGGTGCGCCACCTGGTGAAGGCCGGCACGGGGCTGCCCCGGGTGCGGATCCACGTTGTGCCGCTCACCGTCGGGGCCTACCCTGGCCTGAGTGGCCCGTTCGTGCTCGCCACCCCGCCGCACGGCGAGGACGTGGTCTACCAGGACGGGCAGCTCCACGCGCAGGTGATCGACCGCGCCGACCACGTGCGGCAGATGGTCGAGGTGTGGGAGTCGATCCGCGGCGAGGCACTGTCGCACCAGCAGTCCCTCGAATTCCTGACAGAGGTGGCGGAGACATGGACCTGAGCAACGCCCGGTGGCGCAAGAGCAGCCGCAGCAACGGCCAGGGCGCAGCCTGCGTGGAGGTGGCGGACGCTCGGCCCGGCGCGGTCGCGGTGCGTGACTCCAAGGACCCGGCCGGCCCGGTGCTGGCCTTCGCGCCCGACGCCTGGCGCGCGTTCGTCGACCGGCTCCCCGCCCGCTGACCGAAGCCGGGGCGGTGTGACGGGGATGACCCCGGCCCTGCCGCCCCGCTCATACGGCCCCGCCCGGTCCGGCGTGCCGGCAGGTTGTCGGGGAGGTGGCTGGTTATCCGACCCGACCTCGGGGCAAGTCGTGCAGTGACGACACGACGACGAGGGAGGTGCGATGGCCAGCGACGAGTCTCCCGCCCGCGAGGGGCGCGAGCGCACCGGGCCGGTGGGGCCGGACGACGGTCCGGACAGCCCGACCGACCTGACCGGTCCGGGCTGGGTGGCGACGCTCAAGCGGACCGTCCGGGAGTTCCAGGACGACAGCCTGACCGACTGGGCCGCCGCGCTCACCTACTACGGCGTGCTCTCGATCTTCCCCGGCGTGCTGGTGCTGATCTCGCTGCTCGGCCTGCTCGGCGAGCGGGCCACCAACGGCGTCCGGGACACGGTCGGCCAGGCGGTGCCGGAGGAGAACATCCGGAAGATCATCGAGAGCGCGATCGACCAGGCCGGCCAGTCCGGCGGGCTGGCGAGCATCGCGGCGGTGGTCGGTCTGGTCGCCGCGTTCTGGTCGGCCTCCGGTTACGTCGCCGCGTTCATGCGCGCCTCGAACAGCATCTACGACGTGCCGGAGGGGCGGCCGATCTGGAAGACGCTGCCGATCCGGCTCGGCGTGACCGCGGTGATCGGCGTGATGCTGCTGATCAGCGCCGTGATCGTGGTGTTCACCGGCGGGCTGGCCGAGCAGGCCGGCAACGCCATCGGGCTCGGCTCCACCGCGGTCACGGTGTGGAACATCGCCAAGTGGCCGGTGCTGCTGATGCTGGTCAGCCTGATGTTCGCGATCCTCTACTGGGCGTCGCCGAACGCCCGGCACGGCGGCTTCCGCTGGGTCAGCCCGGGCGGGATCCTCGCCGTGGTGCTCTGGCTGGTGGTGTCCGGCCTGTTCGCGCTCTACGTGAGCAACTTCGGCTCGTACAACAAGACGTACGGCGCGGTGGCCGGCGTGATCATCTTCCTGGTCTGGCTCTGGCTGAGCAACGTGGCCATCCTGCTCGGCGCCGAGTTCGACGCCGAGCTGGAGCGCAGTCGCGCCATCGCCGCCGGCCTCCCCGAGGACAAGGAGCCCTACGTCGAGCTGCGCGACGACCGCAAGCTGCGGAAGAAGCGCAACGCGCCCGCACCACGCTGACCTCGAACGCCGCCGCCCCGCCCGGTTCGACCGGGCGGGGCGGCGCGTTTTCATGATCCGGAAGACGCTTTTGTTCATACGGACAGAAGTTTTCGCCAAATGCGCTGAAGCTATGGACACGCGACCCGGAAGGCTCCTACTGTGTCGGACACAACACCTCGGCATTGCGTCGATGTGAACGACTCCGATGCGGAGGTGACTGCCGGTGCGGACGGTCGATCCCCTGCACGTACGGCTCCTGCGGCTGCTCCGGGACCAAGGCGCGATCTCCCGCGCCGAGCTCGGTGACCGCCTCCAGATGCCCCGCCCGCGGCTGCTCGCCGAGCTGGAGCGGCTGGTCTCCCTCGGCTACGTGGCCGAGGCCGGGTTGGCCGCCTCCCGGGGCGGGCGCCGCTCCACGCTGGTCGAGCTGAGCCCGCACCTGCGCTTCGCCTCGGTCGACCTGGGCGCCAGCTCGATCGACGTCGAGGTGGTCAACGGCCGGCTGGAGCCGGTCACCGCGTACACCGAACCGGCCGATATCCGCTCCGGCCCCAAGGTGACCCTGCAACGGGTCAACGACCTGCTGCACAAGGCCAAGGTGGACGGCGCGTACGAGCGGCTCGACGCGATCGGCATCGGCGTGCCCGGCCCGGTGAGCTTCCGCGACGGGGTGCCGGTCTCGCCACCGATCATGCCGGGCTGGGACCGCTTCCCGGTCCGCGAGCTGCTGACCCGCGAGCACGGCTGCCCGGCCGTGGTCGACAACGACGTCAACATCATGGCGATCGGCGAGCGGCACGGCGGCGTCGCCCACTCGGTCGACGACTTCCTCTTCATCAAGATCGGCACCGGCATCGGCTGCGGCATCTACCTGCACGGCGAGGTCTACCGGGGCACCGACGGCTGCGCCGGCGACATCGGCCACATCCAGGTCGACCCGAACGGCCCGATGTGCTCCTGCGGCAACCTCGGCTGCCTGGAGGCGGTGTTCAGCGGCGCGGCGCTGGCCCGGGAGGCGACCGCCGCGGCCCGCGCCGAGGTCTCACCGGCCCTGGTCGAGCGGCTCACCGCCCGGGGCGCGGTCACCGCGCTGGACGTGGCCCAGGGCGCGATCGAGGGCGACGTCACCTGCATCCAGCTCATCCGCGACGGCGGCCGACGGGTCGGCAGCGTGCTGGCCGGGCTGGTCAGCTTCACCAATCCGTCCATGATCGTGATCGGCGGCGGGCTCGCCCAGCTCGGCCACATCCTGCTCGCCGAGATCCGCAGCGTGGTCTACCGCCGCTCGCTGCCGCTGGCCACCGGCAACCTGCCGGTCGTCCTCTCCGAGCTGGGCCCGCGCGCCGGCGTCGCCGGCGCGGCCGTGCTCGCCAGCGACGTCGCGTTCGGGGAAGCCGCATGACCGAGCGCACCGAGCGGAGCGAGGGCCGTGAGGGCATGCCCAGCCAGCACCGCATGACCGAGCGCACCGAGCGGAGCGAGGGCCGTGAGGGCATGCCCAGCCAGCACAGCATGAACGAGGGGGTGAAGATGTCCGGGAAGGAGCCGCTGGTCGAGGCGCCCGCCGACGCCGTCGCGGGCGAGGTGGTGCTGCGCCTCACCGACGTGGTGAAGACGTTCCCCGGCGTACGCGCGCTGGACGGCGTGCAGTTGGAGGTGCGGGCCGGCGAGGTGCACTGCCTGCTGGGGCAGAACGGCGCCGGCAAGTCCACCCTGATCAAGGTGCTCGCCGGCGTGCACCGGCCGGATTCCGGCGAGGTGGTGTGGCGCGGCGAACCGGCCGCGTTCGCCAACCCGCAGGCCGCCATGCGCGCCGGCATCGCCACCATCTACCAGGAACTCGACCTGGTCGACGACCTGTCGGTGGCGGAGAACGCGTTCCTCGGCCACGAGCCGCGCCGGCTCGGCTTCGTCAGGCGCGGGCACATGGCTCGGCGGACCCGGCAGATCCTGGCCCGGCTCGGCCACCCGGAGATCCCGCCCGGGCGGCTGGTGCGGCACCTGCCGGCGGCCGGCAAGCAGATCGTCAGCATGGCCCGGGCGCTGTCCCACGAGGCCCGGCTGATCATCATGGACGAGCCGAGCGCGGTGCTGGCCCACGACGAGGTGGGCAACCTGTTCCGGATCATCCGGGAACTCACCGCGCAGGGCATCGCGGTCATCTACATCTCGCACCGGATGGAGGAGATCCGCGAGATCGGCGACCGGGTGACCGTACTCAAGGACGGCCGGACCACGGCGGCGAGCCTGCCGGCGCGTGACACCCCGACCCGCGACCTGGTCGCCCGGATGACCGGGCGGACCATCGAGTACGTCTTCCCGCAGCGCCCGGCCGACGACGGCGCCGGCGCGGAGCTGCTCCGGGTGGACGGGCTGACCCGGCACGGCGAGTTCGCCGACGTCTCGCTCGGCGTGCGGGCCGGGGAGATCGTCGGGATCGCCGGGCTGGTCGGCTCCGGCCGCTCCGAGCTGCTGGAGACCATCTTCGGGGCCCGCCGGGCGCACGCCGGGACGGTCCGGCTGGCCGGCAAGGCACTGCGGCCGGGCAGCGTGGGCGCGGCGGTCCGGGCCGGCATGGGCATGGCCCCCGAGGAGCGCAAGAGCCAGGCGCTGCTGCTCGGCGAGCCGATCTACCGCAACGTCACGCTCGCCACGTTCGGCAGGTACGCCCGCCTGGGCTTCACCGACGCCGGACGGGAACGGGCCGAGGCGGACCGGATCGCCGCCGCGCTGGAGCTGCGCCCCCGGGACGTACGCCGGCCGGTGCGCACGCTGTCCGGCGGCAACCAGCAGAAGGTGGTGGTCGGCCGGTGGCTGCTCGGGGACACCCGGCTGTTGCTGCTCGACGAGCCGACCCGGGGCGTGGACGTCGGCGCCCGCGCCGAGCTGTACCAGGTGATCCGCGACCTGGCCGCCCGTGGCGTCGGGGTGCTGCTGGTCTCCAGCGAGGTGCCCGAGGTGCTGGGCCTGGCCGACCGGGTGCTGGTGATGCGGGAGGGCCGGGTGGTCCGCGAGGCCCCGGCCGGCGAACTCGACGAGAACACCGTGCTCGACCTCGTGATGGCGGGGTCCCTCATGGAAGGCGCACCGGCATGAGCGATACCCACACCACGCTCCCCGCGCAGTCGCCGCCGGTGGACCGGGCGGAGACCGCCAAGGTCGACGCCCCGGCCCGGCTCTCCTGGTGGCGCGGCGACGGCGGGGAGGGCGCGAAGCGCAACCTCGGCCTACTGGCCACGCTTGTGGTGCTGGTGGTCATCGGCATCCTGACCCGCCCCGACCTGTACGGCGACCCGAACTGGGTGTGGGGCAACACGCTCACCATCCTCAAGCTCGC
Source organism: Micromonospora sp. NPDC049201 (assembly GCF_055586805.1). NCBI lineage: Bacteria > Bacillati > Actinomycetota > Actinomycetes > Micromonosporales > Micromonosporaceae > Micromonospora > Micromonospora sp. NPDC049201. The sequence goes on along the minus strand of NZ_JBVJHM010000009.1, from coordinate 198,699 downwards.
CTCGGTGGTCGGCGTGGTCACCGTCGGCATGACCTTCGTGATCATCGGCGGCGGCATCGACCTGTCGGTCGGCGCGATCGTGGCGCTGGCCGGCGTCTGGTCCACCACGCTCGCCACCCAGAGCTACGGCGCCGGCGGCATGATCTTCAGCGCGCTCACCGTCGGGCTGGCCGTCGGCGTGGTCAACGGCCTGCTCATCTCGTACGGGCGGCTGGTGCCGTTCATCGCCACGCTGGCCATGCTGGTGGCCGCCCGAGGGCTCGCGGCGGAGATCTCCGACAAGCAGACCCAGGTCTCCACCAGCTCGTTCATCAACGGCATCGCCACCACAAACGTGCTCGGCATCCCGCTGCTCGTCTACATCCTGATCGCGGTGGTGGCGGCCGGGTGGGTGCTGCTCAACCGGACCACGTTCGGCCGTCGCACGGTGGCGGTCGGCGGCAACCCGGAGGCGGCCCGGCTCGCCGGCATCAACGTACGCCGGCACACCGTGCTGCTCTACGCGCTCTCCGGCCTCTGCTGCGGCATCGCCGCGGTGATGCTGACCGCGCAGGCCACCTCCGCCCAGGCGGCGATGGCCAACCTCTACGAGCTGGACGCGATCGCCGCCGCGATCATCGGCGGCACGCTGCTCAGCGGCGGGCGGGGCACCATCATCGGCTCCCTGCTCGGGGTGATCATCTTCTCCACGATCACCAACCTGTTCGCCATCAACAACCTCTCCGCCGAGGCCCAGAACATGGTCAAGGGCGGCATCATCGTCGCCGCCGTCCTGGTCCAGCAGGTGCAGTTCCGCAGCCTGACCCAGTTCCTCGCCCGCAACCGGGCCACCACCACCTGACCCACCGCACCACCAGGCCGCCGTCGCGCAGACGGTGGCCCGGCCCACCGCACCCGAAATCACCCCCACCACCTCATCAGGAGGCCGTCATGCCCAGTGACCTGTCACGCCGTCGGTTGCTCTTCGGCGGGGCCGCCGTCTCCGCCGGGGTGCTGCTCGCCGGCTGCACGAGCAACGAGCAGTCCCCGACCGAGGCGCAGACCAAGGCCGCCGCGACCGGCGCCGCCGCCGAACCGGGCAAGAAGGTGACCATCGGTTTCTCCGCCCCGGCCGCCGACCATGGTTGGATCGCCGCCATCACCAACAACGCCAAGGCGCAGGCCGGGGCGTACTCCGACGTGGAGCTGAAGTCGGTGGAGGCCGGCGCGGACGCGGCGGCCCAGCGGGCGGCGCTGTCCACGCTGATCTCCCAGAAGCCGGACGTGATCGTGCTGCTGCCGCACGACGGCAAGGAACTCAACGCGTTCGGCCTGGAGGCCATGAAGGCCGGCATCCCGGTGGTCAACCTGGACCGGGCGTTCCCCGACCCGAAGGCCTACCGACTCCAGATCAAGGGCGACAACTACGGCATGGGGGTGGCCGCCGCCACCTACATCGCCGAGCAGCTCAAGGCGAAGGGCGTCAGCAACCCGGTGATCGGCGAGATCCCCGGCATCGAGTCGCTGGAGCTGACCCAGGAACGCTCCAAGGGCTTCGCCGACACGCTCGCCTCGTACGGGCTGAAGGTGGCCAACCGCCGGCCGGCCGAGTTCACCGTGGACTCCGGCCAGCAGGCCGCCACCGGGCTGTTCCAGGCGCTGCCGAAGATCGACGCGGTCTGGAACCACGACGACGACCAGGGCATCGGCGTGCTCGCCGCCGTCACCCAGGCCAACCGCAAGGAGTTCTTCATGGTCGGCGGCGCCGGCTCGAAGAAGGCCATGGAGGACATCGCCGCCGACAACACGGTGCTGAAGGCGACCGTCACCTACAGCCCGTCGATGGCCTCCTCGGCCATCTCCCTGGCCCGGCTCATCGGGCAGGGCAAGGGCATGTCCGACCTGGTGGAACTCCAGGTACCGAAGGAGATCGTGCTCTCCTCCGAGACGATCACCAAGGAGAACTCGGGCGACTACCTGAAGCTCGGGTTCTGACACACACGGGGGGAGACCCAGCTTGTCCAGTCACGACAGCATCCTGCGGGTCGGCATGGTCGGCTACGCGTTCATGGGCGCCGCGCACTCGCAGGCGTGGCGCACCGTGAACCGCGTGTTCGACCTGCCGGCGCGGGTGCGGATGGCGCTCGTCTGCGGCCGGGACGAACCGAAGGTGGCCGAGGCCGCCGACCGGCTCGGCTGGGACGGGTACACCACCGACTGGCGGCGACTCGTCGAGTCCGACGAGATCGACGTGGTGGACATCTGCACGCCGGGGGACAGCCACCGCGAGATCGCCCTCGCCGCGTTGGCCGCGGGCAAGCACGTGCTGTGCGAGAAGCCGCTGGCCAACACCGTCGCCGAGGCGCGGGAGATGACCGCCGCCGCGGCCCGGGCCCGGGCGTCCGGGGTCCGCGCGATGTGCGGCTTCAACTACCGGCGGGTGCCCGCGGTCGCCCTGATGCGGCAGCTCGTCGCCGACGGGCGGCTCGGCGAGATCCGGCACGTCCGGGCGGTCTACCTCCAGGACTGGATCGTCGATCCGCAGTTCCCGCTGGTCTGGCGGTTGCAGAAGGACCGGGCGGGCTCCGGCGCGCTGGGCGACATCGGCGCGCACATCATCGACCTGACCCAGTACGTCACCGGGCAGCTCGTCACCGGCGTCAGCGCGCTCACCGAGACGTTCGTCAGGCAGCGGCCGTTGCCGGCCGGGTCGAGCGGCCTGGCCGCGCAGGCCGACGGCAACGGCCGGGGCACCGGCGAGGTCACCGTGGACGACGCGGCGGTCTTCGTGGCCCGGCTCGACGGCGGCGCGCTCGCCACGTACGAGGCGACCCGCTTCGCCACCGGCCGCAAGAACGCGCTGCGGGTCGAGATCAACGGCTCACGCGGCAGCGTGGTGTTCGACCTGGAACGCCTCAACGAACTGGAGTTCCTGGACGCCACCCGGCCCGCCGCCGAGCAGGGGTTCAGCCGGATCCTGGTGACCGAGCCGGAGCATCCGTACCTGGACGCGTGGTGGCCGCCCGGCCACATCATCGGCTACGAGCACTCCTTCACGCACCAGATGCGCGACTTCGTTGAGGCGGTCGCCACCGCAACCGACCCGACCCCGTCGTTCGCCGACGCGTTGCAGGTGCAGCTCGTACTGGACGCGGTCGAGCGGTCCGCCGCCACCGCCGCCTTCACGGAGGTGGCGAAGGAAGGGGCCCCGCTTAACGCCTCCGGTAGAGGAGGGGGCCCCGCTTAACACCCCGCCCACCCCGCGCGGCGCGCAAGCGCCGCCGACACCCTTCCGGCGCCGGCCGGCGAGGGCCCACCGCGGTTGCGCCCCGCGGCGGGCACGAGGCCGGCGTCGGGGAGCGTGCCACCGGAGTCCTCCGGGGGGCACGACCAGCACGGCCCTCCGGTGCGGCCGGACCGGGATTCCCCGGCCGCACCGGTGGACCGGCACCGACCTGGGGAGGTAACGCGATGCGTACGGGTGTCTGGCTGGTGGGAGCACGTGGTTCGGTCGCGACCACAAGCGTGGTCGGGGCGCTCGCCCTGCGGGCCGGGCTCACCGCGCCGACCGGCTGCGTCACCGAACTGCCCGACCTGCGGGGTCCCGCGCTGCCGGGCCTCGCCGATCTCGTCTTCGGCGGCCACGACGTGGTCGCCACCCCGCTGACCAAACGCGCCGAGGCGCTCGCCGCCGCCGGCGTGCTGCCCGGCCGGCTCGCCGCCGCCGTCGCGCCGGAGCTGGCCGACGTCGAGGCGGCGCTGCGACCCGCGCCGACCGAGGGCGACCCGGCCGCGCGGATCGCCGCCGTGGTCGACGACCTGACCGACTTCCGCCGCCGCTACGACCTGGACCGGGTGGTGGTGGTCAACGTGGCCGCCACCGAGCCGGCGCCCGCCCCGCACCCGGCCCACCACGACCTGACCGCGCTGCGCGCCGCGCTCGACGTGCTACCGGCCAGCTCCCGGTACGCGTACGCGGCGTTCACCGCCGGCTGCCCGTACGTCGACTTCACCCCGTCCACCGGCGCCCGGCTGCCGGCGCTGGCCGCGTTGGCCGACGAGCGCGGCCTGCCGTACGCCGGGCACGACGGCAAGACCGGCGAGACGCTGCTCAAGTCGGTGCTCGCGCCGATGTTCGCGATGCGGCACCTGGCGGTGCGTTCCTGGTCCGGGACGAACCTGCTCGGCGGCGGCGACGGCGCGACGCTCGCCGAGCCGGCCGCCAACGCCGCCAAGGTGGGCAGCAAGCAGCGGGTGCTCGCCGAGACGCTCGGCTACCTGCCGCAGGGCAGCACCCGGATCGACTACGTCGAGGAGCTGGGCGACTTCAAGACCGCCTGGGACCTGGTCACGTTCGCCGGCTTCCTGGGCACCGGGATGCGGATGGAGTTCACCTGGCACGGCTGCGACTCGGCGCTGGCCGCCCCGCTGGTGCTCGACCTGGCCCGGCTGACCGCCGCCGCGCACGCCGCCGGCCGCCAAGGCCCCCTCGCCGAGCTGGCGTTCTTCTTCAAGGACCCGCTCGGCGACACCGGCCACGCGCTCGGTGAGCAGTGGGCGGTGCTGTGCGACTTCGTGGCCGGCCTGCACGCGGAGGCGGCCCGGTGACCCGGCTCGCCGACCTGGCCGAGCTGGTCCGCGCGCCGGCCGCGCTCTCCGTGCCCGGGGACGTGCTGGCTGGGGCCGCGTCGGCCGGGACGCTCGGCCGGCGTACGCCCGCGTTGGCCGGCGCGTCGGTGCTGCTCTACTGGGCCGGGATGGCCGCCAACGACTGGGCGGACCGGCGGCTCGACGCGGTGGAGCGCCCGGAGCGGCCGATCCCGTCCGGCCGGGTCCGCCCCGCCGTCGCGCTCGGCCTGGCCGGCGGCCTGACCGCCGCCGGCCTCGCCGTCGCCACCGCCGCCGGGGGCGCCCGCGCGGCGGCCGTCGCGGTCCCGCTCGCGGCCACCATCTGGGGGTACGACCTGAGCGCGAAGGACACCACCGCCGGTCCCGCCGTGATGGCCGCCTGCCGGGGGCTGGACGTGCTGCTCGGCGCGACCACGACCCCGACCGCCCGGGGATGCGCCGCGGGCGGCGACCGGTGGCCCGGCGGCGGACCGTCCGGCACCGGCTGCGGCCGGGGTGCCGGCGGGTCGGGCGGGAGCGTCGGACCGGCGTTGCTGCGGGCGCTGCCGGCGGCGCTCACCGTCGCCGCGCACACCTGGACCGTCACCGCGCTGTCCCGCCGCGAGGTGACCGGGGTGGCGGACGGGCGGTTGCCGGGCCTCACCCTGGCCGGCACCGCGCTGATCGCGCTCGCCGCCCCGGGCCGGCCGACCGTGTTAAGCGGGGCCCCCTCCTCTACCGGATGCGTTAAGAGGGGGCCCTTCCTTCGGCTCGGTGCCGTGGTGCCGGTGGCGCTCGCGGCCGGCTACGCCGTGCGGTACGGGCGGGCGCAGGCCCGGGTGCTCGCCGACCCGTCGCCGGCCCGGGTGCGCGCCGCGGTCGGCGCCGGCATCACCGGGCTGCCCGCGTTGCAGGGCGCGCTGACCGCCCGCGCCGGCGTCGGGCTGCTCGGCCTCGCGGTGGCCGCCGCCGCGCCGCTCGGCCGCCGCCTGGCCCGGCTGGTCTCGCCGACATGAGCACCGTGACCCCGGCCGCCGCGCCCCGCCGGCCCGCGCCCGAGCCGGGCCGGCTGCGCCTCGGGTACGGCACCAACGGCTTCGCCAACCACCGGCTCGACGACGCGCTCGCGGTGCTCGCCGACCTCGGCTACCAGGGTGTGGCGCTCACCCTGGACCACGACCACCTGGACCCGTTCGCCGGCGGGCTGGCCGGCCGGGTCGCCGCCGTGCGCCGCCGGCTGGACGCGCTGGGGCTGGCCGTGGTGGTCGAGACCGGCGCCCGCTACCTGCTCGATCCGTGGCACAAGCACGCCCCGACGCTGCTGCACGACGAGCCGGCCCGCCGCGTCGAGTTCCTCCGCCGGGCGGTCCGGATCGGCGCCGACCTGGGCGCGGAGGCGGTCTCCTACTGGGCCGGCGTACGCCCGCCGGAGGTGCCGCCGTCGGTCGCGTGGGAGCGCCTGGTCGCCGGCTGCGCCACGGTCTGCGCCGAGGCGGCGGCGGCCGGCGTGCCGCTCGGCTTCGAACCCGAGCCGGGCATGCTGGTCGAGGACATCGCCGGCTGGCGGCGGCTGCGCGACGCGCTCGACGCGCCGCCCGGCTTCGGCATCACGCTCGACATCGGGCACTGCCGCTGCCTGGAGCCGCTGCCGGTGCCCGACTGCGTGGCGGCGGTCGCCGACCACCTGGCCAACGTGCAGATCGACGACATGCGCCGGGGCGTGCACGAGCACCTGGAGTTCGGCACCGGGGAGATCGACTTCCCGCCGGTGCTGGCCGCGCTGGCCGACGCCGGCTACCGAGGGCTGGTCGCGGTGGAACTGCCCCGGCACTCGCACGCGGCCCCGACCGTCGCCGCCCGCTCACTCGACTTCCTGCGCGCCGCCGCCCGGCGCGGCGAGGGGCGGTGAGCGACCACCATCCACCACCCGGCAGAGGGGAGACGGCATGACACCCGACCGACTGCGCGCCGCGCTGCGGGGCGTACCCGATCCGCAGTGGCTGGACGCGGCGCTGCGCCGCGTCGCGACCGAACCCGCGGCGGTCCCGCGCTACTTCGCCGCCGCCGCCCGGCGGTGCGGGCGCGGGCCGGTGCCCGACCCGCCCGGCTGGACGGTCGACGAGGCGGCCCGCGCGTTGCTGCTCACCGCGTTGCCCACCGGGCACGCCGGCGCGGCCGAGACGCTCTACCGGGAGGGCGACGCGGCCGAGAAGCGGGCCGTGCTGCGGGCGCTGCCGCTGCTGCCGATCGGGGCGGAGTGCGTGCCGCTGCTGCACGACGCGATCCGCACCAACGACACCCGGCTGGTCGCCGCCGCGCTCGGCCCCTACGCCCGGCACCTGGAACAGCCGGCCTGGCGGCAGGCGGTGCTCAAGTGCGTGTTCACCGGCGTGCCGCTGGCCGTGGTCGACAGCCTGACCGACCGGGCCGACGGCGAGCTGGCGCAGATGCTGGCCGCGTACGCCGCCGAGCGGCACGCCGCCGGCCGGAGCACGCCCGCCGACGCCGCCGACCTGCTGGACCGGCTCACCATCCCCACCACGGAGGCGTGACATGCGCATCTTCGACCCGCACATCCACATGACGTCCCGGACCACCGACGACTACGAGCGGATGGCCGCCGCCGGGGTGCGCGCGGTGGTCGAGCCGGCGTTCTGGCTGGGCCAGCCGCGCACCAGCGTGGACAGCTTCGTCGACTACTTCGACTCGCTCGTCGGCTGGGAGCCGTTCCGGGCCGGGCAGTTCGGCGTCCGGCACCACGCCACCGTGGCGCTGAACCCGAAGGAGGCCAACGACCCGCGCTGCCGGCCGGTGCTCGACGTACTGCCGCGCTACCTGGACAAGGACGGCGTGGTCGCGGTCGGCGAGATCGGCTACGACGCGATGACCCCGGCCGAGGACGCCGCGTTCGCCGGTCAGCTCGCGTTGGCCGTCGCGCACGACCTGCCCGCGCTGGTGCACACCCCGCACCGGGACAAGGCCCGCGGCGTCGCACGCACGCTCGCGGTGGTCGCCGAGTCGGGCATCGCGCCCGGGCGGGTGCTGATCGACCACCTCAACGAGGTGACCGTGAAGCTGGTCCGGGACACCGGCTGCTGGCTGGGCTTCTCGATCTACCCGGAGACGAAGATGTCGCCGCCCCGGATGGTCGAGCTGCTGAAGACGTACGGGACGGAGCGGATGCTGATCAACTCCGCCGCCGACTGGGGGCGTTCCGACCCGCTGCTCACCCGGGACACCGGGGAGGCGATGCTGGCCGCCGGGTTCGACGCCGACGACGTGGACCGGGTGCTGTGGCGCAACCCGGTGGAGTTCTACGGCCAGTCCGGCCGGCTCGACCTCAGCGACGTGGACGCGCCCGCGCCCACGTTCGCCGGCAACTCGATCCGGCGCGGGGGCGAGTGATGCGGCTGCGGCACGCCGACGGCAGCACCGTCCATCTCGGCTACTGCACCAACGTGCACCCCGCCGAGGACCTGCCGGGCATCCTCGCCCAGCTCGACACGTACGCGGTCGCGGTACGCCGCAGCCTCGACGCCGACCTGCTCGGGTTGGGACTGTGGCTGGCCGCCCCGGCCGCCGCCGCGCTCGCCGCCGACCCGGCGGCCCGCCGCCGGCTGCGTCACGAGCTGACCGTACGCGGGCTGGAGGTGGTCACGCTCAACGGTTTCCCGTACGCGGCGTTCCAGGCCCCGGTCGTCAAGGGCGCGGTGTACCAGCCGGACTGGACCACCCCGGCGCGGCTGGCGTACACGCTGGACCTGGCCCGGGTGCTGGCCGACCTGCTACCCGACGACGCGGCGCGCGGCTCGGTCTCCACGCTGCCGGTGGCCTGGCGCACGCCGTGGGACGCCGGCCGGGCCGAGTCGGCGCGGCGGATGCTCGACGCGCTCGCCGCCGGGCTGGCCGACGTGCAGCGGGACACCGGCCGGGTGGTCCGGGTCGGCTTCGAGCCGGAACCGGGGTGTCTGGTGGAGTCCACGGGACAGGCCCGCGCGGTATTGTCGGCCATGGATACCGAGCGGCTCGGGATCTGCCTGGACCTGGCGCACCTGGCGTGCGCGTGGGAGGCGCCGGCCGACGCGCTGGCCCGGCTGCGCGACGCCGGCCTGCCGGTGGTCAAGGTGCAGGTCTGCGCCGCCGTCGAGGCCCCCGACCCGGCCGGCGCGACCGCCGCGCTGCGCCGCTTCGTCGAGCCACGCTTCCTGCACCAGACCCGCGCGGCGGGCTGCGCCGGCGCCACCGATCCGGCCGACCCGGCGTACGCCGCCGACGACCTGGACGCGGCACTGGACGCGCGGCTGCCCGGGGCGTGGCGGGTGCACTACCACGTGCCGCTGCACGCCCCACCCGAGCCGCCGCTGCGCTCCACGGTGCCGGTGCTGCGGGCCGCGCTCGCCGCGCTGTTCGCCGGCCCGGCCGCCGGCTGCGACCACCTCGACGTGGAGACGTACACCTGGGGGGTGCTGCCGGCGGCACGTCGGCCGCGCGGCGACGCGGAGCTGGCCGCCGGCATCGCCGCCGAACTGGCCTTCGCCCGCGACGAGCTGACCGGCCTGGGGCTGGCCACGGCGGCGGGAGTGCCCTCATGAGTCGGCGGCTGGTGGTGCTCGACGTGGTCGGGTTGACGCCGCGCCTGCTGGCGCACATGCCCCGGCTACGCGCGGTGGCCGAGGCCGGCTTCGTCGCCGAGCTGGGCACCGTGCTGCCGGCGGTGACCTGCTCGGCGCAGGCCACGTTCCTGACCGGTGAGCCGCCCGCCGGGCACGGCGTGGTGGGCAACGGCTGGTATTTCCGGGACCTCGGCGAGGTACTGCTCTGGCGGCAGCACCACGCGCTGGTCGGTGGCGAGAAGGTGTGGCAGGCGGCGCGCCGGGTCGAGCCGGGCTACCGGGTCGCCAACGTCTGCTGGTGGTACGCCATGGGCGCGGACGTCGACTGGACGGTCACGCCACGCCCGGTCTACCACGCCGACGGGCGCAAGGAGCCGGACTGCTGGACCGACCCGCCGGAGCTGCACGACACGCTGACCGACGCGCTCGGCACGTTCCCGCTGTTCACCTACTGGGGGCCGGGCGCGGGGCTGCCGTCGTCGGCGTGGATCAGCCGGGCCGCGCAGCGGATCCTGGCCGACCACGCCCCCGACCTGACCCTGGTCTACCTGCCGCACCTCGACTACGACCTGCAACGCTTCGGGCCGTCCGCGCCGCGGGCCGCCGCCGCGGCGGCGGAGCTGGACACGGTGCTCGGGCTGCTGCTGGACGCGGCGCGGGAGCGCGACGCGACAGTGGTGGCGCTCTCCGAGTACGGCATCACCGACGTCTCCCGCCCGGTGGACGTCAACCGGATGCTGCGCGCCGAGGGGCTGCTGCGCGTCTACACGCAGGCCGGCATGGAATACCTCGACCCGTGGACGTCACGGGCCTTCGCGGTGGCCGACCACCAGGTGGCGCACGTCTACGTGCGGGACCCGGCGGACGTGCCGGCGGTGGCGAAGCGCTGTGCCGCGCTGCCCGGCGTCGCCGAGGTGCTGGACGCGGCCGGGCAGGCCGGGTACGGGTTGGCCCATCCCCGCGCCGGTGAGCTGGTGCTGGTGGCCGAGCCGGACGCCTGGTTCACCTACTACTACTGGCTGGACGACGCGCGGGCGCCCGACTTCGCCCGGCTGGTCGAGATCCACCGCAAGCCGGGTTACGACCCGGCGGAGCTGTTCTTCGACCCGGCCGCCCCGGGTGCCGCGAAGCGCCGGGCGGCGGTGGCGCTGGCCCGCAAGAAGCTGGGGATGCGCTACCTGATGAGCGTGGTCGGGCTGGACGCCGGGGCGCGGGCGGTGCGCGGCTCGCACGGCCGGCTGCCCGCCGACCCGGCGGACGGGCCGGTGCTGATCTGCTCCGACCCGGCCGCGGCCCGTTCCCGGGTCGCGGCGACCGACGTCAAGGCGTTGCTGCTCCAGCTCGCCGGACTGGCTCGGGAGGCGCCATGACCGTCGCCGTCGACCGGACCGACCCGGCCCTGCTGCGGGGCCGCTTCGACGCCGCGCTCGCCGCGTTCCTGGACGCGCGGCGGCCGGGTCGGCCGGACGACGGTACGGGGGCCGTCCACACCGCGTTGCGCCGTTTCGTCCTGGCCGGTGGCAAGCGGCTGCGCCCGCTGTTCTGCTACTGGGGCTGGCGGGGCTTCGGCGGCCCGGACGGGCGGCCGATCGTGGTCGCCGCGTCGGCGCTGGAGCTGTTCCACGCGTTCGCGTTGATCCACGACGACATCCTGGACCGCAGCGACCGGCGGCGCGGCGAGCCGACGCTGCACCGGCACTTCGCCGGGCTGCACGCCGGGGCGGGCTGGTCGGGCGACCCGGCGGCGTACGGGCGGGCGGCGGCGTTGCTCTGCGGCGACCTCTGCGCCACCTGGTCGGCCCAGATGTTCCACGGCTGCGGGTTGCCGGCCGAGCGGCTGCGCCGGGGGCATCCGTTGCTGGCCCGGATGCGGGCCGAGGTGATCGCGGGGGAGTACCTGGACGTGGTGGCGGCGACCGGTGACGGCTCGGTGGCGAGCGCGCTCACCGTGGTGCGGCTGAAGACGGCCCGCTACACGGTGACCCGGCCGATCCAGGTGGGGGCCGCGTTGGCCGGCGCGACGCCGGACGTGGTGGCCGCGTTGGCCGGCTTCGGTGATCCGCTGGGGGACGCGTTCCAGCTCCGCGACGACCTGCTCGGCGTGTTCGGGGACCCGGCGGTGACCGGCAAGTCCGTGATGGACGACCTGCGGGAGGGCAAGCCGACGGTGTTGCTGGCGCTGGCCCGGGCGGCGGTCGGTCCGGCCGGCGCGGCCCGGTTGCGGGCGCTGGTCGGGGATCCGGCCCTGGACCAGGCGGGGGCCGCCGAGGTCCGCGCGCTCGTCGAGGCGTCGGGCGCGCGGGACACGGTGGAGCGGATGATCCGCGCGCGGGCGGACGCGGCGCTTGTCGCGCTGGACGCGCTGCCGCTGGCGGCGTCGGCGCGGCGGGCGTTGGCCACGCTCGCGGAACACGCCGTCGAGCGCCGCGCCTGACCTGACTTTTGTCGTCGCGCGTCAAAAGTCAAAGCTGATCGATCAGAAGCTATGGACAGGTCGATCGAAAGGTCCTAATGTCGTGGCCAGCACAACGCTCCCCCCTTTCGGCATCCGGCGCGACGCGCGCCCGGTCCTGGCTGCGCGCGTCAGGAAGGACAGCACGGTATGTCCAGCCACCCCCACCACCCCCACCCTCCGGCCCGACGACGGCTCGCCGCCGGCGCGGCGCTGCTGCTCGCGGTCACCGCCGGCACCGTCACGCTGGCCACGACGCCCGTCCCGGCGTCCGCCCACCCCATCTCGGCGAGCGACTTCCAGCAGGTCGAACTCGCCCGCGGCGTCGCCGAGACCGGCGAGCCGATCTCCCTCGCGGTGCTGCCCGACCGGTCGGTCCTGCACACCGCCCGCAACGGCACGCTGCGCCGCACCGACGCGGCCGGCGTCACCACCGTCATCGGCACGCTGCCGGTCTACACCCACGACGAGGAGGGGTTGCAGGGCGTCGGCGTCGACCCCGGCTTCACCACCAACCGGCACATCTACCTCTACTACGCGCCGCCGCTGTCCACCCCGGCCGGGGACGCGCCGGCCACCGGCACCGACTTCTCCGCCTGGCAGGGCGTCAACCGGCTCTCCCGGTTCACGCTGAACGCCGACTTCACGCTCAACCAGACCAGCAAGGTCGACGTGCTCGACGTGCCGGCCGACCGCGGACTCTGCTGCCACGTCGGCGGCGACATCGACTTCGACGCCGCCGGCAACCTCTACCTCTCCACCGGTGACGACACCAACCCGTTCGACTCCGCCGGCTACGCCCCGATCGACGAGCGGACCAACCGCAACCCCGGGTACGACGCGCAACGCAGCGCCGGCAACACCAATGACCTGCGCGGCAAGATCCTCCGCATCAAGGTCAACGCCAACGGCACGTACTCGATCCCGAGCGGCAACCTCTTCGCGCCCGGCACCGCGAAGACCCGCCCGGAGATCTACGCCATGGGCTTCCGCAACCCGTTCCGGATGAGCGTCGACAAGGCCACCGGCGTCGTCTACGTCGGCGACTACGGGCCGGACGCCGGCACCACCTCGGCGCGCGGCCCGTCCGGGCAGGTCGAGTTCGACCGGGTCACCGGGCCGGGCAACTACGGCTGGCCGTACTGCACCGGCACCAACACGGCCGCCGAGACGTACGCCGAGTGGGACTTCGCCACCGGCACCGCCGGCGCGAAGTTCAACTGCACCGGCGGCCCGACCAACAACTCGTTCCGCAACACCGGCCTGACCACGCTGCCGGCCGCCAAGCCGGCCTGGATCCGCTACGCCGGCGACGCGGGCAGCCCGCCCGAGTTCGGCGGTGGCTCCGAGTCGCCGATGGGCGGCCCGGTCTACCGGTACGACGCGGCGAACCCGTCCACCACCAAGTTCCCGCAGTCCTTCGACGGGCAGTTCTTCGCCACCGAGTTCGGCCGCGGCTGGATCAAGCCGATCCACGTCAACGCGGACGGCTCACCCGGCACCATCGACGCGTTCCCGTGGACCGGCAAGCAGGTGATGGACTCCGCGTTCGGCCCGGACGGCGCCTACTACGTGCTCGACTACGGCACCGGCTACTTCAACGGGGACGCCAACTCGGCGTTGTACCGCTTCGACTACCTGGGCGGCGGCAACCGCGCCCCGGTGGCCCGCGCCGCCGCCGACAAGACCTCCGGCACCGCGCCGCTGACCGTGGCGTTCTCCTCGGCCGGCTCGTCCGACCCGGAGAGCGGCGCGCTGACGTACGCCTGGGCGTTCGGTGACGGTGGCACCTCCACGGCGGCCAACCCGTCGCACACCTACGCCGCGAACGGCCGCTACACCGCCACGCTGACCGTCCGCGACCCGCAGGGCGCCACCGGCACCGCCAGCGTCACGATCACCGTCGGCAACACCGCGCCGACAGTGGTCATCGAGACGCCCGGCAACGGCAAGCTGTTCTCCTTCGGCGACACGGTGCCGTTCCGGATCACCGTCACCGACCCGGAGGACGGCACGATCGACTGCACCAAGGTCAAGATGACCTACGTGCTCGGGCACGACCAGCACGGCCACCAGATCACCTCGGCCACCGGCTGCACCGGCACGATCGCCATCCCGGTCGACGGCGAGCACGACGACGCGGCGAACATCTTCGCCATCTTCGACGCCGAGTACACCGACGCCGGCGGCCTCACCACGCACACCCAGCACACGCTCCAGCCCCGGCACCGGCAGGCCGAGCACTTCAAGACCTCGTCCGGGATCAACACGTTCGACAAGGGCACCGCCGAGGGCGGCAAGACCGTCGGCGACATCAACAACGGCGACTGGATCGCGTTCCAGCCGTACCTGCTCGCCGACGCCACCGGCTTCACCGCCCGGGTCTCCTCGGCCGGCGCGGGCGGCACGCTCCAGGTGCGGGCCGGCTCCGCCACCGGCACCGTGCTCGGCTCGGCCACCGTCCCGGTCACCGGCGCCTGGGACTCGTTCACCACGGTCACCGGCACCATCACCAACCCTCCGGCCGGCACCACCACGCTCTACCTCACGTTCGCCGGCGGTACCGGGGCGCTCTACGACCTGGACGCGTTCACGCTCACCACGTCGAGCGTGCGCACCGGCCCGGTGAAGGGCCTGGCCGGCAAGTGCCTGGACGTGCGCAACGCGGCCACCGCGGACGGCACCCAGATCCAGATCTACACCTGCAACGGCACCGCCGCGCAGTCCTGGACCGTCACGCCGAACTCGACAGTCAAGGCGTACGGCAAGTGCCTGGACGTCTCCGGCGGCGCCAGCGCCGACGGCACGAAGATCCAGCTCTACACGTGCAACGGCAGCGGCGCGCAGAACTGGTCGGCGCAGGCCGACGGCACGGTCCGCAACCCGCAGTCCGGCAAGTGCCTGGACGTGTCCGGCAACAACTCGGCCGACAGCACGCCGGTGCACCTGTGGACCTGCACCGGGGCCGCCAACCAGAAGTGGACGCTGCCGTGAGGATGGCAAGGAGAACACCGATGAGACTCCTCCGTACCGCGCTGGTGGCGGTGACCGCCGTCGCCGCCACCGTCGCCGGCACCCCGGCGAGCGCCGCCGACGCCCCGTACGACGTGCTGGTCTTCTCCAAGACCGCCGGCTTCCGGCACGACTCCATCGCGGTCGGCACGCAGGCCGTCCGCGACCTGGGCGCGGCGAACAACTTCACCGTCACCGCGACCGAGGACGCCACCCAGTTCACCACCGCCAACCTGGCCCGCTTCGAGGCGGTGATCTTCCTCAACACCACCGGCGACGTGCTGAACGCGACCCAGCAGGCCGCGTTCGAGTCGTACATCGGCGGTGGCGGCGGGTACGTCGGCGTGCACTCCGCCGCCGACACCGAGTACGACTGGCCGTTCTACGGCAACCTGGTCGGCGCCTGGTTCGCGTCCCACCCGGCGATCCAGCCGGCCACCGTCAAGGTGGAGGACCGGGCGCACGCCGCCACCGCGCACCTGCCGCAGCGGTGGAACCGCACCGACGAGTGGTACGACTACCGCACCAACGCGCGCTCCACCGCGCACGTGCTGGCCAGCCTCGACGAGTCCACGTACAGCGGCGGCTCGATGGGCGGCGACCACCCGCACGCCTGGTGCAAGACGTACAGCGGCGGCCGGTCGTTCTACACCGGCGGCGGGCACACCCAGGCGTCGTACGCCGAGCCCGCGTTCCGGGCGCACCTGCTCGGCGGCATCCGCTACGCCGCCGGCCGCACGAAGGCCGACTGCCGGCCGGAGACCGGCTACACCGCGCTCTACGACGGCGGCACCACGGGCTGGTCGCAGGCCGGGCCGGGCAGCTTCACCAACAGCGACGCCACGCTCACCTCGGTCGGCGGCATGGGCCTCTACTGGTACAGCGCGAAGCAGTTCACCAACTACTCGCTCAAGCTGGACTGGCGGCTGGCCGGCGACGACAACTCCGGGGTGTTCGTCGGCTTCCCACCGTCGAGCGACCCGAACTCGGCGGTGAACAACGGCTACGAGGTGCAGATCGACCCCAGCGACTCGGCGGACAAGACCACCGGCGCGATCTACGGCTTCAAGTCCGCCGACCTGGCCGCCCGGGACGCGGCGCTGAACCCGGCGGGGGAGTGGAACACCTACGAGATCCTGGTCGAGGGCGAGCGGTTGCAGGTCTTCCTCAACGGCGTGCGCGTCAACGACTTCACCAACACCGACCCGGTCCGGTCGCTCGCCGGGCACATCGGCATCCAGAACCACGGCACCGGCGACGACGCGTCGTTCCGCAACATCCGGATCAAGGAACTGGGCGGCACCCCGCCGCCGGGCGGCACCACCACCGTCCAGGCCGAGGCGTTCAGCTCGGCCAGCGGTGTCAGCGCGTTCGCCAAGGCCGGCGCCAACGGCGGGCAGACCCTGGGGTACGTCGACCCGGGCGACTGGGCCGCGTACCAGAACCTGGACCTGACCGGCGTGACGTCGCTGCGGGCCCGGGTGGTCTCCGGCGGGCCCGGCGGCACCATCGGAGTGCGCACCGGCTCGCCGACCGGCACGCTGCTCGGCCAGGTGGCGGTGCCGAACACCGGGAGCTGGACCACGTTCGCCGACGTCTCCGCCGCGCTGAGCGGCGTGCCGTCGGGGAACCAGACGGTGTACCTGACGTTCACCGGCAGCGGGTCCGGGCTGTTCGACGTGGACGACTTCACGCTGGTGCGGGGCGGCGGCACGGCCGGCACCGGCCCGGTGAAGGGCCTGGCCGGCAAGTGCCTGGACGTGCGCAACGCGTCCACCGCCGACGGCACCCAGATCCAGCTCTACACCTGCAACGGGTCCACGGCCCAGACGTGGACGGTGACCCCGAACGGGCCGGTGAAGGCGTTGGGCAAGTGCCTGGACGTCTCCGGCGGCGGCAGCGCCGACGGCACGAAGATCCAGCTCTACACGTGCAACGGCAGCGGCGCGCAGAACTGGTCGGCGCAGGCCGACGGCACGGTCCGCAACCCGCAGTCCGGCAAGTGCCTGGACGTGTCCGGCAACAACTCGGCCGACGGCACGCCGGTGCACCTGTGGACCTGCACCGGGGCCGCCAACCAGCGCTGGACCCTGCCGTGAGGTAGGCCATAGAGTGGGGACGGCGACCGCGAGGTGGCCGGTGACCCGTCGGGAGGCGCAACCCGTCGGGCGCAGACGCTCACGCGTCCACCGGTGCCGGCCGTCGCCGTCCCCCGGTCGCCCTCGCCCCGGCCCGCAACGGAATCCCCCATCACGACAGGGGAGAACGACAATGGCGCGACCCATCACGCTCTTCACCGGCCAGTGGGCCGACCTTCCGTTCGACGAGGTCTGCCGGCTCGCCGCCGAGTGGGGCTACGACGGCCTGGAGATCGCCTGCTGGGGTGACCACTTCGAGGTCGACAGGGCACTCGCCGACGACTCGTACGTCGAGCGGAAGCGGGACACGCTCGCCAAGCACAACCTCCAGGTCTTCACCATCTCCAACCACCTGGTCGGGCAGGCGGTCTGCGACCACCCGATCGACGAGCGGCACCAGGACATCCTGCCGGCCCGGATCTGGGGCGACGGCGAGCCGGAAGGAGTGCGCCGCCGCGCCGCCGAGGAGATGAAGGACACCGCGCGGGCCGCGGCGAAGCTCGGCGTACGCACCGTGGTCGGCTTCACCGGGTCGTCCATCTGGCACACGCTGGCGATGTTCCCGCCGGTGCCGCCCGCCATGATCGAGCGCGGGTACCAGGACTTCGCCGACCGGTGGAACCCGATCCTGGACGTCTTCGACGAGGTGGGCGTGCGCTTCGCGCACGAGGTGCACCCCAGCGAGATCGCGTACGACTACTGGACCACGAAGCGCGCGCTGGAGGCGATCGGGCACCGGCCGGCGTTCGGGCTCAACTGGGACCCGTCGCACTTCGTCTGGCAGGAGCTGGACCCGGTGAACTTCATCTTCGACTTCGCCGACCGGATCTACCACGTGGACTGCAAGGACGCGAAGGTCCGCACCGGCGACGGCCGGCGTGGCCGGCTCGCCTCCCACCTGCCCTGGGCCGACCTGCGGCGCGGCTGGGACTTCGTCTCCACCGGCCACGGCGACGTGCCGTGGGAGGACTGCTTCCGGGCGTTGAACGCGATCGGCTACGACGGCCCGATCTCGATCGAGTGGGAGGACGCCGGCATGGACCGCCTGGTCGGCGCGCCCGAGGCGCTCCAGTTCGTCCGCCGCCTCGCCTTCGACGCCCCCACCGCCGCCTTCGACGCCGCCTTCAGCACCACCCGCTAGCCCCCGCCCCCCGCCCCCCGCCCCCCGCCCCCCGCCCCCACTCGCGCGATCTTGCACTTGCGGCCCTCCCAAAAAGGGAATAAGCGACATCGGGTGGGCCCCAAGTGCAAGATCGGCGGGGTGGTGGGTGGGGTGGGGAGGGGTGGGGTGGGGAGGGGTGGGGGTTCAGCGGGTGGTGAAGACCTGGTCGCTGATGAGGCGGGCGGCGCCGATCAGGGCGGCGCGGTCGTCGAGGTCGGACAGGACGATCGGCATGCTGCCGGTGGCCAGCGGCGTGGAGCGCCGGTAGACCACGCCCCGGATCTCGGCGAGCAGGACCGGCCCGATGCCGGGCGCCGCGCCGCCGATGATGACGAGGGCCGGGTTGACGAAGCTGACCAGCCCGACCAGCACCTGCCCGAGCCGACGGGCGGCGTCCCGGACCAGCGTCTGCGCCGCCGGATCGCCCTCGGTCGCCGCCGCGGCCACGTCCGCCACCGTCAGCGCGCCGGCCGCGGCGAGCCGCTCCGCCAGCACCGTCGAGCGCCCGGCCCGCGCGGCCGTCACCGCCTCCCGGACCAGGGCGGCATCCCCGCAGTACGCCTCGACGCAGCCGGTGTTGCCGCAGCCGCAGAGCGGTCCGTCCTCGGTCAGCTGGAGGTGCCCGATGTCGCCGGCGCCGCTTGTCGCGCCCCGGTGGAGCGAGCCGCCGAGCACCAGCCCGCAGCCGATCGCGTCGCCGAGCTTGACGTACAGGAAGTCGTCGAACGGGCGGCCGGTGCCGGCATGCGACTCGCCGAGCGCCATCGCGTTGGCGTCGTTGTCGACGTGCACCGGGCAGCCCAGCTCGGCGGCGAGCGTGTCGCGTACCGGGAACCGGTGCCAGCCGGGCAGCGCGGGCGGGGAGACGGGCGTGCCGTCGCTGACCGCCACCGGCGCGGGCAGCGCCACCCCGACGCCGGTCAGCCGGGTCAGCCCGGCCTCGGCCCGCAGCTTGCCGAGCAGCTCGACCGTCCGGGCGACCACCGCCTCGGGGCCGAGCCGCACGTCGACGGGCTCGTCGATCCGGGTGAGCGGGTTCAGCTCACCGTCGGTGAGCGCGACCCGCAGCCGGCCGTCGCCGACGCGCACCGCGCCGAAGCGCACCTGCGCGCCGACCCGCAGCAGCGACGAGCGGCGACCACCCCGGGACGCGGCCGGCCCCGCGGTCTCCACCAGGCCCTGCGCGGCCAGCCGGTCCGCCTCGGCGGCGAACCGCGCCCGGGGCAGGCCGAGGACGTCGACCAGCTCGACCCGGGACCGGGGGCCGTCGTCGCGCAGCAGTCGCAGCAGCCGCGCCTGATCCGCGGTCTCCGGTCCGACCATCGTCATGTGATCGTCCACCTCCCCACCGGAGAATGTGCCACACCGGCGTCACGGCGGCGTGACGTGCGGGGGGAGGACACACGGGAGCGGGCCGGTCACCCGAGGGTGGCCGGCCCGCTGTCCGTCTGTGTCAGAGGGTGCTGCTCGTGCCGTTGGGCTTGGTGCTCGTGCCGGTCGTGGTCGAACCGGTCACGCCGGTCGAGCCCGTGCCGGTGGTGCCGGCCTTGCTGCCCACCGCGGCCGGCGTGCCGGCGAACGGCTTGTCGGCGTCGCTCAGCCCCGGCTTGCTGCCGTTGCCCGTCGAGATCTTCTCGCCGATCTTGGTCTGGCCGAGCTTGTCCTTGCCCTCGGAGTAGAGCCGGGTCGCCTGAGCCTGCGCGACGCCGGCCGCCTCCTGGACGGTCGGGTGGTCGAGCACCTTACGCCCGCGGACCACCAGCTCCTCGTACTTCTCGCGGCCGGCACGGGCGCCCAGGACGAACCCCGCTGCCAGCCCGCCAAGAAACATGATCTTTCCGCGCATGGCGGCTCCTTCCGTCCCTGAACTCTGTTGGTGGCTAACTACCCATCCTGCTCGCCGCTCATGCCTCCCTGTGCCGAGATGACGATTTATCCCGATTCCGCGCCGCCGACAAACCCCCTGGCGCGCCACCCCCCGATGTCCTGTATTCTTTTCCCGTCGCACGGCGCGGGGAAGATCCGAGCCGGGCGGTGCACGGTCCCCTGTAGCTCAATTGGCAGAGCAGCCGGCTGTTAACCGGCAGGTTATTGGTTCGAGTCCAATCGGGGGAGCTTCGCTCCACCTCACGCCCGTCGGCCACGCCGACGGGCGTTTCTCATTGCCGGTTCCCGTACGGCCGCCCGGTTTTCGCCCGCGAACGCCGCTTCGGACGGCAGGATGGTCGGGGTCGACTTAGACTCCCGCTGCGTCGATTTTTGCGTCGATCCGAGGGTGGTGGAGATGGCCGCAGGACGCAGCCGCTGGACCGCGACGCTGATCGCGGTGGCGGTGGTGCTCGGCTGGCTGATCGTCGGCGGCCTCGCCGGCCCGTACGCCGGCAAGCTCGGCGACGTCGCCACCAACGACAACGCGTCCTTCCTCCCGACCGACGCCGAGGCCACCCGCGCCCAGGACCTCGCCGCCGGCTTCGTCGACCGGGAGACCACCCCGGCCCTGGTCGTCTACGAGCGCACCAGCGGCATCACCGCCGCCGACCAGCAGCGCATCCAGGCCGACGCGGCCCGCTTCGCCCAGGTGCCCGGCGTGGTCGGCCCGCTGCCACCGCCGGTCGTCAGCCAGGACAGGCAGGCCGCCCAGGTGATCGTCCCGATCGACAGCGCCGAGGGCGAACAGATCCGCAGCGTGGTCGACCAACTGCGGGCCATCACCGGCCCGGACCGCGACGGGCTCACCGTCGACGTGGCCGGCCCGGCCGGCCTGCTCGGCGACCTGATCGAGGTGTTCTCCGCCATCGACGGGCCACTGCTGCTGGTCACCCTGGTCGTGGTGCTGATCATCCTGCTGATCGTCTACCGCAGCCCGGTGCTCTGGGTCTTCCCGCTGCTGGCCGCCGGGATGTCGTACTCGCTGGCCGCCGTCGTCGTCTACCAGCTCGCCAAGCACGACGTGGTCAAGCTCAACGGGCAGGCGCAGGGCATCCTCACCGTGCTCGTCTTCGGCGCCGGCACCGACTACGCGCTGCTGCTCATCGCCCGCTACCGGGAGGAACTGCACCGGCACGAACGCCCCTGGGACGCGATGAAGGCCGCCTGGAAGGGCGCCGCCCCGGCCATCGTCGCCTCCGGCGCCACCGTCATCGTCAGCCTGCTCTGCCTGCTGCTGTCCAGCCTCAACTCCAACCGGGCGCTCGGCCCGGTCAGCGCCGTCGGCATCGCCGCCACGCTGCTGGTGATGCTGACGTTCCTGCCCGCCCTGCTGGTGCTCGGCGGCCGGTGGGCGTTCTGGCCCCGGCGCCCCCGGCACGACGACGCCGACCCGCGTACCGAGCACGGCCTGTGGGGACGGATCGCCGGCTTCGTGGCGCGCCGCGCGCGTACCGTCTGGATCGTCACCGCCGTGGTGCTGGCGGCCCTCGCGATCGGGGTGACCCAGCTCGGCGCCACCACCCTCGGCCAGTCCCAGCTCTTCACCCAGCGCACCGACTCGGTGGCCGGCCAGGAGGTCATCGACAGGCACTTCCCGGCCGGCACCGGCAGCCCGGCCACCATCTTCACCGAACAGGCCGCCGCGCAGCGGGTCGCCCAGGTGGCCCAGGGCGTCAAGGGCGTCGCCTCGGTGCTGCCGCTCGGCCCGCAGGGCCAGAACGCGCCGCCCGACCCGAACGCCCCGCCCAAGGTGGTCGACGGCCGGGTGCAGCTCAACGTCACGCTCGCCGACCCGCCCGACAGCAACGGCGCCGAACGGACCATCCGGGACCTGCGCGAGGCGGTGCACGCGGTGCCCGGGGCGGACGCCGTGGTCGGCGGCTTCACCGCCATCAACGTGGACACCGCCGACGCGTCCGTCCGGGACCGCAACGTGATCATCCCGGTGGTGCTGCTGGTCATCGCGATCATCCTGGCGCTGCTGCTGCGCGCCCTGGTCGCCCCGCTGCTGCTGATCGCCACCGTGGTGCTGTCGTTCCTGGCCACGCTCGGCCTCTGCGCGCTGCTGTTCCGACACGTCTTCGACTTCCCCGGCGTCGACCAGTCCTTCCCGCTGTTCGCCTTCGTGTTCCTGGTCGCGCTCGGCATCGACTACAACATCTTCCTGATGAGCCGCGTCCGCGAGGAGTCGGTGCGCCGCGGCACCCGCGCCGGGGTGCTGGTCGGCCTGGCGGTCACCGGTGGCGTCATCACCTCCGCCGGCATCGTGCTCGCCGCCACGTTCTCCGCGCTCGCCGTGCTGCCGCTCGTCGTGCTGGTGGAGCTGGGCGTGGCGGTCGCCGTCGGGGTGCTGCTCGACACCATCGTGGTCCGCTCGCTGCTGGTGCCCGCGCTCGCGTACGACATCGGGCCGAAGGTGTGGTGGCCCAGCCGGCTGTCCCGGTCGCACCGCGACGGCGACCGGGCCGGAGCGGGGGTGGACCGTGCCTGACACCGACGTGGTGATCGTCGGCGGCGGCCTCGCCGGCCTCGCCGCCGCCCGCCGGCTGCACCGCGCCGGCGTGTCGTGGCGACTGCTGGAGGCCGGCGACCGGCTCGGCGGCCGGGTCGCCACCGACGAGGTCGACGGCTTCCGGCTGGACCGCGGCTTCCAGGTGCTCAACACCGCCTACCCCCGGCTCGGCGCGCTGCTCGACCTCGACACGCTCGACCTGGGCTGGTTCACCTCCGGCGTGCTGGTCCGCCGCGGCGATCGACTGGCCCGGCTGGTCAACCCGCTGCGCGAGCCCACCGGCGCGCCCGGCGCGCTGACCGCCGGCGTCGGGTCGCTGCGCGACCGGCTGCGCCTGGCCGCGCTCGCCGCCGGCTGCGCCACGCTGCCCGTCGGGCGGCTGCTCGACGCCACGGAGACCAGCACCGAGACGGCGCTACGGCGGGCCGGGCTCTCCGACGCGATCATCGAGGAGCTGATCCGGCCGTTCCTGGCCGGCGTGCTGCTCGACCGCGAGCTGGCCACCTCCAGCCACGTGTTCGCGGTCATCCTGCGCTCGTTCGCCAGGGGCCGGATCGGCCTGCCCGCGCGGGGGATGGGCGCGCTGCCCCGAGCCGTCGCCGCGCCGCTGCCCGCCGAGCAGATCACGCTGCGCACGCCGGTCACCGAAGTCGCACCCGGCCGGGTCCGCACCGAGGCCGGCGAGATCACCTGCCGCGCCGTCGTGGTCGCCGCCGACCCGCCGGCGGCGGCCACGCTGCTGCCGGCCGTCGAGCGGGTACGCATGCACGCGTACACCACCTACTACCACCGCACCGACACACCGCCGCTGGACGAGCCGATCCTGCTGCTCGACGGCGACCGCCGGGAGCTGGTCGTCAACACGGTGGTGATCAGCAACGCCGCCCCCACGTACGCGCCGGCCGGCCAGCACCTGGTGGCCACGTCGGTGGTCGGCCCGCAGGCCCCGCCCGAGCCGGTGATCCGCCGCGAACTGGACCGCCTCTACGGCCGGTCCACCGCCGACTGGACCCACCTCACCACCGTCTCGGTGCCCGACGCGCTGCCGGCCGCCCCGCCGCCGCAGGGCCGGCTGCGCAAGCCGGTGGCGCTCGGCGACGGCCTGTTCGTGGCCGGCGACCACCGGGACAGCCCGTCCATCCAGGGCGCGTTGGCCAGTGGCTGGCGCACCGCCGGCGCGGTCCTCGACGAGTTGCGGGGTTGATTCGGCGCTCGGCTGCTCGCTGTTATCCTCACGTTGCTCGTCGTGGGCATGGCGGCGGCGTACGCCGTCGTGGCCGGTGATCGATCGGCGGGTTACGATCCGACGCGCGGTGACGGGGCGGTAGCTCAGCCGGTTAGAGCAGGGGACTCATAATCCCTCGGTCGCGGGTTCGAACCCCGCCCGCCCCACCAGTGCAAAAGCCCGTCTAAAGATCATCTAAAAGGGGCTCTCGGTGCACGGCAGGCGCCGGCTCCGACGGTTGCGTGTCGACCACCGATCGCACTCGTGAAGTGAGCCCTTGGCGGGTTGCAACCAGGCCTTCGCCGTGCGGCATCGCGATTGCCCGCCTCGCCCGCGTAGCCAGGCGGTGCGCTCGTCGCGTGACGTGTCGCCGGCGCGGTAGCAGCATTCGATTCGCAGTGAACTTTCGGCGTCGGCTGGAAGTCCTCGTTCAGGCGGGCGCTCCCATGTCATCAAGTCAAGCACGCTTTACTGTCGTTGTCTATTACACTAGACTTGCCGCGTGAAGCGAACCGACCTGATCAACCGGATCGGCAAGGCCGCCGCCGACGCGGGCATCACCTTCGAGAAGCTTCGCGAAGGAGGCAGTCACACCATCTACCGGTACGGCTCGCAGAACGTCGTCATACCCCGACACAAGGAGATCAACGAACTCACCGCGCGGGGCATCCTGCGCTCTCTCGGCTTGAGGTAGAAGGGACTACCACCGATGAAGTACACCGCAACGTGTGTCCGCTCCGGCGGCTGGTGGGCCATCACCGTCCCGGAGATCGCGGGCGTCTTCTCTCAGGCCCGCCGCCTGGACCAGGTCGAAAAGATGGCACGGGAAGCGATCGCGCTCATGCTCGACGTCAAGCCCGACAGTTTTGACGTGGAGGTGCAGCCCGAAGTCCCGAGGGAGGTCACCAGAGCGCGCAAGGCGCGTATCGCGCTGCGCGAGGCCGAACAGTCTGCCGACAAGGCCACCGTCGCTGCTGCCCGAACGCTGCTCGACAAGGGTTACACAGTCCGCGACGCGGGTGCCCTGCTCGGCATCTCCGCTCAGCGGGTGTCGCAGCTGGCGCCGAAAAAGGCACCAGCCAAGGTGGCAAGCCGCAAGGTGGTAACCGGCCGCGCGAGTAAGAGCAACAAGGGCGAGAAGCCTGGCGTCAAACCGGACCACGAAGTCGCCGCCTGATCTTCACCGCACGCCCCGGACCTCTCGCAGGTCCGGGGCCTCTTGGCTGTCGAAGCACGTGTCAGACAGAGCATCCAACTACCCGCTCGCGGTGCGGGCCCGCGCCGCCCGCGCCGAAGGTGCCTACCGGCACAGTCGACACCACGCCCACGCGCCTGAACTCCGGTCCCCAACAACCCGGCCGAGGTGGCAACCGTCGCCATGATGTTCCCCGTCCGATGCCTGCGCTGCGTGCCGGGATCTACGACCTCGGCATGGGGGACCGCCCGGGAAACTGACTGCTCCGTGTGGAGGACCGTGCTGCGGGCAGGTGGTCGACGACCGGGGTGAAACCGGGTGGACGAACCGCCGCGACTGCGAGCGCATCGACAAGGAAACGCGAAACCGTGGCAAGTCGACGCCTACGGCAACCCGAACTTCCGGCTCCGGTGCGAGGTGTACTGACGGTCCCACATCGGCGATACCCGGATTGGTGCTGCTGACGGTCAGCTCAGAGCCGCCACCATCCGGGCACACCCGTTGTCGCCTCCGCGACGTACCTGAGCCTCGAACCAACCTGCCAGGGCAGCATCGACGACTCACACACCAGCCGGGGAGAAACCTTGACCGACCCGTACACGCCGCCGGCCGCCCAACCGCCAACGCAGCCTCTCACCTTTGCCTCCCCGCCCGCCCCCGGCGGCAAGCGGCGGAACCCGCTGGTGTGGATAGCCGGCGGTCTGGGGGTGCTCGTCCTCCTCTGCTGCGGTGCGGGCGCGATCGGTGCCGCCCTCGACGACAGCAAGCCCGCCGCTCAGACCAGCCCGAGTGTGAGCACACCCACGGCCACAGCAACGGCGGCACCCACCACTGCGGTACCCCCAACCGTTGCCCCGGCCACTCCCGCCGCGGCGGCGAGCAGCAAACCCGCCCCGACGAGGACCACCCCGCCGGCCAAGCCGAAGCCGGTTGTGTACGGGAAGCTCACCGAGCGGCAGTGGAAACTCATCGCCAAAAACCCGGACAGCTACACCGGCCGCACGTACGTCGTGTACGGGCAGGTCACCCAGTTCGACGCCGCGACGGGCACCGACGCGTTCCGCGCCAACGTCGGCGGCCGGAACCTCACCTACGAGTTCGAGTACGACACGAACACCCTGTTGCAGGGCGACGCCGGCCGGCTCTCCGACCTGGTGCAGGACGACGAGTTTCAGGCGAAGGTGACCGTGCTCGGGTCGTTCTCGTACGACACCCAGATCGGCGGGGAGACGACGGTTCCGCTGCTGCGCGTCGACTCCATCAAGGTCCTGTAACCGGATCCCGTCCGCCAGGTGGGCGGGCTTCACGCAGCCGCCCTTCACGGTCGAGGCGGTTGCCTGTTGAGGAGGTCATCGTGGACGGATACGTACCGTTGCCGGCGCCTCGCAAGCGCATCGCTGACCTGGCCATGCCGTATGGCGAGTATCGGTGGCAGCCAAGCTAGCGGCCATCCGCAGCCCGCCGGCCACTGCTGGGCGACAACGCTCGCACCTCCGCCTGGATCACCGCCGGAGTGCTCGGCCTGGTCGTGACGGGTACGGTGCTGGTCGCGCTGCCGATTCTGCTGTGTCCGTTTGCCGCGTTAGGGTTGGCGGCGGTGGGGATTGTGGCACGTCGGGGCGGACGGAAGCCGCAGCAGCGTCTGCTATGGGCCTATTGAGGCAAACTATAGAACCTCATGGGAGGTGGTCCCGCGGCCACCACCCGACACATCAGCGGCCCCGGCACTCGCCGGGGCCGCTTCCTGTCAGGCGGAGACCGCCCATGAACCCGCGCCCCCGCCCCTCTGGTCTGACTGCCGGGGCGTCACTCCGTCGCGCGAGCTATGCCACGAAGCGGGCGCGGCGCCGGCGCCCGATCACGTAGCCCACGCCACCGAGGAGCAGCAGCGTGCCGCCGGCGGCGGCCACGGTCGCGGTGTCGGAACCGGTCACCGGCAGCCCGCCGCCCTCGCCGCCCTCTCCACCGGGAGCACCCGGGCTGACGGAGGGGGCAGCGGTCGGCACGACCGTCGTCGAGGCGCTGGGCGTGGCGCTCGCCGTCGGCGTGGGCTGAACCGTCGGCGTCGCCGTAGCCGTCGGCTGCGCCGCGCAGTCGAGCGCACGGGCGTCGTACAGGCCGGTGTTCAGGAAGGCCAGGAGGACGTCGATTGACCCGTCGTCGAGTGCCTTCTGCGTCGCGGCACGCACGTTGGGGCCGGCGCCGGTCAAGGTCTGGACCGTCTTGACCCGCAGGTCCGTCTGCCAGGCGTTTCGCACGCCCGACTTGAGGAACGCGCGCAGATCATCCGCGGTGCCGTTCAGCCGGTCCTCGATGGCCTTGGGCAGCACGGGCAACGATTCGGCTTGGGCCTCGGCCAGCAGCCGGTAGGCCAGCAACCGCAACTCGGCGTTGGTCGCGGTGTCCACATCGATGGTGATGAGTTCGCGGAAGTCCTTGTAGACCTTTCGCTCCACCGTCTGGCAGGCCGGATCCAGCCCGGGCACCTGAGCCTGAGCCGCCGCCGGGGCGGCCGGAATCAGAAAAGCCAGCGCCACCAGGACGCCGGCGGACAACTTCCATCGCACGTGGATGGTCCTCCCCGTTATAGACAAAACATGGAGATGCTACCGACAGCGGGCGGACCGTACTGCCCCGTGGGATCGACCTTCGTCGGTGGCGGGCGGCGGTCGTGGCCGCTGTCTGCCTACGACGAAAGACAGGAGTCAACGGTCAGCCGGACGGGGGCGCCCCGGCTCGTCACTCCGCCGTCGCGGATCCTCCGCCGGTGGCAGTGGCACCGTGCGTTCCTCGTACACCTGGATCTCGGCCCGGAAGCGGTGCGCGGCCGGATGCCAGATCTCCTCGAACGGCCCCATGACGTTGTCGCCGATGCCCCGGCGACGGACCCGGGCCGCCAGCCACGCGAGAGACCCCAGGACGGCCGCCAGGACACCGACGACCAGCAGGATCGCCAGTAGCTCAGCCACCGACCCACCCTAGCGGCGACCGTCGGGAGTCGGGGCTGCGCGGTCAGAGTCGGATGCCGCATGCTGTCCGCCATGGCGATCTTCGACCCCAAGGCCGACCTGCTCGACTACCTGCGCGGGGCGCGCAGCGTGCTGGTGTGGAAGCTCGACGGGCTGGACGAGTACGACATCCGCCGCCCGCTGACGCCCACCGGCACGAACCTGCTGGGCCTGGTCAAGCACTCGGCCCGAGGCGAGTTCGGCTACTTCGGTGAGACCTTCGGTCGGCCGAGCGACGCCGTTCCACAGTGGCCGGCGGGCGAGGAGACGTGGGAGGCGTGGGCCCTGCCGACCGAGTCGCGCGAGTCCGTCATCGAGCTGTACCGGCGGTCCTGGGCGCACGCGGACGCCACGATCAAGGCGTTGCCGCTGGACGCGGTCGGTCGGGTGCCGTGGTGGGGCGACGGCGGCGAGGTGACGCTGCACCACGTCCTGGTGCACGTGACCGCCGAGACGCAGCGCCACGCCGGTCACGCCGACATCGTCCGCGAGCTGATCGACGGCGCGGTCGGCCTGCTCCCCACCATGACGAACGTGCCGGCCCTGGACCCGGCGGCCATGGCCGAGCATCGGGACATGGTGGAGCGGAACGCGCGGGAGGCCGCCGGGCGCTGAGGTCTGCTCGGGCCAGCCGCCGTCTCGTCCCTGACCGTGGCGACCGGGAGCAGAAGCAGGCGGCAGCAGATCATCTCCGGCAGATTCTGCGGGCCGCCGGCGTCGAGGGGGACTGACTCAGGGGCGCAGGGGCGTGCGGCGGGGGATCACCTTCCGGTGCGCGATCCGCCACCCGGCACCCTCGCGGCGGACGACGTCCTCGTACACGACGCTGCCGACCGTCCCGTCGGCGTGGATGCCGATCCCCTTCGACACCGCTCGGACCGTGCCGTCCGCGTCCTCGGTCACGTGGACGTTGGTGACGTGGTGCCCGACCGGATTGCGGTCCCCCAGGGCGAGGGCCGCGCTCCTGATCGCCTCGTGGCCGTGCAACTCGCCGAATCCGAAGGACGTCACGTCGTAGACCACGTCGGCGGTGAACAGCTCGCCCATCCGGTCGAGTTCGCCGGCGTCCACGAGATGCCCGTGCAGGGCCAACAACTCGTGGATCGCCATCCGGTCCGCCACCGGCAACGTCATCGGTCGCCCCCCTCGTCGCGTGATCTCTTGATGCTATCAAGAGTTGACGATATAAAGAGATCGTGACCGACGAGACGTCCGAGGACGCCTTCTTCCGGGAGTTGGGCGGCACCTGCGCCGAGCTGCGGCAGGCGTTCGCCCGACACGTGGGCATGAGCCCGCAGCGCGTGCAGGTGCTGGTTCGGCTGCGACGCGCGGGGGAGACCAGTCACCGTGACCTGCGCCGGGCGTTGGGCGTCGACGGCGCGAGCATCACCCGGCTGGTCAAGGAGTTCGAGGCCGAAGGGCTGGTCGGCCGCCGTCTCGACCCGGCGGACAACCGCTACACCCTGGCCGCGTTGACCCCCACCGGCGTACGCGTGGCCGACGACCTGGTGCGGGCCCACCAGGCGTACCAGGAGCGGCTGCTCGACGGCGTCACCGCACGCGACCGGCAGACCGTGCGGCGCGTCCTGCAACGCGTCCTCGCCAACGCGACCGAACCGGACGGCCGGTGACCGACCACGGGCGCGCCGTGGCCCGGCGCATGTACGCGGCGTTCAACGGTCGTGACTACGACGCCGTGCCGGGGATCTTCGCGGCGGACTTCCGCAGCCATCCGCTGGGGACCACCGGGCCGGAGCACGTGGCCCCGGCCTGGCGGCGGTTCCACGAGGCGGTCCCCGACGTCCGGGTCGTCGTCGAGGACATGGTCGTCGAGGGGGACCGGGTCGCGGTCCGCACCAGCGTGCACGGTGTGCCCGGGCAGCCGCCGTCGACCATGCTGGAGTTCCTCCGGGTACGCGACGGGCGCATCGCCGAACTCTGGGGCCTGTCGGCCCTCAACCGCGAACACTGAACCAGCCTCGTCGGGACGGGACCCGGCCGACTCGGGCGTCACGCCTCCCGGACGCTCGCGGTGCCCCGTAGGTGGCTGGGCGCCTCGATCTCGTCGAGCAGCGCGATCGCGAAGTCCGGGTAGCTGATCCGGCTGGCCGGATCGCCGTGCGCGGCGAACTCGTAGCGGCCGGTGCGGGCGCCGTCGTGGTCGAAGTCGCCGGCGGGCGCCACGTACGACCAGTCGAGGTCGCAGTGTCGCAGCTCGGCGAGGCCCGCCGCGTGGCCGAGGAAGAACGGTCGGTACTCGTCCGGGTAGCCGGGCTCGTCCATCAGGGGCGCGCCGGACGGCCCGGGGAGGACCGGTGCGAGGCCGACCACCACCAGGCGGCGTACGCCCGCCTCGGTCAGCCCGGCGGCCAGCGCGCGCGACGACGCGGGGAAGAAGTCCTGCGGTGGCACGGTCAGGTCCGCCGCCGCGCTGATCGCCGCGTCCTGGCCGGCGGCGGCCCGCGCCACGCTGTCCGGGTCGGTGACGTCGCCGGCCACCACCGGCGCGTCGACCGGGTCGCGGTGCCGGGCGGGGTCGCGTACCACCGCCGTGACCTGGTGGCCACGCCGCCGCGCCTCGGCCACGGCCCGGCGTCCGGCGCGACCGCCGGCGCCGAAGATCACGATGTTCATGAGAAGACGCCTCTCACCAGGGCCGGAGCCCTGTGCCCGGCCGGTGCGCCGACGGTATCGACGGGCCTGGTTACCTCGGGGATACCGGCTATCGTGAGCCGCATGAGGCAACCGTTGCCCGCCGACATGTTCGACGAGCTGTGCCCGTCCTCGCTCAACCCGATCCGGTTCGGTGACAAGTGGGCGGCGCTCATCATCCGCTGCCTCGAAGGCGGGCCCCGGCGCTTCTCCGAACTGCGGGTGCCGCTGCGCCGCGTCACCCCGAAGGTGCTCACCGGCTCGCTGCGCGCCCTGCAACGGGACGGTCTGGTGACGCGCACCGTCCACCCCGGACGCGCCGTCGAGTACGAGCTGACGCCGGTGGGCCGCAGCATGCTCGAACCGATCGCGGTGGCGTGCGCCTGGACCGAGCGGCACTGGAACGAGCTGCTCGACGCACGCGAGTCGTACGACGCCGCGACGCCTCCCGACCGGCGGGCCCGGCCGGCGTGACGATTGCGACTGTCGACCGGGCCGACTAGCGTCAGCGATCGTGAACACCGGACCGGCCCGAGGCCATGCACGGATTGGTGATCCGGTGGAGGTCTGACCGCGCCACGGGTGCGCCACGGGCACCCGCCAGGTCGGGCCCGCGGACCTCCCCGCCGCTCGCGCACCGATGGTTCCCATTCGTGTCGAGCACCGTGAGGTCAACCGCATGACCGTTTCGTTCAACCACACCATCGTCGCCGCCCGGGACCGCCACGCGTCGGCCCGGTTCTTCCGGGAGCTGCTGGAGCTGCCGGAGGCGCCGTCCTGGGGTCCGTTCACCAACGTGCAGCTTTCCGACGGCGTGCTGCTCCAGTTCGCCGAGCCGCCGGTGGAGATCCAGATGCAGCACTACGCGTTCCTGATCGACGACGACCTGTTCGATCGGGCGTACCAGCGGCTGTGCGACCAGGGCGTCGAGCACTGGGCCGATCCGCAGATGCGTCGACCCGGTGAGATCAACAACGAGCACGGCGGGCGGGGCGTCTACTTCAAGGACCCCGGGGGCCACGCCATCGAGCTGATCACCCGCCCGTACCTGTAGTTCGGTCGATGTGCCGGCCGGCGCCGAAACCGGTGTCCGGCCGGCACGTCAGCCCGCCGGCGGGCAACCCCGGCCAGCCGATCGCCCGGCCCTGTGGGACGCTGACGGGGTGGCTCGACAGTCGACGGCATGGTCCCGGATGTCCGCGCGGCAGCGTCGCGTGGTCGGGGTCGCGCTGGGCCTGGTGGTCTGCGGCGTCGTGCTGGCGCTCGCGGTCGATCCGGCACTCGGGGCGATGGTCATGTCGGCGGCGTCGCTGGTCGCCATCTTCACCGTGGTGTTCACCCCGCCGGCCTGAGACGGCGTCCACGTCGTCAGCGTGCCGACTCGACATACGCGGCCAGGTTGGCCAGCGAGGACGCGATGCCCTCCTCGTGCACCGCCTGGTCGATGCCGGGTGGCACGCCGGTCGCGGTGACGGTCACCTCGGTCGCGTCGCCGACCGCGGCCAGGTGCCAGGTCAGGGTCATGATCCCCGCGTACGCCGGGTCATCGGCCTCGAACACCGCGGTCTGCACCACCCGCTCCGACCGGACCAGGTCGGCGAACCCGACGTCGACGACGTCCGTCGCGTCCGACGTCTTGCCCGGGCTGCCGGTGGGGTCGAGGTAGGTGAGCGCCATCCGGAAGCCGCCACCGGGGCGGGGATCCCACCGTTCGATCCGCCCGCGCATGCCGTCCGGCGGCAACCACGCCTCCAGCGCGTCCCGGCGCAGAAGCGCGTCGTAGACCGCCGCCGGCGCCGCGGCGATCGTCCTGCGCGCCCGATCGATCCTGCTCACCACTCGATCCTAGGAGCCGGTCGAGTGGAGGATGGTCGGGTGAGATTTCCCCTCTCGACGCCGCCCGCCATTCCCGCCGGCACCCTCGCGCCCGGTCCGCAGCCGACGCTCGCCGTCGGCGACGACCTCGTCCTGCGGCCGTGGCAGGCGTCCGACGCGTCGGCGTTCCTCGCCGCCTACCAGGATCCCGAGATCCGCCGCTGGCACACCCGCCGACCCGACTCCGAGGACCAGGTCCGCGAGTGGTTCGCGTACTACCGCCAGGCGTGGCGCCAGGAGACGGCGGCGAGCTGGGCGATGACGTACGGCGGCGGTGAGCCGCTGGGGCGCATGGTGCTGGGCGCCATGGACCTCGGGGACGGGGTGGCGGTGTGCGCGTACTGGGTGGTGCCGGCCGCTCGCGGCGCGGGCGTGGCCTCCCGGTTGTTGCGGGCGGTGAGTGACTGGGCGCTCGGCACCGGCTTCCACCGTCTCGAACTCGACCACTCGACCCGCAACCAGGCGTCCTGCCGGGTCGCCGTCAAGGCCGGCTTCCGGGCCGAGGGCACCAGGCGCAACGCCGCCGTGCACCCGGACGGACGGCACGACATGCACCTGCACGCCCGCGTCCGCGGCGACGACTGACCGGGTGCTGCTCTGCTCGCCGGGGGGCCGACAGCCTGCGGTGGCGTCTGGTGGCCGAGTTCCTGGAGGAATACGGGTGTGGTGCGCCCCGTGGTCCGAACGCGGTCACTACACGGGTTCTGGTTCCCGTTCCACACGAGCGCCGCCCGGGTTGAAGGCGGTGGGTCCATGCGCCGGCCGCGCCTTGCGGGCCGTAGTCGGTCCCTCGGATGGTCCCGCCGTGCCGTCTGTCCGGAGGCAGCGCGGGCAGTCCGTAAGAGCGGCCATATGTGATGATCGACCTGGGGCGTCGGTGGGAGGACGGATGACCGAGTCACAGCGCGGCACCGCGCCACGGACGTCGTTCTGGCAGTCGATGGCCGGGATGCTCACCGCCGTCGCCGGCCTGATCACCGCGCTCGTCGGCGTTGCGGCATTCGTCTACCAGGTCACCGGTGGCGGCTCCACCGCCGCTCCGGCGACGCGGTCGCCCACCCCGTCGGCTTCGCCCCGGGCGGCAGGCGCGGAGACGTCCCCACCGCAGGCCGCCACCCCGGAGAGTGCTGGGGCCGGCCCCTTCGAACTGCTCTTCAACAACAACGGCGTCGATCTCGACGCCGACCCGCCCAGAGTGGCCACCCGGTCGGACCCCGAGATCGACATTTACGACGGGGGTGGCTCGATCCAGAGCTTTCCCATCTGGGCAGGCCTGGCCAGGTGGAGTCGCGCAGGCTCACCGACCCGAGAGGACTGCGTCTCCCTGCTCAACGGCTTTGCGACGATCGACTCCACCTACCGCAAGGGCAGCCGGTACTGCGTGCACACGCGGGAGGACGCCCACGTCGCGTTCGTCGAGTTCGTCGCTCCGATCGAGGCCGGCTGGAAGATCCGGGTGACGGTCTGGCCGGGCACGGCGGACTGACCTCTGTGACTGGCCTTCCATAGGCGCGGGACTCGGTGGCCGCGAATGAGAGAGTGACGACGTGCGGGTGGGGATCCTCGGGCCGCTGGAGGTCCGCGACGGCGAACAGGCCGTCGCCGTCGCCGGTGCCCGGCTGCGGGCGCTGCTGATCCGTCTCGCCCTGGACCCGGGCCGTCCGGTGAGCGTGCCGGCGCTGGCCGAGGCGCTCTGGACGGACGCGCCGCCCGCCGACACCGCGAACGCCGTGCAGACGCTGGTGTCCCGGCTGCGCCGCGCGGTGCCCGGGCTCGGGGTACGCAGCGGCCCGACCGGGTACCGGCTCGACCTGGCGCCGGACGACGTGGACGCGGAGCGGTTCGCGCGGCTGGCCCGCCAGGGGCGGGAGGCGCTGCGCGACGGCGACCCGCAGCGGGCGCTCGGGTCACTGCGGGACGCGCTGGCGCTGTGGCGCGGCCCCGCGCTGGCCGAGGTCGCCGACGCCTCGTACGCGGACGCTGCCGTGGCGCGCCTGACGGAGCTGCGGCTCACCGCCCAGGAGGACCGGATCGAGGCGGAGCTGCGGATCGGCCGGCCGGAGCTGCTGGTGGCCGAGCTGGACGAGCTGACCGCCGCGCACCCGCTGCGGGAGCGGCTGGCCGCGCTGCGCCTGCGGGCGTTGGCCGCCGCCGGTCGGCCCGCCGAGGCGCTGGCCGCGTACGAGCGGATCCGGCAGCGGCTCGCCGAGGAGCTGGGGGTGGACCCCTCGCCCGAGCTGCGGGCCGCGCACCTGGCGTTGTTGCGGGGCGAGACGGCCCCACCACCAGCGCCCGCCGCGCGGCGGGGGAACCTGCGCGCCGCGCTCACCACGTTCGTCGGGCGGGACGACGACCTGCGTCGGCTCACCGGGCTGCTCGCCGGCAATCGGCTGGTCACGCTGCTCGGGCCCGGCGGCGCCGGCAAGACCCGGCTGGCGAGCGTGGCGGCCGGCCGGCTGGCGGACGGCGTACCGGGTGGGGCCTGGCTGGTCGAGCTGGCCCCGATCACCGACCCGGCGGACGTGCCCCGCGCCGTGCTCGACACGCTCGGTCGCCGGGAGCGGGCGCTGGAACCGGCCCGGACGCCGATCCGCGACACGCTCGGCCGGCTGGTCGACGCGCTCGCCGCCGACGAGACGTTGATCGTGCTGGACAACTGCGAGCACGTCGTCGAGGCCGCCGCCCGGCTCGCCGAGGAACTGCTCGGCCGCTGCCCGGGGCTGCGTGTGCTGGCCACGTCCCGCGAGCCGCTCGGCATCGTCGGCGAGGCGCTGGATCCCGTACCGCCGCTGCGCCTGCCGCCGGCGGACGTGTCGCCGGCCGACGCGGTCGCGTACCCCTCGGTGCAGTTGCTGCGCGACCGGGCCGGGGCCGTGCGGGCCGGGTTCGCGGTGACCGACGACAACGTCGCCGACGTGGTGGAGATCTGCCGCCGCCTGGACGGCCTGCCGCTCGCCATCGAACTGGCCGCGGCACGGCTGCGGACGCTGTCGCCGGGGCAGGTCGCGGCCGGCCTGGACGACCGGTTCCGGCTGCTGACCGGCGGCAGCCGGACCGCGCTGCCCCGGCACCGGACGCTGCGCGCGGTGGTGGACTGGAGCTGGGGTCTGCTCACCGGTGACGAGCGCCGGCTCGCCGAACGGCTCGCCGTGTTCCCGGCCTCGGTCACCGCCGAGTCGGCGGCCGGCGTGGCCGGCCCGGCCGCCGCCGCGCTGCTCGACGCGCTCGTCGACAAGTCGCTGCTCCAGGTCGTCGGCGACGGGCGGTTCCGGATGCTGGAGACCATCCGGGAGTACGGGCTGGAACGGCTCGTCGCGGCCGGCGGCGCCGCCGAGGCGCGGGCCGGGCACGCCGCGTACTTCCGGGACCTGGTGGTGGTCGCGGAGCCGCACCTGCGCACCGCCGGCCAGCTCCCCTGGCTGCGGCTGCTGGCCGCGGAACGGGAGAACATCGTCGGCGCGCTGCACTTCGCCTGCGACGCCGGGGACGCGGACACCGCGCTGCGGATCGGCGCCGGGCTGGCGCTGCCGCTGATCATCTGGGGCGACGACGGCGGGATCGGCGGTGACGTGCTGGCCCGCGCGCTCGCGCTGCCCGGCCCGGCGCCGGCGGCGGAGCGGGCCGTGGTGCTCGCCATCCGCATGATCACCGAGATGTTCCACAGCGCCCGCGAGCCCACGCCGGAGCGGATCGCGGAGCTGACCGACGCGGTCCGCGCGGCGCAGGGGACCGGGCACCCGCTGGTGGCGCTGCTCGAACCGGCCCTGTCGATGTTCTCCGACGACACCGCCGCCGGGATCGCGGCGGTGGACCGCGCCCGCGGGCACCCCGACCCGTGGACCGACGGCACGCTGCTCACCATGCGCGGCCAGATCCGGGAGAACGACGGCGACGCCGAAGGGATGCTGCGCGACCTGACCGGGGCGGTCGCGGAGCTGCGGGTGGTCGGCGAACGGTGGAGCCTATCGATGGTGCTGAGCCAGTACGCCGACGCGCTCACCAAGCGCGGTGACTTCCCGGCGGCCACGGCCGCGCTGGAGGAGTCGGCGCGGCTGGTCCGCGAGCTGAACCCGAGCGCCGAGCCGGGCTTCCAGTTGATCTGGCTGGCGGCCATCCGGGCCCGGTCCGGGGACGTGGCCGGCGCCAAGGCGGAACTGCGCCGGTTCGTGGCCGAGCGGGTGGGCGACCGGGAGGGCCGGGACGCCGCGTTCGCGCTGATGATGCTCGGCGACATCGCCCGGATCGAGGGTTCGCTCGACGAGGCGGCGGAGTGTTTCGCGGAGGCGATGCGCCGCCAGGACGAGGCGCCGCTCGTCGCGCCGCAGTTCCGCGGGCTGCTGTTGGCCGCGATGGCGAACCTCGCGCTCGCCCGGGGCGACGTGCCGGGTGCGCGTGGCTGCCTGTCCGAGGCCGCCGCCCGAGGGCTCGCCGCCCGGGACATGCCGGTGATCGCGATCATCGCGGTCGGCTGGGTGGCGGTCGCCGCGGCGGAGGGCCGGTACGAGCGGGCCGCCGAACTGCTCGGCACGTCCGACTCGCTGCGCGGCTGGCCGGACCGGTCCAACCCGGACGCGCAGCGGCTCGCCGAGCGGCTGCGCGCCGAGCTGGGCGACGACGGGTACGCCGCCGCGTACGCCCGGGGGCACGGCCTGAGCCGGGCCGCCGCCCTGGTGTCGGTGAGCGGCGACCCGGCCCGGACGGCCTGAGCCGGGCCACCGCCCCGGCGAGCGGCGACCCGGCCCGGCCCGGTACGGCCGGTCAGGCGCGGCGCCGGTAGGCCCGGACGGCCAGCGGCGCGCAGACCGCGATGATCGCCACGGTCCAGATCAGTGACCGGGTCACCGGCCCGGCGACCGGCCCGCCGAGGATCAGGCCCCGAGCCGCGGTCATCACGTCGGCCACCGGGTTCACGCCGACCCACCACTGCAACCAGCCGGGCATCGTGTCGGTGGGCGCCATCATGTTGGTGCCGAACGTCAGCGGGAACATCACCAGGAACGCGGTCCCCTGCACCGCGCTCGGGCTACGCATCAGCACGCCGAGCAGCACCCCGACCCAGCTCACCGCGAACGCGAACGCGATGGTCAGCAAACACGCCGCCAGCGTGGACAGCGGATCGGTGCCGATCCGGAAGCCGATGGCGTAGCCGAACGTGAACAGCACCACGATCGAGACCACGAACCGCACCAGGTCGCCGACCACGGAGCCGACAAGCGGCGCGGACCGGGCGATCGGCAGGCTGCGGAACCTGTCGAAGACGCCCTTCTCGATGTCGGTGTTGAGGCTGACGCCGGTCGCGACGGACGCGAACAGCACGGTCTGCACCATGATCGCGGGGAGCAGGAACTCCAGGTACTCGTGCTGCGAGCCGGAGATCGCGCCGCCCAGCAGGTAGACGAAGATCAGCACGAAGACGATCGGTTGGAGCGTCACGTCGAGGAGCTGCTCCGGCGTGCGGAGCGTCTTGATCAGGCTGCGGCCGGCGAGCGCGAGGCTGTGCCGGACCAGCCCGAACGGGCGGGCGCCGGGCCGGGGCGCCCGGGTCCGGGGCGGCGTCGCCGCCGGGTGCGTGGTCGTGGTCATGCCGCCACCTCCGTGGGCTGTTCGGCGCCGTGGCCGGTCAACGTGAAGAACACCTCGTCCAGGCTGGGCAGCCGTAGCGCCAGCTCGACCACCCCGATGCCGGCGTCGTCGAGCCGGCGGACGACCGCGGTGAACGCCGCGTCGCCCTCCACCGGCACGGTGAGCAGGCCGGGCCGGGGGAGTTCGGGTTCGGCGCCGGTGGCGGCGCGCAGGATGTCGGCGACCTCGCCGATCCGCTCCGGCTCGGTCGGCCGGACCACGATGGTCTGGCTGCCGGCGATGCGCTTCAGCTCGGCCGGCGTGCCGTGGGCGATGACCCGGCCGTGGTCGATCACCGAGATCTCGTCGGCCAGCGCGTCCGCCTCGTCCAGGTACTGCGTGGTGAGCAGCACCGTCGAGCCGTCGTCGACGAGCGAGCGGACCACCCCCCACATCTCCTCGCGCTTGGCCGGGTCCAGGCCGGTCGTCGGCTCGTCCAGGTAGATCACCTCCGGCCGGCCGACCAGGCTCGCGGCCAGGTCCAGCCGGCGGCGCATGCCACCGGAGTACGTCTTGGCCGGCCGTCCGGCGGCGGCGGTCAGGTCGAACCAGGCGAGCAGTTCGGCCGCCCGCGCCCGGGCGTCGCGCCGGCTCAGGTCCAGCAGCCGGCCGATCAGCACCAGGTTCTGCGTACCGGTCAGGTCCTCGTCGACCGACGCGTACTGCCCGGTCAGGCCGATCAGCCGGCGGACCCGGGCGGCGTCGGCGACCACGTCGTGACCGCCGACGGTGGCCCGCCCCCCGTCCGGGCGCAGCAGGGTGGCGAGGATGCGTACCGCGGTGGTCTTGCCGGCGCCGTTCGGCCCCAGCACCCCCAGCACGGTCCCCCGTCGTGCGGCGAGGTCGATCCCGGCCAGCGCGGTCGTCGATCCGAACCGCTTGACCAGGCCCTCCGCCTCGAATGCGTAACTCATGGCACCGACCATGGCGGGTGCCGCTGGCAGCGCGCGCACACGACGCTGACACCGGTACGCACACCGCGCCGCCGACCGGCGGGAGGTGCTCGCCCGCCGCGCCCGCCGACCACCTGGACCGGTGAACGGCCGGCCCGGATGGCGGTGGCGAGGTGCGCCGTCCGGCCCGGATGGCGGTGGCGAGGTGCGCCGTCCGGCCCGACTGGGCATACTCGCCGGATGTCCGATCAGTCCCGGCGCCCGGCGGCGTCGCCGATGCTGGCCGCGCTGCGCGCCGGCACAGGCGACCACCACGCCGCCGTGGAACGGCGGCTCGGCCTGCCCGACCGGATCCGCTCCCGAGGCGATCTGGCCGCCGCGCTGGCCGGGCTGCTCGCCGCCTGGTCGCCGCTGGAGCGGGATCTCGCCGCCGCCGACTGGTCCGGGCTCCCGCTCGACCCCCGGCTGGGCGGGGCCACCGCGTTGCTCCGCGCCGACCTGGCCGCCCTCGGCGTCGCGCCGGACGGGCCGGTCGCCGGTTCGTCGGGCCTCCGCTTCGACACCCTCGCCCGGGCGGTCGGCGGCCGGTACGTCCTGCTCGGCAGCGCCCTGGGCGGCAGCGTCATCGCGCCGGAGGTGGAGCGCCGGCTGGGGCTGGCCGAGGGGGAGGCGACCCGGTTCTTCCGCCGCAGCGGGGGCTCGCCGGGGCGCGACTGGCGGGACTTCCGGCGCGCGCTGGCCGGGCGGGAGTGGGCGGCAGCGGAGCTGCGGGACGCCGCCGAGGCGGCCCGGCGGACCTTCGACGTCGTGGGCGACGCCGCTCGCGCGGCCTGAGCCTCAGGGGCGGTCCAGGCGCTCGGCGTACGCGTCGCGCAGCGCCGCCCAGTCGAATTCCTTCGCCTCCGCGCCGCGGATCGGGCCGACCGGGTCGCCGTCGAGCAGGTGCCCGGCGACGTCCAGGCAGAGGTGCCAGCCGGCGGCCACCATCGGGGCCAGGTCGGGCCGGTCGACGCGGTGCCGCAACGTGAGTGTGGTGCCGGCGTCGGTCGGGGTCAGCTCCCAGCGGAGCAGGGCGGTGCCCCAGGTGTACTCCAGCACGCGCGGGCGGTCCGCGCGCAGGATCGTGGCCGGCGCCGGGTGCGCCCGGTCGCCGTCGACCGTGCGGAGTGTGGTCTCGCCGGGGCTGCCCAGGTCGCGGTCGGCCAGGAACGGGGCCCACTCGGCGAGCTGCGCCGGGTCGGTCAGCGCGGTCCAGACCCGCTCGGGCGGGTGCCGCAGGCCGCGGACGAGGACCAGGTCCCACCGGTCGTCGACCGGAACCCGGTCGACGTCGGCGAGCGGGCCGGGGCGGAAGCTGTCACGCTGCATCGTCACTCCTGACGGTCGAGATGGCGCTCCAGGGCGTCGAGGTGTTCGGTCCACATCAGCCGGTACGGCCCGAGCCAGTCGTCCACCGCCCGCAGCGGCCCGGTGTCGACCCGGTAGATCCGCCGTTGGGCCGCGCTGCGGCAGGTGACCAGGCCCGCCTCGCGCAGCACCCGGAGGTGTTTGGAGACGGTCGGCTGGCTCATGCCCAGCGCGTCCACCAGGTCGCCGACGCTGCTCTCCGCCCGGCGCAGCCGGTCGAGGATGCGGCGGCGGGCGGGCTCGGCCAGTACGGCGAAGGCGTCCACGGGCACCCGTTCAATATGCCACACCGGTTATATGTCTGTGGAGGCATAGAGGGTGTCCCTATGCTCGGGGCATGGAACTGCGGATCTTCACCGAACCCCAGCAGGGTGCCAGCTACGACCAGTTGCTCGCCGTGGCCCGCCGCG
Organism: Micromonospora sp. NPDC049201; assembly: GCF_055586805.1. Taxonomy (NCBI): domain Bacteria; kingdom Bacillati; phylum Actinomycetota; class Actinomycetes; order Micromonosporales; family Micromonosporaceae; genus Micromonospora; species Micromonospora sp. NPDC049201. The sequence goes on along the minus strand of NZ_JBVJHM010000009.1, from coordinate 158,007 downwards.
CGGAGGAGACCGGCTTCGCCGCGTTCTTCCGCTCCGACCACTACCTGAAAATGGGCTCGGTGAGCGGCGATCCCGGACCGACCGACGCCTGGACCACACTCGCTGGCCTGGCCCGGGACACCACCCGGATCCGGCTCGGCACGCTGATGAGCGCCGTCACGTTCCGGCTCCCCGGCCCGCTCGCCATCACCGTGGCGCAGGTCGACCAGATGAGCGGCGGCCGGGTCGAGCTGGGCATCGGCGCCGGCTGGTACGCCGAGGAGCACGCCGCGTACGGCATCCCGTTCCCGCCGGTGGGCGAGCGGTTCGACCGACTGGAGGAGCAACTCGCGGTCATCACCGGACTCTGGTCCACCCCGGCCGGTGCCACGTTCGACTTCCCCGGCACGTACTACCCGGTCACCGACTCGCCGGCGCTGCCCAAGCCGGTGCAGCGGCCCCGCCCGCCGGTCCTGCTCGGCGGTCGCGGCCCGAAGCGCACGCCCGGCCTGGCCGCCCGGTACGCCGACGAGTTCAACATGCCGTTCGCCTCGGTCGACGACACGACGGCCCAGTTCCGACGGGTGCGGGACGCCTGTGTCGAGATCGACCGGGACCCGGCCACGATGACCTGGTCCAACGCGCTGGTGCTCTGCTGCGGCCGGAACGACGCCGAGGTGGCCCGGCGCGCCGAGGCGATCGGCCGGGAGCCCGCCGAACTGCGTGCGAACGGCGCCGCGGGCACGCCCGCCGAGGTGGTCGACACGCTCGGCCGGTACGCCGAGGCGGGCAGCAGCCGGATCTACCTCCAGGTGCTCGACCTGGCCGACCTGGACCACCTGGAACTGGTCGCCGCCGAGGTGATGCCGCAGCTCTGAGCGCGGACCGCGACCAGGGCCGGGGCTCTCAGCCCGCCGTCGCCCGCCGGATCGTGTCGAGCCGGCCGTCGCGGTCGCTGTCCAGGTACGTCAGGTCCGGGACGCCGTCGCCGTCCAGGTCGACCTGCACCACGTCGGCCACGCCGTCGCCGTCGAGGTCGGTGACCACCTCGACGGAGCCGTCCAGATGCCGGGTCACGATCGACCGGCCCGGCCCCTCGCGTGGCGGCGGCCCCGGGTGGGGCACCGGGTCCGGCTCGGGTTCCGGCGTCGGCACCGGCGCGGTCAGGTCCGGACCGGCCTCGGTCAGGTCGGGGCCGACGCCGGTCGGGTCGATCTCCTCCTCCGACGGGTACACGTCGCCGCGGAGGCTCGGGTCGCGGTAGCTGCTCATCCGTCCAGGATTCCCGCTGCGACCCCGAAGCAACCCTGCCCGCGCCGGATGGCGGATGATGCAGCGCATGACCGACACCAACTGGGCCGGCAACGTCCGTTGGTCGGCCCGGGCCCGGCACCGGCCGACCTCCCTCGACGAACTGCGCCGGCTGGTCGCCGGGGCGGACCGGATCCGGGCCGTCGGCACCGGCCACTCGTTCAACCGGCTCGGCGACACCACGGGCGTCCAGGTCGCGCTGGACGGGTTGCCACCCACCGTCGCGCTCGACCCCGACCGCGGCACCGTCACGGTCGCCGCCGGCCTGCGCCACGGCGACCTGGCCACCACACTGCACGCCCAGGGGTACGCGCTGGCGAACCTCGCCTCGCTGCCGCACATCTCGGTGGCCGGCTCGGTCGCCACCGCCACCCACGGCTCCGGCGTCGCCAACCGCAACCTGGCCGCCGCCGTCGCCGGACTGGAACTGGTCACCGCCGACGGCGACCTGCTCACGGTCGACCGGACCGACAGCCGGTTCGCCGGCCTGGTGGTCAACCTCGGCGCGCTGGGCGTGGTCACCCGGCTCACGCTCGACGTGGTCCCCACGTTCACGGTGCGGCAGTACGTCCGGCTCGGCCTGCCCCGCGCCGCGCTCGACGAGGCGCTGGAAGCCGCGTACAGCGTCAGCGTCTTCACCGGCTGGCGGTCGGCGCGCTTCGACCAGGTGTGGATCAAGCAGCTTGCCGACCAGGCGCCGCCGCCGGCCGACTGGCTGGACACGGCGGCGGCCGAGACGCCGCAGCACCCGGTGCCCGGCATGTCACCCGAGCACTGCACCGCGCAGTTCGGCGAGCCCGGGCCGTGGCACGAGCGGCTGCCGCACTTCCGGCTCGGCTTCACCCCGAGCAGCGGCGACGAGTTGCAGTCCGAGTGGCACGTGGCCCGCGCCGACGCGGCGGCGGCGCTCGCCGCGCTCGACCCGGTCGCCGAGCGGATCGCCGCCGTGCTCCAGATCTGCGAGCTGCGTACGGTGGCCGCCGACGAGCTGTGGCTGAGCCCGAACTTCCGCCGGGACACGCTGGCGCTGCACTTCACCTGGATCGGCGACCCGGCGGCGGTCGCGCCGGTGCTGGCCGAGGTGGAGCAGCGGCTCGCCCCGTTCGCGCCGCGCCCGCACTGGGGCAAGCTGTTCGACCGGGACCCGGCCGCCGCGTACCCCCGGCACGCCGACTTCGTCGCGCTGCTGCGCGAGTTCGACCCGGCCGGGAAGTTCCGCACCGCGGAGCTGGACCGCTACTTCCCCCGCGACTGAGGGGCCGGGCATGCGCTCCCGGCCCTCGCTTCGCCCGGTGCGGTCGCCCATGCGGCTCAGCGACCGGCGGACGTCTGCTGGCGCAGGCTGCCGCGCTGCACCGCGCGGCTGATGTCGCTGGGCGAGACGATCCCGACCAACTGGTCGTCGATCACCACCAGCGCGCGGCCGTCGGTGCACTCGTTGAGCCGGGGGAGCAGGTCGGTGAGCTGTTCCTCCGGGCGGGCGAGCACCAGCTCGTCGGCCCGGCAGGACACCTCGGCCAGCGTGGTGGACGCGCGGCGGTCCGGGGCGGTGCCGCGTACCCGGTCGAGGGTGACCAGACCGACCGGCCGGCCGTCGGTGGTCAGCGGCAGCGCCGAGTGCCGGTACGCGAACAGGTAGTGGTCGACGAAGTCGGCCACGGTCAGGTCACCGGACGCGGTCTGCGGCTGCGGCGTCATGACGTCGCCGACCCGGACGCCGCGCAGCGCGTCACCGACGCGCGCCTGCCGCTCCTCCTGCCCGGCCGCGCCGATCAGGAACCAACCGATCAGCGCCAGCCAGAGCCCACCGAACCCGGCGCCGCTGAGGAACCGCCACAGCCCGAGCCCGATCAGCACGATCCCAAGCACCCGGCCGGCGCCGGCGGCCACCACCGAGGCCCGGGTCCGGTCACCGGTGGCCTTCCACACCGCCGCCCGCAGCAGCCGGCCACCGTCCAGCGGCGCGGCCGGCAGCACGTTGAAGAGCGCCAGCAGCACGTTGATGCCGGCCAGCCAGGAGAGCGCGCCGAGCAGCAGACCGTGCCCGCCGGCCACCGCGACGGCCACCGCGATCGCGCCGAACACCACACCGATGATCAGGCTGACCAGCGGCCCGACGCCGGCGATCCGCAGCTCGGCGCCGGGGTCCTTCGCCTCGCCCTTCAGCTCGGCGACACCGCCGAAGAGCCAGAGCGTGATGCCCTCGACCTCGATGCCGTTGCGCTTGGCCACCACCGCGTGCGACACCTCGTGGGCGAGCAGCCCGAGGAAGAAGACCACCGCGGCGGCCAGGCCGGCCGCGACGTAGGCGATCGTGGAATGGCCGGGGTACGAGCGCGGGAACAGGCTGGCCGACAGCGTCCAGGCGATCAGCACGAAGATGACCAGGACACTCCAGTTGACGCCGACGGGTACGCCCGCGATCCGACCGAGCCGGAAACTCGCCCTCATCGTTCCGTCATACCCAGCGCGTCGCTCCGGTAACGGAGTATGCGCCGACTATGCTGAGAGTATGACGCGGCGCATCACCATCAGCCTTCCCGACGACGTCGCCGAGTACGTCGAGCGCTCACACGGCACGACGTCCGGCTTCATCGCGGACGTCCTGCGGCGAAAGATGCGGGCGGACGGGCTACGGGCACGCTGGGCTGAGCACGGATACGTGGTCACCGACGAAGACGTCGAACGCGCACGCCGCCGGTTGGCGGAGCGACCGCCGATCACCGACGAGCAACACGACCGGAACATGCGGTGGCTCCGCCAGTTCGGCGACGACGAGGGCTCGGCAGCGGCGTGAACGGGCTCGTCCTGGACACCTCCGCCCTGCTCGCGTACGCCTCGGGGGACAGCGTCGAGCCCGGTGCGCTGCTGACCCTCGCCCAGGAGGACCCCGAGCAGGAGGTCTGGATCCCGGCGCTCTGCCTGGGCCAGGCACAGCTCCAACTGGCCGGAACGCCGGCCACCGACCTGCTCGACCTGCTCCTCGACGCCGACCGGGACATCCGGGTCGCGGTGTACGACGGCCCGACCAGCCGGCGGGTAGCGCGGATCGCCGCGAGCGGCAAGGTGCCCCTCGACGTGGCCCACGCCGTCGCCGCCGCTGTCCTCTACCGCTGTTACCTGGTGACTCGGGATGCCTCGACGGTGGCTGCGGTGGCCCCACCCGACCTGGAGATTCTCGACATCGCTGACTCCTGGGAGTGAAGGGGTCCGCGTCGGCGAACCGCCAGCCGCGGTGGCAGACCGCCTCCAGGTTGATGCCGTGCCGCCGTCGATCAGCCAGAAGTGCGGCTTCGCCCCGGCCAGTCCGAAGCCGGTCGTGGCCGTCGGCTGGTTCGGGGTAGCGGCCAGCCGGTGACGCTACCCGGCCCGGTTGCGTCGGGGCGCCTCACTGACCACTGTCGGGGAGAACTCGTTGGCCGCCTCGACCGCCCACTCCAGCGCGTGGTCGGCCTCCTCCTCCCAGCCCGGCTCGCCGCCGACGAAGTGTGACCGGCCGGGGAACTCCCGGTACCCGGTGATCGCGGTGGAACCGCGGTAGAGGTTGGCGAGACTGCTGGCCAGCGACGGCGGGATCACGTGGTCCTCGCCACCGGCGGTGATCAGCAGCGGTGCCCGGTCGCCGCGCCTCTTGTCGATCTCGGTGGCCGAGTCCGGGTCCAGGTTGGCGAACGAGCCCTCGAACAGCACGTGCCCGGCACCGGGTACGGCGTACCGCTGCCAGGCGGCGTCGGACTCCGCGCGGGTGAGCGTGTTGCCGAAGGCGTACCGGAAGTCCTCGGCGGTGAACGGGACCGCGCGGTGCCGGTTGGCCGGGTTGTGCAGGATGGAGAACCCGGAGCGCAACGTGCTCAGCGGCAGCTTGAGCACCCCCTTGACCGGCGCGGGGTGTACGCCGACGACGGCGGCGCCGAGCCGGCGGTCCAGCAGCAGTTGGGCGATCAGACCGCCGAACGAGTGCCCCATGATGATCGGCGGTCGGGGCAGCTCCCGGATGATCGTCGCGTAGTGGTCGACGATGGTGGCGATCCGCTGGCCGGCGATCGGCGTGGGGTCGGCCCGCAGGTCTTCGACCTCGCGGTCCATGCCGGGCCAGGCCGGGGTGAGCACCCGAAAACCGCGCGCCGTGTACCGGTCGGCCCAGCGCTCCCAGCTTCGCGACGTCATCCAGAGCCCGTGGACGAGCACGATCGTGTCGACGCGTCCGGTCGGTACGCCCATGCCGCGGCTTACCCGGCCCGGCCGCCCCCACTCCCGACGCGGCTCGTTAAAAGGGGGCCCCTTCTATACCGGAGGCGTTAACAGGGGGCCCCTGCTTACACCTGACAAATGTCACGGGTGAGAGGTGACGGGCGCTGCGGGGACCCGAGGGTCGCGGGCCGGAGCATCATGGGCATGACCGACACCGCACCGGCCGTGGAACTGGCCGGACTCACCAAGACCTACGGCCCGGTGACCGCCGTGGACGGGCTCAGCCTGCGGATCACAGCCGGTGAGGTGGTGGCCTTCCTCGGCCCCAACGGCGCCGGCAAGACCACCACCGTGGACATGCTGCTCGGGCTGGCCCGACCGGACGCGGGCACGGCCCGGCTCTTCGGCGGCAGCCCGACCGACGCCGTCCGGCACGGCCGGGTCGCCGCCGTGATGCAGACCGGCGGGCTGCTCAAGGACCTCACCGTCGCCGAGACGGTACGGATGACCGCGCACTTCTACGGCCACACCCGGCCGGTGGCCGAGGTGCTGGAGCGCGCCGGCATCGCCGAGATCGCCGACCGGCAGGTGGGCAAGTGCTCCGGCGGCCAGCAGCAGCGGCTGCGGTTCGCCCTGGCGTTGCTGCCCGACCCGGACCTGATGGTGCTGGACGAGCCGACCACCGGCATGGACGTCGAGGGGCGGCGCGACTTCTGGCAGGCGATCCGGGCCGACGCCCGCTCCGGCCGGACCGTCCTGTTCGCCACCCACTACCTGGACGAGGCCGACGCGTACGCGGACCGGATCGTGCTGGTCCGGGCCGGTCGGGTGGTCGCCGACGGCACCACCGCCGAGATCAAGAACCTGGCCGCCGGCCGGGTGGTCCGGGCCACGCTGCCCGGCGCCGACCAGGCCGCGCTCGCCGCGCTGCCCGGCGTCCGCTCCGTCGAGGTACGCGGCGACGCGATCCTCGTGCACAGCGAGGACTCCGACGTCGTCGCCCGGCACCTGCTGACCCGCACCGACGCCCGGGACCTGGAGATCACCTCACGCAACCTCGAGGACGCGTTCCTCGCCCTGACCGCCGCCTGACCTGCCCGGGAGCCTCGCATGACCGCCACCACCTCACCCGACACCACCACCGGCCCGCGCCCGGCCGACCGCCGGCCGCCCGCCCTGGGTGGCTTCTCCGCCGCCGTGCTCGCCATCGAGATCCGCCGGGTCCTGCGCAACCGTCGCACGCTGATGTTCATCCTGGTCATGCCGGCGGTCTTCTTCCTCCTGTTCGGACTGCCGTCGCGCGGCGAGAAGCTCGACAACGGCCTGCCGGTCACCGGCTGGATCATGATCAGCCTGGCCGTGTACGCGGCCATGGTGGCCACCACCAGCGCCGGCGCGGCCGTCGCCACCGAGCGTGCGCTGGGCTGGAGCCGGCAGTTGCGGCTGACCCCGCTGCGCCCGGCCGCGTACGTGGCGACGAAGGTGGCCACCGCGATGGTGCTCGGGCTGCTCGGCGTGCTCGTCGAGTTCGGCGTCGGCGCCGCCTCCGGGGTGCGGTTGCCGGCCCACGTGTGGCTGGAGTCCGGCCTGACCGCGTGGATCGGCTCGCTGGTCTTCGCCGCGTTCGGCCTGTTCGTCGGCTACCTCGCCCCGGCCGAGAACGTCATGCAGTTCATGGGCCCGGCGCTGGCCATCCTGGCCATGCTGGGCGGTCTGTTCGTTCCGCTCGATCTGCTGCCCGACGTGATGCGGCAGATCGCCAAGTTCACCCCGGTGTACGGGGTCGGTCAGCTCGCTCGCGCGCCGCTGACCGGCACCGGGGTGGACTGGGCGGCGGTCGGCAACGTGGCCGCCTGGACCGCGTTCTTCGGTCTCGGCGCGGCCCGCCTGTTCCGCCGCGACACCACCCGGGTCTGACCGGGGCGGCGAGCACTAGCGTGGTGGGCGTGACGTCGCCGACCGCCCCGGCCCGGCCGGTGAGCCGCCGCCACTGGCGGTTCACCGGCTGGCTGCTGGCGGCGGTCTGGCTGTTCTTCCTCAACATCCCGTTCGGCACCGCCCTGCACCAGCCGGAGCTGTGGCGGCGACTGCTCGGAATCGCCTCGGTGATCACGTTCGCCGTGGCGTACGTGCTGATCTTCGAGTGGGGTCGGGCCCGCCGGCAGCAGCACCGCCCGATCCCGGCCGACCGGGCCCGGCTGCTGATCGCGGTGCTGCTCGCGCTCGGCCTGGCCGGCGTCCCGGGCACCGGCGGCGACTGGCTGACCACACTGGTCTTCGTGGCCGCCGCCGCGGTGTTCCTGCTGCCGCCGGTGGAGGCGCTGGTCGTGGTGGTGCTGGCCGCGGCGACCCCGCCGGTCACGTCGCGCCTGGTGCCCGGCTGGGAGTCGGAGAGCACTGTCGTCTTCGCGGTGCTGCTCGCCTCGTTCGCCATGTTCGGGGTGAGCCGGCTGGCCCAGCGCAACGGCGAACTCCAGGCCGCGCAGGCCGAGATCCGCCGGCTCGCGGTGGCCGAGGAGCGTGCCCGCACCGCCCGCGACCTGCACGATATCCTCGGGCACTCGCTGACCGTGGTGGCGGTGAAGGCCGAGCTTGCCGGCCGGCTGCTGGAGCTGGACCCGGCGCGGGCGGCCGTCGAGATCGCCGACGTGGAACGGCTGGCCCGGGAGGCGCTGGCCGACGTGCGGGGCACCGTCGGGGCGTACCGCGGGGTGGATCTGGCGTCCGAGGTGGCCGGCGCCCGGTCGGCGCTGGCCGCCGCGGGCATCGTCGCGGAGCTGCCGAGGACGGTGCCGGAGCTGCCGGCGGACCGGGACGAACTGTTCGGCTGGGCGGTCCGTGAGGGGGTGACGAACGTGGTGCGACACAGCGGCGCGCGGCGCTGCGTGATCCGGGTGGACCCGGCGGGGGTGGAGGTCCGCGACGACGGCCGGGGACCGGCCGGCGAGTCGGCGGGCGCCGGGCACGGGCTGGTCGGCCTGCGGGAGCGGGCGGCCCGGTTGGACGCCACCGTGACGGTGGCCCGGGAGCCCGGCGGGCGCGGGTTCCTGCTCCGGGTCACGGTGCCCGACCCCGACGGAGGGACACCCGGATGACCACGCCGATCAGACTGCTGCTCGCCGACGACCAGGCGCTGGTCCGGGGCGCGCTGGCCGCGTTGCTGTCGCTGGAACCGGACCTGACCGTGGTGGCGGAGGTGAGCCGCGGCGACGAGGTGGTGCCGGAGGCGCTGCGTACCCACCCGGACGTGGCGCTGCTCGACGTGGAGATGCCCGGCCTGGACGGGGTGACCGCCACGGCGGCGCTGCGGGCGGCGCTGCCCGGATGCCGGGTGCTGGTGGTGACCACGTTCGGCCGGCCCGGCTACCTGCGCCGGGCGATGGAGGCGGGCGCGAACGGCTTCGTGGTCAAGGACACCCCGGCCCGCCAGCTCGCCGACGCGGTCCGCCGGGTGCACGCCGGCCTGCGGGTGGTCGACCCGACGCTGGCCGCCGAGACGCTGGCCACCGGCGCGAGCCCGCTCACCGAGCGGGAGACCGAGGTGCTGCGGACGGCCCGGGGCGGCGGCACGGTGGCCGAGTTGGCGGCGACGCTGCACCTGTCCGAGGGCACCGTCCGCAACCATCTCTCGTCGGCCATCGGCAAGACCGGCGCCCGCAACCGCGCCGACGCGGTCCGGGTCGCGGAGGCCAACGGCTGGTTGCTGGGTTGAAGGAGGGGCCCCTGTTAACGCGCGGGTGTGAGAGGGGGACCCTTCTCTACCGGAGGCGTTAACAGGGGGCCCCTCCTTAACGGCGGTCGACGATGACGAGGGCGGTGCCGGGGGACAGTTCGGCGAGGAGTTGGCGTTGGGCGGCGCGGGTCAGCCGGATGCAGCCGTTGGTGACGTTCTTGCCGAGCGTGTCGTCGTTGTACCAGGTGTGCAGCCCGATGTGCGCGCCCCGCAGGCCGGTCGGCACCGCGTCCGGGTCGTCGGGGATCGCGCCGAGCGCGAAGATGTCGACGCCGCCGTAGACGTCCTGCGGCGGCGGGGTACGGCCCAGGATGAACGTGCGGCCGAGCGGGGTGAGCTGTCCGGGCATGCCGAGGCTGACCGGCCAGGTGTGCACCGCGCGCCCGTCGCGCAGCCAGGTGAGCCGGTGCGTGCGGCGTTCCACCACGATCTGGTCGCGCAGCGCGACCGTGGTCCAGCCGCCTTCCGGCAGCCAGGCGACGGTGCGGTTCGCGGAGGGGAGCAGCACCGCGGTCCACCCGGCGCGGCGCTCCACGATCGGCACGGTCAGCGGGACGTCGTTGATCGTCGGCGCGAGGAAGGCCCGGGGACGGCCGCCGGGCGCGTCGTACGCGGGGATCTTCCGGTCCGGCCGTGCCCCCTCGCGGAGCTGCCGGGTGTCGGTCGGCGTCGGGTCGGCGGGGAAGCCGCGCGGCGCCGGGTCGTAGGTGACCACCGGCAGGTCGGCGGGCGCGGGCGCGGCGGGCGGCACGGACTCCACAGGCGACGGCCGCGGTGACGCCGGCCCGGCCGGGGCCGGTTCGGCCGGGACCGGTTCGGCGCCGACCGGTGTGGGCGCCGGCGTGCCGGTGAGCGCGTGACCGACCAGCAGCGCGGTGGCCAACAGCAGCGGTACGCCGAGCGCGGCGAACAGCCAGCCGGGGACCCGCCGCCCGGTGACATGGGCATAATGCACGAAAGTGACTCTAACCGAGACGAAGCCCCCGCGCCGGAAACTGCCGGCACGGGGGCTTCACTCGGGGTACGGGCGAGGTCAGCTCACCTTCGCTCCGACGTGGATGGCGATGGCGTCGTGCGCGTTGACTGTCGCGGCGAACCAACCCGACGAGTCCACGGTGATCACCGGACCGCTGCACGACCCGTTGCTGAACGTGCCGTGGATGACGTCGCAGTAACGGCCGGCCGGCAGCCCGGTGTAGTAGGACCGCCCGCTCACCGCGGAGTCCTCGTCGTTGATCGTCAGGTAGCCCTTGCCGGCCCGGCTGAACGCGATGTGCTGGTAGCCGTTGTCGTACCAGTTGGCGACCGCGGCGCCCTCGGTGGCGTTGCGGAAGCCGACCATGTTGGCGATGACCGCCCAGCGGTGCTCGCACTCCCAGCCCGAGTAGCAGGTGGTGTTGGTGATCTTGTTGCTGCCGTCCGAGGGCGGGGCCTGGTCCTTGTTGCTGAACGTGAAGCTCGACATCACCGCCGGGGTGCCGTACGGCCAGGCCAGCATGAACGCGTTGGCGAGCGCGTACTCGCCGCGGTCGCGGTAGGTGAGTACGCCGCCGTCGCGCTGGGTGTCGTGGTTGTCGGTGAAGACCACCGCCGAGCCGCCCGGCAGGTAGCCCCAGGACTCGCCGAAGTTCTTCAGGTACGCCAGCCGCTCGTTGTTGAACATCCGGGCCAGGTCCTTGCCGTACCGGAACTCGTGCACGTCGCCGTTGCCGGTGTACTCGGTCGGCTGGACCGGCTCACCCGCGCCGTAGATGACCTCCTGCACGAGGTACGCCGGCCGGGACAGCTTGGCCTTGATCGCGGCGATGTCGGCGGCCGGCATGTGCTTGCTGCCGTCCAGCCGGAACCCGTCCACGCCGAGCGAGAGCAGGTCGTTGAGGTACGTCGCCAGCCGGGTGCGGACGTAGTCCGACTCGGTCTTGAGGTCGGCCAGGTTGACCAGCTCGCAGTTCTGCACCTCGTACCGGTCGTTGTAGTTGGCGATGTCGTTGTTGCCGTTGCGACCGCAGTAGTGGAAGTCCGCCGAGGAGTAGGTGCCCGGGTAGTTGTAGTGGCCGTACGACGTGCCGGCCCAGCCGGTGCCGCCGTTCTCCTGGCCGGACATGTGGTTGACCACCGCGTCGACGATCACCTTGACGCCGGCGTTGTGGCAGGTGTTCACCATGGACTGGAACTGGGCGCGGGTGCCCTTGCGGGACTCGATCCGGTAGCTGACCGGCTGGTAGGACACCCACCAGGGGCTGCTGTTGACGTGCTCCTGCGGCGGGGACACCTGGACGTAGCCGTAGCCCTTCGGGCCGAGCGTGCCGGTGCACTCGCTCGCCACCGACGTCCAGTTCCACTCGAAGAGCTGGACGATGACCTTCTTGCTGCCGGGCGTGGCGGCGGCGGCCGGGGGTGCCGCCACCGTGGTCGGGACGAGCAGGCCGGCGGCGAGGCCGAGGGCGAGCGCCGCGGCGCGGCGTCGACGTCGTTGCATCAGGACTCCTACGGGACGGGGGATGTGGGGGAGTGGAGCCTGGGGAGGCTTAAGTGCCGGCTTCTTGCAGCCGGTGCTGAAATTTTCCGCAAGGTTACGAGCATGTTGCAAGAAATGTCAACGCATGGGCATCCGTCGTTGCGTGCACCGCTACACGCGCGTCCGACCGGGACGGTTCGAGGAACCGGTCGAGAAATTCGCCACCGGAGGTGATCCGTCCGGGCCGTCGCTCCGTACCTGAGGTGGGAGCAGGGTCGGCCGGTGGGGGCGCCGCCGCGAGACGATCGAGGAGCAGATGGCCCGGGCACAGCAGAACGAGAAGGCGACGACCGTCCGGACCACCACCAGCAGCCGTGGTGTCCGGACCGTGTCGAAGTCCGCGATGGTGGCACTCACCGCCTCCGCACTCGGCCTCGCGTGGGCGGGTGTGGAGCTGGCCGGCGCCGGCGGCGCCATGTACGCGTACGGATTCTTCTTCACCGAGTTCTTCGCCGGGGTGGTCACCCTGGTCTCGCTCAGCCTCACCGTGATGCTGGGGCTGCTCGCCACCGACCGGCTGGTGCTGCTCATCCGGCACCGGGTGCTGCTCCAGTCCGCGCACCGCGCCACCGGCGTGCTCGGCGTGGTCGGGCTGGTCTTCCACGTCATCACCAAGATCGCGATCGGCCGGGCCGGGCCGACCGACGCGGTGGTGCCGTTCCTCGGCGGCAGCGGCCTCTACGTCGGGCTGGGCACCGTCGCCGCGCTGCTCATGGTGGGCGTGCTCTGGACCGGGCTGATCCGGGTCCGGTTCGCCGGCGTCGGTCCCAAGTGGTTCTGGCGCGCGCTGCACTCGATGGCGTACGTGTCCTGGCCGTTCGCGCTGTTCCACGGCCTCAACGCCGGCCGGGCCGCGAAGGGCTGGGTGGTGTTCAGCTATCTCGCCTGCGTGCTGCTCGTGGTGATGGCGCTGCTGGTGCGCCTCTCCGTCCACCTCGGCAAGCGCAGCCGCGAACAGCACCAGGCCGCCGCCCTGAACAAGGCGATGGCCGGCAAGAGCGAGGAACGTACCGGCGTGTTCGCGGCGCTGGCCCGCAGGAAGACCGCGGACAAGGACGAGAGTGCCGCCGGCCGGGGTCGGGGCGGGCGCTGGGCCGAGGCCACCGCCACCTGGACCGCGCCCGCCGGCACCGCCCGGCAGCGGGACCCCGAGCGGTTCGCCGTACCGGTGGTGCCGGAGCCCGGATCGCTGCGGGAGCCGGTCCGTGCCGCCGCCGCCCGGCGACGCGCCGAGGAGCCGGCCGAGCCGGCGCGGCGCGCCCGCACGCAGGAGGTCCCGGCCGCCCGGCGGTCCACCCGGAGCCGGGACACCGAGCGGGTGACCACCTCCACCCGGTTCCGCGACACCGAACGCGACACGGTGCGCCGGAGTCGGGACGAGGAGCTGGAGCCGGTCGCCGGCCGGCGCGACGGGGAACGGTCCCGTCGGCGCCGCCGGGACACCGAGGAGCGGGTCAGCCGCCGGTCCCGGGTCGACGAGGAGGCCGCCGCCCAGTACTCCGCGCCGCCGGAGAACGGCGGCCGGCACTCCGCGCCGCCGGACACCGGGGGTCGACACTCCGCCCCGCCGGACAGCAGCCGGTACGCCACCCCCGCCGAGGTGGCCCGCTACTCGGCCCCGCCCCGCCCGAGCGACGAGGCCGAGGAGCCGTGGGACAGCCCGCGCCGCTGGGCGAGCGAGCCGATCTCGGCCGGCCCGGTCTCGGCCGGCCCGATCTCCGGCACCCCGCTCTCGGCGGAGCCGCGCAGCGGGACCGGGCGACGCTACCGGGACGACGAGGACGTGCCGGAGGAGCCCGACTACTGGCGTCCGCCGGCCCGATACACCGCCGACGACGACGCGTTCGTCGACGACACCCCCACGCTTGTCGACCTCGCCTCCCGCCGGGCGATGCGGGCCACCAAGGACAGCCGCCCCAGCCGCCGGCGCAAGGCCGACGCGGACGCGGTCGACGGGGCGTACTGGGCCGGGCTGCGGGGTGAGGCCCGGTGAAGCGGACGGTCGTCCCCCCGGTCGCCTGCGTCGGGGAGCCCCGGCTCACCGCCGGGTTCGCCGAGTTCGGCCGGCTCGACCTGCTCGCCCACGAGGAGGTGCACGGCCCGATCGGCCCGATGGAGCCGGCCGCGCTGCTCCGGCTCGCCGAGGCGATCGACCTCAAGGGGAAGGGCGGGGCGGGCTTCCCGTTCGCCCGCAAGATGCGCGCCGTGCTGGAGTCCGCCGAACGGCAGGACCTCGCCACCGTGGTGGTGGTCAACGCCACCGAGGGCGAGCCGGCGAGCTGGAAGGACAAGGTGCTGCTCACCCGGGCCCCGCACCTCGTCCTGGACGGGGCCGCGCTCGCCGCGTTCGCGCTGGACGCCGAGGAGATCGTGATCGGGGTGGCCGACGACGACGTGGGCCGGCCCTCACTGACCGAGGCGTTGCAGGAACGGCGGATGCCGGTGCCGACCACCATCGTGACCGTGCCGCACCGGTTCATCTCCGGCGAGGGCGGCGCGCTCGTCAACGGCATCAACGGGCTGCCGCACATCCCACCCGGCACCAAGAAACGGTCAAGCGACTCCGGCGTCAACGGGCTGCCCACCCTGCTCTCCAACGCCGAGACGTACGCCCAGCTCGCGGTCGCCGCCCGGATCGGCCCGTACGAGTACGCGGCGCTCGGCACCGACGACGAGCCGGGCACCGTGCTGCTCACCGTCACCGGGTCGGCGAAGCGACCAGCCGTGGTGGAGTGTGCCGCCGGCACCCCGCTGCGCGAGATCCTCGACCTGTGCGAGGTGCCCCCCGGGCCGGGCATCCTGATGGGCGGCTACCACGGCAAGTGGATCAGCGCCGAGGCGGCGGAGCGGGCCGAGGTCTCCCGCAAGGGGTTGGCCGCGGTCGGCGGCACACTCGGCGCCGGCATCATCGTGCCGCTCGGCACCGACACCTGCCCGCTCGGCGAGGCCGCCCAGGTGGTCCGCTACCTGGCCGGCGAGTCCGCCGGCCAGTGCGGCCCGTGCAAGATGGGCCTGCCCGACCTGGCCCGCTCCGTCGACCTCGCGGTCTCCGGCAGCGCGCCGATCGAGCTGGTCCGGGCCGCGGCCGGCGACGTGAAGGGACGCGGCGCGTGCAGCCACCCGGACGGCACCGCCCGGTTCGCGCTGTCCGCCATGGAGGTGTTCGCCGACGACCTGCGGCTGCACGCCACCGGGGAGGGCTGCGGCAAACGCGTCAAGGGCACCATGGGCCTGCCCGGCGCGCCCGACGGCAACCCGCAGAAACTCACCCTGGACTGGTCCCGCTGCGACGGGCACGGGCTCTGCGCGCACGTGGTGCCGGACTTCATCCGGCTCGACGGCAACGGCTACCCGGCCTTCCCACCCACCCCGGTGCCGACCTGGCTGCGCGAGGGCGCGCTCAAGGCGGTCAAGGTCTGCCCCGAACTCGCGCTCCGGCTGGTCAAGGCCGAGTAGCCGGCCCGCCCAGGAGGCGCCGATGCCACCCCGTACCGCCCGCCGTCTCGGCGTCGCCGCCGTACTGGCCGCCACGCTCGCCGGCCCGACCGCCTGCGCGGTCGGGCCCGAGCGGGCCACGCCGGCCGGCGCGGCGACCGCCGGGTCGACCACCGCCCCAGCCGCGTCCGCCCCGACCACGTCCGCCGGTGCGCCGTCGACGCCGCCGGCCCGGGTGCCGGAGACGCTGGCGTTCACCGCGAAGACGCTCGACGGTACGACGTTCTCCGCCGCCGCCCTCGCCGGGCGGCCGGTCGTGCTGTGGTTCTGGGCGCCCTGGTGCGCCACCTGCGCCAGCCAGGCGTGGACGGTCGCCGAGATCGCCCCGACCTACCGGGACACCGTGCCGATCGTCGGCGTCGCCGGCCTCGGCCAGCAACGGGCCATGACGGACTTCGTCACCGAGTTCGACCTGGCCGGCACGCCGCAGCTCGACGACCGCGCCGGCACGCTGTGGCGCCGGTTCAAGGTGACCGAGCAGAGCACGTTCGTCATCGTCGACCGGGACGGCACGGTGGTCCACCAGGGCTTCCTCGACGGCGAGGCGCTGACCCGGCAGGTCGAGACGCTGGCCCGGGGATGACCGGCGCGCTACTGCTCGCGCTGACCGCCGGCATGCTCGGCGCGGTCAACCCGTGTGGCTTCGCGATGCTGCCCGCGTACCTCTCGGTGCTGGTGGCCGGCCCCGGCGACGGGCGCGGCGCGGTCGGCCGCGCGCTCACCGCGACGGCCGGGCTGACGCTCGGGTACGCGGCCGTCTTCGGCGCGTTCGGGCTGGCCGTGGCACCGGCGGCGGACTGGCTGCGCCCCCGGCTGCCCTGGCTGACCGTGACGCTCGGCGTGCTGCTGGCGCTGGCCGGCCTGTGGCTGCTCGCCGGCCGGCGGCTGCCCACGCCCGGCCCGTGGCGCACCGCGCCCCGGCTCATCCGCACCTGGCCGTCCATGGCGCTGTTCGGCGCGGCGTACGCGCTCACGTCGTTGACCTGCGCGATCGCGCCGTTCCTGGCGATCGTGGTGACCAGCCTGCGGGCCGGCTCGCCGCTGCGCGGGCTGGCGCTCTTCGGCGCGTACGCGCTCGGCATGGCGTTGGTGGTCGGCGTGGCCGCGCTCGCCGTGGCGCTGCTGCGCGGGCGGGTGGTGGCCGGGCTGCGCGGCGCCGGCGCGTGGGTGTCCCGGCTGAGCGGCCTGGTGCTGCTGGTCGCCGGCGGCTACGTCGCCTGGTACGGCTGGTACGAGGTGCGGCTGGCCCTGGGCCGCCACGACGCGTTCGGCGACCCGGTGGTGACAGCCGCCGCCCGCGTGCAGCAGACCCTGGTGAGCACACTGAACACCGCCGGCCCCGCCCCCCTGGCCGCCCTCTCCCTCACCCTGCTCGCCGCAGGTTTGCTGGTAAGGCGGGGCCCCCTGTTAACGCCTCCGGTAGAGGCGGGGGCCCCGCTTAACAGCGAGACCCCCGCGAGCAGCGCGAGCGGCGTGGCCCCCGCGAGCGGCGTGGCCGCAGCGAGCGGCGACGCCGCAGCGCGGGAGGCGGTCAGCGGGTCGGGGTGAGGCGGTCGGTGCCGAGCTTGTCGCGCAGCACCTCGGGGACCACCACCGAGCCGTCGGGCTGCTGGCACTGCTCCAGGATGGCCGGGAACAGCCGGCTGGTGGCAAGCGCCGACCCGTTGAGCGTGTGCACGAAGCGGGTCTGCTTGCCGCCCGGCTCCCGGTAGCGGATGGCCGCGCGGCGGGCCTGGTAGTCGCCGGCCCAGGAGACCGACGACACCTCCTTGTACTTCCCGGTGCTCGGCATCCACACCTCGATGTCGAGCGTCTTCTTCATCGAGGCGCTGGCGTCGCCGGCGGCGAGCAGGCTGGTCTGGAAGTGCAGGCCGAGCTGCTCGACCAGCCCCTCGACGTGACCCACCATCGCCTGGAGCGCGGCGTCGGCCTGCTCCGGCAGCGTGAACTGGAAGATCTCCACCTTGTTGAACTGGTGGCCGCGCACCGTGCCGCGCTCGTCGGAGTGCGAGCCGGCCGCCTCGCGCCGGTAGCACGGCGTGTAGGCGAACGCCCTCAGCGGCAGCTTCGGCGTCTCCAGGATCTCGTCCTGGTAGGCGCCGAGGATCGCCGTCTCCGCGGTGGGCAGCAGGAACTGGCCGCGCGGGGCGGACTGCTTGTCCATGCGGTAGACGTCGTCGTAGAACTTCGGGAACTGCCCGGACGCGAAGCCGGCGGTGTCCAGCAGCAGGTGCGGCGGCAGCAGGAACTCGTAGCCGGCCTCGATGTTGCGCTCGATCAGCCAGTTGACGAGCGCCCACTCCAACCGGGCGCCCACGCCGGTGTACATCCAGAAGCCGGAGCCGCCCAGCTTCACGCCCCGCTCGTGGTCGACCAGACCCAGCGCGCGGCTCAGCTCCACGTGGTCGCGCACCTGCTCGATGGCCGGCGCCTCGCCGAACGTCCGCACCACCCGGTTGGCCTCCTTGCCACCGGCGACCACGTCGTCGGCGGGCAGGTTGGGCAGCTCGCTCATCGCCGAGCGCAGCCGGGACTGCACGTCGTCGAGCTGGGACTCCAGCTCCGCGAGCTGCTTGCGCTCGGCCTCCGGCGCGGCGGGCTGCGGCGTGGCGCCGGAGCGCTTCGCCTCCGCGTACGCGCGCGCCTCGGCCTTGCGGCGCTGCCGCTCGGCATCGATCTCCGTGATCAGGGCGCGCCGCTCCTGGTCGAGTCGCTGGATGTCGTCCAGCGCCCGGGTGACCTCGGCGGGATCCAGACGCTTCGCCAGCGCGGTCGCCACCGCCTCGCGATCCTTCCGGATCAACTCCATGTCGAGCATGCTGCTCGTACGCCTTTCGTCCGGGCCGTCAGGTGGAACCCACAGATGCTACCGTCGCGGCCCCGCCGGCCCGGCCCGGGCTCTCCCGCCCGGACCGACCCGGCGTGCGCGACGAAGCGGTCAGAGGCGCACCGGCATGAGGACCGAGAACGCGTCCGCGTCGTCCGCCCGGCGCACCGCCAGCGGGGTGATCGGGCCGTCCAGCTCCAGCACGAGCTGGCTGCCGCCGGCGTCCAGCGCGTCGAGCAGGTACTCCCGGTTCAACCCGACCCGCAGCCCACCGTCCGGGTCCCCGACGGCAGCCGGGTCGACCAGCCGCAGCTCGCCACCCTGGTCCAGGCCGAGCGCGACCACCGGGTGCGCGACGCCCTCGTGTGTCTGGTGGCACACCCGCACGTCGTCGGCGGTGAGCGCCGCGCGCAGCGCCGCGCCGTCCACCGGGATCCGGTACGCGGGCGCGGCCCCGAGCCGCGCGCCCAGCAGCCGGCGGTGGTCCGGGAAGTCGTACGGCAGCGGGGCGGTGGTCAGCGTGCGCCCGGCCACCGTGACCGTGACCCGGTCCGCGGCGACGACCACCTCCGCGCCCGCCCCGTCGCCGTCGAGCAGCGCGCGCAGCTCGTCGACCGCCGCCACCGGCACCAGCGCGCGCACCGGCGGGCCGTCGACGGTGGCGTCGACCCGGGCCACCGCCAGCCGGTGCCGGTCGGTGGCGACCAGGTGTACGCCGGCCGCCTCGACCTCCAGCAGCACGCCGGACAGGACCGGCAGGTCCGGGTCGGCGCCGACGGCGAAGCGTACGGCGTCCACGGCGGCGGCGAGGTCGGTGCGGGACAGCACGAGTCGGGTGGTCACGGTGGTCTCCTCCGGGTCGATCAGGCTACGGATCCGGGAGAGTTCGCGGCGCGCGTCGGCGAGGCCGTCCTCCAGCCGGCGCAGGTGCGCGTCCAGCAGGCGGTGCACCTCGGCCGGCTGACGCCGGTGCCGCAGCGCCTCGGCGATGCCGGCCAGCGGCATGCCCACCCGGCGCAGGCCGGCGACCAGGCGGGCCGGGCCGACCTGGTCGTCGGCGTACCAGCGGTAGCCGGTCACCGGGTCCACCCGGGCCGGCGTCAGCACGCCGGTGCGGTCGTAGAACCGCAACGCGCTGACCGTCAACCCGCTGGCCCGGGCCAGCTCACCGATGCTGCGAAGCTCGCTCTCCACGGCCGCCATCCTGTGCCCTGCACCAGGTCGAGGGTCAACGCCCCGGGTTGTTAAGAGGGGGCCCCGCCTCTACCGAAAACGTTAAGAAGGGGCCCGGCCTTACGCCTTCAGCGTGCGGAAGGTGATGCCGGCGCGCACTAGGCGGTCCAGCAGCGCGTCGCCCATCGCGGCGACGGGGGTGAGCTGGCCGGCGGTGTCGGGCAGTTCGTCGAAGGCCAGGCAGAGCGCCGACTCGGCGAGCATCTTGGCGGTCTCGTCGTAGCCGGGGTCGCCGCCGGCCACCTCGGTCACCACCCGCCGGCCGCCACCGGCGCCCACGAACCGCACCCGGAACCAGGACTTCGCCCGCTGCGCGGCGCTCGGCCCCTGACCGGAGGCGAGCCGGCCGAGCAGCCAGCGCCGGGTCGGCGGCACCTTCACCAGCCCGACCACGCCGGCCAGGCCCACGCCGGCGACCAGCACGGTGGGCAGCCGCTTCAACGCGGCGAAGTGCCGGTACCGGAAGTCCGGGCCGTACTCGGGGCGGGCCGCCGCCGACCGGCGGACGATCTGCGGGTCGATGGTGGGCAGCGGCACCGCCCACTGGCCGAACTCGCGGACCCGCCCGACCCGGCCGGGCACCGCCCGCACCCGCCGCCCGTCCGGCCGGGGTTCGACCGCCCGCCGGGCCTTCGCCGCCCGGCTCGTCTCACCGGTGCGGGAGAACGCGGTCAGCGCCGAGTGGTAGGTCCCGGCGGAGAACCGGCCGCCGGCCCGCACGTAGCCGTCCACCGTGACCGGCCCGTCCGTGGGGAGCTGCTTGACGGTGTACCAGACGCCGAGGTCGTGCGGGATCGAGTCGAAGCCGCACGCGTGCACCAGGCGTGCCCCGGTGCGCACCGCCTCGGCGTGGTGCCGCACGTACATCAGGTCGACGAACTCCGGCTCGCCGGTGATGTCCAGGTAGTCGGTGCCGGCGGCGGCGCACGCGGCCACCAGCGGCTCGCCGTGGTGCACGTACGGGCCGACGGTGGAGGCGACCACCCGGGCGCTCTCCGCGACGGCCCGCAGCGACGCCGCGTCGGTGACGTCGGCGGTGAGCAGGGGCAGCTCGGCCAGGCCGCTGTCGATGGCGGCCAGCCGGTCGCGGACGGCCGCCAGCTTGGCCGGGTTGCGGCCGGCGAGCGCCCAGCGCAGCCGGTCCGGCGCGTGCCGGGCCAGGTACTCGGCGGTGAGGCCGCCGGTGAAGCCGGTGGCGCCGAACAGGACGAGGTCGTACGCGCGGTCTTCGGGCATCCGCCGAGTGTGCCACCCGCCGGCCGGACTCACGGCGTGAAGACCGCCCGGACGCAGCCGTCCGCCCGGTCCCGGAACAACGCGTACCCCTCGGCGGCCCGGTCCAGCGGCAGCCGGTGGGTGGCGAGGTGTTCGGTGACCAGCTCGTCCCGGGCCATCCGGTCCAGCAGCGCCGGGATGGCGTCCGGGCCGACCCGGGCGCCGCCGCGTACCGCCAGCCCCTTCTCGGTGACGGCACCGAGCGGGAACCGGTCCACGAACGTCGACCCGCCGGCGAGCACCACCACCGTGCCGCCCTTGCGGCAGGCGTGCACCGCCTCGCGCAGCGCCACCCCGGCGTCCGGTCCGCCGGCCGGCCAGCGGGTCGGACCGGTCGGCGGGCCGGCCGCGTCCACGCACACGTCCGGCCCCCGGCCGCCGCTGCGTTCCCGCAGCTCGGCGAGGACGTCGACGGAGCGGTGGTCGAGTGGCTCGGCGCCGGCGTGCCGGGCCGCCATCCGCAGCCGGTCGGCGTGCTCGTCCACCACGATCACCCGGGCCGCGCCGCGGGCCACGGCCGCCGCCGCGGTGAGCTGTCCCACCGCGCCCGCGCCCCAGACCGCCACCACGTCCCCGGGGGCGACACCGGCCAGCTCGACGCCGTGCCAGCCGGCCGGCGCGGCGTCCGCGGCGAAGACCGCCCGGTCGTCGTCGACCCCGTCCGGTACGGCGAACGCGCCCACGTCGGCGTAGGGCACCCGGACGAACTCGGCGTGGCCGCCGGCGAAACCACCGAGGCGGGCCGGCCGGCCGTAGCACCCGGCGGCGGGCACCCCCCACTCCGGCTCGGTCGCCGCGTCGCTGGTCCCGTTGTCGCAGCAGGCCAGCAGCCCTTGCCGGCAGAACCAACAGGCCCCGCAGGCGATCGCCGCGCCGACCACCACCCGGTCCGCGACCCGGTGCCGGCGTACCTCCGGACCGACCTCGACCACCTCGCCGACGAACTCGTGCCCGAGCACCTCGCCGGTGGCCGCCTCGGGCACCCGGCCGGCCAGCAGCGGCAGGTCTCCGCCGCAGGTGGCGCTGCGTCGCACCCGGACGATCATGTCCTGGGCGTTGCGCAGCTCCGGGTCGGGGACCTGGCGCACCGCGAGTTCATCCGTGCCCTCCCAACACAGGGCCCTCACCCGGTCGCCTCCGATCCGGATCGGCGGGGCCGCCGCATCGCCGGGCGGTCCAGCGGCGAGCGGTCCGCCCGCAGCACCTCCCCGGTCTCCAGGAGCTGCCGGGTCTGCCGGAGCACCTGCCGCAGGTACCGGCCGGGGTCGTCGCCGACCAGGTGCGCGGCGAACCCGGCCAGCGCCGGTGTCCCGCCCAGCGGGCGGACCGCCAGCTCGGTGCCGCGCCCGCCGGGTGCCGGGCGGGCCCAGACCTCCACCGCGCCGTCGAGCCGGCGCAGCGGCTCGGGCCACCGCCCGCCCGGGAGCACCTGTTCGGGCCGACCGGTCACGGTCACCACCTGCCAGCGCGCGGGCCGGGCCCCGGTCGCGGCCCGCCGTCGGTGGACGAGTGCCAGTGCGCCGGCCGCCAGGGCGCGTACGCCGTCGGCCAGCCGTCCGGTCCGGGTCACAGGCCCTCCCCGAGGTCGCGGGTCACCCGGGCGGCCGGCGGTGCGCGGCCGGCCGCCCGCGTGTCCCCAGCGTGGCGGCGGTCCGGGTGACGCGGGTTCGCCCGGAAGGGGTGAACCCGCGCGGTCCGGGTAACCGCCCCCCGCACCGACGGGGGAGGAACGCATGCCGGAGCAGGTCGACCGGGTCCGGTTCGCCGCGCCGACCGACGCGGACGCGCCGCCGGCCGTCGGGACGCCGGAACCGCTCACCGCCGACGCCGGTCCGCCGCGGCGGCCGGGGCCGCCGTTGCTGGCGTCCCGGCTGGTGCCGCCCGCGCCGCCCGAGCCGCTGCTGCGGCGTCCCCGGCTGCTGGACCGGCTGGAGCGGGGTGCGGCGGGACCGGTCACCTTGCTTCTCGCCCCGGCCGGGTGGGGCAAGACGACGCTGCTGTCCGGTTGGGCGCGGGCGGAACGGGCGGGTCCGGCGCCGGTCTGGGTCTCGGTGGCGGAGGACGACACCACCGGGCGGCTGTGGGCGTACCTGGCCGCGGCGTTGCGCTCCGCCGTCGCCGGTGACCCGGGGGCGGACCCGCCGGTCCCGGTGGACCCGCCCCGGCCGGCGCAGTTGGAGGCGCTCGCCGCCGCGCTGGCCGCCCGTGAGCACCCGGTGCTGCTGGTGCTGGACGACCTGCACCGGGTGACCGACGCGCAGGCGTTGGCCGGGCTGGAGTTCCTGCTCCGGCACGGCGACGGGCGGCTCCGGCTGATGGCCGGCGCGCGCCGGGAACCGCCGCTGGCCCTGCACCGGTGGCGGTTGGCCGGTGAGCTGACCGTGCTCGGCCCGGACGAGCTGGCGTTCACCGCCGACGAGGTGGCCGACCTGCTGGTCGCGTACGGCGTGCCGGTGCCGGCCGAGGCGGTGCCCCGGCTCGCCGAGCGGACCGCCGGCTGGCCGGCCGGGCTGCGCCTGGCCACCCTGGCGTTGGGCGCCGACCCGGCGCGGGCCGTGGCGCACGTCGCCGGCGACCAGCCGGACATCGCCGCGTACCTGCGGGACGAGGTGCTCGCGACGCTGGACCCGGCGGTGTGTGACGTCCTGCGCCGGAGCGCGGTGGCGGTCGCGGTCCGCGCCGACCTGGCCGCCGCGGTGACCGGGCGGGCCGACGCCGGACGCCTGCTGGCCGAGGCGGCCCGGGAGGGCGGCTTCGTCCAGCAGGACGGGGGCAGCCCGCCCTGGTACCGGCCGCACCCGCTGCTGGCCGACCTGCTCCGCGACGAGTTGGCCCGGCTGCCCGTCGGCGAGCTGGGCGAACTGCACCGGCGGGCGGCCGGCTGGTTCGCCGCGCACGACCGGCCGGCCGAGGCGCTGCGGCACGCGCTGGCGGCCGGCGAGTGGGCGGACGCCACCGAGCTGCTGGTCACCCGCTGGCCGGAACTGGCCCCGGACGAGCCGGCCCGGCCCGTCCCGCCGGCGCCGCCCGAGCCCCCGGCCGAGGCGGTACGCCGGGACCCGGAGCTGGCGTTGGCCGCGGCGGCCGAACGGGCGTACGCCGGGGATCCGGCCGCCGCCGAGGCGCTGCTGCGGCGTGCGGTCGGGCACGCGACGGACCTGCCGGCGCCGCGCCGCGACCGGTTCCGCCGGCTGGCCACCGCGGTCGAGCTGAGCCTGGCCCGGCTCGCCGGGGACCACGCGGCGGTACGCCGCGCCGCCGACCGCCTGCTCGCCCCCGCCCCGCACGACGACCCCGCCGGCCCGGACGTCGCCCAGCCCGCGCGCCAGCACCCCGGTGAGCCGGTCCACGGTGGGGCGGGGGTCGTCATCCTCGGTGGAGCCGACGCCGACGCCGACGCCGACGCCCGGGCCGTCGACGTCGATGTCGACGACGTGCGGGCGGTGGCCGGGGCCGCGCACGGGCTGGTCGCGCTCGCCGAGGGGGACCTGCGGGAGGCGGGCGGGCGGTTCTCCGCGGCGCTCGTCGCGGCGCGTCGGGCCGGCCGGCCCCGCGTCGAGCTGCTCTGCGCCAGCCGGTCGGCGCTGCTGGAGGCGGCCCGGGGCGCGCTGCGTACCGCCGAGGAGCGCGCCCGGGCGGCCCTGTCGATGCCACCCTGCCAGGGCTGGTCGTCGCGGCTGGACTGCGGCTACGCGTACCTGGCGTTGGCGTTGGTGGCCTGGCACCGGGACCGGCCGGCGGAGGCGGCGGCGCAGCTCGCGCTCGCCGGTCCGGCCGGCGCGGAGCCGGGCGGGGCGGCGCTGGCGGCCCTCTGCCGGGCCGGGCTGCTGGCCGACGGCGGGGAACCGGCCGCCGGGCTGCACACGCTCGCCGCGGCCCGGCCGGTCGCGCCGGGGCCCGAGCTGGGCGCGTGGCTGACCGCCGGCGAGGCCCAGCTCCGCGCCGCGGTGGGCGACCCGGGCGGGGCCCGCGCGCTGCTGGACGCGGTCGGCGACAACTTCACCGATCCGGCGCTCGCCCTGGTCTCGGCCCGGCTGTGGCTGCGGGCCGGCGACGCCCGGGCGGCCGAGCGGGCGCTGCCGGACTGGACCGGGCCGGGCGCGGAGGGCTGGCCGCTGCCGGTCCGGCTGGGCGCGGGACTGCTGGACGCGGCGCTGGCCGGGGCGGCCGGCGACGGTCGGCGGGCCGGGCGGCTGCTGGAGGAGACGCTGGCGTTGGCCGAGCCGGACGGCTGCCGGCGCGTGTTCACCCGGGCCGAGCCGGGGGTACGCGACCTGCTCGCCGCCCACCTGGACTCCGGCACCGCGTACTGGGCGACCGTCAGCGACCTGGTCCGGGGCGTCGACGCGTCCGGGGCCGACGGGGCACCGGACGGGCCGGCACGGGCGTTGGACGAGCCGCTCACCGAACGGGAGCTGACCATCCTGCGGTATCTCCAGAGCATCCTGACCAATGTGGAGATCGCCGCCGAGCTGTCGCTCTCGGTCAACACGGTGAAGACGCACGTGCGCAACGTCTACCGCAAGCTCGACGCGACCCGCCGGCGGGAGGCGGTCCGGCGGGCGCGCGAGCTGCGGCTGATCTGACCGGTCGCGGGCGGGCCCGGCCCGGTCAGGTCGGCGCGACGGCGTCCACCACGGCCAGCAGCTCGGCCAGGTCGTAGCCGCCGTCGTGGCGGATGTCGTTGACGAAGAGCGTCGGCGTGCCGTTGACGCCGCTGCGGATGCCGCCCACGAAGTCCTGCCGGACCCGGTCGGCGTGGGTCTGCCGCGCCACCTCCGCGCCGAGTTCGTCCGGCGGCAGCCCGATCTGCTCGACGCCGAGCGACAGGTGCACCGGGTCGAGCTGGTCCTGGTGCTCGTAGAGCCAGTCGTGCATCTCCCAGAACCGGCCCCGCGCGCCGGCCGCCTCGGCGGTCTCCGCCGCGTTCTCCGCGTACGGGTGGACGTTGGTGATGGGGAAGTGGCGGTACACCAACCGCACCACGTCGGCCCGTTGGCGCAGCACCTCGGCCAGGTTCGGGTAGGCGGCGCCGCAGAACCGGCACTGGAAGTCGCCGTACTCGACGACGGTGACCGGGGCGTCGGCCGGACCACGGACGTGGTCCCGGTCGGTGACCGGGACCCGCAGCCGGGCGGTGGTGACCTGCAACGGGGTGGTCATCGTGTGCTCACCCGCCGATCGGTGCCGAGCTGCTCCAGAGCGTCGAGGATCCCGTCCACGCCCGGGTTCACCTCGGGCGGGGAGAGCTGGCTCCAGGCCACCCGGCCGTCCGAACCGATCACCACGAGCGCCCGGTCCGACTGCCCGCGCGGGGCGTACGCGCCGTAGCGGCGGGACACCTCGCCCTTCGGTTCGAAGTCGGCGAGCAGCGGGAACCGGATACCCCGGCTCTGCGCGAACGCCCGGTGCGAGTCGACGCTGTCCACCGAGATGCCCAGCAGCACCGCGTCGTACCGTTCCAGCTCGGGCAGCGCCGCCTGGTAGAGCGCCATCTGGTCGCCGCACACCGGCGTCCAGTCGGCCGGGTAGAAGGCCAGCACGACCGGCCGGCCACGGAACTGCCCGGGGCCCACCTCCCGCGCGTCGGGCGACGCCGGCAGCGTGAACCCGGGCGCGGTCTGCCCGGGCGTGATCAGCCCGTTCGGATCACTCATACCGTCCACCCTGCCGGGCGTCCGGGTGAGCCGGGCTCACCCGGGCCGGGTGGTTCGGTTCACGGCCGCACCGTGATCCCGTTGCTCAGTCCGCGTACGCCGGTGAGCCGGGCGACCGACCGCTCGGCGGCCCGCCGCTGGTACTCCCACCCGACCTCGCCGTGCAGCGTGACCCAGCCGTCGGCGACGGTCACCCGCAGCGCCCCGACCGGCAGGAACGCGTCCCACTCCAACGCCCGGACGGCCGCGAGCGCGAGCCCCGCGTCGTCCCGGCCGGCGCCGGCGGGGACGGTCGGGACGGCGAGGTCGTCGGCGACCGCGCGGACCCGGGCGACCCGGTGCGTGGCCCGTTCGGCGGCCCACCGCGCGGCGGGGTCGGCCACCGGGCCGGTCAGCGTCACCACGCCGCCGTCGACGGTCACCCCGATGCCGTCGAGGCCCGCCCGGGCCAGTTCGTCGCGTACCGCGGACCGGATCTCCCGGTCGGTACGCGTCATCGTCCCGGTGGTCATCCGGTTCTCCTTCCGGTGGGTGGTCGACGCGCGGGTCGGTCCCCGCACCCTGCGATCCTGCGCGCGACCGGGTGATCCGCCCCCACCCGGAACGGGTGACATGGGAGCGCTTCCATGGCGCGGTTGATCGGCGTACGCTGAGGGTCCCTCGGCTGCGGGAGCCAGTACGCCGACGGGGAGCCCGGGCAGCTCCCCTCCTCGAAGCGCCACCCCCTGCTCCCGTTCCCCCGCCCCCAAGGGCTACCGAGAGGATCCGCCCCATGCGCAGAAAACTCGCCGGCCTGGCGGCCGTCGCGCTGGCCGCCACCGTGGCGACCGTCGTCGTGCCGCTCGTCGCCACCGGCGTACCCCCGGCCGCCGCCGCGGCCACCGAGCCGTACACCTGGAAGAACGTCCGGATCGACGGCGGCGGCTTCGTCCCCGGCATCGTCTTCAACCCGACCGAGAAGAACCTGATCTACGCGCGGACCGACATCGGCGGCGCGTACCGCTGGGAGCAGGCCACCCGGTCGTGGACGCCGCTGCTGGACTGGGTCGGCGCGGACCGGTGGGGCTGGAACGGGGTGGTCAGCCTCGCCACCGACCCGGTGCAGACCAACCGGGTGTACGCGGCGGTCGGCATGTACACCAACGACTGGGACCCGAACCACGGGGCGATCCTGCGCTCGACCGACAAGGGCGCCACCTGGCAGGCCACCGAGCTGCCGTTCAAGAACGGCGGCAACATGCCCGGCCGGGGCATGGGGGAGCGGCTGGCGGTCGACCCGAACCGCAACAGCGTGCTCTACTACGGCGCCGAGGGTGGCAACGGCCTGTGGCGCAGCACCGACTACGGCGCGACCTGGGCCAAGGTCGCCAACTTCCCGAACGTGGGCAACTACCGGGCCGACCCGAACGACAGCAGCGGCTACCAGAGCCAGAACCAGGGCCTCACCTGGGTCAGCTTCGACAAGGGCACCGGCACGGCCGGCACCGCCACGAAGACCATCTACGTCGGGGTGGCGGACAAGCAGAACCCGGTCTACCGCAGCACCGACGCCGGCGCGACCTGGGAGCGGATCCCCGGCCAGCCCACCGGCTACCTCGCGCACAAGGGCGTGGTCGACCCGGTCGGCGGCTTCCTCTACCTCGCCACCAGCGACACCGGCGGCCCGTACGACGGCGGCAAGGGCGACGTGTGGAAGTTCAACCGGGCCACCGGCGCGTGGACGCAGATCAGCCCGGTGCCGTCGTCGAGCGGCGACGCGTACTTCGGCTACTCCGGGCTGACCATCGACCGTCAGCACCCGAACACGCTGATGGTCGCCACCCAGGTCTCCTGGTGGCCGGACGCGATCTTCTGGCGCAGCACCGACGGCGGCGCGACGTGGACCCGGATCTGGGAGTTCACCAGCTATCCCAACCGGAGCAAGAAGTACACGATGGACGTCAGCTCGGTGCCGTGGCTGACGTTCGGCACCAATCCGGCGCCGCCGGAGGAGACCCCGAAACTGGGCTGGATGAACGAGTCGCTGGAGATCGACCCGTTCGACAGCGACCGGATGATGTACGGCACCGGCGCGACGATCTACGGCACCACCGGCCTGACGAAGTGGGACACCGGCGGCACGTTCACCATCACGCCGATGGTGAAGGGGCTGGAGGAGACCGCCGTGCTCGACCTGGTCAGCCCGCCGTCGGGCGCGCCGCTGATCAGCGGCCTCGGCGACATCGGCGGTTTCCGTCACACCGACCTCGCGGCGGTGCCGCCGATGATGTTCACCCAGCCGGGCTTCACCAGCACCACCAGCCTCGACTACGCGGAGACCAAGCCGGCGGTCATGGTCCGGGCCGGTAACTTCACCGACGCCGACCGCCCCAACGACAGCCACGTGGCGTTCTCCACCGACGGCGGTGCGAACTGGTTCCAGGGCACCGAGCCCGGCGGGATCAACAACGGTGGCACGGTGGCCGCGTCCGCCGACGGCAGCCAGTTCGTCTGGTCGCCCGGCGACGCCGGCCAGCAGGTGGTCCGTTCGGTCGGCTTCGGCAACTCGTGGACCGCCGCCACCGGCATCCCGGCCAACGCCGTCGTCGAGTCCGACCGGGTCAACCCGAACAAGTTCTACGGTGTCAGCGCCGGGAAGTTCTACGTCAGCACCAACGGCGGGGCGGCGTTCACCGCCACCGCGGCGACCGGCCTGCCCACCACCGGTGTCAAGTTCAAGGCGCTACCCGGCGTCGAGGGCGACGTCTGGCTGGCCGGCGAGGGTGGCCTCTGGCACTCCACCAACTCCGGCGCGAGCTTCACCAAGGTCACCGGCGTGTCCACGGCGGTGAACGTCGGCTTCGGCAAGGCGGCGCCCGGGAAGACGTACCCGGCGTTGTTCACCGTCGGCACGGTGGACGGCACGCACGGGGTCCACCGTTCCGACGACGCGGGCGCGACCTGGGTCCGGATCAACGACGACCAGCACCAGTACGGCAACGCGGGCGAGGCGCTCACCGGCGACCCGCGCGTCTGGGGCCGGGTCTACCTGGGCACCAACGGCCGGGGCATCCTGGTCGCGGACCGTCTCGGCGGCACGCCCACGCCCACGCCGACGTCGGCGAGCCCCACCCCGACCGGGCCGTCGCCCACCCCGACGAGCCCGTCGCCGTCGCCGACCAGTCCGACCCCGACGCCGACGGGCCCGTCTCCGACGCCGACGTCACCGACCCCGACGCCGACCGGACGCGGCTGCGCCGCCACCTACGCGGTGACGAACTCCTGGCCCGGCGGCTTCCAGGGCGAGGTGACGGTACGCAACTCCGGCACCACGCCGACCGCCGGCTGGACGCTGACCTGGACCTATCCGGACGGTCAGCGGATCGCCCAGCTCTGGAGCGGGACGTACACCCAGACCGGCTCGGCGGTCACGGTGACCGACGCCGGCTGGAACGGCAACCTCGGCGTCGGCGCGTCGACCACCGTCGGCTTCACCGGCACCGCCCCCAACGGCAACCGGACACCGACCGTCTCCTGCGCCGCGCGCTGACGGGTTCCGCGGGCGGCACCACGAGATGACCATGAGGTTGACGAACTGGGCAGCGCTCCTCCGCCCGTCACCCTCATGATCACCGGAGCCCGCTGACGCGACGGTGGCCGTCCCCCTCGTCGGGGACGGCCACCGTCGTCGTGTGCGGGTGCGGTCAGCCGTCCAGGCCGGCGGGGGAGTTGGGGCGGTCGACGTCGACGAACTCGATCTCGTCGGCGGCACGCTCCCGGCTGCCGGCGGCGCGGGCGGCGGTGCCGGCGGCCCAGCCGATCGCCGCGCCGGCCAGGGCCGCCGCGATCAGCAGCGTCCACGGCAGCGCGGGCCGCCGGCCGGCGAGCGCCTCGAAGGCGAGGCCGGCCCGGCGGCGCGCCTCGTCGGCGGCGGAGCCGACCAGGTCGGTGGCCTCGTCGGCCAGGCCGGAGGAGCTGCGGCGCGCGACGCGGGTGGCGTCCCGCACGCTGTCACCGGCGGTGCCGACCGCGTCGAGCAGGTGCTGCCAGGCCTGGTCCGCGACCCGCTCGGGCTTGCTACGGCGGTCCAACAGGTTGGATCCGAACATCGTTCTACCTCCTCGGGTGCCGAAGCCCGGCGGCCACGTCGGACTCCGGTGGTCATCCGGCGCGTCACGGTTCACTTCCCCGGGCAGTGCCCCGCCCGCTCCCGCGCCAAACCCCGCCCGCTCGGTCAGTCGAGCGGCGGGGAAACGGACGGGGTGGGCGGAATCACCCGTACGCGCCGGGGACCGGGTGTCCCGGTGGGATGCGCGGGCCCGCTACCCTGGGTCGGCGGATCGGCCGACCCGGTCCGGTCGTTCGGCCGGTCACTGGTCCGCGTCGAAGGGGAAATCGGAACCCGGAGGTGCGGTTTGGGCTCACCCAGGTGTGCCCAGTCCGCGAATTGCTCATCCCGGGGGGTGGCGACCGGGGCCGTTGGAGGAATACTCTCGGTCGCGGCCCGCGTACTGATGAGGCGCCCGTTGGGGCGAGTGGAGGTGCTCGCGTGAGCCTGTCGATCGTGAAATCGGTGCGTCCGGGTGGTGTCGTCCAGATCGCGCCCCGTGGGGAGATCGACGTCGACACCGCGTACGAGGTGCGGGAAGCGATCGCCGAGGTGCTGGCCAAGGCGCGTCCCGTCCGGATCGAGCTGAACATGCGGCTCGTCACGTTCATCGACTCGGTCGGCATCAGCGCCATGGTCGCCGGCTTCCAGACCTGCGAGGTCAGCGGCGTCAAGCTCGTGGTCACCGAGCCGAGCCGGTTCGTGCACCGGCAGCTCTGGGTGACCGGCCTGCTCGGTCTCTTCGGCGCGCCGGAGCCCTGGTTCGCCGACGAGGCTCCCGAGGTGCTCCCCGGCGCCTGAGCGCCACCCGCCCGCGCACCGATCCTGCGTCCGGCCCCTCGCCGGCCGGGGGACCTTCGACCCGTTGCCAGGCCGGCCCCGGTACGGGACGATCGTCCGGACCCACGACGGCGAGGGGGACCGGTTGCAGAGCAGCGACAGCTTCAGCTACACCGTGCAGGCCCGGTGCAGCCGGGCGGACGCGGTGGCCCTGCTCGGCGACCTGAGCCGGCAGGGCGAGCTGCATCCGCTGATCGTGCGGGTCCGGCAGTTGCCGCCCCGGCCGGGCGCGCTGGCCAGCTTCGCGATCACCGACCGGCTGGAGCTCGGTCCCCTGCACTTCCCGGTCACCTACCAGGCGGACGTGCTGGTCGCCACCGAGGACGAGGTGGTCACCGTCGCCCGGCAGCAGCCGGCGACGACGGTGCGTAACCACACCCGGCTGCGCGACGAGCCCGACGGCGTGGTGCGGATCGACGTGGAGATCACGCTCACCGCGCCGGCGCCGCTGTTCGGTTACGCGTTCCGCCAGGCACGGGCCGCTCACCTGGGCCTCGCCGCCCGCCTCGGCGCGACGCTGGAGGGCCGGCCCGCCTGATCCGCCCCCACGGCTTCCAGACGGACAGCACGGTGGCGATCAGCAGCAGCGTGGTGGAGACGGCCGGCGGCACCACCAGGTCGACCCGCAGGTGCGCGTCGGCTGCCCCGGCGAGCGCGCCGAGGTGCCGGATCCGGGGGGTCAGCAGGAGCAGCACCAGGCCGAGCATGACGGTGGTGAGCGCGAACTTCACCAGCACCCATCGCCAGCGCAGCAGGCCCCACGGAGTGAGCAGGGCACTGGCGGTCCCGATCAGCCAGACCGCCACGCTCAGCGGTGCGAACAGCCAGGTGACCAGCAGCGCCGCCGCCGGGTAGACCACGTCGGGGTCGGCGCCCCGCAGCCCGGCGACGCCGAGCGCGAGCAGCGTCAGGTCGGTGCCGAGCCAGCCCAGCGAGGTGGCCAGGTGCGCGGTGAGCAGCGCCTTGCGGCCGGCGGGGGAGAGTCGTCTCATGTCCCGATCGTCGCCCCGTCGCGCGGCCCACGTCGTGGGCCGCGCGACGACACCCGGTGTACGTCGTGGGGCGTAGTGCTCAGTAGACCGACAGGTGCACGTGGTTGGTGTGGTCGCTGGACGGGTCGCCGTTGCCCCCGCTGTACGACTTCCAGCCGCTGCTGGGCAGCCAGATCTGCTTGAACCAGATCACGTAGAGCACGGCGAGCGGGTCGGCGTTGCGCACGAAGTACGCGGCCAGGTTGTTGCCGTACGTCCGGTCGCCGCCGCTGGCCACGCCGCCGAAGCCGCTCTTCTGGGCCGCGAAGTCGCAGGCCCGACCCTTCGGGTGCTCGCCGGAGCCGCTGGGCCGGTGGCAGGAGACGTACCGGGTGAAGCCGGCGGCCTGGGCCTGTTGCAGCGCGTGCAGCGTACGCGGGGTGATGCAGCCGCTGGCCGGCGTCGGGTCGTTGACGCTGCACGACTCGGCCGGCCAGGAGCCGTCGGAGTTGCGCTTGGCCGGCTTCGCGTTCGCGGTGGAGGTGCCCCGGATCCCGCCGCTGCCGCCGCCGCTGCTGGCGGACGGCCGGTTGTTGGCCTCCTCCAGCGCCTGCTCGGCCTGCTCCTTGCGCTTGGCCATCACCGTGACCTGCTTGCGTTGCTCGCGGACCTCGCCGTCGAGCGCGGTACGGGTGCGGATCGCCTCGTCGCGGGTGGTGATCAGCTCGCGCAGCGTCCGGTCCTCGTGCGCGGCGACCGTCTCCAGGGCGGCGGCCCGGTCCATGAAGCCTTCCGGGCTGGTGCTGCCGAGCAGCGCCGCGGCGGTGCCCATCCGGCCGGTGCGGTACGCCACCTCGGCGATCTCACCGACCTTGGCGTTGCGCTCGGTCAGTTCCGCGTCGATCGTCACGAGTCGTTCGTTGAGCTGCTTCTGCCGGGTCACCGACCGGTTCAGCGCGGCCCTGGCCTCCAGCCAGCCCTTGCTGGCGGCGTCGAGCTTGGCGCGCAGCGCCGGCGTGCCGCCCTCGTCGTCGTCCCCGGGCGCGGCGGCGAGCCGGCCGGTCGGGGGTGCCGCCGAGGCGGGGGAGACCGGTGCCGTCACGAGGCCGAGGGTCAGCATCGCGACGAGCAGGGCCGCCATCCGGGCGGCCGTTCGTCGTACAGGTGCCACTGGGGGCATTCACGTGTCCTTCCGTCAACCGCCGACCGGGTTAGCTGACGGGTTCGGGACGGAAGATCCCTACCGCTGACGCGGATGCACCCCACGTACGTGGTTCCCCGGCTCGCCCCGCGGGCGATTAGGCGACGGCCGCTCCGTCGGCGCCGGATGACGCCTGCGGGTCGGCCGCGACCGAGCCTACCGGCGTTGCCCGGAGCCGGCTCCGCCACCCGGAGCCGAATACCGGGCAAAACCGGCATAAGTCAACAATAGCCACTCGAATTTAAGTCTGTCCTAACTACCAGCCGGTTGGGCCGCAGGCGCCGGCGGACGCTCCGGGTTCGATCTGCAACGTGGCGTGATCGATCGAGAAGTCCTCGTGCAGCGCGGCCCGGGCGGCGGCCAGCACGGTGGCGACCTCCGCGCCCGGATCGGTGGTCAGGTGTGCCGAGGCCACGTCCATGCCGGAGGTGAGCGTCCAGACGTGCAGGTCGTGCACCTCCGCCACGCCGGGCACGGCGGTCAGCCGGTCGTGCACGGCGGTCACTTGGAGGTGTTCCGGCGCGGCCTGCACCAGGATGCGCACCGCGGCCCGGCCGAGCCGCCAGGTGCGCGGCAGGATGAACAGGCCGATCGCCACCGCGACCAGCGGGTCGGCCCACCACCAGTCGGTGACCGCGATGACCAGCGCGGCGCCGATCACCCCGAGCGAGCCGAGCAGGTCGCCCAGCACCTCCAGGTACGCGCCGCGCAGGTTGATGCTCTCCTGGGCGCCGGAGCGCAGCAGCGCGAACGCGGCGATGTTGGCGAGCAGGCCGAGCACGGCCACCACCAGCATCGGTCCGGCGAGCACCTCCGGCGGCTCACCGAACCGGCGTACCGCCTCGATCAGGACGTAGACCGCGACGGCGCCGAGCAGCACCGCGTTGGCCAGCGCGGCGAGCACCTCCAGCCGGTAGAGCCCGAACGTGCGTTGCGGGTCGGTCCGGGCGCGTCGGGTGGCGGTGATCGCCGCGAGCGCCATGCCGATGCCGAGCACGTCGGTGAACATGTGGCCGGCGTCGGAGAGCAGCGCGAGCGAGCCGGTCGTGACAGCGGCCACCGCCTCGACCACCATCAGCACGGCGAGCAGCGCGAACGCCGCCCAGAGCCGACCGGAGTGCCGGTGCGCCGCGTTGGCCACCGCAGCGCTGTGGTCATGACCTGCGCCCACGCACCCACCCTCCCGCCCCGAATCCCGGACGGGCCCAATCTATGCTCACATCGCTATGTGTGCAAGTGACTGTGGCGTCAGCCCACCGGATCGAGCGTGGTCAGGCGCTGGGTGGCCCGGGACAGCGCGACGTAGAGCGTGCGGACACCCGAACCCGGGTCGGCCCGGATCTCGCTCGGCGCGACCAACACCACTCCGTCGTACTCCATGCCCTTGGCCTGGAGGCTGGTGACCACCTGGAGCCGGCCCGCGTCGAGGTCGCCCAGCCAACCGGCCACCTCGTCCCGGCGCGGCACCGGCGTGATCACGCCGACCGTGCCCTCCACCTCGGCCAGCAGCGCCCGGACCGCCTCGACCGTGGCCGCCGGCAGCTCGGCCGCGGCCACCGTCCGCTCCACTGGCGGCACGCCTGTGGAACGCACCGCGACGGGCAGCGCCAGATCCGGATACCGCCGACGGATCTCCGCCGCCGCCACGGCGAAGATCTCCGCCGAGTTGCGGTAGTTGGTGGTCAGCTCGAAGCGACGCCGGGGCCGCCGCCCCAGCGCCTGGTCACGGGCCCGGTCCAGCTCCTGCGGATCGCCGGTCCAGGCGGTCTGCGCCGGATCGCCGACCACCGTCCAGGACGCCAGCCGGCCGCGCCGCCCGACCATCCGCCACTGCATCGGCGAGACGTCCTGCGACTCGTCCACCACCACGTGGGCGAAGTCGCGGTAGTCCACCGGGCGCTCCCGGGCGGCGGCCCGGGCCGCGCGCTGCCGATCGGCGTACGTGCTCAGCTCGCGCACGCCGCCGGCCAACTGGTACGGGTCCCGCTTCGGCTTCGCCCGCCGCACCGGCTTGCCGAGCAGCGCGTCCAGCTCGTCCAGCAGCGCGATGTCGGCGACGGTCAACCCGTCGGTGTCCAGCGTCCGGTACGCGTCGGTGAGCAGCCGGATCTCGGTCGCGGAGAGGACCCCGCCGGCGTACCGGCGCAGCCGCTCGGGCCGGGCCAGCCAGCCCAGCACGTGACGCGGGTGCAGCCGGGGCCACCAGGCCTTGAGGAACTCGCGGAACTCGGGCCGCTCGATGATCTCGTCCTCGAACGCGGGCTGCTCCGGCAGCCGGCCCACCCGCAGCGTCCGGGCCTGCGCGTAGAGCGCGGCGAGCACGGCGTCGAACGCGGCCCGACGCACCTCGTTGCGACGCGCGCCCCGGGTCAGCGTGCGGTCCCGAACCGCGTCCAGCGCCGGCCGGTCGAGCCGCAGCAGCTCACCGCGGTAGAGCAGGCGCAGCTCGGCCGGGGAGTCCGGCACCGCGTCCCGCGCGGCGCGCTCCAGCACCCGGCGCATCCGCAGCGAACCCTTCACGGCCGCCACCTCCGGCGGGTCGGTCCGGGTCGCCGACAGGCCCGGGAACAACGACCCGAGCGAGTGCAGCGTGGCGGTCTCCTCGCCGAGCGAGGGCAGCACCGAGGCGATGTACTCGACGAACACGCCGGACGGGCCGACCACCAGGATGCCGCCGCCGGCGTACCGGGCCCGGTCGGAGTAGAGCAGGTACGCGGCCCGGTGCAGCGCCACCGCCGTCTTGCCGGTGCCCGGGCCGCCGGAGACGATCGTGACGCCGCTGCCGGGGGACCGGATCGCCTCGTCCTGCTCCCGCTGGATGGTGGCGACGATGTCGCGCATCCCGCGACCGGTGGCCCGGGACAACGTGGCCAGCAGCGCGCCGTCCCCGACCACCGCCATGTCCGCCGGCGCGGCCTCCGGGTCCAGCAGGTCGTCCTCGATCCGGGTGACCCGCTCGGCGGCGGACTGGATCGTGCGCCGGCGCACCACGCCGCGCGGCTCAGCGGGCGTGGCCTGGTAGAACGCGGCGGCGGCGGGCGCCCGCCAGTCCACCACCAGCGTCTCCGCGTCGTCGGCGCGCACCCCGAGCCGGCCCACGTGCAGCACCTGCCCGGTGCGCAGGTCCAGCCGCCCGAAGACCAGCCCTTCGTGCTCGGCGTCCAGCACGTGCCGGCGCTGCGCGGCGTGGAAGACCATCGCGTCCCGCTCGACCAGCGCGCCGAACGTGCCGACCCGGGCCAGCCGGTAGCCCTCCCGCTCGGCGTCGGCCGCCGACCGGCGCAGTTCGGCCAGCCGGGCGTACACCCGGTCGAGATGCCGCTGCTCGGCGGCGATCTCCCGGTCCAGCGTGGTCTGGTCGGTCAACGCGGTGCTCCTGTGGTCGGACGGCACGACGGGCTGAATGAGGGTACGGGCCGCCGGCAAGCCGCACGTCGGGGCCTGCCTCCGCGCCGGCCCGGACCGGTGCCGGGACCGTCCGTCAGGCCGCGGCCGGGCCCGGGACCGCGATGCCGGCCAGCACCCGGCGCAGCACCCCGGCCACGGCGGCGTTCACCACGTCGGGCCGTTCCATCATCAGCATGTGACCCGCGCCGGGGCAGACGGTCAGCTCCGTGGTGGGCAGCGCCGCCGCGATCGACTCGGCGCAGGGCGGCGGCGTGAGCCGGTCCCGGTCACCGACCAGCGCGGCGGCCGGCAACCCGCCCAACGCGGCCAACGTCTCCAGCCGGTGCTGGGCGCCGATCGAGGCGCGGAACCCACCGATCGAGCGCAGCGTGGCGCGCGCCACCGCGGAGGTGACCAGCCGGATGTCCGCCGGGTCGCAGCGGTCGCCGAACAGCATCCAGCGGATGCTCGGCCGCAGCGCGCGCAGCAACGCGTACGGCGGACGCCAGCCGCCGCAGCGGGCCAGCACCCCGGCGCCGGTGGTCTCGGCCAGCCGGATCAGCCGGGCGATCCGGGGCGAGAGCCCGTAGACGGTGTGCGTGTGTCCCTCGGCGGTGGTCGAGACGAAGACCAGGCCGGCGGTGCGCGCGGCGAACCGGTCGGGGTGGCGGTGCGCGTACTCCATCACCGTCATGCCGCCCATCGAGTGCCCGACCAGCACCACCGGGCCGGACGCGGCGAACTCGTCGACCACCGCGGCCAGGTCGTCCCCGAGCTGGGCCAGCGTCGCGTCGCGCAGCGTCAGGCAGCTCGACCGGCCGTGACCGCGCGCGTCGTAGGCGACCACCCGGACCCGCTCGCCGAAGCGGTCCCGCAGGTCGGCGAGCTGCCGGTGCCAGCTCCGCCCGTCCAGCGTCCAGCCGTGCAGCATGATCACGGTGACGTCGGCGTCGGCCGGCCCCGTCACCGTGACGTGCAGCCGTACGTCGTCGGAAAGCCGCAGCTCCTGGTGCTCCGACATGGTCCACCTCCCCCGGGCCGCCCGGTGTCCGGCCACCGGGGCGTTACCCGGTGGTGACACCGGCGTTACCCGTCATGACACCACGGCAACCGGGCCGGTGAGAAGATTCGCCGTCCGCTCCCGTGCGGTCCGATCGGTGAGCAGGCTGGAGGCATGCCGTCCCCGCCCGCCGCCCGGACCCCCCGGGCCGCCCTGGCCGAGTTGCTCACCGGCAACCGCCGCTTCGTCAGCGGCCAACCGCTGCACGGGCACGACGTGACCGCCGCCGCGGCGGTGGCCTCCGGCGACCAGCAGCCCTACGCGGTGGTGCTGGGCTGCATCGACTCGCGGGTGCCGCTGGAAGCGATCTTCGACCAGACGTTCGGTTCGATCTGCGTGATCCGCACCGGCGCGCACGTGCTCGACCGCGCGGTCTGCGGCTCGATCGAGTACGTGGTGGGCCAGCTCGGCGTACGCCTGGTGATGGTGCTCGGCCACGAGCGCTGCGGCGCGGTGGGCTCGACCGTCGACGCGGTGCGCACCGGGCGGCGGCCCGGCGGCGCGCTGGGGTACGTGGTGGACCGGATCACCCCGGCGGTGCGGGAGGTCGGCGTGGCGGACCCGGCCGTCCACCCGCTGGCGATCCGCCGGCACGTGCGGCGCACGGTGGCCGCGCTGCGCGCCGACGACCTGCTCGCCGACCGGGTCGCCACCGGCGAACTGGCCGTGGTGGGCGCGCTCTACGACCTGGCCACCGGTGAGGTCACGCTGCTGCCGGCGGAAAAGGAGACACGGAACCGCCCGCCGGGGTGATCCCGGCGGGCGGTCGCGGTGGTGCGGGTGAGGGCGGCTCAGCCCTCGAAGACACCGGCCTCGACGAGACGCTTCTCGGTCGCGTCCCAGCCGTGGTTCGGGTAGGACGCGGCCAGGCCGTTGATCTCGGCGCGGATCTTGGCGGCGTGGCCGGCGGCGGCCAGCGTCCGGATCTCCTCGACGAAGGCGTCGGAGTCGGTGCGCAGGTGCGCGGTCTTGCCGTTGGTCAGGTTGCGCACGTAGGCGTGCTTGCCGCCGTTGAGCGGGATCAGGTACTTGAACTCGCCCAGCACGCTGAGGGCGCCACCCTGGCCAGCCTGGCCGGCCCGGACTGACGCGCGCGCGGTCTTAGAGGTGTTGCTCGCCACGGAGGTACTCCTTGCAGACGTACGGTGGGGACGGGAACCGTCCGGGGGCTGTGCGAGTGACGCCCGGGTTTGAGCGCCGGCCCGCGAAGTCGTGCGGCGGCACAGAACCGCCCAGAGAACTGTACACGAACGCGACGCCTGGCTGGTGGTCGCGCCGTCACCGGGACACAACCGGGTCGCCCACCCGGGTATTTCCGGCCGACCGACCGCGGCGAATTTTCCGATTCGCTGGCGCACCACCTGTCACAGCGGTCATCATGTGTGCCAGAGGCCACTCGCGTGACGAGGTCGTAGGGGAAGACGCACCTCGGCTCACCGGGAGGTCACCGTGCCAACGCGTGGCGTCGTATACGTCCACTCGACCCCGCTCGCCGTGTGCTCGCACGTCGAGTGGGCGATCGCGCGCGTCCTCGCCGCGCCGGTCAACCTGCACTGGACGGGGCAGCCCGTCGACCCCGGCGCGCGGCGCGCCGAGTGCGGCTGGACCGGCAGCCCGGGGACGGGCGCCGAGCTGGCCGCTGCCCTCCGGCAGTGGCCCATGATCCGTTTCGAGGTGACCGAGGAGCCCAGTCCCGGCGCCGACGGCGAGCGCTTCATGTACGTCCCCGGCCGGGGCCTGTTCCGGGCCACCGTCGGCGCGGCCGGCGACATCCAGCTCGGCGAGGACAGGCTGCGTACCCTGATGGCCGCCGCCCGCGCCCCGGAGGCGCTCGCGCACGCCCTCGACAAGGCGCTCGGCACCGCCTGGGACGCCGAGCTGGAGCCCTACCGGTACGCCGGCGACGGCGCGCCGGTGACGCTGCTCACCCGGGTGGGGTGACGCCGGGCGAGTTGCCCCGATACGGTGGGGCCCGTGTCGATTCCTTCGCGACGCTCCGCCGTCGCGCTCGCCGCACTGACCGCGCTGGTCCTCACCGGCTGCTCGGACGGGCCGGACCGGCCCCGGCCGACGCCGTCGACAGCGACGCCGTCGGCGGGCGCGAGCGCGTCGGGGTCCACCGACCCGACCGCCGCCGATCCCGCCGCCCGGGCCGCCGCGCTCGTCGCCACGCTCTCCGACGAGGACCTGGTCGGCCAGGTGCTGATGCCGTACGCGTACGGCAGCTCGGCCACCCAGGTCTCCGCCGGCTCGGCCGCCGGCAACCGGGCGCTGGCCGGTGTCGACACCCCCGCCGAGATGGTGGCGAAGTACCGCCTCGGCGGCGTGATCCTGGTCGGCTTCAGCGCCGACGACCCGACCTCGGGCAACCAGGAGACCACCAACGTCGACAACCCCAAGCAGGTCCGCGCGCTGACCGACGGGCTGCGCGACGCCGCCGGCAAGCTGCCCGCCGGCGCCGCGCCCTTCCTGGTCGGCACCGACCAGGAGTACGGCGTGGTCACCCGGATCACCGACGGGGTGACCCAACTGCCCAGCCCGCTCGCCGCCGGCGCGGCCGGCAACCCGGCGCTGACCGAGGCCGCCTGGCGGGCCGCCGGCGCCGAACTGGCCGCGATGGGGATCAACCTGGACTTCGCGCCGGTCGCCGACGTGCTGGCCACCCGCAGCACGGTGATCGGCTCCCGGTCCTTCGGCGCCACCCCGGCCACCGCGTCACCCCAGGTGGCCGGCGCGGTCCGCGGCCTCCAGGCCGAGGGCGTCGGCGCGGCGGTCAAGCACTTCCCCGGGCACGGCCTGAGCGCCGCCGACTCACACACCGAACTTCCGGTGGTCGGGCAGTCCCGGGCCGTGCTGGAGCGCACCGCGTTCCCGCCGTTCCGCGCCGGGATCGACGCCGGCGCCATGGCGGTGATGTCCGCCCACCTGAACGTCACGGCGGTCGACCCGGGCACCCCGGCCACGTTCTCCCGCAAGCTGCTCACCGACGTGCTCCGCGGTCAGCTCGGCTTCCAGGGGGTGGTGATCACCGACGGGATGAACATGGCGCCGGCGAAGAAGTGGTCGCCCGGCGAGGCGGCGGTCCGCGCGCTCAACGCCGGCAACGACCTCATCCTGATGACGCCGAACGTGGGCCAGGCGTACGACGGGCTGCGCGCCGCGCTGACCGACGGCTCGCTGCCCCGCACCCGCCTGGTCGAGGCGGTCACCCGGGTGCTCACCATGAAGTTCCGGCTGGCCGGGCACCCGCAGCCGGCGCTGTCGACGCTGGACGGCCCCGAGCACCGCAAGGCCGCCGCCGACCTGGCCGCCGCCGCGGTGACCGTGCTGCGCGGCACGTGCGGCGGTGCGGTGACCGGACCGGTCCGGGTCACCTCCTCCGGTGGGCGGGACCGCACCCGGGCCCTGCTGACCGAGGCGCTCACCGCCGCCGGTGTCAAGGTGGTGTCCTCCGGCGGCACCGTCGTGCACCTCGTCGGGTACGGCGACGGCACGAAGGACCTGAACGCCGACGCGGCGGTGACGGTGGCGATGGACACCCCGTACGTGCTGGCCGGGGCGAAGTCGCCGACGGTGCTGGCGACCTACTCGTCCACCCGGGCCTCGATGACCGCGTTGGCCGCGGTGCTCGCCGGCAAGGCCCGCCCCACCGGCCGCGCCCCCGTCCCGGTCCCCGGCCTGCCCGCCACCACCTGCTCGTAAGGAGGGGCCCCCGCTTAACGCTTCCGGTATAGGAAGGGCCCCTTCTTAACACTCACGTGTTAAGAAGGGGCCCTTCCTTGCACACCATGGTTCAGGGGCGGGTGAAGACCAGCGCCACGTTGTGCCCGCCGAAGCCGAACGCGTTGTTCAGCGCGGCCGGGATCTCCAGGTGCCGGGCCTTGTGCGCGGCCACCTCGAGGCTGAGGCCGTCGTCCGGGTCGTCCAGGTTGACCGTGGGCGGCACGACCCCGTCCCGGATGGCCAGGATGGTGGCGATCGACTCCAACGCGCCGGCCGCGCCGAGCAGGTGCCCGGTCATCGACTTGGTGGCGGTGAGCAGCGGGTGGTCGCCGATCGCCTCGCGCAGCGCGCCGATCTCCAGCATGTCGCCGACCGGCGTGGAGGTGGCGTGCGCGTTGACGTGCACGATGTCCCGTCCGGCCATGTCCGCGTCGGCGAGCGCCCGGGTGATGGCCCGGATCGCGCCCTCGCCCTCCGGGTGCGGCTGCACCATGTCGTACGCGTCGGAGGTGACCCCGGCGCCGGCCAGGCGCGCGTAGACGCGGGCGCCGCGGGCGGCGGCGTGGTCGGCGCGCTCCAGCACCAGCACGCCCGCGCCCTCGCCGAGCACGAAGCCGTCCCGGGCCTTGTCCCACGGTCGGGACGCCTTCTCCGGCTCGTCGTTGCGGGTCGACATGGCCCGCATCGAGGCGAAGCCGGCGATCGGCAGCGGATGGATGACCGCCTCGGTGCCGCCGACCACCACCACGTCGGCGCGGCCGGCGCGGATGATGTCCAGCCCCAGCGAGATCGCCTCCGCGCCGGTCGCGCAGGCGCTGGCCACCGAGTGCACCCCGGCCTTGGCGCCCAGTTCCAACCCGACCCAGGCGGCCGGGCCGTTCGGCATCAGCATCGGCACCGTGTGCGGGGAGACCCGTCGCGGTCCGGACGCCTCCAGGATGTCGTCCTGGGCGAGCAGGGTGGTGGCGCCGCCGATGCCCGAGCCGACGCTGACGGCCAGCCGTTCCGGGTCCGGCCCGGCATCGGCCAGCCCGGCGTCCGCCCAGGCCTCCCGGGCGGCGATGAGGGCGATCGCCTGGGAGCGGTCCAGCCGGCGCAGCTTCACGCGGTCCAGCACCTCGGCCGGGTCCACCGCCAGTTGGGCGGCGATCCGGACGGGCAGTTGCCCGGCCCACTCCTGGGTGAGCGCACTCACCCCGGAGCGGCCGGTCAGCATGGCGTCCCAGGTCGACGCGACGTCCCCGCCGAGCGGGGTCGTCGCGCCGAGCCCGGTGACGACGACGTCGGGGCGACTCATGATCAGGACTGCGCCTCGATGTAGCTGACCGCGTCCCCGACGGTCTTCAGGTTCTGCACCTCGTTGTCCGGGATCTTGACGCCGAACTTCTCCTCGGCCGCCACCACGACCTCCACCATGGAGAGCGAGTCGACGTCGAGGTCGTCGGTGAAGGACTTCCCCTCGGCCACGTCGTCCGGGCTCACCCCGGCAACCTCTTCGAGGATCTCGGCGAGGCCGGCGGTGATCTCGTCACGGGTCATTGCGGTTGGTTCCTCTCATCGGGGTTTCTCGGCGGCCGGCGACGCCGGTCACCGCACCTGGAGCGCGTTCGCGCCCGAGGGGGTCATCAGGGGCAGCGCACGACCTGACCGGCGTAGGTCAGGCCGCCGCCGAAGCCGAACAGCAGCACCGGGGCGCCCGCGGGCACCTCGCGTCGCTCGACCATCTTCGACAGGGCCAGCGGAATGCTCGCCGCCGACGTGTTGCCGGACTCGACGATGTCCTTGGCGATGATCGCGTCCGGGATGTTCAGCCGCTTGGCGATGCCGTCGATGATCCGCGCGTTGGCCTGGTGCGGCACGAACGCGGCCAGCTCCGACGGGGCCACCCCGGCCCGCTCGCAGGCCTGGAGCGCCAGCGGGGCCAGCGCGGTGGTGGCCCAGCGGAACACCGACTGCCCCTCCTGCGCGATGTACGGACGCCAGCCCTCGATCCGCACCGCGTCGCTCTTCTCCGGCGCGGAGCCCCACACCACCGGCCCGATCCCGGTCGGCTCGTCGTCGGCGGTCGCGGTGACCACCGCCGCGCCGGCCCCGTCGCCGAAGATGATGCAGGTCGACCGGTCGGTCCAGTCGGTCACGTCGGAGAGCTTCTCCGCGCCGATCACCAGCGCGTTGCGCGCCGCGCCGGCCCGGATCGCGTGGTCCACCGTGCCGAGCGCGTACGCGAAACCGGAGCAGGCGGTGTTGAGGTCGTACGCCGCCGGCGCGTTGATGCCCAGCTTCGCCGCGACCCGGCAGGCCACGTTCGGGCTGCGGTCCACCGACGTGCAGGTCGCCACCACGACGAGGTCGATGTCGGCGGCGGTGAGGCCGGAGCTGGCCAGCGCCTTGCCGGCGGCGGCGGTGGCCATGTCGGCCACGGTCTCCTCGCCGGCGATCCGCCGGGTGGCGATGCCGACCCGGTCCCGGATCCACTCGTCGTTGGTGTCGACGAACTGTGCGAGCTCGTCGTTGGTGACC
Organism: Micromonospora sp. NPDC049201; assembly: GCF_055586805.1. Taxonomy (NCBI): domain Bacteria; kingdom Bacillati; phylum Actinomycetota; class Actinomycetes; order Micromonosporales; family Micromonosporaceae; genus Micromonospora; species Micromonospora sp. NPDC049201. Next base: position 113,999 of record NZ_JBVJHM010000009.1, on the reverse strand, counting down.
ACGCGGGAGGGCTGGTAGTGCCCCATCGCGGCGATCCGGCTGCCGGCCATTTAGTGCGATCCTCCGATGCGGACGAGGGGCTGGCCCGGGGCGACCGGGTCGTCGTGGTGCGCGAGCCACTCGGTGAGCAGCCCGCTGTCGTGCGCGGTCACCTCGACCCGCCCCTGCCGGGCGGCGACGTGGCCGACGACCTGGCCGGCGTGCACACCGGCGCCCTCGGTCAGCTCGGTCACCGGCGTGAAGACACCGGCGGCGGGGGAGACCACCACCCGGAAACCGGACGCCGACGGGCGGGCGACGTCGCCACCGCCGTGCCGGGCGATCAGGCTCCGCGCGGCGGGCAGGTCGTCGGGCGTGTTCAGGGTGACGATCTCCGGTGCCCCGTCCCCCTTGAGCTCCCGCTTGACCAGACCGGCCAGCGTGCCGGCCGGCGGCAGTTCGACCACGCCGGTGACGCCGAGGTCGACCAGGGTGCGCATGCACAGGTCCCAGCGGACCGGGGCGGTCACCTGCCGGACCAGCCGCTGCACCGCCTCCCGGCCGTACCCGACCGGGGCGCCGTCGAGGTTGGACAGCAGAACGCGGGCCGGGTCGGCCACGGTAACGCCGCCGGCCACGCCGGCCAGCGCGGTCTCGGCCGGGGCCATGTACGGGGTGTGGAACGCGCCGGCCACCTTGAGCCGGATCACCCGCGCCCGGGTCGGCGGTTCGACGGCGAGCTTCTCCAGCCCGGCGATCGCGCCGGCGGCGACGATCTGGCCGGCGCCGTTGCGGTTGGCCGGGTGCAGGCCGTGCGTCTCCAGTGCGGCGAGCACCTCGTCCGGGTCGCCGCCGAGCACGGCGGCCATCCCGGTCGGCTCCAGCGCGCAGGCGGCGGCCATCTCCCGGCCGCGTAAGCCGGCGAGCGTCACGGCCGCCTCGGCGGGCAGCACGCCGGCCAGCGCGGCGGCGCCCAGCTCGCCGACGCTGTGCCCGGCGACCACCCGGACGTCGTGCATCGGCAGGTGCTCGGCGGCGAGCAGCGCGGCGGCCACCAGCAGCGGCTGGGTGCGGGCGGTGTCCCTGATCTCGTCCGCGTCCGCCTCGGTGCCGAGGTGGATCAGGTCGACCCCGGCCAGCGCCGACCACCAGCGCAGGCGCGCCTCGGCGCCGGCGAGGTCGAGCCATGGGTTCAGGAAACCGGGCTTCTGTGAACCCTGTCCGGGGGAGAGTACGGCGAGCACGTGTACGACTCTGACGGATACTCGCGGGTCGCGCTGTAACGCACGGCACCAAACCGCACTAGAAGCTTTAGAGGAAACCTACAAAGATCGGCGCCGGTCGTCGCCGCTCTGGGCCACTTTCCGACCGGCTGGGCTCGCTGTCTGGTTCGGGACCGGCGTGACGGCCGGGACCACCGGGTCGAGCCGACCGACTGTCAACGCGACCTGGAGCGCGAAGGCGTCCCGCGGGGCGAGCGGCGAGAAGCCGGTCACCTCGGCGATCCGCTTCAGTCGGTAACGCACCGTGTTCGGGTGCACGAACAGCGCCCGCGCCGCGCTCTCCAGCGTGCCGCCGGCGGCGAAGAAGGCGTCGAGCGTCTCCAGCAGTTCGCCGCCGCCGGCGCGGGCCAGCGCCGCGTACACGTCGTGGCGCAGCCGGCGGCGCGCCTCGGTGTCGCCGGCCAGCGCCCGCTCGGGCAGCAGTTCGCCGGCGGCGACCGGGCACGGCGCGGTCGGCCAGGCCGGCGCGGCCCGGAACCCGGCGAGCGCCGCCCGCGCGGACTCGGTCGCCTCGTCGAGGCTGGGCACCGCCGGACCGACCACCACCGGCCCGTCGCCGAACGCGGTACGCAGCTTCCCGGCGGCCGCCAGCGGATCGGCCGCCCCGCCCAGCACGATCACCAGGCGGTCGCCGTGCACGCCGCCGATCACCTCGACGCCGATCCGGCGGGCCTGCCGGTAGACGGTGTGCAGGACGGCCGACACCTCCCCGCCGGGGGAGCGGCCCACCGCCACCGCCACCGGCGGCGCGTCCGACCAGCCCAGCGCGGCGGCGCGGCTGGCCAGCACGTCCGGCGAGTCGCCGCGCAGCAGCGCGTCCACCAGCAGGGCCTGCAACCGGGCGTCCCAGGAGCCCCGGGTCTCGGCGGCCCGGGCGTACACCCGGGCGGCGGCGAACGCGATCTCGCGGGAGAACCGCAGCACCGCCTCCCGCAACGACTGTTCCTCGCCCGGCACGGCCAGCTCGGACACCTGCTCCTCGACGACCTCGATGGTCACCTTGATCAGCGCCACGGTCTGCTGGAGGCTGATCGAGCGGGCGAGCGCCACCGGCGCGGCGGCGAAGACCTCGTCCGACACCTCCTGGGTGCGGTCGGTCGCGCCGCCGCCCTGGCGCAGCCACTGCACCAGGGACCGCACGCCGGCCTGGGCCACCAGCATCACCCAGGAACGCTGGTCGGCGGGCAGCTCGCGGAACCACAGCAGACTCTCGTCCATCCGGGCCACGCTGGCGGTGGCCAGGCTTCCCGCGGCCCGCTCGATGCGGCGCAGCGTGGCCGACGTCTCGGTACCGCCCGGTTCACTCACCGCACCAGCCTGACACGGCCTGACCAGCGGATCCACTCCGAGTCCGCGGCGGCGCCGCCGACGGGTGATCTCCACCGGTACGCGCTGACGATCTCGTCGGGCCGGGCCAGTACGGTGTCAGAGCGCGTCGGGGCGTTCCGTCCGACGGGCGAGGGCGAAGGGTGAGGGGGACCGGGATGGCGCACGGGGAGGCCGAACACGGCTGCGCCCAGCACGAGCACTGCCGGCCGGGCCACGACCAGCCGCGCCGGGCGGGGCTGACCCATCCGGGTGAGCCGGCGGCCGGGCGGTCGCCGGAGCGCGCCGACGACGAGTCGGCGGCGCCGCGTCAGCGGGTCGTCGAGCCGGCCGGTCCCACGGTCGACCCGGCGTCGACCCAGGGCTGCCGCAGCGACCAGGCCGGCTGGGCGGGTGGCCACCGGCACGGCGCGGTGCGCCCCGGCAACCGCACGAGCCGCCGGGAACGGCCGCCGCGCCGCTGGTGCTGACCACGCGGGGCCCGTCCGGCGGTTAGCGTGGGTGGGGTGAAGGCGATGGCGATCGACGAGTACGGCCCGGCCGACCTGCTCACCGTTCGTGAGCTGCCCACCCCGCCGGTCGGACCGGACACGGTCCTGGTGCGGGTGCGGGCCGCCGGGGTCAACCCGGTCGACTGGAAGGTCCGGGCGGGGCACCTGGCCGGCGCGTTCCCGACCCACTTCCCGCTGGTGCCGGGGTGGGACGCCGCCGGCGTGGTGGAGGCGGTCGGTCCGGCGGTGTCCGGGTTCGCCGTCGGCGACGAGGTGATCGGCTACGTCCGCCGCGACGACGTGCAGCACGGCACGTACGCGGAACTGGTCCCGGCCCCGGAGCGGTGCCTGGCCGACAAGCCGGTACGGGCGTCCTGGCCGGAGGCGGCTGGTCTGCCGCTGGCCGGGCTCACCGCCTACCAGGCGTTGCAGCTCGCCCGCACCGGCGCCGGTGACACCGTGCTGGTGCACGGCGCGGCCGGCGGGGTGGGACACCTCGCGGTGCAGGTGGCCCGCGCGCTCGGCGCCGACCGGGTGATCGGCACGGCGAGCGAGGCGAACCACGACTTCGTCCGGTCGCTGGGCGCGGAACCGGTCAGCTACGGCGACGGCCTGCCGGACCGGGTCCGCGCGGTCGCGCCGGACGGCGTCGACGTGGTGCTGGACCTGTTCGGGGGCGACGCGCTGGACGCCTCCGCCGAGCTGATCGGCCGGCCGGGGCGGCTGGTCTCCACCGCCGACCCGGAGCACGTGACCCGCCTCGGCGGCGCGTACGTCTTCGTCAAGCCGTCCTCGGCCGACCTGGGGGCGCTCGCCGGGCTGGTCGACGCCGGCCGGCTCACCGTGCACGTGGCCCGGACGTTCCCGCTCACCGGGGCCGCCGAGGCGCAGCGGTTGGTGGAGGCGGGGCACGTCCGGGGCAAGGTCGTGCTGACCGTCTGAGCGGGGCTCAGCGGGTGCGGCGGCGCACCAGGAGCGCGATGCCGGCCAGCCCGACGGTGATGACCAGCACCACGCCGATGTTGAGCAGCAGCAGCCGCTGCAACTCGCCGAGCGCGGTGTCGAGGCCCCCCGCCGGGTCGAGCGCCTCCTCCGGCAGGACGCGGTCGCCGCCGCCGATGCCGCCGGAGAGCGTGTCGAACCGGGGCGCCAGCGGCACCCCGACGGCACGCAGCGTCTCGGACATGTTGAGGCGCCCGAAGAACCAGCCGGCCCGGGGGTGGCTCAGGTCGGGCTGCTTGGCCGGCCGGTAGACCCGGGGGCCGCCCTTGGCCAGCGGGAACAGGTCGTAGGTGTGCTGCGGGCTGCCGGCGGCGAGCACCACCACCGTGTACTTCGGACCGAGGTCCTTGGCCGCCGGCCCGCGGAGCTGACCGGTCGTCCCCAGCCACTTGACCTGGTCGACGATCATGGTGACCTCGGCGGGTTTGGTGTCGGCCCGCAACTGCAACGGCTGGTCGAGCTGGTCGCCGGTGATGTCCACCCCGGCGGGGGCGAGCTTCGGCTTCGGCGCGGCCTGGGCCGCCGTCGTGCCGGTGAGGGCCAGCGTGCACGCCAGCACCGCCGCCCCGGCCACGACGGTCAGCAGCCGCCTCACCTTCCGGACCATCGCCGCCTCCTCGCCCCGTTCGATGGCTGGCTTCCGCTGCGGGTCACACTGGACCCGCCCACCCAAAAGACTCCGCAGAACGTCGCGTGGTTGCAGTAGGTGGAAGAGTATTTGGAACTATCTGCGAGCTGAGACCGACCAATGAACGGTCGAAGATCAGCGGCCGGATCCTACCCGGACGGAGGGGCTCATGGGGGGCAGGGTTGCCCGTACGACACGTACCTGGCTGGCGGTGCTCGGGCTGGCGGCGGGGGTGTCGCTGCTGTTGCCGGCCGCGCCGGCCGCCGCACACAACTCGTTGACCGGCAGCGCCCCGGCCAACGGGGCCCGCGTGGCCGCCGCGCCGAAGCGCATCGAACTGCGGTTCCTGGCCACACCGAAGGAGGCCGGCACGACGGTCACCGTCACCGGGCCGGACAACGTGGTCGCCGCGGGCGGACCGCCGACCTTCTCCGGGAAGCGGGTGAGCGTGCCGTTCAAGCCCGCCGCGGCCGGGCTCTACATCGTGGCCTACCAGCTCGCGTCCGACGACGGGCATCCGATCAAGGGGGAGATCCGGTTCACGCTGACCACCGGCACCCCGGCCGAGACGCCGTCGACGCCCACCAGCACCGCACCGACGACCGCGCCGCCGCCCACGAGCGCCGCGCCGTCGCCGGCGAGCCCGACGCCCGCAGCCGCCGCCGGGGACGACGACGGGGGTACGGGTTGGCTCTGGGCGGCCGGCGCGGTCGTGGTGCTGGCCGCGTTGGGCGGGGGCCTGCTGCTGCGTCGCCGCGCCGCCCGCGGCTGACCGGGCCGGGCACTCGACGGCAGGTCGGGCCGGGGCACTCGACGGCAGGCCGGATCCGCGGCGGGCGTCCGCTCGCCCGGTCACCGTGCGTGACGGGACGGGAGGGACCTCTACCGCGTCTCGTCATGCCTCCTGGTCATAAATATGACCAGGAGGCATGACGCCCGAAAGGGCAACGTTTCCGGCGCGCGACACGCCCGGACGACACGCCCGGGCGTCACCCGCGGGCTCAGACCAGGCGTACCCGGGCGGCGCGCAGCCGGGCCAGCGTACGGTCACGGCCGAGCACCTCGAGCGACTCGAACAGCGGCAGCCCGACGGTGCGGCCGGTGACCGCCACCCGGACCGGCGCCTGCGCCTTGCCCAGCTTCAGCCCGCGCTGGGCGCCGACCGCCTCCAGCGTGGCCTTCAGCGACTCGGCGTCCCAGCTCTCCAGCGTGTCGAACGCGGCGATCGCGGCGTCCAGCAGTTCGGCGGCGCCCTCCTTCATCGCCTTCGCCCAGGCCGCCTCGTCGATCAGCGGGTCGGCCAGGAAGAGGAAGTCGACGTTCGGCACGATCTCGCTGAGCACCGCGATCCGGGTCTGCGCCAGCGGGGCCACCGCGGCGAACGCGGCCGGGTCGAACTCGGCCGGCTGCCACGGCGGCGGGGCGATCGTGTCGGTGCCGGTGAGCCACGGCTGGCACGCGGCGACGAACTCCGCCACCGGCAGGGCCCGGATGTACTCCCCGTTGAAGGCGCGCAGCTTCTTCTCGTCGAAGAAGGCCGGAGAGGGGTTGACCTCGTCGAGCCGGAACTCGTCCTCGATCACCGACCAGGGCACGATCTCCCGGTCACCCGACGGCGCCCAGCCGAGCAGCATCAGGTAGTTACGCATCGCGTCGGCGAGGTAGCCCTCGTCCCGGTACGCCTCCAGGGCGACCTTGTCCCGCCGCTTGGACAGCTTCTGCCGCTTCTCGTTGACCACCACCGGCACGTGCGCCCAGACCGGCGGCTTGACGCCGAGCGCGTCCCAGAGCAGCTGCTGCTTCGGGGTGTTCGGCAGGTGCTCCTCGGCCCGGATCACGTGGGTGATCCCCATGGTCATGTCGTCGACCACGTTGGCCAGCAGGAAGACCGGCGAGCCGTCGCCCCGGGCGATGACGAAGTCCTCGATCAGCTTGTTCTCGAACGTCGGCTCGCCCCGGATCAGGTCGACCACCACGGTCTCGCCCTCGTCCGGGGTGCGGAAGCGCAGCGCCCGGCCCTCGCCGGCGGACAGGCCCCGGTCGCGGCAGAAGCCGTCGTAGCCCCGGTGCTGCGAGCCGGTACGCGCCTGCACGTCGTCGCGGGTGCAGTCGCAGTAGTACGCCCGACCGGCCTCGTGCAGCCGCTGCGCGGCGGCGCGGTGCTCGCCCGCGTACGAGGACTGGAAGTAGGGGCCCTCGTAGCTGCCGCGGGTGATGCCGATCCAGTCGAGCGCGGAGAGGATGCCCTCGGTCCACTCGGGCCGGTTGCGGGCCGCGTCGGTGTCCTCGACGCGGAGCACGAACACCCCGCCCTGCTGCTTGGCGAAGATCCAGTTCTGCAACGCCGAGCGGGCGCCGCCGACGTGGAACATTCCGGTCGGGGAGGGGGCGAAGCGTACACGTACCGTCACGTCCCCCAGCCTACGGCGGGCCGCGACCGCTTTCCGGCAGGGGGCCCGGTCAGGGCACCGCCCTGATCTTCACGACGAGCGCGCTGCCGAGCAGCGTGACGGCGGCGGTCACCGCGTAGAGCGTCGGGTAGCCGCCCAGGTGCACCACGATCGGGGCGGAGACCGCCGGCCCCAGCACCTGCGGCGCGGAGTTGGCAATGTTGATCACTCCGAGGTCCTTGGCCCGGTCGGTGGCGGCCGGCAGCACCTGGGTGATCAACGCGGCGTCCACCGCCAGGTAGACGCCGTAACCGGCGCCGAGCAGCAGCGCGGCGACGATCGCCATCGACCAGACCGGCGCCACCGCGAGCAACGTCGCCGCCACCGCCATGATCAGCCCGGACACGATCACGAAGACCTTGCGCCGGCCGGAGCGGTCGGAGAGCCGCCCGGCCACCACGGCGGTGAGCATCATGCCCACCGTGTAGAGCAGGATCAGCACCAGCAGCGAGCCCTCGGGGTCGGCCACCCGTACCCCGTCGGTGAGGAAGTAGAGCAGGTAGAGCGTGCCGAGCGCGTTGCCCAACTGCACCAGGAACCGGGTGAACCAGGCCCAGGCGAAGTCGGGGTGGCGACGCGGGCTGATCCACATCGAGGCGAGCAGGGCGCGCGCCCGCAACGGCGACCGGTGCTCCCGGGGCAGTGGGTCGTCCTGGGTGAGCAGCGCGAACGGCAGCGACAGCAGCAGCACCGCGAGCGCGATCGCCGCGTACCCGGCGGCGTTGCCGGTGACCACGGCGGTGACCAGCACCGCGCCGAGCACCAGGCCCAGCGCCTGCGGGATGCCCACCCAGCCGGAGACGCCGCCGCGCTGCGCCACCGGCACCCGGTCCGGGATCGCGGCGGTGAGGCTGGCCAGCATGGCGTTGAAACAGACCTGCGCGGCCACCCAGGCCACCGCCACGCCGGCGATGCTGTCCTGCCGGGCCAGCAGCACCAGGAAGGCCGCGCCGACCACCGCGCCGGTCGCGGTCCAGACGTGCCGGCGGCCGAAGTGCCGGTTGGCCAACCGCAGCGAGGTACGGTCCGACAGCGCCCCGGCCAGCGGGTTGGCCAGCACCGCGGCGAGCGCGCCGAGGCCGGTGACCACCGCCAGCATGGCCTCCTTGTCGCCCGGCGCGATGCGTTCCACCTGCTGCGGCAGCAGCACCTGGATCGGCGTGAAGAACGCCATCCAGACGCCCAGGTTGGCGGCGAAGATCAGCGCGATCCAGCTCCGCCGGACCGGCACGGTCGGCTCGGCGAGCGCCGCCGGCAGCGAGGCCGGCGTCGGGTTCACGGTGGTCATCGCCGGACCAGGTCCCGGAACCAGGCGTACGACGACTTCGGGGTACGCCGCTGCGTGGGGTAGTCGACGTGCACCAGCCCGAACCGCTTGGTGAACCCCTCGGCCCACTCCCAGTTGTCCAGCAGCGACCAGACGAAGTACCCGGTCACCGGCACCCCGGCGGTGATCGCCTCGTGCACCGCGCGCACGTGCCCGTCCAGGTACGCGATCCGTTCCGGGTCGTCCACCCGGCCCTGTGCGTCCGGCACGTCGTCGTACGCGCAGCCGCTCTCGGTGACCTGGACCGGCGGCAACGCGTCGCCGTACCGGTCGTGGAGCTGGAGCAGCAGCTCGCGCAGCCCGTCCGGGGCCACCGGCCAGTCGAACGCGGTGCGCGGGTACCCGTCCAGCGGCACCATCTCGAACGGCAGCGGCGAGCCCTCCTCGGGCGCCCGGATGCCGGTCGGGTTGTAGTAGTTCACGCCGAGCACGTCGATCGGGGCGGCCAGCACGTCCAGGTCGCCGTCGTGGACCACGGCCGGGTCGAGGCCGGGCGCGTCGGGGTAGCCGCGGCCGAGCAGCGGGTCGGTGAAGAGCCGGTTGTGCAGCGCGTCGTACGCCTGCGCGGCGGCCCGGTCGGCGTCGGTGTCCCCGACCTGCCGCACCGGCGAGTAGTTGTTGGCGATCGCCACCGGGCTCGCGGTGCGGGCGCGCAGCGCGGCCACCGCCAGGCCGTGCCCGAGGAGCTGGTGGTGGGCCGCCGGGAAGGCGTCGAAGAGCAGCATCCGGCCGGGCGCGTGGGTGCCGATGCCGTGCCCGAGGCTCATGTGGATGAACGGCTCGTTGAGCGTGATCCAGAGTTTCACCCGGTCGCCGAGGCGGGCCGCGGTCAGGTCGGCGTACTCGGCGAAGCGGGCGGCGGTGTCCCGGTTCAGCCAGCCACCCGCGTCCTCCAGCGCCTGCGGCAGGTCCCAGTGGAAGAGCGTGGCGACCGGGTCGACGCCGGCGGCGAGCAGGCCGTCCACCAGCCGGTCGTAGAAGTCCAGCCCGGCCGCGTGCGCCGGGCCGGCGCCGGTGGGCTGGACGCGGGGCCAGGCGACCGAGAACCGGTACGCGGACACGCCCAGCCCGGCCAGCAGCGCGGTGTCCTCGGCGTGCCGGTGGTAGTGGTCGCACGCCTCGTCACCGGTGCTGCCGTCGACGATCCGGCCCGGCTCGTGGGCGAACGTGTCCCAGATGGACGGTCCCCGGCCGTCGACCGTGGTCGCGCCCTCGATCTGGTACGCGGAGGTGGACACCCCCCAGCGGAAGCTGGCGGGGAAGTCGGGCATCGGCGCGGTCGTCAATTCGCCCTCCCAATACGTGAAGCGTGTTCGCGACTCTAGGGCTCGGGAGAACGCCACGCCATAGGCCGGGACGGCTGGTGACGCCAGGGGCGTTTCGGCGTGTCTTCGCCAATCCCGTCCATTTAAGTCCGATTTACACATAGAGTGCCGAATATCGCGGATGTAGTTTTAAGTGGGGGAAAGACGCTCATGATCCTCGTGGAACGCAGCGCACACGTGGCGGCGCCGGTGGAAGTGGTCTGGGACGTCGTGCAGCGCGCCGAGCAGCTGCCGGCCTGGCTGGCGGGGGTCCGTGCGGCCGAGGTCCTCTCCGGGGAGGGGTTCGGTCGGCGGCAGCTCGTCCAGGCCGGACGCGGCGCCGCGCACGAGGCCGAAGTGATCGCCTATCAGGAGCCGACGCTGATCGGCTGGCGCGAACGGGCCAAGGGCGCCGGCGCCCGGGCCGAGGCGCGTACCGAGATCTACGTCCAGCTCACCGAGGACGAGGACGCCGGCGGGACCATGGTCCGGCTCATCGTCGTCCGGTGGCCCGCCGGGCCGGTCAAGGCCGCGCTGCTGCGGCTCGGCCTGCGCCGGGTGGGCGCCGACCTGGAGGACTCGCTGGCCCGGCTGACCGACCTGGCCGCCGTCGGCTGACCGGGTCCAGTCCCGGCGTCGCCCGCAACGACGATGGTCCGGCATCCCAACCAGGGACGCCGGACCATCGTCGTGCTCGCACGCCGCTCGCACGCCGTCGGCGGTGAGAAGGGGCCCCTTCTCTGCCGGAGGCGTTAGGCGGGGGCCCTTCCTTTCACGTCTAGCTGTCGCCGCCGGTCTCGCCGACCGGGGCGGCGTTCACGTCGTCCAGCGCGTACTTGCGGGCGGCGTCGGCCGGCACGTGGGCCGGGACCGCGCCCCGCAGCGCGAGCTGCCGCAGCGTGGCGACCGCGACCGACTCGGCGTCCACGTGGAAGTGGCGACGCAACGCGTGCCGGGTGTCCGACATGCCAAAGCCGTCGGTGCCGAGCGAGGTGTAGTCGCCCGGTACCCAGCGCGCGATCAGGTCCGGTACCGCGCGCATCCAGTCGCTGACCGCGACCTTCGGGCCCTCGGCGTCGGCCAGCTTGCGCTGGATGTACGGCACCCGCTGCTCCTCACCCGGGTTGAGCAGGTTGTGCTCCTCGCACTCCACCGCGTCGCGGCGCAGCTCGGTCCAGGACGTCACCGACCACACGTCGGCGGCCACGCCCCAGTCCTCGGCGAGCAGTTGCTGGGCCTTGAGCGCCCACTGCATGCCGGTGCCGGAGGCCAGCACGTTCGCCTTCGGCGCGTCCGCGCCCACCTGCGGCGCCGGCGAGTAGCGGTAGATGCCCCTGACGATGCCCTCGGTGTCCACGCCCTTTGGCTCGGCCGGCTGGAAGATCGGCTCGTTGTAGACGGTGAGGTAGTAGAAGACGTTCTCCTGCGCCTCGCCGTACATCCGGTGCAGGCCGTTCTCCAGGATGTGCGCCAGCTCGAACGCGAACGCCGCGTCGTACGCGACCACCGCCGGGTTGGTGGCGGCGAGCAGCAGCGAGTGCCCGTCCTCGTGCTGGAGACCCTCACCGTTGAGCGTGGTCCGGCCGGCGGTCGCGCCGAGCACGAAACCCCGGGCCATCTGGTCGGCCGCCGCCCAGAACCCGTCGCCGGTGCGCTGGAAGCCGAACATCGAGTAGAAGATGTACATCGGGATCATCGGCTCGCCGTGCGTGGCGTACGACGTGCCGGCGGCGGTGAACGAGGCGACCGAACCGGCCTCGTTGATCCCCTCGTGCAGGATCTGCCCGGTCGTCGACTCCTTGTACGACAGGAACAGCTCCCGGTCGACCGAGGTGTAGCGCTGGCCGTGCGGCGAGTAGATCTTCTGGGTCGGGAAGAGCGAGTCCATGCCGAACGTGCGGGCCTCGTCCGGGATGATCGGCACCCAGCGCTTGCCGAACTCCTTGTCCTTCATCACGTCCTTGAGCAGGCGGACGAAGGCCATCGTGGTGGCCACCTTCTGCTTGCCCGACCCGCGCTTGACGTCGGCGAACCGTTCGCTGCCCGGGATCGCCAGCGTCCTGCGCTCGGTGGTACGCGACGGGAGGAAGCCGCCGAGCTGGCGACGCCGCTCCCGCAGGTACTCCATCTCGTCCGACTTCTCGTCCGGCGTGTAGTACGGCGGGAGGTAGGGGTTCTCCTCCAGCTGCTTGTCCGGAATGTCGAGGTAGAGCCGGTCGCGGAACAGCTTCAGGTCGTCGAGCGTCAGCTTCTTCATCTGGTGCGTGGCGTTACGGCCCTCGAAGTGCGAGCCCAGCGTCCAGCCCTTGATGGTCTTGGCGAGGATCACCGTCGGCTGGCCGGTGTGCTCCATCGCCGCCTTGTAGGCCGCGTAGAGCTTGCGGTAGTCGTGGCCACCCCGCTTGAGGTTCCAGATCTCGTCGTCGCTCAGGTGCTCGACCATCTTGCGGGTCCGCGCGTCGCGGCCGAAGAAGTGCTCCCGGACGTACGCCCCGGACTCCGCCTTGTAGGTCTGGTAGTCACCGTCGGGCGTGGTGTTCATCAGGTTGACCAGCGCGCCGTCGGTGTCCGCCGCGAGCAGCGGGTCCCACTCCCGGCCCCAGACCACCTTGATCACGTTCCAGCCGGCGCCCCGGAAGAACGCCTCCAGTTCCTGCATGACCTTGCCGTTGCCGCGGACCGGACCGTCCAGGCGCTGGAGGTTGCAGTTGATCACGAAGGTGAGGTTGTCAAGCTCCTCGCGCGCGGCCACGCCGATCGCGCCGAGCGACTCGACCTCGTCCATCTCGCCGTCGCCCAGGAACGCCCAGACGTGCTGCTGGGAGGTGTCCTTGATGCCCCGGTGCTGCAGGTAGCGGTTGAACCGCGCCTGGTAGATGGCGTTCAGCGGGCCGAGACCCATGGAGACGGTGGGGAACTCCCAGAAGTCCGGCATCAACCGCGGGTGCGGGTACGAGGGCAGTGAGCCGGCGCGGTGCGACAGCTCCTGCCGGAAGCCGTCTAGCTGGTCGGCGCTCAGCCGGCCCTCCAGGAACGCCCGCGCGTACATGCCGGGGGAGGCGTGACCCTGGTAGTAGATCTGGTCGCCGCCGCCCGGGTGCTCCTTGCCACGGAAGAAGTGGTTGAAGCCCACCTCGTAGAGCGACGCCGAGCTGGCGAACGTGGAGATGTGACCGCCCACGCCGATCTCCGGGCGCTGGGCCCGGTGCACCAGCATGGCGGCGTTCCACCTGATGTACGCCCGCAGCCGTCGCTCGATGTGCTCGTCACCGGGGAACCACGGTTCCCGCTCCGGCGGAATGGTGTTGATGTAGTCGGTGGTGGTCAGCGACGGCACCCCGACCTGGCGCTCGCGGGCCCGCTCCAGCAGGCGCAGCATGACGTACCGGGCGCGCTTGGTTCCGCGCTCGTCGATGACACCGTCGAGTGACTCGACCCATTCGCTGGTCTCTTCAGGGTCGATGTCCGGAAGCTGGCTCGGCAGACCAGCGGTGATCACCGGGCGCTTGCGTTCCGTAGCCACAGGCGTTCCCTCGGTTCTGTGTGGGATAGGTCTCTAGCGCCATCCTGCCCCCTCGTGGCGCTCGTCGTCACCTCCGGCTCCCCCAGACGCGATGCTGAACACAGGTACCCGCCGGTAACTTTGTGCGATCACGGACGTGCCGGCCGGCCGGGCGAGAGAGCGAGCCGCTGCGGCAGAATGCGCCGTATGCGTAGTGAGGTGATCAGCGTCCGGACCGGGTCCCGGCCGACCGTCCGGGACATCACGGCCGAGGCCGAACGGTTCGTCGCCGGGTCCGGCGACGGGCTGCTGCACGTCTTCGTGCCGCACGCCACCGCCGGGTTGGCGATCATCGAGACCGGCGCCGGGTCGGACGACGATCTGCTCCGCGCGCTCGACGACCTGCTGCCCACCGACGACCGGTGGCGGCACCGGCACGGCTCACCCGGACACGGCCGCGATCACGTGCTGCCGGCGTTCGTGCCGCCGTACGCGACGCTGCCGGTGCTCGGCGGGCGGCTCCAGCTCGGCACCTGGCAGTCGATCTGCCTGGTCGACCCGAACGGCGACAACCCGGACCGCCAGATCCGCTTCTCCTTCCTCCCCGCCTGACCCACACCGAGCGGCCCCCGATTCACGGAAAGAGTGGCCATCCGACGCGGAACAGCCGCTCCTTCCGTGAATCAGCGCCCAGGAGGGCGGGGGGAGGGGGAGGGGAGGCGGGTTAGGGGCGGGTGGTTTCCGTCTCTATGGTCTGGCGGCCCTGGTCCGTCTCGGGTGCGGTGGTTCGTGCGGCGGCGGGCGGGCGGTCGTACGTCAGGTTCAGGCCGGGCACCCGGTCCTCGATCACGAACGTGGCCCGGGTGAACGCCGGCGCGTCCGGCCGGCTCACGTACGGCAGCACGTCGAAGTTCGCGGTCAGCTCCTTCGGCGTGATGGTGGTGCGCACGTAGCCGCGCAGGTTGTTCTGGAAGCGCAGGTGCGGGTTGAACGCCAGCCACGGGTGCGACCCGGTCGGCGAGTCCGCGCCGTCCCCGGTCGAGGTGATCGAGGAGCAGACCAGCTCACTGCCGACGGTGCGCGACGTCGGGTCCGCGTAGTCCAGCTTCAGGTCGCTGGCCCAGTGCGCGTGCACGTCGCCGGTGAGCACGACCGGGTTGCGCACCCCGGCGGCCACCCAGCCCCGGGTGATCCGGTCCCGCGAGGCGACGTACCCGTCCCAGGCGTCCATGCTGGTGACCGTGAGCGGCCCGGCGTTGTTGTCCCGCTGGGCGAAGAAGACCTGCTGGCCGAGGAGGTCCCACCGGGCGTCCGAGCGCCGGAAGCCGTCCAGCAGCCACGCCTCCTGCGCGGCGCCGGTGATCGACCGGGCCGGGTCGGACGCGTCCGCGCAGTCCCGGTAGCCGTCACCGCACGCCTGGTCGTCCCGGTACTGCCGGGTGTCGAGCATGTGGAACGTGGCCAGCCGACCCCAGCGCACCCGCCGGTAGAGCTGCATGTCGATGCCGCGCGGGATCGAGGTGCGGCGCAGCGGCATGTTCTCGTAGTACGCCTGGAACGCCGCCGCCCGCCGGGCGAGGAAGTCCGGGTCCGGGGCCTCGGGCACCTCGTCGGCCCAGTTGTTCTCCACCTCGTGGTCGTCGAAGACCACCACCCAGGGCGCGACCGCGTGCGCCGTCTGGAGGTCGGTGTCGGTCTTGTACTGGGCGTGCCGCTGCCGGTAGTTGGCGAGCGTCCGGGTCTCCGGACCCTCGTGGTCGCGCGGGTTGCCGCCCGGCACCGTGTACGTGTCCCTGGCGTACTCGTACTGGTAGTCGCCGAGATGCAGGATCAGCTCCGGCTCGGTCTCGGCCAGCCGCCGGTACGCGGTGAAGTAGCCGTGCTCGTACTGTGAGCAGGAGACGAAGCCCATGGCCAGCGCGGACGGCAGCAGCCAGGGCGGCGGCGCGGTGCGGGTGCGGCCGACCGGGGAGAGCCAGCGCTCGACCCGGAACCGGTAGAAGTACTCCCGGCCGGGGAGCAGACCGTCCAGTTCGACGTGCACGCTGTGCGCCGACTCCGGCCGGGCCAGCCGTACCCCTCGGCGCACCACGTGCCGGAACCGTTCGTCGGCGGCCACCTCCCAGGACACCGGCACCACCCGGGACGGCATGCCGCCCAGGCCGTCCTCGGCCAGCGGCTCCGGCGCGAGCCGCGTCCACAACACGACCCCGTCGTGGTCGGGGTCGCCGGAGGCCACCCCGAGCGTGAACGGGTCGCGGCGCAGCGGGCCGGGTGACGCGGCCGCCGCGACCGGCAGGCCGGCTGCCGCGCCGGCGGCGCCGAGCGCCGCGCCGCTGAGCAGGATGGTACGTCGGGACAGTGCCACGGTTTCCTCCCCGGAGTCCGGTTCGTCGACTCCGGGCAGCCTGGCGATCGTCGATGGCCGTCAGGTGACGGGCAGGGGCGCTTTCCGCCGAACAGCGGTCGGCGGATGAAAGGTGGTGACGTCAGCCCAGCAGTCGGCGCAATAGTGGAGGAAGTCAATTATTGATATGTCACGTATGATTGTCGGCATGACGCACCGCCCGGTCCCCCGCACGCCGTCCCCGGCCGACGACCGGCTCGGGCTGGCCGGGGACACCGTGCGCCGGATCCAGCACGTCGCCGCCGCGCTGCGGCACCACCAGGACGAGGAGATCGCCGCGCTGGGCCTGACCCCGGCCGCGGCCCGGGCGCTGCACGAGCTGGACCCGGACCACCCGTCGCCGGCCCGCGACCTGGCCGTGCGACTCGGCTGCGACCGCTCCAACGTGACCGGGCTGGCCGACAAGCTGGAGCAGGCCGGGCTGGTCGAGCGCCGGGCCGACCCGACCGACCGGCGGCAGCGGGCGCTCGTCGTCACCGCGCGGGGCCGGCAGGTCCGGGAGCGGGTACGCCAGGTGATGTCGGACTCACGGCTGCTCGACGGGTTGAGCACGGTAGAGCTGGCCACGCTGCGTGACCTGGTCTGGAAGGTGTCCGACGGTGGCTGCCCGGAGGAGCGCGGCGAGGTCTGAGCAGCGCCGGGCGGAACGTGTCCGACTGGGCGAGGCGGGCCCGAGTCGGTAATGCTGTCCGACGTGACCTCCCCGCACGATCTCGACGACCGGCTCCGAGCCGACCTGGCCGCGCTCGACGCGCCGGACCAGCGGCGTGACCTGCGTGAACCGCTGCCCGACGGTGGGTCGCTCACCGGGGCGCAGGCGCTGGCCCTGTTCGACGCGCAGCTCACCAGCCGGCTGGTGGACCTGGCCGGGCGCTGGCTGCGCGGCTTCGGTGAGGGGTACTACACGATCGGTTCGGCCGGGCACGAGGGCAACGCGGCGGTGGCCGCCGCGCTGCGGCCGACCGACCCGGCGCTGCTGCACTACCGGTCCGGCGCGTTCTACTGCCTGCGCGCCGCCCAGGCGGCCGGCGAGTTCCCACCCGACGCGCCACCCGTGCCCGCCGGCCGGGAGCAGGATTCCGATTCGCGGGACCCGGACGGATCCCGGCCCGACAGCGCATGGGCGACCGCACCGAGCGACGCGAGGGCCGGGAGCGCATGCCCGGCCGGCAGCGACCCCACCGGGGCCGTCTCCCACCAGGATCCCGCTCCGGGTGACCCCGCCAGCGGCGCGGCCGGGCCGGCCGGGCCGGCGGACTCCGGCGACGTCGACGCGGTGCTGCTGCCGGACGGGGCCGGGGTGACCGTGGACGCGGACGGCGACGCGACGGTCGGCGTACCCGGTCTGCCGTCGCCGTCGCTCGACGACGCGTTCGCGGGCGCGGCGCGGGACGTGCTGCGCGGCATGGTCGCCTCCGCCGAGGAGCCGATCGCCGGTGGCCGGCACAAGGTCTTCGGCCGGGCCGACCTCGCGGTCGTGCCGACCACCTCGACCATCGCCTCGCACCTGCCCCGCGCGGTCGGCCTGGGGCTGGCCCTGGAACGGCTCCGGCGGGGCGGACGGCGCGTCGACGGCGACCCGGAGGTGGCGGCCTGGCCGCTGGACGCCGTGGTGGTCTGCTCCTTCGGCGACGCCTCGGTCAACCACGCCACGGCCACCGCCGCGTTCAACACCGCAGGCTGGTACGACCACACCGGCCTGCGGATCCCGGTGCTGTTCGTCTGCGAGGACAACGGGCTGGGCATCAGCGTGCGCTCGCCCGAGGGCTGGGTGGCCGCCATGCTGCGCTCCCGGCCCGGCATCCGCTACTTCGACGCCGACGGCACGGACGTGGTGGCGAGCCACCGGGTGGCGGCGGAGGCGACCGCCTGGGTGCGCCGGCACCGCCGGCCCGCCGTGCTGCACCTGCGCACGGTCCGGTTGATGGGGCATGCCGGCGCGGACGCGGAGACCGCGTACCGGAGCCCGGCGGAGATCGCCGCGGACGTGGCGCGGGACCCGCTGTTGGTCACCGCGCGACGGCTGGTGGCGGGCGGCTACGCGAGCGGCGAGGAGCTGCTCGCCCGGTACGACGAGCGGGGCTGGCAGCTCCGGCGGATCGCCGAGGAGGTGCTGGACGAGCCGAAACTGGCCACCCCGGTCGAGGTGGTGGCGGAGCTGGCGCCGCGCCGGCCGGTGCGGGTGTCCCGGACGGTCGCCGACGCGGCGGCACACGCGGCCGGGCCGGGCGCCGGGGCGCGGGCGGAGGCGTTCGGCGGGAAGCCGCCGGAGCTGACCGGGCCGCTGACGCTGGCGCAGAGCATCAACGCGGCGCTTGCCGACGGCATGCTCGACCACCCGCAGATGGCCGTGTTCGGCGAGGACGTGGCCGCCAAGGGCGGGGTGTACGGGGTGACCAAGGGACTGCGGGACCGGTTCGGGGTGGCCCGGGTGTTCGACACGCTGCTCGACGAGACCTCGATCCTCGGGCTCGGGCTCGGCGCCGGCCTGGCCGGCATGCTGCCGGTGCCGGAGATCCAGTACCTGGCGTACCTGCACAACGCCGAGGACCAGCTCCGCGGCGAGGCGGCCAGCATGCGGTTCTTCTCCCGGGGTGCGTTCCGGAACCCGATGGTGGTGCGGGTGGCCGGCCTGGCGTACCAGGAGGGCTTCGGCGGTCACTTCCACAACGACAACTCGGTGGCGGTGCTGCGGGACGTGCCGGGGCTGGTGATCGCCGTGCCGGCCCGGCCGGACGACGCCGCGCCGATGCTGCGTACCTGTCTGGCGGCGGCCCGGGTGGACGGTGCCGTCTGCGTCTTCCTGGAGCCGATCGCGCTCTACCACACCCGCGACCTCCACGCGGATGGCGACGGCGAGTGGCTGGCCGAGTACGCCGAGCCGGGCGCCTGGGCGGACCGGCACGTGCCGATCGGCCGCGCCCGGGTGTACGGCATCGGCTCCTCCGACGATCTCACTATCATCACCTTCGGTAACGGGGTGCGGATGTCGCTGCGGGCCGCGGCCACGCTGGCCGAGGAGGGCGTCGGTACCCGGGTGGTGGACCTGCGCTGGCTCGCCCCGCTGCCGGTGGCCGACATCATCCGGGAGGCGTCGGCGACCGGCCGAGTGCTGGTGGTGGACGAGACGCGGCGCTCCGGCGGGGTGGGCGAGGGGGTGGTGGCGACGCTTGTCGACACCGGTTATGTGGGCGCGGCGCGACGGGTGGCCGCTCTTGACTCGTTTGTACCATTAGGTCCGGCTGCTCATCAGGTTCTGGTGTCCGAGGAAGCCATTACCGAGGGTGCCCGTACGCTGCTGGCACGGTAAATTCCGTTCCACCCGGTGCGCCACTTGCGCAGCGAGCCGCAACTGTGTGGACTGGGCGCGGCGGTGTCGCACGACGCCGCCGGCAGGGATGAGACGAGGAGGCACGCGACAGTGAGCGCGACCGCTGGTCAGGCCGCCGACGGGGTACGCAGCCTGGCGGACCGGTTCGGGATCGAGCCGGGCATGGTCGTCATGGAGATGGGCTACGACGACGACGTCGACTCCGATCTCCGGGACGCCCTGACCGACCGCTGTGGAGAACTGGTCGACGAGGACACCGACGAGGTGGTCGACGCGGTTCTGGTCTGGCACCGGGACGGCGACGGTGACCTCTTCGAGCTCCTCGTCGACGCCCTCGGCCCGCTGGCGGACAATGGCGTGGTGTGGCTCCTGACGCCCAAGGCCGGCCGGGAGGGCCACGTCGAGCCGAGCGAGGTCGCGGAGAGCGCCCAGACCGCCGGGCTCCAGCAGACCTCCACCATCAACGCGGGCCGCGACTGGAGCGGCGCCCGCCTCGTGCTCCGGCGCGGGTCCAAGAGCAAGAAGTAGGAGCACACATGCCCATCCAGGTTGGCGCCGAGGCGCCGGATTTCCTGCTCAAGGACCAGAACAACCAGGAGGTCCGACTCTCCGACCTGCGCGGTCGCAAGACCGTGCTGCTGGTCTTCTACCCGCTCGCCTTCACCGGCATCTGCCAGGGTGAGCTGTGCGAGGTGCGGGACAACCTCAACGAGTACGTCAACGACGACGTCCAGGTGTTGACCGTCAGCGTCGACTCGGTCTACGCCCACAAGATCTGGGCCGACCGGGAGGGCTACCAGTTCCCGCTGCTGGCCGACTTCTGGCCGCACGGCGCGGTGGCCCAGGCGTACGGCGTCTTCAACGAGGTCGCCGGCATCGCCAACCGGGGCACCTTCGTCATCGACAAGGCCGGCGTGGTCCGCTTCGCCGAGATGAACATGCCCGGCGAGGCGCGCGACCAGCAGGGTTGGCGCAAGGCGCTGGCCGAGGCCGTCGCCGCCTGAGCCACCCCGAGCACGTCGTTCGACCGGGCCGGAGGCGGCAGGTAAGCTTGCCGCTCCGGCCCGCCGTACGGGCGTTCCGGGCGCGTAGCTCAGTGGGAGAGCACTCGCCTTACAAGCGAGGGGTCGCAGGTTCGAAACCTGCCGCGCCCACCACTCATCAGCAGGTCAACCGCCCCGCGCCGACGTGATCGCGCGCAGTTCGGCGGCCACCTCGGCGATCAGGTCGGTCAGCGGAGCGTCGTGGCCGGGCGCGACCCAGCGGGCGTAGGCGGCCGAGAACCTGGCCACACCGGGCACACCCGCACCGGTCGCGGTCGACGAGGGCGGCCGGTCCGCGCAGACGTCCACCGTCGACGGCGTGGTCCGCGCCGGCGTTCCGGGCGTGTGGCTCAGTGGGAGAGCGCCCGGACCAGCCCCACCACGCCGCCGTGCACGAGGGGTAGGCCACCCAGTTCGCCGATCGCCACCCAGGCGATGTCGTCATGCTCGTCGGGCGCACAGTTGGTCGGAGCGCCGACCCAGTCCCCGACGTGCCAGACGGCCACGTGAACGGCATCCTCGCCGCTGTCGAGGTGCAGGTCGCCCAGGCGTGACGAGGACTCCGCCACGATGTGGACACCGATCTCCTCGTGCATCTCCCGCGCGAGGGCCTGTCGCTCCGACTCACCCGCCTCGACATGCCCGCCGGGAAGATCCCAGAGATCCGGGTAGGCCCGGCGGGTCGGGCTGCGGTGCACCAGCAGCACCGCGCCGTTCTTTACGAGCGCCCCGATGACGACGACATGCATGACCGGGATTGGAACACGGGGGTGCGACGTCGGCGGGTGGGAGCGGGGAAAGGTATTACCTGACCTTGTCGGACATTACGCGGAGTAACCGCATGCCATCCTCGTCAGGGGAGTGGGTCGGTGATGCGGACGCCGTGGGAACGCAGCACCGCCTCCACCCGCTCCCTGGCCGACTGGTCGGGCCGGCGCCACTGCCAGACGCGCCCGACCAGGGCCGCGCTGTTTGGCCCCGGCACGTCCCACGGGCCGCCCTCCGGGAACACGGCGAGCGCGATCCGGCCGAAGCCGGGTCGGGCCACCCCCGCCTCCCGGATCTCCGCCCAGCGATAGCTGCGGGTGACGCGTCCCCGGTGCCGGATCAGCAACCCGGTGTCGTCGGCGAGCAACGCGCCGTCGCGTTGGCGCCACGCCGCGACGACGGTGGCAGCCGTCAGCCCGGTGTGCGCAACCAGCGAAGCGGTGCGTAACCGGAGACCGATCGCGATCGTCAGGGCGAGCAACCCGAGCGGTACGAGCACCGCCGGCCACCACCGCGATGCGAACAACACCACCGGCTCCGCGCCGGGCCCCCGTTCCTGCGCCACCCGGGCTCTGGTGCCCACATCGGCGCTGATCGACACACCCGGGGGGCACAATGCTCGGATGACCGAACGACTGGCACCCGTGCTGCGGGTTCGTGACGCCGACGCCGCCGTGGCCTGGTACGCCCGCCTCGGGTTCGCCCGGCAGTGGGAGCACCGGTTCGCGCCCGACCTGCCGTGCTACGTCAGCATCGCCCGACCCGGCATGGAGATCCACCTGTCCGAGCACGCCGGCGACGCCCGGCCCGGGACGCTGGTCTACCTCTACGTCGACGACGTGGACGCGCTGGCGGCGGCGTGCGGCGGGGTCGAGGTCGGCAGCCAGGACTGGGGGCGGGACTTCGTGGTCACCGACCCGGACGGCAACCGGATCCGGGTCGGCACCGTGCCGGCGTGAGCCCTCCTACTGGCGGCGGCGGGCGTCCGCCTCGGCGTCGAGCAGGTCGTTCAGCGCCAGCGCCGAGTTGATCAGGGAGAGGTGGCTGAACGCCTGCGGGTAGTTGCCGATCTGCTCACCGGTCGCGGCGATCTCCTCGGCGTACAGGCCGAGGTGGTTGCTGAACGTGAACATCTTCTCGAACGTGAGTCTCGCGTCGTCCAGTCGGCCGGTACGGGCCAGCGCTTCGACGTACCAGAACGTGCACATGTTGAACGTGCCCTCGTGGCCGGGGAGGCCGTCGGGGGAGTGCTCCGGGTCGTACCGGTGGACCAGGCTGTCGGAGACCAGGTCCCGTTCGATCGACGCCAGCGTGGACTTCCAGAGCGGGTCGCTGGGCGTGATGAAGCCGACCGCCGGCATGGCCAGCAGCGCGGCGTCCAGCACGTTCTCGTCGTACGCCTGCACGAAGCTGCCGCGTTCCCGGTGGTAACCGCGGGTCATGACCTGGTTGTAGATCCGGTTGCGCTGCTCGGTCCAGCAGGACATGTCCCCGGGGCGGCCGGTGCGGGTGGCCAGCCGGATGGCCCGGTCCAGCGCCACCCAGGACATCACCCGCCCGAACGTGTAGTTGCGGGGGTGGTGGCGGCTCTCCCAGATGCCGGCGTCACGCTGGTCCCAGTTGTGGCAGAGCCAGTCGACGAGCCGGACGGTGCTCTTCCAGACCTGGTGCGACACCCGGATGCCCTGCTCGTCGGCGAGGTGCATGGCGTAGAGCGCCTCGCCGTGGATGTCGAGCTGGAGCTGGTCGGCGGCGCCGTTTCCGATCCGCACCGGGCTGGAGCCGCGGTAGCCCTCCAGGTGGTCGAGCACCTCCTCGTGCAGGTCGGAGGAGCCGTCCACGCGATACATGATCTTCAGTGGGTCCTGGTGGTCGCCGGCCTCGCGGATCCGCTCGTCCAGCCAGTCCATGTAGCGGCTGACCTCCTCGGTGAACCCGAGGCCGAGCAGCGCGTGCACGGAGAACGACGTGTCGCGTACCCAGGTGTAGCGGTAGTCCCAGTTGCGGGTGCCGCCGACCAGCTCGGGCAGCGCGGCGGTGGGCGCGGCGATCATCGCGCCGGTCGGCGCGTACGTCATGAGCTTGAGCGTGATGGCGGACCGTTCGACCATCTCCCGCCAGCGGCCGGTGTAGCGGGACCGCTCGACCCAGCGCCGCCAGTAGTCGCGGGTCCACTCGAACATCCCCTGGACCTCTTCCGGGGAGATGATCCGCGGTTCCGCGCCGCCCGTCTCCAGCACCACCCCGCCGGTGTCGCCCTCGTTCAACGTGCCGTGCGCGACCAGGTCGTCGTCGTCCAGGTGGAGGTCGCCGCTCTGGGAGATCAGCTGGCGCACCGGGTCGACCGGGTTGAACGTGAGCGACGCCGACGGGCTGCGGAAGACGTACCCGTTCCGGTGGCGTTCGAGCCGGTGCTTCTGCCGGGCGTAGTCGAACCGGGGCCGGCACTCGACCCGGAAGCGCATGCTGCCCCGGACCATGTTCACCATGCGGACCAGGCGGTGGGCGTCGGTGGCCCGTTCGCCGGTTACGGGCATGAAGTCCATCACCTCGGCGACGCCGTCCGCGCTGATGAACCGCGTGATCAGGATCGGTGTGCCGGGCAGGTAGAGCTGCTTGGTGACGTACCGGACGTCGTGCGGGGCGATCCGGAAGTAGCCGCCCTTCTGCCGGTCCAGCAGCGCGGCGAAGATGCTCGGCGAGTCGAAGCGCGGCGCGCAGAACCAGTCGATCGTCCCGTTGCAGGTCACCAGCGCGGCGGTCTGTAGGTCGCCGATGAGCCCGTGATCCTCGATCGCCGGATAGCTCTCCACGTCGCCCCCCGGTCTCGACTGCCTCCCGCGCATTCCAACCTAGGGGAAGAATTGTCAGGTTAGGGCCGTTTCGCGGCCAGTCGCCCGCCGGCACGCCTCGACCGCCGCGCGTGTCTCCGCGGCCACCAGATCCGCGTTGATCATCGCGGCTGTCCGGGCGCCGGCCGCCGCCGCCGCTCCGACCTGCGCGGACAGGTCGGTCACGTTCCCCGCCACCCACACCCCGGGAACCCCGGTACGCCCCGCCGGGTCGGCGGGCACGTACTCGCCCGAACCGCTCTCGTGCGGCGCCACGCGCAGCCCCAGCGTCGCCAGGAACCCGGCCCGCGCCACCATCCGGGGCGCGACGGTCAGCACCTCCCGGCTGACCGTGCGGCCGTCGCGCAGGCGTACCCCGGTCAACCGGTCCCCGACCACCTCGACGGCCGCGACCTCGCCCTCGACCACCGGCACGCCGCGTGCGGCGAGCTGCTCCGCCTGCTCGTCGGTGAGCGACGGCGCGGTGTGGCGGAGATAGACCACGTCGTCGCTCCACTGCCGGAACAGCAGCGCCTGGTGCACGGACAGCGGGCCGCTGCCGATCACCCCGATCGGCCGGTCGCGCACCTCCCACCCGTGGCAGTACGGGCAGTGCACCAGGTCCCGGCCCCAGCGCTCGCGCAACCCGGCCACCGCCGGCAGCTCGTCGACCAGGCCGGTGGCCACCAGCACCTGGCCGGCCCGCACCCGGCGACCGTCGGCCAGCACCACGTCGAACCCCTCGCCGTCGCGGGTCACCGCCTCGACCTCGCCGGTGAGCAGGTGACCGCCGTATCGGCGGACCTCGTCGCGCCCGCGTGCCAGCAGCTCGGCCGGCGGCACGCCGTCGAGGCCCAGTAGCGCATGCACCCCGTCGGCCGGCGCGTTGCGCGGACTGCCCCCGTCGACCACCAGCACCGACCGGCGTGCCCGGGCCAGCATCAGCGCGCCGCTCAGACCGGCCGCGCCGCCGCCGATCACCACCACCTCGTAGCCGTCCTGCCGTACCTCGGTCATCGTGACCACCTCCGCGCCCAGCGTGCGACGACCCCGGGCGCGGAAGCAAACCTTGTTGCCATCGTGGCAAACTGGCGGGATGGATGACGACCTCGACCAGGCGCTCGACGCGGTCGGCCCCCGCCTGCGCGCGCTGCGCCGCGAGCGGGAGACCACGCTCGCCGACCTCTCCGCCACGACCGGCATCTCGGTGAGCACGCTGTCCCGACTGGAGTCCGGCGGCCGGCGGCCCACGCTGGAGCTGCTGCTCCCGCTGGCCAAGGCGTACGGCGTCGCCCTGGACGAACTGGTCGGCGCGCCACCCACCGGCGACCCGCGGATCCACCTGCGGCCGGTCGCCGCGCACGGGATGACCATGCTGCCGCTCACCCGGCGGCCGGGCGGCATCCAGGCGTACAAGCTGATCATTCCGGCCGGCGGCCGGGCCGAGCCCGACCCGAAGACCCACGAGGGGTACGAGTGGGTCTACGTGCTCAACGGGCGGCTGCGCCTGGTGCTCGGCGAGCACGACCTGGTGCTCGTCCCCGGCGAGGCGGCCGAGTTCGACACCCGCGTACCGCACTGGTTCGGCCGCGCCGACGCCGACGGCGTGGAGTTCCTCAGCCTCTTCGGCAGCCAGGGCGAGCGGGCCCACCTGCGGGCCCGCCCCCGCGGTCGGGAGTGATCCCGCCCCGAAACGCCGGCCGGGGCGGCACGATCGGCGGGTGAGCTATACCGACGTGCGCGGGCTGCGGATCTGGTACGAGGTGCAGGGCGCGGGCAAGCCGCTGGTCCTGCTGCACGGCTCCTACGGCTCGACCGGGACGTTCGCCCCGGTCCGGTCCGCGCTGGCCGCCCGCCGGCGACTGGTCGCGGTCGACCTGC
The DNA here is from genome assembly GCF_055586805.1 of Micromonospora sp. NPDC049201. NCBI lineage: Bacteria > Bacillati > Actinomycetota > Actinomycetes > Micromonosporales > Micromonosporaceae > Micromonospora > Micromonospora sp. NPDC049201. The sequence goes on along the minus strand of NZ_JBVJHM010000009.1, from coordinate 88,446 downwards.
GGGGCCACGGTCGCACCGGCGGCGCGGACCGGCCGCTGCGGTACGAGTCGATGGCCGACGACGTGGCCGCGCTGCTGCGGCACCTCGACCTGCCCGAGGTCGACCTGCTCGGCTACTCGCTCGGCGGCGGCGTGGCCCTGCGTACCGCGATCCAGCATCCCGCGCTGGTCCGCCGCCTGGTCCTGGTCTCCACGCCGTTCCGGCGCGGCGGCTGGCACCCGCGGGTGCTGGCCGCGATGTCCACGCACGACGAACGCGCCGCCGAACGGATGCGTGGCACCCCGCCGCACGAGCGGTACGCGGAGGTCGCGCCCCGGCCGCAGGACTGGCCGGCGCTCTGGGCGCGTAGCGGGGAGCTGCTGCGCCGCGACTACGACTGGTCGGCCGAGGTGGCCGCGCTGCCGATGCCGGTGCTGCTGGTCTTCGCGGACGCCGACGCGATCCCGATGAGTCACGTGACCGAGTTCTTCGGCCTGCTCGGCGGCGGCCACCGGGACCCGGGCGACGACGGATCGGACCGTCCCACGTCCCGGTTGGCCGTGCTGCCCGGCCTGACCCACGACGAGGTGGTGGCGTCGCCCGCGCTGCCGGCGGCGGTGCTGCCGTTCCTCACCCACACCGCACGCGCCCCCGGCTGAGCGACCGGCTCGGCCGGGGCCGGACCTCGGTCGGCAGACGCCCGTGAGGTTCCCGGGATCATCTGCGGGCGAGTCGGCGCAGCAGCAGACCGGCCAACAGGAGGGCCAGGGCCAGGCCGCCGGCGAACGGGACCGGGAAGCCGGTCACCGGTAGATGGTGACCGCCGCCGGGCCTCGTCGGCCAGGGCGCCGGCCCGTACGTCGGGCTGCTGGACGGCGTGACCGTCGGGCTGCCCGTCGGCGTCGCGGTAGGCGTCGGCGTCGGCGTCACGGTCGGCGTCGGCGTCGGCGTCGGCGTGACGGTGGGCGTCGGCGTGACGGTGGGCGTCGGCGTGACGGTGGGCGTCGGCGTGACGGTGGGCGTCGGCGTGACGGTGGGCGTCGGCGTCGGCGTCGGCGTGGGCGTCGGCGTGACGGTCGGGCTGGGCGTCGGTGTCGGCGTCGGGGGCTGCGTCGGGGACACGACGGTGTCGACGCAGGACCGGTTGTTGTCCGGGTCGGACTCGCGGGTACCGGTGTAGACGGTGGCGCAGTTGGTGATCACCGTGTCGAGCGGGACGCCGGCGTTGACCGCCACGGTGACCGTGAACGTCTCGGTCTGGCCGGGGGAGAGCGTGCCGAGCGGGCAGGTGATGGTCAGGCCGCCGCCCGGGCACTCGGCGGGGCGGTCGACGATCGTGGTGAGGTTGCCGTCGGTGGGGTCCTGGACGGTGACGTCGACCGCGTCCGACGGGCCGAGGTTCGTGACCGCGAAACTCCAGGTGATCGTGCCGTCCGGGTTGACCGTGGCCGGCCCGTCCTTGGTGATTGTCACGTCGGCGAGCGTCTGGGCCTGCGTGATCAGCTGGGTGGATCCGCCGCTGCCTGTCGAGCTGGTGGCCTCCGCGCGGTTCACCACGTTGTAGCCGTCGGACAGGCTCGGGTCCACGGTGAACGGGATCTCGACGGTGGTCGACCCGCCCGGTGGGAGCGTCCCGGCGCCGCAGGTGACGACCTGTCCGGACGTGGAGCAGCCGGGTGGCAGCGCGCCGGCGGTCACCCCCGGGTCCAGCGTGTCGCTGAGCGTCACGTCGGCCGCCGGCTCGTCGCCGGTATTGGTGATCACCACGGTGTACGTCCCGGTGCCGCCTACGGTCAGCGGGTTGGGCGTGACGGTCTTGCTGACCGTGAGCGCCGCCGCGAGCGCGCCGACCGGGCCGTCCGGAGTGGTCGTGGTGGCCGTGTCGCTCGCGACAGGTGCCGCCACGTTCACCGCCACGGGTGCCGCCGCCGGTGCCGGTCGGGTCGGCGGTCGGGCCACCGCGCCGGCGTCCGGGGTGGCCGCCACCACCAGAAGAAGTGCCGCCGCTCCGGCGCCGATCCCGTGCACCCGTCGCATCTACCAAACCCCTCAAAGCGGACAAAAGATGTTGACTCACCCTAGCGGTCGATGCTCCCCCAGGAGCGGGAACGGCGGTGGACGACGCGGTGGCCCCGGTCGGAGCGATCCGACCGGCTGATGGTTGAGGTCTATCCTCGGAGGACAGGCCGTGTGTCAGCTGACGGGGTGGTCGATGCTGAAGGATCTGGTTGCGGATCGGCATGCGCAGGGGGACACCCCTCGCCGCAACCTCGGCGCGCTGCTCCGCCGGGTCCACCTCGGCGGCGCGGCTTCCCGCGTCGAGCTGGCCGACTGGCTGGGCGTCAACCGCAGCACGGTCATGGCGCTCACGGCGGACCTCGCGGCTGCCGGCCTGGTTCGGGAGGTGCCCGCCACGACGAGCGGACGGGCGGGACGGCCGTCCTTCGTGGTCCGCCCGGAATCGGAAGCCGTCCACGTCCTCGCCTTCGACATCGCGGTGGACCGGCTCGTGGCCGCCCGGGTCGACCTGGGCGGGACGGTCTCGGCCCGGCTCGAGGCGACCCGGCCCCGGGTCGGGGCCGACCTCGACGCGGTGGTGTCCGTGCTCGCCGACTTCGGGCGGGCGCTGCACCACGACGCGCCGCCGACGTCGGTCTGCGTGGGCATCGGCGCGTCCTACTGCGGGATGATCCGGCCCGGGGACGGGATGGTGCGGTTCGGGCCGGACCTGGGGTGGGTGGACCAGGCGTTCGGCGTCGAACTGGCCAGCCGGCTGGATCTCGGCCTGCCGGTGCTGGTCGGTAACGAGGCCCACCTGGGCGCGATGGCCGAGCATCAACGCGGTGCCGGCGTCGGCGCGCAGAACCTGATCTACCTGCACGGTGACGTCGGCGTGGGCGGCGGGATCATCGTCGGCGGGGACCTGCTCGACGGCGACGGCGGGTACGGGTCCGAGGTCGGGCACATGCTGGTCAACCCGTACCAGGGGCGGCCCTGTGGCTGCGGCTCGCGCGGGTGCCTGGAGGCCGAGGTGGGTGAACGGGCGCTGCTCGACGAGGCCGGCCGCCCGGCCGACCACCGGGGGCGGGAGGCGGTGCGCGCCGTGGTCGCCGCCGCCGAGCAGGGGGAGGCCGCCGCGTGCGAGGCGTTGCGGCGTATCGGTGACTGGCTGGGCATCGGCGTGGTGAACCTGATCAACCTGTTCAACCCCGGCGTGGTGATCTTCGGCGGGACGCTGCGCGAGGTGTTCCCGGGCACCGCGGCCCAGCAGGTCCGCAACCGGATCGCCGCCAACGTGCTCCCCGTCTCGCGCGACAAGGCCCACCTCCGCGTCTCCGCGTTGGGCTACGACGCCACCCTGATCGGCGCCGCCGAACTCGCCTTCACCCCGTTGCTGACCAACCCCCTGGCCCTCCGCCCCTAACCCCACCCCCCACCCCACTCCGTGCGTCGATCTTGCAGTCGTGGCCCGGGCGGAAGGGGCGTATCGGGCTTTGGAGGGGCCGCAACTGCAAGATCAACGAGGAGGGGGAGGGAGGGGGTGGGGGTGGGGGTGGGGAGGGCAGAGGACATAGGTCAGGGGTTCAGGCGGCGGGTCAGCCAGGGGAGCAGGGCGTCGGCCTGGAGGCGCTGGAACGCCCGTACGGTCGGGATGCCGGGCGGCGGCGGTTGGCGGGCGCCGTCGAGGAAGAAGCCGGTGAGGCCGGCCAGCACCCCGGTCAGATCGGCCGGGTCGACGTGCGCGGTGAGCGGCCGGGAGGCCAGCAGGGCGTCCGGGTCGTGGCCGCCGTACACCTGCACGTTGATGACGGTGAGCAAGGTGTCCAGCCAGGCGGGCCCGCGACAGGCCCAGGGCCAGTCGACCACGGTGACCCGGCCGTCCGGGCCGAGCAGCAGGTTGTCGGCGCGGACGTCGAGGTGGCAGAGCGTGTCGCCGGCCAGCGCGGCGAGGCCGCGGTCGGCGGTGGCGCACAGGTCGGACAGGTGGTCGCGGGCCCACGGGTCGAGATCGGCGGGCGGATCGTCGGCGAGGCGTCGCCAGCCGGCTAAGTCGTGCACGAGCGCCTCGGTCGCGGTGGTGGTCGCGACCGTCGGGGCCGGGGTGAGCGTCGCGGCCATCGTCTCCAGCGTGGACAGCACGGCGGCCAGTTCGCCGGCGTCCCACGGGGTGACCGGGTGCCGGCCCTCGACGTCGGCGTAGACCAGCGCGATCCACTCGCCGTCGTCGTGGCTGCCGAGCAGCCGGGGCGTCGGCGCGGTCGGCGGCAGCGCGGGGGCGATCCGGGCCTCCGCGCGGTGCATGGCCGGCGTGTGCTGGTTCTGCGCGGGGCTGACCGCCTTGACGAAGGCCCGCCCGCCGTGCGCGGTGCGGACCCGGTCGGCGGTGCCGGGGGAGAAGCCGCCCGACTGCGACTCCGCCGCCACCACCCGGTCGTCGAGGATGGCCTCGACCGCGGCGCGTACGTGGGCCGGCAGCTCGTGCCAGTGGAGTCGGTTCTTGGTCAGGCTGCTCACCCGGTCCACCGTGCGCGCCGTCTCCTTGCCGGGCAACCGAGTTAGCCGGGCCTTCGCTCGACGTCGAGGTGTCAAGCGGGGCGCCCGCCTCTACCGGAGGCGTTAACAGGGGGCCCGGCCTTTCACCGCGTGTAGCGCAGCACCACGACGCCGCTGTTGAACGGGCGGGTGGTGGTTAGCGTGAACGGCCTCGGGTCGAAGCCGCGGTCGACCAGCGGGATGCCGCTGCCGGCCACCACCGGGTTGAGCTTGACCACCAGCTCGTCGATCTCGTCGAGGAGCTGGCCGGCGAGGTTGCCGCCGCCGCAGAGCCAGATGTCGCCGCCGGGGCGCGTCTTCAGCTCGCGGACGAACGCCGCCGGCTCGCCGGCCACCACCGAGACGTCCGGATGCTCGGCCGGTTCCAGGGAGCGGCTGAAGACGTACTGCTCCAGGTGGGCGTAGGGGCTGGTGACGCCGACCGCCAGGGCCGGGTCGTAGGTGGCGCGACCCATCAGCACGGTGTCGAAGCGGCCGGTGGGCGGCGACGGGACGCCGAGCTGGGCGTGGGCGAACGTGGGCAACGTCTGCGGCCAGTCGGACACCAGGTAGGGGGCCACGTCCGGCTCCAGCGGGAGGAAGTCGAACGACCCGTCGGGGGCGGCGATGAAGCCGTCGAGCGTGCTGGCGACGAAGTAGACGAGCGTGCGCAAACCGACTCCGATGTCCGGGGCAACCACGACTGCCGTCGTGGTTCGGCGACAAATGTACAACACCTGTCGTGGTTGTTGCTAGGGTGTCCGCGTGGCCAGGAACCCGGAACGCCGTACCCTGCTCGCCGACGCCGGCCTGCGGATCCTCGCCGCCGCCGGCGCGCGGGGGCTGACCCACCGGGCGGTCGACGCCGAGGCGGGCGTGCCCACCGGCACGACCTCCAACTACTTCCCGTCCCGGTCGGCGCTGCTCGCCGGCCTGGCCGAACGGATCTTCGACCGGATGGCGCCCGACCCGGCGGTGGTGGCCGACCTGGGCCGCCGGGAGCCGTCGCTCGCGCTGGTCACCGACTACCTGCGCGACATCGTCGCCCGCACCACCCGCGAGCCCGACCTCACCCGGGCGCTGTGGGAGCTGCGGCTGGAGGCCGGCCGCCGTCCCGACCTGCGGGCCGCGCTCGGTGACGTGCTCCGCCGGGGGTACGCCGACGACGTCGCCTTCCACGTCGCCGCCGGCCTGCCCGGCGGGGCGTACGAGATCGCGCTGCTGCACTACGCGGTCGACGGGCTCCTGCTCGACCTGCTCACCACCTCGATCGACGCCGGGTTCGACCTCGATCAGGTGGTCTCCACCCTGGTCTCCCGTCTGGTCGGTGGCGCGGACCTCGCCCCCTGAGACCGGCGCCCGACCGGGTTACCCCGGCGTGCGCAGCGGGAACGCTGGCCCGGACGCCACGGACCCGGACGCCACGGAAAGGAGCATCGGATGACCGGAGGCACCGGACTGACCATCGGCGTGCTCGGCTCGTACGGCGGACGCAACCTCGGCGACGAGGCGATCCTCACGGGTCTCCTGGCCGACCTGCGCCAGCACGAGCCGGACGCGCGGATCATCGTGTTCTCCCGCAACCCGGCGCACACCGCGCTGGCCCACCCCGAGGTCGAGGCGGTGCCGTGGGAGGGCGTCAGCCGGGTCGACTCGTCCCAGGTGCTCAACCAGCTCGACCTGCTCGTCCTGGGCGGCGGCGGGATCCTCTACGACAAGGAGGCCCGGCGCTACCTGCGGGTGGTCCGGGTCGCCCAGGAGCGGGGCCTGCCGCTGCTCACGTACGCGGTCGGCGTCGGCCCGCTCACCGACGGGGTGGACACCGGCATGGTCCGCGAGACGCTGGCGCAGGCCGTCGAGGTGACCGTCCGGGACCAGGAGTCGCGGATGGTGCTGGAGGAGGCCGGCCTGGTCAACCCGATCACCGTCACCGGTGACCCGGCGTTCCTGCTCACGCCCGAGGAGTTCCCCGCGCAGTGGCTGCGCGAGGAGGGCGTGCCGGCCGGTTCGCGACTGGTCGGGTTGAGCGTGCGCGAGCCGGGCCGGGCCGCGGAACGCCTCGACGTGGACGGTTACCACCGGCTGCTCGCCCAGATCGGCGACTTCCTGGTGCACCGGATCGACGCGCACGTGCTCTTCGTCCCGATGGAACGCGACGACATCCGGCACTCGCACGGTGTGCTGTCGCACATGATCGCCGCGGACCGGGGCCGGATCCTGCACGGCGACTACCGTCCGGCGCAGATCCTCGGCCTGATGCGGCACTTCGACCTGGCGGTCGGCATGCGGCTGCACTTCCTGATCTTCGCCGCCATGATGAACACGCCGTTCCTGCCGCTGCCGTACGCCGGCAAGGTCTTCGACCTGGCCCAGCGGCTCGGCGTGCCGGCGCTGCGCGGCATGGAGCGGGAGGTGGAGGGCCCGCTGCTGGCCGAGGTGGACCGGTTGTGGGACGAGCGGGCGGCCCGCGCCGACGAGACCGCCCGCCGGGTGGCCGAGGTCTGCGAGCAGGCGCGCGGCACCTCACAGGTGACCCGCAGCGTGCTGGACAGCATCCGGGCCCGCACGCTGACCCCGGTGGCCTGAGCCGGCGCGCTCAGACCGCCGGGCCGCGCCAGGTGTAGACCCAGTCGCGCTCCGGCCGGTCGTCCGACTCCAGCTCGTAGATCTGCGCCTCCGCCAGCCCACCCGCCCCGAGGTGGTGGTGGGTCAGCGGCGGACGGCCGTTGCTGTCCAGCTCGACCGTGACGGTCTCGCCGTCGGCCGCGCCGCCGACCAGGGGAATGTGCACCGTGGAAGCCATGCGCCCATCCTGCCCCGGCCGGCGTGCACGCGCAGCGGATAGCGGGGCAGCGGGCGGGCGGTCCGGCGACTAGGGTCCGGACATGGCGACCCCGACGATCGACCCGACACTCGGTCCGGTCCTCGCCCGCACGGGCGACGAACGGGCGATCCTCGACGCGTTCCTCGACTTCCACCGCGCCACCGTGCTGCGCAAGGCGCGCGGCCTCGCCGACGCCGACGCCGGCCGCCGGCTGGTGCCCTCGCTGACCACGCTGGCCGGGCTGCTCAAGCACCTCGCCCTGGTCGAGGGAAACTGGTTCGCCCGGCTGTTCGCGCCGGAGCCGGGCGACGTCTACCTCACCTCCCAGGCCGACGCCGACGCCAGCTTCACGCTCGGCCCCGACGACACGGTCGAGGCGCTCGCCGCTGCCTACGAGGCGGCCTGCGCCCGGTCCCGCGCCGTCGCCGCCCGCTTCGACCTTGACCACGTGGTGCCGCATCCCCAGCTTGGCGAGGTGTCGCTGCGGTGGGTGCTGGTGCACCTGATCGAGGAGACCGCCCGGCACGCCGGGCACGCCGACATCCTGCGCGAGCTGACCGACGGCGAGACCGGCGCGATCTGAGCGACGGCGAGACCGGCGCGATCTGAAGCGTCGGAGCGGCCTCGTCCCGGGTCCGGCGGGCGCGCTCCGGGCGCGGCGGCACCCGTCGAGCCGCCGGCCCGCGGGTGTCACTCGCGGGGCAGCAGCCCGTCCGGATACTCCATCCCGTCATGGGCGCACGCGGCGGCGGCGACCCGGGCGGCGTAGCGGGCCGCGTCGAGCGGGTCGGCACCCCGCAGCCGGGCCGCGATCAGGCCGGCGGCGAACGCGTCCCCGGCGCCGTTGGTGTCCACCACCGACGCCGGTGGGGTGGCGGCGGGCACGTGCGCCGGCGGCGCGTCCGGGGTGTGCAGCGTCGCGCCGGCCGCCCCGCCGGTGACCAGCACCGTGCGCGGTGCCAGCCCGGCCGCCACCTTGCCGGCCCGCTCGCCCAGCTTCACGTCGCTGACGAACACCAGCCCGGCGGCCTCGGCGAACGGCCGGTGGTAGTCGTTCTCGCCGTCCCAGTCGTGCAGATCGGTGGAGAGGAACGCGGCACCGCGCAGCGTCGGCAGCGCGTCCCGCGCCCAATCGATGATCGACACGTGCGTGTGGGCGGCCCCGGCGACCAGCGCGGCCAGCTCCGCCTCGGCGAACGGCGCCGCCGGGCCGGACCACGGGCGCGGGTCGTACAACGACATCCGCCGGCCGGCCGGGTCGACCAGGTTCACCGACCGGCGGGTGCCGGCCGGCGCGTCCACCAGCACGGTCCGCACCGAGGTACGCGCCAGCGCCGCCCGCACCACGTCGCCGGCCGGGTCGGCGCCCAGCACGTCAACGAGCGTCACCCGCAGGCCGAGCGCGTGCGCGGCCAACGCCACCCCGGCCCCGGTGTTGCCGATCCGCAGCTCGACCGGGGGCACGGTCAGCGAGTCGGCGGCGGGCAGCGGCAGCGCGGGCACCCGGGCGCGTACGTCCACGCCCAGCCCGCCGATCACGAGGAGGTCGGCCATGGCGCCGACGATATCCGCGCCGAGCCGCCTATCCTGGCCCCGGACGTCGCGAGGGGGAGAGCGTGCTGGTCATCCACGGGCTGTGGCTGCCCGGCGCGGGGCTCGCCCTCTGGGCCGAGGACGGCACGCTGCCAGCCGCCGCGCCGCGCCGGCCCGGCCGTGCGCCCCGGGAACGGCCGCACCCGTTCGCCGCCGACCACGCCACGCTGGCCGCCGCGCTCGATCCGCTGCCGGGTGAGCCGATCTCCGTGCTGCTCGGCCTGCCCACCCGCGCCGGCTCGCCGGTGGACTCGCCGGAACTGGTCCGGGCCGCCGTCGGGGATCCGGTCCGTGGCCCGGTCACCCGCGCCGGTTGGCGGGTCCCCGCCCTGGCGTACGCCCCGGACGACGCGTACGCGCTGCTGCGCGCGCCCCGGCCGGACCCGGTCGGGGCCAGCCTGCGCCACCTCGCCGAGCTGGCCGACTTCGCCGCCGACCTGGTCACCCGTGGCCGCCTGCTCCCCACCGTGCTCGCCCTCAAGGAGGGGCCCCCGCTTAACGCCTCCGGTAGAGAAGGGGCCCCCTCTCACCACCCGGCGCGAGCCCGGCGCCGGCTTCGGGCGGTGGCGGAGGCCGACGTGGCGACCGCTCTGGCGCTCTGGCGGCCACTGCTCACCGGCACGGATGCGGGCTGGGCCCGCGACCTGGCGCTGGCCCTGCCCCCGGCGGCCCGCGCCGCCCGCGAGTGGCAGCCGGCGCCGTCGGGTGCGGTTGTCGTCGCCCCGGCAACGACAACCGCACCCATACTGCCGGCCGCCCACCTGCCGGCGCCGCCGAGCAGCGCCGCCGCGCCCCCGCTCGCGGCGACCGACCGGCAGCAGGCAGGCCAGCTCGCGGCGGCCGGTCAGCTCGGGTCGGCCGGGCGGGCGGAGGGCGTGGGGCCGGGCGAGCTGGTGGCGGATGCGCTGGACGCGCTCGTCGACGCCGCCGCCCGGGCGGCCCTGGCCGACACCCGGCTGCACCGGGGCATGCGACCCGGCGGTCCGGTGCCGCGCTGGCTGGCCGCGCTCACCGGCCCGGAGCGCGCCTTCACCACCGAGCCGGCCGCGTTGGCGACGCTGCGGCGCGAGCTGGACGCCTGGCAGCGCGACGCCGCCGGCGGCGCGGTACGGGCCACGTTCCGCCTGGTCGAGCCGGCCGTCGACCCGGTCGCCGAACTGGTCGAGGGCGGCGCGTGGCGGGTGGAGTTCGGTCTGCACCCGACCGACGAGCCGGGGCTGGTGGTCGACGCCGGGCACATCTGGCAGCGGCCCGCGCCCGCGCTCGCCGCGCGCGGCATCGACCCGCAGGAGACGCTGCTGGCGGAGTTGGGCCGGGCCAGCCGGCTCTGGCCGGAGGTGGACGCGGCGCTGCGTACCGCCGCGCCGGAGGGGATGGAGCTGGACGCCGAGGGCGCGCACCGGTTCCTGCGCGAGGGAGCGCCGGTGCTGCACGCGGCCGGGTTCGGGGTGCTGCTGCCGTCCTGGTGGCGGCGTTCCTCGTCCCGTCTCGGCGCCCGGCTGCGGGCGCGCAGCCGCACCGCTCCGGGCGCGGTCGCCACCGCCGCCGGCACGCTGGGGATGGACGCGCTCGTCGACTACCGCTGGGAGGTGGCGCTCGGCGACCAGCCGCTGACCGCCGAGGAGTTGGCCTCGCTGGCCGACCTGAAGTCGCCGCTGGTCCGGCTGCGCGGTCGCTGGGTCGAGCTGGACCCGCAGCGGCTGGAGGCCGGGCTGCGCCTGCTGCGGTCCTCCGGCGAGCTGACCGTGGCGGACCTGCTGCGGATGGGGCTGTCCGGCGAGGAAGGCGGTGGCGAGCTGCCGGTGCTGGACGTGGTCGCCGACGGGGCGCTCGGCGAACTGCTGGCCGGCGAGGCGGAGCGGCGGCTCACCCCGGCCGACCCGCCACCGGGCTTCGTCGGGACGCTGCGGCCGTACCAGCGGCGCGGCCTGGCCTGGCTGACCTTCCTCCAGTCGCTGGGGCTGGGCGGGATCCTCGCCGACGACATGGGGCTGGGCAAGACGGTGCAGCTGCTCGCGTTGCTCGCCGGCGACCCGCCGCAGGCCGGCCCGACGCTGCTGGTGTGCCCGATGTCGCTGGTCGGCAACTGGCAGCGGGAGGCCGCGACGTTCGCGCCGGACCTGCGCGTGCACGTGCACCACGGCGCGGAGCGGACCCGGGGCGAGGAGTTCGGCGCCGCCGTGCGGGACGCGGACCTGGTGCTCACCACCTACTCGGTGGCCGCCCGGGACGCGTTCGACCTGGCCGGCGTGGACTGGCACCGGGTGGTGGTGGACGAGGCACAGGCGATCAAGAACGCCGCGACCCGGCAGGCCGAGGCGGTCCGCGCGCTGCCCGCGCGGCACCGGGTCGCAGTCACCGGTACGCCTGTCGAGAACCGGCTCGCCGACCTCTGGTCGATCATGCAGTTCGCGAATCCGGGGCTGCTCGGCCCGGCCGCGACGTTCCGCAAGCGGTTCGCCGAGCCGATCGAGCGGCACGGCGACGCCGAGGTGGCCGAGCGGCTGCGCCGCGTCACCGGCCCGTTCGTGCTGCGGCGGCTCAAGACCGATCCGTCGATCATCACCGACCTGCCGGAGAAGCTGGAGATGGAGGTGCTCTGCAACCTCACCGCCGAGCAGGCCGCGCTCTACCGGGCCGTGGTCGACGACATGATGGCGAAGATCGAGTCCAGTGACGGGATCGAGCGCCGGGGGCTGGTGCTGGCCACCATGACCCGGCTCAAGCAGGTCTGCAACCATCCCGCCCAGTTGCTGCACGACGGCTCCGCGCTGGCCGGCCGCTCCGGCAAGCTGGAACGGCTCGACGAGATCGTCGACGAGGTGCTCGCGGCGGACGAGCGGGCGCTGCTCTTCACCCAGTACGCGGAGTTCGGCGGGATGCTGCGCGGGCACCTGTCGGCGCGTACCGGCCGGGAGGTGCTGTTCCTGCACGGCGGTGTCGGCAAGGCCGAGCGGGACGCCATGGTCACCCGGTTCCAGTCGCCGGACGGCCCGCCGCTGTTCGTGCTCTCGCTCAAGGCCGGCGGCACCGGGCTCACGCTGACGGCCGCCAACCACGTGGTGCACGTGGACCGCTGGTGGAACCCGGCGGTCGAGGATCAGGCCACCGACCGGGCGTTCCGCATCGGCCAGCGCCGCCGCGTGCAGGTGCGCAAGTTCGTCTGCGCCGGCACGGTGGAGGAGAAGGTGGCCGCGATGATCGCCGACAAGCGGAACCTGGCCCGGTCGGTGGTGGGCAGCGGCGAGCAGTGGGTCACCGAGTTGTCCACCGCGACGCTGCGGGAGCTGTTCACGCTGGAGGCCGGGGCGGTGGTCGAGTGAGCACGGGTCCCCGCTTCGACGAGTACGGACCGCCGCTGCGGGTCGAGGGTGGGCTGCGGGCGCGTAGCACCCGGGGCACGATCGGGCGGTCCTGGTGGTCGCGGCGGTTCCTGGAGGTGCTGGAGTCGTTCGCGCTCGGCACCCGGCTCACCCGGGGTCGGGCGTACGCGCGCCGGGGGCAGGTGCTCCGGCTGGACGTCGCGCCCGGACTCGTCACCGCCGAGGTGCAGGGGTCGCGGCCGACTCCGTACCCGGTGCGGATCGGGCTGTCCGCGTACCCGGAGGAGGTTTGGCGTCGGATCGAGGCGGAGCTGGCCGGGCAGGCGTTCTTCAGCGCCCGGCTGCTCGCCGGTGACCTGCCGGCGGAGCTGGAGGAGTTGTTCGCCGCGGCGGGCGCGCCGCTGTTCCCGGCCGAGGTGGGCGAGCTGGCGCAGCGCTGCGGTTGCCCCGACTTCGCGGTGCCGTGCAAGCACCTGGCGGCCACGTTCTACCTGCTCGCCGAGGCGTTCGACGCGGACCCGTTCCGGCTGCTGCACTGGCGCGGCCGATCCCGGGCCGACCTGCTGGATCGGCTGCGGACGCTACGCGGGGTCCGGCCCGACGGGTCGGCGGCGGCGTCGACCGGGTCGGTGGACCAGCCGGCCGGGATGGCGATGTCGTCGTCGACCGGGTCGGTGGACCAGCCGGCCGGGTCGGCGGCGGCGTCGACCGGGTCGGTGGACCAGCCGGCCGGGACGGCAGCGGCGTCGTCGGCGGGGTCGGTGGACCAGCCGGCCGGGGCGGCGTCGTCGGTGACCGGCGCCGGGCGGGTGCTGGCCGGGTTGGCGCCGATCGAGCCGGCGGCGGAGCTGGACCGGTTCTGGCTCTCACCGGTGGCGCTGCCCGACCGTCCGCCCACCCTGGACACCGGCCCGGAGCTGCTGTTGCGGCAGCTCGGCCCACCCGGCGCCGAGATCGGTGGACCGGGTCTGGCCGAGCGGCTGCGCCGCGCGTACCGGGAGTTCCGCGGACCGACCGGTTGAGCGGGTGCCCCACCTCCACCGGAGGCGTTGAGCGGGGGCCCGTGCCTGCGCTCACCGCAGGCGGTGGCGGAAGCGCCACATCAGGGCCGCGTTGGCGACCAGCACCGTGGCGCAGATCGCCCCGGCCAACCGCCCGGCCAGCACGGTCATCGCCGGCAGCGAGGCCCACAGCGTGATCGTCAACAGCATCAGGTACCGGCCCCGGCGACCCCTGATCCGGTTGTCCAACCGGGCGAAGAACCGCGGATCGCTCTCCCGTAGCTGGCGGGTGATCTGTTCGAACCTGCGCTGATCCTCTTGGCTGAGCATGACGATGCCTTCCCCTCACGGCTTCAGCGGTTCGGCGGCTTACCCGGATTCCCCGCCCGTCACGCCCCCTGCCCCTGCTCGTTTCCCTCCACCCCCGACGACGAGCGCCCGTTTTCACGGAAAGAGTGGCCATCCGAGGCGGAATGGCCACTCTTTCCGTGAATCTGCGCGCCGGGCGGGTGGGGGAGGGTGAGGGAGTCGCGGGGGGAGGCGCGGGGGAGGCGGGGTGGGGGAGAGGGGTAGGGGAGGCTTAGCGGTGCCTTAAGTTTGCCTGTGGGGGTGAACGGGGGGTGAGGGCCCGATGGCGGGCGAAACCTCGCGTCGGGGTGGTTGGCGGGTGAGTCGGCCCTGCTCCGGGGGGTGCCGGGGGGAGGGGGCGACGTCGGGTGGCCCGCGCCGGGCCTGAGCACCGTCTTAAGTGTGCTCAGGAGCCGCTCCGGGCCGCCTTGAGCAGCCGGTCCGGCCTGGCTACTTTCCCGTAGCAACTCTCCGGCAACCGTCGCCGCCCCTCCCACCCAACCCCCGGGTGGCAGGCGTGCCGGCGCTCGAAGAAAACGGGATAGCTACATGGCCGACCTGAACGTGCCACCGCGTCGACCTCGGGACGACCGCGGCTGGGACGGATACCAGCACCCCCATCCGGACGGGTACCGCGACCTGGGCGCCACCGCCCCGTACGCCGGCGGTCACCCCGCCACGGCGCCGCAGCCCGCCCCGGGCCCCCAGTGGGTCGGACCGAACGGCTTCGCCCCGGCCGGCCACGCGCCCGGCGCGGGTCACCCCCAGCCGCACCCCGGCTACGCCCAGCCCGCCGGTGGGTACCCGCCGCCGGCCGGCCCGGGACTGCCCAACCTGGACGACGACTCCGACGACGCCCCGAGTCGTGGCCGGCGTCGTGCCCTCGCCACGCTCGGCGGCGCGGCGGTGGTCGCCGGCGGCGCGGCCTTCGCGCTCTCCCCGCAGCTTCGTGGCCTGTTCTCGGACGACGTGGCGGCCGGTGACGCCACCGGCACGGTGACCACCGACGGCACCCAGGCGCGGCCCAGCGGCCAGCAGCCCAGCACGGTGCGGACCTACACCGAGCAGAACGAGAGCTACATGGGCTCCCGGGCGGGCGCGGCGCTCAAGCGCAACGCCCCGACCGGCGGCCGGATCTTCGGCAGCCCGGCGGCTGCCGCGGCGGCGACCGAGGTGACCGTGAAGACGGTGCTCGCCAAGGACCCGATCCGCCACCTGGCCAGCCGGACCACGTTCGGCCCGACGCCCAGGGTGATCGCCGACATCAAGAAGCTCGGCATCGACAACTGGCTGCGCCAGCAGTTGGAGCCGGAGAAGATCGCCCCGACCAAGGGTGAGCTGAAGCTGGCCGAGCTGCCCTCGCTGAAGCTCAGCCCGACCCAGCTCCGCGACCAGCGCGACCAGCTCAACGAGCGCGGCGTCGACCCGGCCCGGGAGACGGTGGACGCCACCATCGCCCGGCAGATCTGGTCCGACCGCCAGCTCTTCGAGGTGATGGTCGACTTCTGGAACGACTTCCTGCACGTGGCGGCCGACTTCGACGGCGGCGAGACGTACCGCAACTCGTTCGACAAGGACGTCGTCCGCAAGTACGCGCTGGGCAGCTACCCGGACATGCTGGTCGCCGCGAACAAGCACCCGGCGCTGCTGCTCTACCTGAACCAGGTCGACTCGCGCAAGGACGCGATCAACGAGAACCTGGCCCGGGAGAACCTGGAGCTGTACTCGGTCGGCGTCGACGGCGGCTACACCGAGAAGGACGTGCGGCAGGCCGCCATGCTCCAGACCGGGCGGGGCGTCGCGGACGGCAAGTACATGTTCTTCGGCGACCGGCACTACGTCGGCAAGGTGAAGATCCTCGGGTTCAGCCACGCCAACAACTCGAACGACCCGAAGGTCGCCGACAAGGTGATCGACTCGTACATCAGGTACATCGCGCTGCACCCGTCGACCGCGAAGTACGTGGCCCAGAACCTGGCCACCCGGTTCGTCTCCGACACGCCGCCGAAGTCGATCGTGGACCGGCTGGCGAAGGCGTACACCACCAACAAGGGCCAGATCCGGCCGGTGCTGGCGACGCTGTTCAGCTCCTCGGAGTTCTGGGCCGCCGTCGGCCAGAAGGTCCGCCGCCCGATGGAGTACCTGGTCGCCACGTACCGGTCGCTGGGCGTGGGCCCGGACGCGACCGCCGGGTTCGAGGGCGACCAGCGGCGTACGCCGTTCGCGCAGGGCCTGCGGCAGATCCAGGACAAGATGCGCGAGCTGGGCCAGTACCCGATGGGCAAGCCCACCCCGGACGGCTACGCCGACGTCTACCTGGCCTGGACCTCGGCCGGCACCATGGTCGACGGCTGGAACGAGGCCGGCGACCTGCTCGGCGGCTATCGTAAGCAGTTCACCTACGTGAAGCCGGAGAAGCTGGTGGCGAAGCCGCCGACGACCGCCGGGGCGTACGTGGACGCGTTGGCGCAGAAGCTCGTGCACCAGAAGCTGAGCGCCAAGGAGAAGAAGCTCGTGCTCGCCGTGGCCGGGGTGTCCGAGGGCGCCAAGGTCGACGCCACCTTCAACGGGGCCATCGCCGCGGTCGCGCGGACGATCCTCGCGTCCCCCCAGCACCACCTCCGGTGAGGCATTCGATGGAGATGACCGTGAACCCGTACCCCCTGCACCCCGAATGCCCCGACGTGCGGCGACTGGCCGACAACCCGGCCGAGGCGCTGCTGCGCGCGGAGGCGGACATCGTCGCGGCCGAGAACGCGGCCGAGGCCGACCGGTACCGCCGGCTGGAGGAGGTCGAGGAGGCCCAGCAGGACGGCCGGGGCGTCACCCGGCGTACCTTCGTGGCCGGCGCGGCGGCCACCGCGACCGCGCTGGCGACCGCGCAGTTCGTGACCACCTCGGCGTCGTTCGCGGCGACCAAGACCGGCACGCTGATCCACGTCTTCCTCTACGGCGGGCTGGACGGCCTGAGCCTGGTCGCCCCGGCGAACGACCCGGTGCTCGGCAAGTCCCGCCCCGACCTGCTGCTCGGCAACGACTCGCTGGCCCTGGCCCGCGGCTTCAAGCTGACCAGCGCGTTCGCCCCGCTGGAGAAGTGGCTCAAGGCCGGCCAGCTCGGCTTCGTGCCGGCCGTGTCGGACCCGCGGCTGTCCCGCAGCCACTTCCAGGCCGCCGACGCCTGCAACCTGGGTGGCCTGCCCGGCGAGACCGGCGGCCGGGGCTGGCTGGACAGCCTGGTCGACACGCTCGGCAAGGGCACCGCGTTCCGCAGCGTCGGGATCGGCAGCACGCTGCCCCGCTCGCTTGTCGGCGTGAACGGCGCGATCTCCCTCAACAACGTCGGTGAGCTGCGGCTCAACGGCGACGACAAGTACCGCGCGGCCACCGAGAAGGCGATCCGCGGCCTGTTCACCGGCATCAACCACCCGGTGGAGGAGGCGGTCATCGAGGGCATGGGCGCGCTGTCCACCGCCCAGAAGCTCGCCGCCAAGCCGTACGCCGCCGCGGCCGGCGTCAAGTACGAGGGCGTCGGGAACGCGTTCCAGCAGCTCGCCCAGCTCATCAAGGGCGGGGCGAACGTGCGGGTGGCGACCGTCGGCATGGGCGGCTACGACACCCACGAGAACCAGGGCACCAGCGAGGGCGGCCAGCTCTGGCGGCGGCTCAACGAGCTGGCCAACGCCATGGCCGCGTTCTTCACCGACCTGGGTGACAAGGCCGCGGACGTGACGGTCATGGTGTCCAGCGAGTTCGGCCGGCGGGTCGCCTCGAACAGCGGCGGCACCGACCACGGGCACGGCGGCGTGGTCACCGTGCTGTCCGGGCGCAAGCTCGCCGGCTCGCTGCTGGGCACCTGGAACGGCCTGGACAAGTTGGACAGCGGCGACGTGCCGGAGTACAACAACATGTTCAACGTCTACGGGTCGGTGGCGCAGGGCCGCTTCGGCCTGACCGCCGCCCAGGTGGACAAAGTCTTCCCCCGGCAGAAGTTCACCCCGATCAAGATGTACGCGTGACGTATCAGCACACCGACGCCGCCGGCCGTCGTACCGGGCACTCCGCCCCGTACGGCGGCCGTCCGGCTGCTCCCGTACCACCGGGCCGGCCGCGTCGCGGGCCCGGCGGCCGGCGGGCGCTGGCGGCGGCGTTCTGGCTCGGTCTGGTCGTCGCGGTCCTGCCGTGGTGGCTGGCCACCCCGGCCGGCTCGCTGGCGGACACCGCCGACCTGCTCACCGCCGGTGGCCGGATCACCGGCCTGATCGCCGGTTACCTGCTGCTGGTGCAGGTGCTGGCGATGAGCCGGCTCGGCGTGCTGGAACGGGCGCTGGGCGGCGAGCGGATCTCCCGCCTGCACCGGGACCTCGGCGCCACGTTACTGGTGGCGGTGCTCACGCACACCGCGCTGCTGCTGGTGGGCTACGCCCGGCAGGAGCGCAACTCCGTGTTCGGCGAGATCGGCGCGCTGCTCACCGACTACGAGGACATGCTCTCCGCGTTCGGGGCCGCCGGGATCATGGTGGTGGTCGGGTTCACCGCGGTCCGCGGCATCCGCCGCCGGCTGCCCTACGAACTCTGGTACGCGCTGCACCTGACCAGCTATCTCACCCTGCTGCTCGGCTACGCGCACCAGTTCAG
Source organism: Micromonospora sp. NPDC049201 (assembly GCF_055586805.1). Lineage (NCBI taxonomy): Bacteria > Bacillati > Actinomycetota > Actinomycetes > Micromonosporales > Micromonosporaceae > Micromonospora > Micromonospora sp. NPDC049201. The sequence goes on along the minus strand of NZ_JBVJHM010000009.1, from coordinate 70,210 downwards.
CAACGGCGCCCAGCTCTACGAGCCGGGGCCGGTGCGCACCGGCTGGATCGCCGCGTACCTGCTGGTGGTGGCCGCGCTGGCGTGGGGCCGGATCATCGCGCCGCTGGTGTTCAACCTGCGGCACAAGCTGCGGGTGGCCGACGTGGTGGCGGAGAGCCCGGACACCGTCTCGGTCTACCTGACCGGGCAGCGGCTCAACCAGATCGACATGCTCGGCGGCCAGTACTTCCGCTGGCGGTTCCTCAACCCCGGCGGCTGGTGGCAGTCGCACCCGTTCTCGGTCTCGGCGGCGGCCAACGGCCGCTGGCTGCGGCTCACCGTGAAGGTGGTCGGCGGGCACACCGCCGACCTGCGCGACCTCACCCCGGGCACCCGGGTGTGGGCGGAGGGCCCGTCCGGCACGTTCACCGCCGCGCACCGCACCCGGGAGCGGGCGCTGCTCATCGCCGGCGGCAGTGGCATCGCGCCGCTGCGGGCCATGCTGGAGGAGCTGCCGCCCGGCGCGGCGCTGATCTACCGCGCGCGTACCCCGGCCGACGTGCTGCTGCACCAGGAGCTGGACTGGCTCGCCCAGGCCCGGCAGACCTCGGTCTGGTACGTCATCGGCCGCCGCGACGACCCCGGGCCGCGCCAGGTGATGAACCCGGAGGGGCTGCGCCACCTGGTGCCCGACCTGACCCGCCGCGACGTCTACCTGTGCGGGCCGGGCGGCCTGGTCGACGAGACCGTGCGGGCGCTGCGGGCGGCCGGCGTGCCCCGCCGCCAGATCCACCTCACCGCGTTCGAGCTGTAGGAAGGCATCCACCATGCGTCGCGCGCTGATCGCGATCACCGGACTGGCCGCCGGCACCACCGCGCTGGTGGTCCTCAAGGGCGGCCCCGGCGCCGGGCAGGCCACCGCCGGTGACGTGCCGGCCGCGTCGGCCCCGGTCGCGCCGGGCGGCTCACCCGCGCCCGACGCCCTGCCGCCCACGGCGGCCGGCGTGACGCCGTCGGCGGCGCCCAGCACCTCGGCGAAGCCGAGCGCGAAGCCCTCCGCCGACCGGACCCCGGCGACCCGGACCAGCACCCGGACCCGGACCGCCCCGGCCGCGCCGAAGACCACCACGAAGGCGCCGAAGCCCACCACGCGGACGGTCACCGGGCCGACCGTCACCTACCGGTACGGGTCGTTGCGGGTGCAGATCACGCTGAGCGGCAGCCGCATCGTCGACGCGACCGGGCTGGACATGCCGGTCGGCGGCCAGGAGGGGCAGCGCGCCGACGACGTGCAGGCCCGCTACAGCGGCAGCTCCGGCGAGGTGGTGGCGAAGCAGAGCGCCAGCCTGAACACCGTCTCCGGCGCCACGTACACCAGCACCGCGTACAAGCAGTCGTTGCAGTCCGCCCTCGACAGGGCGTGACGCGGTTGGCCGCCGCCGGCCGGCCCGGCCTGCGTCGGGTCGAGCAGATCATGGGTACGGCGATCAGCCTCGACCTGGCCGACGACCTGCCCGCCGCCACGTCGCACGAGCTGGCCGAGCGCACGTTCGACTGGCTGCGCGAGGTGGACGCCCGGTTCAGCACGTACCGGGACGACAGCGAGGTGTGCCGGCTGGACCGGGGCGAGCTGCGGGCGGTCGACGCCTCCGATGACCTGCGGGCGGTGCTGGCGCGCTGCGCCGACCTGTGGACGGCCACGGACGGCTTCTTCGACGCGTACGCCACCGGGCGGCTGGACCCGTCCGGCTACGTGAAGGGGTGGGCGGCACAGATCGCCTCGGACCGGCTGGTGGCGGCCGGCGCCCCGAACCACTGCGTGAACGCGGGTGGCGACGTCCGGGTCCGGGGGCACAGCCCGACCGGCGAGCCGTGGCGGATCGGCGTGCGGCATCCGTGGGACCCGGCGGCCACCTGCCTGGTGCTGACCGGCACCGACCTGGCGGTCGCCACCAGCGGTGTCTACGAGCGCGGCCACCACGTGGTCGACCCGCGCCGGGGCACGCCGGCGGTCGGCCTGCGTTCGGTCACCGTGGTCGGCCCGGACCTGGGCGTGGCGGACGCGTACGCGACGGCGGCGGTGGCCATGGGCGAGCCTGGCATCGCCTGGCTGGACCGCCTTCCCGCGTCCTGGCGGCACGCCGTGGTGACGGACGACGCCCGCCTCCTCCGCTCCCACGCCCTCCCCGCAACCTCCTGACCCCCCGGATGCTCTGTTTCACGGAAAGAGTGCCTATCCGGCCGCGCACAGGCCCTCTTTCCGTGAAACAGCGCGAAGGGGGACAGCGCGAAGGGGGACAGCGCGAAGGGGGACAACGGGGGCGCGGGTCAGCGGAGGGGGCGGTGGAGGATGGCGGGGCGGGAGCCTGGGGGGCGGGCACCCGGGGGGCGGGCGCCGCGGGGGCGGGTGAAGGCCCACAGGTGCGGGCGGCGGCGGTGGTGCGGTGGTGGCTCGGTGCCGCCGGTGTGGCGGGCCGCGTCGTCCCTGGACATCCTCAACCCCCGCTCTGGCGCGTCCGCGCCCTCGCCAGGCTCAACGAGCCCGGTGCCGGGGAGTCGCTCTCGGCGACAGTCGGGTCAGCGACCCCGGCGGGGCAGCGGGAGGTGACCGGGGAACAGCTCCGGGGTGAGCGTGACGCCGGCTGCCCGCAACGCCGCGATCAGCGCGTTCTGCACCAGGTAGGAGTCGGGGAGCTGCCAGCGGGCCTGCTCCGGGGCGACCGCCCAGCGCACCGCGCCCTCGGGCAGTCGGGTGGGCGGGGCCGGGATCCACGAGCCGGGGCCGTGCCGCACCACGTGGAAGCAGTGTTCCAGCTCCGGTCGCAGCGGGTCGCCGGGGCGGACCAGGAACATCCAGCGGCCGGTCGGGGTGACCAGCACCGGCCCGCGTACGCCGAAGCCGGCCGGGTGGGCGGCGACCGTCTCCAGCACCTGCCGGCCCAGGTGGGCGGCGACCTCCAGCACGTCGAACGCGCGCCCGGTGGGCAGCAGCACCCCGTGCGGACGACTGCGCCACCAGGTGGCCACCCGGGCCGGGTCGGCGCTGGCCGCGTGGTCCCACTCCTCCAGCGCGGGGTGGCAGCCCACCGTGGGGCAGCCGGCCCGGCCGCAGACGAAGCGACTGTTGGCGAGGCAGGCGCCGGGCGTGACCGGCCAGCCGTGCAGCGCGTACCGGATCGCGACCCGTCGCAGCCGCACCCGCTCCAGCGGCGACAGGTGAGCGACGCGCGGTCGGACGTTCCCCCACATGTGTGCCATCCCCTCTCGCCCCACCGAATCGTCCACCGCCACGCGTCGAGAACCGTCACTGCCGTAACCCGGGATCGTTGACCTGACGAATGGCCGGTGCAACTTGCACGAAAACTATGAGAACTGGCTGGACGGCTGACGTACAACCTGTGCGACCAGGGCAAATCTGGTGAACGTGCGGTGACCGGCCGACGCCGACCGGGGGAGGAGTGGGGATGGACGAACTACCCATAGGCCGGCGGGTGGCGTACTGGCGGAGTCGTCGCAAGATGTCCCAACAGGTCTTCGCCGACCGGCTCGGCAAGTCCAAGAGCTGGGTGGACAAGGTGGAGCGCGGGGTCCGCCGGTTGGACAAGTTCTCCGTGCTCTACGAGATCGCCGACATCCTCCAGATCGACGTGCAACTGCTGCACGGCAAGGACCCGGAGCGCCGCAGCGACGCGCTCAACTGCATCGACCAGGTCGAGGTGGAGGAGATCCGCTCCGCCCTGGAGCGCTACGACTCGATGAGCGCCTACTTCGACGCGGCGCCGTACCCGCCACCGCTCGCCGACATGCGCAAGGCGGTCAACCACGCCTGGCTCACGTACCAGTACGGCCGCTACGGCATGCTCACCCGGGCGCTGCCCAAGCTGCTGCGCGACGCCCAGGCGGCGGACGCCGTCTACGGCGGCGACGACCAGGGTCGGGAGGCCGCCCACCTGCTCGGGCAGGTCTACCAGATCGCCTCCTCGGTGCTGCGCAAGCTGGGCGAGTGCAATCTGGCCTGGCTGGCCGCCGACCGCTCGATGGCGGTCGCCCAGCGGGCCGACGACCCGCTGCTCGCCGGCATCGCCACCACCCGGGTCTGCAACGCGCTCGTCGCGATGGGCCGCCCCCGCCCCGCGCTCGAACTCAACGTGCGGATCGCCGACCGGCTCGCCCCCGGCAGCGACGCCGACGCCCAGCCCGAGCGTCTCTCGGTCTACGGCTCGCTGCTGCTCCAGGGCGCCATGGCCGCCGCCCGGATCGGCGACTCGGCGACCGTGGACGACCTGATCAGCGGCGCCGCCGAGGCGGCCGTCCTGCTCGGCGGCGACCACAACCACTACTGGACGTCGTTCGGGCCGACCAACCTGGAGCTGCACCGCGCCGCCGCGGCGGTCGAGCTGGGCGACGGCGGCCGGGCGGTGGAGACCCACCAGCGGCTGCCCACCGCGGCGTTCAACGCGCTCCTGCCGGAGCGGCGCGCGCACCACCTGCTCGACCTGGCCCGGGGGTACGCCCAGATCGGCGACGTCGCCAACGCCGGCGACATGCTGTTGCAGGGCGACCGGCTCGCGCCCTCCGAGATCCGGTGCCGGCCCATCGCCCACGAACTGATGTCGGACGTGCTCCGTCGCACAAGGGGTGCGCCGCCCGCGCCGATTGCGGAGTTGGCTGAGCACATGGGAGTCGGAGTATGAGCGCGGGCCGGGGCCGATGAGCGGTCCGCACACCAGCGACGGGCACCGCGGGGTGCTCTACGTCATCGCCTGCGGTTCGCCGCTGGCCCGTCACGTCGGCCGGCTGGTCGACCTCGCCCGGTCCGACGGTTGGACGGTCTGCGTGGTCACCACGCCGGACGGCGCGAAGTTCGTCGACCGGGCGGCGTTGGCCCGGCAGACCGGCCACCCGGTCCGTACGCACTACAAGCAACCGGACGACCCGGACGTGCTGCCCCCGGCGGACGCGATGCTGGTCTGCCCGGCGACGGTCAACACGGTCAACAAGTGGGCGGCGGGCATCACCGACACGCTCGCGCTCGGCCTGCTGATCGAGGCGCAGGGGCTCGGCGTGCCGATCGCGGCGGTCCCGTTCACCAACGTGGCGATGGCCGGGCACCCGGCGTTCCGGGCCAGCCTGAACCGGCTCGCCGAGTGGGGCGTCCGGGTGGTCTTCGGCGACCACGTCGTACGCCTGCACCCGCCCGGGACCGGCGAGCAGCACCTGGACGCGTTCCCCTGGGAGGCCGGCCTGGCCGCCCTGCGCGGCGCGGCCCGCCCGTTGGCCGCCTGAGGTGTAAGCACGGGCCCCTTGTTAACGCATTCGGTGGTGCAGGGGGCCCCGCTTAACGCCGTGGGCGTGGAAACCGCCGGACGGCCGGTAAGCTGGCCGGCCGTGAGCACAACCGGATCGCCGCCCACGGTCGCCGACGTGGTGGCCGCCCTGGACCGCCGCTACCCGCCCGCCTGGGCGGAGGAGTGGGACCGGGTCGGCCTGGTGGTGGGCGAGCCCGACCAGCCGGTCCGCCGGGTCGCCTGCGTGGTCGACGTGGTCCCGGAGACGGTGGACGAGGCGCTCGCCGCCGGCGCCGACATGATCGTGGCGCACCATCCGCTGCTGCTGCGCGGCGTCTCCTCGGTGGCCGCCACCACGTTCAAGGGCCGGATCGTGCACCGGCTGATCAAGGCCGACGTCGCCCTGTACGTGGCGCACACCAACGCCGACGTGGCCGACCCCGGCGTGTCCGACGCGCTCGCCGCCCGGTTCGGGCTGACCGGGCTGCGTCCGCTGCACCGGCCCCGCCCCGGCTCACCGGCCGACGCGCCCGGCCGGGGCATCGGCCGCGTCGGCGAGCTGCCCACGCCGGTCACGCTGGCCGAGCTGACCCGGCTGGCCGCCGACGTGCTTCCGGTCACCGCCTGGGGCGTTCGCGCCGCCGGGGATCCCGGGCGTATGGTTCGTACCCTCGCTGTCAGCGGCGGCTCGGGGGACGCCTTCCTGGCCGAGGCGGCGGCGGCCGGGGTGGACGCGTTCCTCACCGCGGACCTGCGCCACCATCCGGCCGGCGAGCACCTCGCCGCCGGGGGCCCGGCCCTGCTGGATGCCGCCCACTGGGCGACCGAACGGCCCTGGCTGGACGACCTGGCCGCCCACCTGGCCGACGACCTCGGCGTCGAGACCGTGGTGTCCGACCTGGACACCGACCCCTGGACCGTGCACGCCGCCGCGCCCCGACCGGACGACAAGGAGCCCCGACCGTGAAGGCTGACCCGAAGGTGCAGCGTCGCCTGCTCGACCTCCAGGCGATCGACACCACGCTCGCCCAGTTGGCGCACCGTCGCCGCAGCCTGCCGGAACGGGCCGAGCTGGAGGCGCTCGCGCGCGAGCTGTCGGCGCTGGAGGACGAGCGGGTCCGCGCCCAGGTGGCCGTCGACGACCTGGACCGGGACATCGCCCGGCTGGAGAAGGACGTCGACCAGGTGCGGGCGCGCAAGAGCAAGGACGAGGCCCGGCTGGCCTCGGGCAACGGCCCGGCCCGGGAGCTGGAGGCGCTCCAGCACGAGCTGGTCTCGCTGAACCGCCGGCAGAGCGACCTGGAGGACGCCGAGCTGGAGCTGATGGAGCAGCGGGAGACCGCGCAGGGCGTACTGGACGGCATCGAGAGCCGGATCGCCGAGGCCCGGGAGCGCCGGGCCGCGACCGAGCAGCGCCGCGACGACGCGCTCGCCGAGATCGCCAAGGAGGAGGAGTTCAAGCGCACCTCCCGGCAGCCGCTCGCCGGTGACCTGCCGGCGGACCTGGTCACGCTCTACGACAAGATCCGCGAGGACACCGGGATGGGGGCCGCGCTGCTCACCGGCGGTCGCTGCGGTGGCTGCCGGCTGGAGCTGTCCGGCGCCGACCTGGCCCGCATCCGCAAGTCGGACCCGGACGACGTGGTTCGCTGCGAGGAGTGCCGCCGGATCATGGTCCGGACCAACGAGTCGGGGCTGTAGCCGCCGTGGCGGTACGCGCGGTCGTGATCGAGGCCGACGGCGGTTCCCGGGGCAACCCGGGCCCGGCCGGCTACGGCGCGGTGGTCCGGGACCCGGAGACCGGTGAGGTGCTGGCCGAACGCTCGGCGGGAATCGGCACGGCGACGAACAACGTGGCGGAATACCGGGGCCTGATCGCCGGGCTGGAGGCCGCCGCCGAGCTGGGCGCGGCCGAGGTCGAGGCGCGGATGGACTCCAAGCTGGTGGTCGAGCAGATGTGTGGCCGCTGGCAGATCAAGCACCCCGGGCTGCGCCCGCTGGCCGCCCAGGCCGCCGGGCTGGTCGGCCGGTTCACCGCCGTCCGGTTCACCTGGATTCCCCGGGAGCGCAACAAGCACGCCGACGCGCTGGCCAATGCCGCCATGGACGCCGCCGCCGGCCGCGCTCCGACGACGGCGGCGCCGCGTGCCGCGCAGCCGCCGCGCGAGGTCGCCGGCCCCGACTCGGCGGCCCGGGCCGCCGCCCGCGAGGTGGCAGCCCGCGCCGCCACCGCGAAGGCCACCGGCACCGACCCGGCCACCACGCCGGCCTCCTGGGAACCGCGCCCGACCGAGGAGGGCACCCGGTTGATCCTGGTGCGGCACGGGGAGACCGACCGCACCGTGCAGAAGCAGTACTCCGGTCGCGGCGACGTGCCGCTGACCGCGCGGGGCCGGGCCCAGGCTCGGGCCACCGCCGCCCGGGTAGCCGCGCTGGCGCCGTCCGTCGCGGCCGTGGTCAGCTCACCGCTGTCCCGGTGTACGGCCACCGCCAGGGCGGTCGCCGCGCTGGTCGGCAACCCGCCGGTACGCACCGACGACGACCTGATCGAGTGCGACTTCGGGGTCTGGGAGGGGCGTACGTTCGCCGAGGTGCGGGACGGCTGGGCGGGCGAGTTGGACGCCTGGCTCGCCTCCACCCGGGTCGCGCCGCCGGAGGGGGAGTCGTTCGCCGCGGTGGCGGAACGCACCGGCCGGGCGGTGGACCGGCTGCGGTCGGCGTACCCGGGGGAGACCGTGGTGGTGGTCTCGCACGTCTCGCCGATCAAGCTGGTGCTGCGCGACGCGCTGGCCGCCGGTGACGCGTTCCTGCACCGGCTCTACCTGGACACCGCGGGCGTCTCGGTGCTCGACCTGTACCCGGACGGCGGCGTCGCGGTCCGCTCGGTCAACGACACCGCCCACCTCGGCGACCTCTGACCGGGAGTCGGCCGTTCGGCGCAGCCGGGCGGCCGTTCGGCGCATCGACGTCCGCCTGTCGAATGTGACCGGGCTCACCGGGTCGTAGCCTCCGGCCGTCACCTGGCCCGCTACGACTTCCCGGAGGTTGTCAATGGCCACACCGGAACCGGAGGCGCTGGACACGGCGCGTTCCCGGGCGAAGGACAAGAGCCCCTGGAACTGGCTGCTCTTCATCCCGATCGTGGTGCCGCTGATCCCGGCCTTCTTCAACGCCGACTCGCCCCGGCTGTTCGGGTTCCCGCGCTTCTACTGGCTGCAACTGGCCTGGATCCTGCTGGGCGTCGGCACCACCACGCTGGTCTACCAGATGACCAAGAAGAAGCGGGGTGACCACTGATGTGGCGTGACCACCTCACCGAGATCATCGTCTTCTCCGTGCTGTTCCTGCTGGTCAGCGCCATGGGCTTCGTGGCCGCCCGGTGGCGCCGGCCGCAGGACATGGCCCACCTCGACGAGTGGGGGCTGGGCGGGCGCAGCTTCGGCGGCTGGATCACCTGGTTCCTGGTCGGCGGTGACCTCTACACCGCGTACACGTTCGTGGCGGTGCCGGCGCTGATCTTCGGGGCCGGCGCGGCCGGGTTCTTCGCCGTGCCGTACACGATCGTCATCTACCCGATGGTGTTCCTGGTGCTGTGCCGGCTCTGGTCGGTCTCGCACCGGCACGGCTTCGTCACCCCGGCCGACTTCGTCCGCAACCGGTTCGGCTCGCCGATCCTGGCGCTGCTGGTCGCCATCACCGGCATCGTCGCCACCATGCCGTACATCGCGTTGCAGCTCGTCGGCATCGAGGCGGTGCTCAAGACCATGGGTGTCACCGGGGACAGCGCGGTGGCCCGGCACCTGCCGATCATCATCGCGTTCGCGATCCTGGCCGCCTACACCTACCAGTCCGGGCTGCGCGCGCCGGCGCTCATCGCGTTCGTGAAGGACTCGCTGATCTACGTCGTGATCCTGGTGGCGGTGGTCTACCTGCCGTACAAGCTGGGCGGCTGGGGCAGCATCTTCGACGCCGCCGACGCGAAGTTCCAGGCGACGGCCAACAACCCGAACGACGGCATCCTGCTCAACGCCAACAACCAACTCCAGTACGTGACGCTGGCGTTCGGCTCGGCGCTGGCGTTGTTCCTCTACCCGCACAGCATCACCGGCGTACTGGCCAGCCGGAACCGGGACGTGATCAAGCGGAACATGTCCGCGCTGCCGGCGTACAGCCTGCTGCTCGGGTTGATCGCGCTGCTCGGCTACATGGCCATCGCGGCGAACGTGAAGCCGCTGCCCGGCGCGAAGGAGGGCAGCGTCGACGGCAACACGGTGGTGCCGCTGCTGTTCGACCAGCAGTTCCCGGACTGGTTCGCCGGCGTCGCGTACGCGGCCATCGGCATCGGCGCGCTGGTGCCGGCGGCGATCATGTCGATCGCGGCGGCGAACCTGTTCACCCGCAACATCTACAAGGAGTACCTGAAGCGGGACGCGACGCCGGCGCAGGAGGCGAACGTCTCGAAGATCACCTCGCTGGTGGTGAAGGTCGGCGCGGTGGCCTGCATCGTCTTCCTCGACCCGCAGTTCTCCATCGACCTCCAGCTCATCGGCGGCGTGATCATCCTCCAGACGCTGCCGGCGGTGGCGCTGGGCCTCTACACCCGTTGGTTCCACCGGGGCGCGCTGATCGCCGGCTGGGTGGCCGGCATGGGCCTGGGCATGTGGATGCTCTACCAGATCGGCAACCCGGCGACCGGGAAGAAGCACTTCGCCGGCTCGGCGTTCCCGCTCTCCGAGTTCGGCTTCGACACCAAGAAGACGATCTACGTGGGAATCGTGGCGGTGCTGGTGAACCTGGTGGTGGCCGCGCTGGGCACGCTGGTGCTGCGGGCCGCGAAGGTGGCCGACGGCCCGGACGGCACCACGCCGGACGACTACTTCGCCGACGAGGGCACGCCCCGCGTCTCCGCCGACCGCACCGACCCCGCCCCCGAACCCGTCGCGTGAAAGGAGGGGCCCCCTGTTAACGCATTCTGCATAACAGGGGGCCCCTCCTAACCAAGCCACCCTCAGCGGCGACGGTTGCGCGCGTCCAGGGCCTCGTTGAGGCGGTGCAGCAGCTCCGCGAGCGTGTCCCGGTCGTCGTCGGACCAGGCCGACAGCATCTCGCCGTAGAGCCGGGTCCGCGCGGCCCGCACGGCCGCCATCCGCTGGAGCCCGGCCGGCGTCGCGGTGATCACCGTGCCGCGCCCGTCGGCCGGGTCGGGGGTACGCGCGATCAGGCCGTCGCGCTGGAGCGCGGAGACCTGCCGGGTGACCGTGGAACCGTCCAGGTTCAGCCGGGCGGCGAGCGCCGAGACGTTCTGCGGGCCGGCGTCGTCGAGGTGCCGCAGGATCACGTACGCCGCGCGGTCGAGCAGCCGGTGCTCCATGGTGCCGGTGCCGCGCCGGGTGGCCTCGCCCAGCCGCATCAGCAGGGCGACCTCGGTCTCGATGCGGCCGAGTGTGACTTCCTTCGCGTGGTCGTCGTCGCTCATAGCTGTATGATACAAGGAAATTACCTGTACGATACAGCTATCTGGGAGGTTGCGGAGTGGATCGGCGATCCGAACCCAACCGCAGTGCCATCTACGCCACCACGCTCGTGGCGTTCCTCGCCATCGCCGGCATCGCGGTGGTGGACCCCATCCTGCCCGCCATCGGCGAAGCCATCGGCGTCACCGCCTGGCAGGTCGAACTGCTCTTCACCGCGTACATCGCGGTGATGGCCGTCGGCATGATCCCGGCCACGCTGGCCAGCGGGAAGTTCGGCTTCAAACCGGTGCTCATCACCGGTGTCTCGGTGGTCGGCCTGGCCGCCATCCTCGCCTCGTTCAGCAACGACATCGTCCAGCTCTCCGTGCTGCGCGGCGTCTGGGGGCTGGGCAACGCGATGTTCTTCGCCACCGCCATGGTGGTGCTGGTCAACCTCGCCAACGACCGGGAATGGGTGGTCGGCCTCTTCGAGACCGCGCTCGGCCTCGGCTTCGCCGTCGGCCCGCTCATCGGCGGCCTGCTCGGCGAGGTGAGTTGGCGGCTGCCGTTCTTCGTCTGCGGCGTGTTCATGGTGCTCGCGCTCGGCGTCGCCGCCCGCAAGCTCCGCGAACCCACGAACAAACAGCCTCCGGTACGCGTCGGCCAGATCTTCGCCACCTACCGCCGGCCGGCGTTCGTCACGCTCTGCGTGGTCACCGCCGCGTACAACTTCGTGTTCTTCGTGGTGCTCGGCTACACGCCGCTGTTCCTGCGCCTCGACGTCATCCCGCTGGGCCTCGCGTTCACCGGCTGGGGCCTCGGCCTGGCCGCCGGCATCCTGCTGATCGGCCACCGGCTCGCCCACCGCATCGGCGCGGTGCAGACCGTCGGCGTGGCCATCCTCGGCCTGCTGGTCTGCATGGTGCTGTTCGCCACCTCCACCGGCACCGCCATGTCGCTCGTCGTGCTGGTCGTCGCCGGCCTGTTCATGGGCCTGGCCAACGCCAACCTGACCGACCTGGCGCTCGGCCTCGGCTCCGCCGACCGGCGCATCGCCACCGGCGCGTTCAACCTGGTCCGCTGGGGTGCCGCCGCGCCCGCGCCGATCATCTCCGGCAAGCTCGCCGAACACGGCCTGGCGCTGCCGTTCTGGGTCGGTTTCGGGGTGCTCGCCGTCGGCGTGCTGGTCTACCTCGCGTTCGGTCACCTGATGGCCGCCGGCTACGGCGAACGGGTGATCTGGAACCGAGCCGCCCGCGCCGCCGAACACGCCCCGGAGGAGCCGGTGGGGGAGGCGTACTGACCGATCGTCAGGTCAGCGCGCGCCACAGCAGGTAGAGGCCGATCGTGGTGCCGAACAGCACGATGACCGTCTTCAACACCACCGCCGGGAGCCGGCGGGCCAGCCGGGCGCCCGCGTACCCCCCGACGACGGTGGCCGGCGCGACCACCGCGACGGCCACCCACTGCACCGGGCCGAACAACGCGAAAATCACCAGCGTGGTCAGCCCCACCACGGCCGAGAGCAGGTTCTTCACCGCCGTCACCCGGGCCAACGTGGCGTCCAGCACCAGGGCCAGCCCGGCCACCAGCATCACCCCGAGCGCCGCACCGAAATAGCCGCCGTACACCGTGCCGACCAGGACCATGGTCTGCACGGTGACGGTACGGCGGCGCGGGCTCAACCGCGACGGATGGCCCACCAGCCGGCGCAGCGGATCCTGGAACGCGAGGAGCGCGGTCGCGCCGAGCACCAGGAACGGCACCACCACCTCGAACGCGCGTGCCGGCGTGGCCAGCAGCAGCACACAGCCCAACGTCGTCCCGACCGCGGCGGTGGGCAGCAACGCCCACAACGCCCGACCGCGCGGCAGATCCGTCCGGCTGCCCGCCACGCTCGCCGCGTACCCCGGAAAGACCGCCACCGAGTTCGACACGTTGGCCGCCACCGGCGGCAGCCCGGTCGCGATCAGCGCCGGGAACGTGATCAGCGAGCCGCCACCGGCGACCGCGTTCACCGTGCCCGCGGCCAGACCGGCGACCAGCAGCAGCGCGACGTCGGAGAGGTCCATGATCCCCGAGGCTAGTACGCCCGGGTCCGGCTGTCCGGGTACGAGTCGGGGGGACCACTGTGCGGCCCGGATTCCGGTATAACCAGGCGTGACGGGGGCACGGGGAGGCGTCGATGCGGGACAGACTGGACCGCGCGCTGCGCGCCGGCCAACTCGACGGCCTGCACGCCGTCGTGGCGGTTCGCGGCGACGAGATCGTGTTGGAACACTACGGCGTCGGCGAGGACTTCACCTGGGAGCGTTCGCTGGGCGTCGTGGAGTTCGGACCCGGGACCCTGCACGACATCCGTTCGGTCACCAAGAGCGTGACCGCGCTGCTGTACGGCATCGCGCTGGGCGACGGGCTGGTCCCGGCACCGGGGGAGCCGCTGCTGCCGCACCTCCGGGGCTATCCCGACCTGGCGGCGGATCCCGCGCGTGCCCGGCTCACCGTCGAGCACGCGCTGACCATGTCGCTGGGGCTGGAATGGCGTGAGGACCTTCCGTACGACAGCCCGGCCAACGCCGAGATCGCGATGGAGCTGGCCCCGGACCGCTACCGCTACATCCTGGAGCGGCCTGTCGTCGAGCCGCCCGGCACCCGGTGGGCCTACTGCGGCGGTGCCACCGCCCTGCTCGGCCGACTGATCGCCGACGGCACCGGGCGGCCCCTGCCGGAATACGCGCAGGCGACGCTCTTCGGCCCGCTGGGCATCGACCGTCACGAGTGGCTGGCCGGCCCGGACGGAGTGGCCTCCGCCGCGTCCGGGCTGCGGCTCACACCCCGCGACCTGGCCCGGCTGGGCGAGCTGGTGCTGCACGAGGGAGTGTGGCACGGTCGCCCGCTCGTCCCGGCCGACTGGCTCCGCACGATGCTCCAGCCGCGCCTTGAGACCGAATGGGGTGCGCGGTACGGCTACCACTGGTACCTCGACTCCGTCGCGGGCCACGAGCTGGTGGCGGCGATGGGCAACGGCGGTCAGCGCCTCTACGTCCTGCCCGACCTGGACCTCGGCGTGGCCGTCACCGCCGGCAACTACGACGACCCCGAGCAGTGGCGGACCCCACTCGCACTGCTGGAGCAGGTCATCCTCGCCGAGGCCGGGTGACGCGCCGCAAGGCGTCGGGGCGGAAATGGGCGCGGCGGGCGCGTCGTTAGGATGAGGGCGCGACGGACGAGTCGACCGGGCGGTCGCGTCGGCGGGCTACAGCCCGCCGCCGAGGAACGTCCGGACTCCACAGGGCAGGGTGGTTGCTAACGGCAACCCGGGGTGACCCGCGGGACAGTGCCACAGAAAACAGACCGCCGACCCGGCAAGGGACGGTAAGGGTGAAACGGTGGGGTAAGAGCCCACCAGCACCCCGGGTGACCGGGGTGGCTCGGTAAACCCCACCCGGAGCAAGGCCAAGAAAGGGCCGTCACCGCAAGATGACGACTCGCGCAGACGCTTGAGGGCTGCCCGCCCGATGTCTGCGGGTAGGCCGCTGGAGCCTGCCGGCGACGGCAGGCCTAGATGGATGGCCGCCGCCGGTGCGCCTACGGGCGTGCCGGGCACAGAATCCGGCGTACAGGTCGACTCGTCCGTCGCCCACCAGCTCAGAGACCTGATCAAGGCTCTGAGCTGGTTCTATGTCCGGTGCTGTTGGTTGGCCTTGGTCATCGTTGGGTGGCGTTTGACGGCCTGGCCACGGCCTGAGACGGCCTGGAGACGGCCTGAGTGCTGGGTCAGTTGATCGTCGTCTCAGGTCGTACCGCTGTGCCGTCGTGGGCCGTCTCCGGGCCGGCGCTCGATGGTTCCGGAGTCGAGCCGGCGGCTGTGGGGGAGGGGTCGGGCACGTCCTGGCGGTGGAGCTGGTGCCGCGACCCGGTGACTCGGTGGCAAGCCAGTCCCGGGGTTGGACTGGCGCGGCAGGCGGAAGCCCCAACCTCGACGGCGGCTGATGTGCCGGCTTCCGTACCGGTCGCTGGGCAAGCCGGCTATGCGAATCTGCCGGTGCCGCCCAACCGGATGTCCAGGTCTCGTAGGAGGGCGCCGAGCCGTCTGCTGGTCTCGGCGTCCATGTAGGGGATCGGTCTGCCTGCGGCCTGATGCTCACCCAGGTCGTACAGCGCGTTGCGAAGGTCCTCGGCTGTGGCGAGGTCGAGACGCAGCTCGATCGGGTCGTCCATACTGCGACCGTAGTGCTGTCGGCTACTGGCGTGAGGGCGGTGTCCCGGCGGCTGTCGGTGGCTCACCGCCCCGGCGCCGTAGGCGGCCGGGGCGGCTTGCCGCCGGCCGGGCTTGCCGCCCCGCACCGCGCGGAGCGCGGTGCCTTGATCTAAGACAGATCAATTCGGCAAGTGGGTGAGCTGGCGCTTTGTCGTGTCACGGCACATGCTTGACACTCGCGTCCCACCAGATGCTTGACATGATCACGAAGCGAAGTTGCTGGCCGCTTCCTCGCGATCATCAAAGTTCTGACATGCGCCGTGTTGGCTCGGCTTCGGCTACTGCGTCGCGGCCCACAGAACTCGTCGTGTTGATCTAGGGTGATGCGATGACCGCCAAGCCCGTGACGACGGTACTGTTCGACTTCGCCTGGACTCTGTTCGCCAGGGACTCGGAGCGCTGGGTGGGTAACGCGGCAGCATCGATCGATCGGACATTGGCTGCCGGCGAGGCGCATCGTATTGCTGGCCACTTCGCGGAACTGTTGCGGGAGACGGCCACGGATCCGGCCCACATCGCCCGAGATCTGGATCCGCGAGTCTGGGATCGGGCGATCATCGCCGTGCTGAAACAGATTCCTGGCGTGGACCAGGCGCTGGCATCGGTCTTGCACGAAACACACGCCGAAGCGATCGAGCCGTACGCCGACACCGTCGCCACCCTGTCCGCATTGCGTGATAGCGGTGTTCGCATCGGCGTCGTCAGCAACGTCGGCTGGGACATCCGCAAATGCTTTGCGCGGCACGGACTCGACGGCTATGTCGATGCGTTCGTACTGTCCTACAAGGTCGGCTTCGTCAAACCGGACCCTCGGATCTGGGGCGCCGCCCTCGAAGCCCTCCATTCCACACCGGGCCAGACCCTGATGGTCGGTGATCATCCCTCCGGCGACGGCGGATCGGTTTCCGCCGGCATACCAGCGCTGATCCTGCCAATGGTGGCTTCGCCCGCGCAGAAACGCGGCTTCGAATACGTGCTCAGGCTTGCCCAGGTTCCGTCCTGACGGGTCTGTCGCTGGCACTCACGTGAAGCTCCTCGCTGTCGAACGTTGAGATGCCGACTCTAGGCTCAACGTCAAGCGTGTCCTGGGACGGATTCGTCAAGCATGTGGTGGGACTAGACAGGTGAGCTGGCGCTTTGCGAAGGAATTCTTGGGACGAGCAGCAAAGAGTATGCCTAGTCTGCCTCGCCTGCGAGCCAGGAGGAAGGAATGAGGCCGTCTTCCTCGCTGACACCCCTCCAACGCTGCATAACTGCTTTTTGAAACCATTCGGTCTTTAGATCTGCGTGATATCGAGAAGATGGACGGGGGGTGCGCCATACCCACGGGTGGTGGGCGAGATTTCCCGTGAACGGCCGGACCTCTATGACGAATACCGGCAAGGAGTCGGATGCCTGACCCTAGCTAGCTGATGTTGCCTTGACGCGAGATCATGGATGGATGCCGAAAACCCCCTCCTGGTTGAAGCGACCGGACCGCCATGCCGTTTGGCGAGGTCGGCGTGAGGCAATAGCTGGTTGGCGTAAGGCAATATCTGATTGGATGTTCGAAAGAACAAACCCAGCCAAGCCTCGGACCTACAGGCCAATCCACATAGCGACACTCACTGTGCTGACTATTGCTGCTTTGGCAATCACCACAGTAACGGCGCTTTTCATGTGGGACGCGGCCCAGGTTCCGGCGAAGCTGATAACTTCGCCGGACCTAGCCGTTCGCGCGGCACAACTGCGGGTGGACGTCATTCGCAATATCCTCGCCGTTGGTGCGGGTACAGGTGGTTTGATTGCCCTGTTTCTAGCCCTGCGCCGTCAGTACGTTAAGGAACGGGTCGATTACGACGACCAGGCTTATAAGAACCGAACGGCTGACGATGCGAGGCACGACGCGACGGAGCGGCGGGTAACTGATCTTTACGTAAAAGCTGCTGAGCAATTGGGATCAGAGAAAGCTGCGGTGCGCTTAGCGGCGTTGTATGCATTGGAACGCTTAGGGCAGGATAACGCTGAACACCGTCAGACCATCGTGGATCTTTTGTGTGCGTATCTAAGAATGCCCTACACGCTGCCGTTTGAAATGGGAGAACGGCGCAGTCAGGCGGAACGTGACGAAGAAGACCAGAAGCGTTATCAGGAATTCCAAGTACGTTTAGCTGTGCAAAAGATTTTGGTTAAGCACCTTAAGTATAGTGTTCGGCGGAGGCATTTAACCCCTAGCACCGGCGCGATTTCTGGATCCTCACTATTTTGGGCGGATATCAGCGTGGACCTGAGCGGGGCTGTGCTTCCCTCGGTCAACTTTAGAGGGTGCGCAGTTAGCTCGATTAATATGGACCGCGCCCGGATTGAGGGCGACGCTCACTTCGAGGACTTCTACTGCTCGGGGGACGCAACGTTTCGGGGGGCTGGCTTTCGTAGGGGATCGAACTTTTGGGCGGCCACATTTGCGATGCTCTTGTGCGACGAGGCGGAGTTTTCGCACGAGGCTCTCTTCAACAAAGCAGAGACGTTTCTGGGGCACTTTCTTGGTGCCAGATTCAACAAACCCCCATCGTTCAGGGAGGCAAAATCGCAGGTTTGGGACTTCCGTGGGGCTGTTGCTCCTTCGGGCGATTCAAGTGAGTTGCCGTTAGATTTCGTGGTCCAGGGCGAAGGGGATGGCACCTTCGGCGAAGTGGTTTTGACAACCGATCGTAGATGGTGGGATGAGGGGCCGGGGCGGGATCAGCCTGTGCTGCCCGAGGCCGTAAGCCAAAGTTTGGAGGCCATGAGCCATCGGCTCAAAAATGCGCGGAATAAGTAACGTAATGCTGGATCGTATATGCATACGGGGTGGCTGGCGCACTTCGGTTGGCTCGATGAGCGCCAGACCCACGGCGGAGGCCGGTCGGCTCCTAGTCACTCGGTGCTTGGCTGGCCCGAGACCATCTGATCTGCAAGTTGACTGCCCGCCGGGGCGCAGCGCCCCCATGGCGTTGCTGTGGTTGGCGGCCGGCCCGGAATATTAGCTGCCTAGGAGGGAACTTGATCAGTTGGGTTCGCGTGCGGGCGAGGTGTCGGGATTCCGACGATGTGGTTGCCTCTTGAACTAAGCCGCGTGATCTCGAACCTTCCCTTCTGCACGTAAAGATTGCGCCGGGCGATGGCATCGCCCATGGGGTTGAGTTGGTAGCCGTTCAGCCATATCCAGTGGTCGTAAGTAGGCCAGTCGAGGACGCGGATCACGCGGAACATGATCGGATTGACGAACTGCACACTCGCGGCCCGGGTTAGACGTACGATATCCCCGGCCCTGGGTAGTAGCGGCTCCGTCTGAACTGAGGGCTTGTCGTGTGGCTCGGGTGCTGCATCCTCACTGGCCCTCACGTTTACTCTTCCTGTCTCGCCAGGCGCGTAAGGTCGCGCCTGCCGCTGCTAAGCGCGGACATCCGTCGTCGGCGCACTTCGAGCAGACGGAGCGGTGGTGGAAATCGACGACGTAGCCGGCCATCAGGACCCTGAACGGAGGCTCCGGCTGCTGCTGTGGGATCAGCATGAATCACCTCTGGTTGCGGCGCTTGAGAGCCTTCGACGAGCGCCAGGCGCCGGCCTTAGTCATCAGGGGTGGCTCCGGCGGGGGGACGGCAGCGCGGCCAATCCATCGCTGTCCCCCGAAGTTGCGCGTCGATGAGACCGGCTCGCCGGCTACGTAGTCGATCGGATGATCAGGGCGCTGGAACCACTTGAACCTAGTCATGCGTAAAGAGTAAACGACTAGAGCGGGCATGAACTAGGTCTCCATCAAGTTGATACGTGCCTAGTCGACGGATGCCTAGCGTCAGTGTCATGGGCAAGAAGCTGCGGCTGGTGGGTTCGGGCGAGATCCGAACCATGCTCGGCGGCGTCTCCCGACAGCGCGTCTACCAGATCACCAATCGGCGCGACTTCCCTGAGCCTGTGGCCACGCTTCAGATGGGCAACGTCTGGCTTGCCGAGGATGTTGAGGCGTGGATCGCTGCCAAGCGCGGGGACTTGGACTAGCTCGTAGCCGTCCCTCGCGGAGGGCGCCAGCTCCGAACCGAGACAACGAGAAACGCCCCGGTGATGATCCCCGGGGCGCTCGTGTGCGTGGGTGCTACAGCTCGTCGACGGCGAACGCCGACACCAGCTCGGCCATGCTGTCGATGAGGGCGTCTGCGGCGGCGAACCGCTCGCGCTTGCCGGGCTTGTTGGCGTACCCGATGGCGGTGACCCCGGCGGCGTGGGCGGCCTCGATGTCGGTCTCCGAGTCGCCGACGAGGACGCATTCTGCCGGCTCGGCGCCCAACTCGCGAAGGGCTTCCCGAACGGGAAACGGGTCCGGCTTCATGCGCTCCGGTGCTGCCTCCGGTCGGCCGATGACCGGGTGTACGTAGCCGGTGAGCCGGCGGGCGCTCAGGTAGGCGTACACCGACTCAGCCGAGTTGTTCGATACGACCGCGACCCGACGGCCGGTCTGCTGGGCGGCAACGATGACCTCTCGGCCGTACGGCGTAGGCGCGGCAGTGCGGGCCGCGGTGACTTCCTCGCGGGTCATCGCCTCGTCGATCAGGCGGACGACTGCCGGGCGCCCAAGCGTTGCGGTGAAGCGAAGCACGGCGAGCGGGTCACGTTCGGCCAGGATCTCGGGCGGCAGGGTCACGCCCTGGTCGACGAGTAGCCGGCGAAGTTCGTGGGCGACGGTCGGCGCGGGGCGCTGGGCGAAGATGCTGCACACGGGGCCGTCGAAGTCGAGCAGGATTACTCGGGCGCGGTCGATCACCTTGGCTAGGTCTGCGGCGGTCACGAGGCGTACTCGCGGGCGATGGTGCCCCACAGGCTGTCGAACCAGGCGCGGGCCTGCTCGACGTAGAGGGCGTCATTGCTGGTGTCTTCGTCGCTGGGCGTGAACGGGAAGAGGATCGCGTCCTTGCCCATCGCGTCGTAGATCGCCATTGGCTTGCCGTCCACGGAGACGGTGTGCTCGACGACGGGATAGAAGCCGAAGAAAGCTTCCTGCTCGTTGATGATGAACAGCTTGAACAGGGGCGCCGCGTTGTGGACGCGTACCTCGGTGGTGGCGGTCTTGACCAACCCGAGGTCGGCAAGCTCCTGGACGGCGTCGGTGACGGCGTGGATGGACCGGTCGGTGATCCGGCGGGCTCGGGCTCGAATGCCGGGGTCGTCGGCCTGGTCCTCGGCGCGACAGGGGATCGCCATCGGGGCGGTCATGTCGGAGATCAGCACGCGTACCCGGATGGACTCCGGGGTGAGGCGGCCGATGCGGACCTTGTCCAAGGTCTCTTGGATCGCGTTGTACAGCGTCTCTCCGGAGAAGCCGGCGAAGTCGATCGTGACGTTCGTGGCCTCGAACGCTCGCTCGATGTGGGGCCGTAGTCCTACCGGGCGTTCGGTGTTGGCGCGGACGAAGGTGCCGCTGCCCTGACGGGTCACGATCAGCCGCTCGTCTTGCAGCTTCCGTAGGGCGGCCTTGATCGTCTCGCGGGCGACGCTGAATCGCTCGACGAGGTCGTGTTGCGACGGCAACTTCTCGCCGGGCGCGAACTTCCCGGTCTTGATCTCTGCGCGGAGAGTGGCCGCAATCTGCTGCGACGGTGTGCGCGGGTCGTCTGGGTCAAGAGCCATGGACGGAAGGTACCGCTGACTAGCCAGGCTAGGAAAGTTCCCACGCTGTCGTTGACATGACTAGCCAAGCCGGCCTACCTTTGATCAACGTCACCTGGCTAGTCAGGATGGTCAGGTGGGATCAGGAGGTTGAGCGATGGCTCTGCGTGGCGGTACGAGGTTCGCCGTGCGTTGTGAGGACGTGTTCCCGGCTGGGTGCGCGTTGGTGCCCGAGTCGATGGGTGAGGTCGAGGACTTTGACGAGAAGACGGGTCGGCGTAGCCCGGCGAAGGACAAGTTGACCGGTCAGCGGGTGTGGCAGGTGCGGGTGATGGACCTGGACCCGGAGCTTGGCAAGCGGTCGCGGGAGACGACGGTCAAGATTTCCGCCGATTACCAGCCGGTGCCGCCGTCGGGTGCGCCGTTCGAGGCGGTGGAGTTCGACGGCATGACGGTGACGCCGTACGTGGCGAACAACGGCCGGATGGCGTACTCGCTGCGGGCGACCGGGATGCGTGCCCCGGCCGGTGTGGCCAGCAACAAGAAGGCGGCGGCGTAGCCGCATCTGGTGGGGGCGGGGCTGTCAGGTCTTGGCGGACGGCAGCCCCGCCCTCTGTCTTCTTCCCCTGCTCTGTCGAGAGAGGTAGTGACGTGTCCAAGGGTATGCGTCCGGCTAGCCGTGGCTGGCCTCGGTGCGGCGTGTGTCAGTCCCGGTTCGATCCGGCCACCGGTGCCGACGGCCGGTGTGAGGGCTGCGTGGGGCAGCTCGTGCTTCCGTTCCCGCCGGTGCGGGATGCGTCGGGCCGGTTTGTGTCGCTGCGGGGTGCCAAGTGATCGGGCGGCCTCGCGGCGAGGTGGTGACGACCTCGGCCGGTGACCTGATCGTGTTCCGTCCGAGGCGCTTCGAGCTGCCGATGTGGGCGGTGGTGCTCGGCCTGGTGCTGCGCTGGTCCGGGCGGCTGCTGTGGTGGTGCCTGCGTCACCCGGTGGCTACCGGCGCGGTGGTCCTGGCGCTCTGGCTCTACGTCGAGTTCGACTGGCTCGGCCTGGTGGTGCCGCTGGTTGTCGCGTCGGCGGTCTCGGCGGTGTGGCGCTGGCGAGACGAGTCGTCGTGGTGGACCTGGCTGGCGGGTCCGCTGCTCGGGGCGTTCCGGCGGGTGTTCGTCTACCGGCGGGTGTGGCGTGAGGCCATGACGCTGTGCGGGCTCGCCGAGACGTTCGACCGTCGGCACGTGCTGCCTGAGCTGTTGCGGGTCCGTTCGGATCAGGCCCTCGACGTGCTGACGGTGCGGATGGTCCGGGGGCAGACGCCGGAGCAGTTCCAGCGGGTGAGCGCGAACCTGGCGTACGCCTTCGGCCGGCGGCACGCCCGCGTCTACGCGGAACGCCCCGGTGACCCGCCGACCCGGACTGGTCGGGGTGCGTGGCTGCTGCGGCTGGTGGATCGCGTGCGGTTCCGGGACCGGCCAACGGTGCTCTACGTGGCGTTGGTGCGGACCGATGCGTTGCGCACGCTGGTGCCGCCGTTCCCGGTGCCGGCGGTGCCGGACTTCACCGCGCTGCCGCTGGCCCGGCGGGAGGACCTGCGTCCCTGGTCGCTGCATCTGCTCGCAACTCACGTCCTGGTGGGCGGCGCCACCCGGTCGGGCAAGGGCTCGGTGCTGTGGTCGCTGGTCCGGGTCCTCGGCGGCGGTGTCGCCTCCGGGCTGGTGCGGCTGTGGGCGGTCGACCCCAAGGGCGGGATGGAGTTCGCGCTCGGCCGGCCGATGTTCGCCCGGTTCGCCTGCAAGTCATTCGAGGCCATGGCGGACCTGCTCGACGAGGCCGTGACCGTGCTGCGGGAGCGTCAGACCCGCCTGGCAGGAACGGTTCGGGTGCACACGCCGACCGAGGCTGACCCCCTGGTCGTGGTCGTCGTCGACGAGATGGCGGCACTGACCGCGTATCTCCAGGACGTCGAGCTGCGTAAGCGCATCGCGTCCTCGTTGGGGTTGCTGCTGTCGCAGGGGGCCGGCGTCGGCGTGCTGGTGGTGGCCGCGTTGCAGGACCCGCGTAAGGAGGTGCTGCCGTTCCGGGACCTGTTCCCGACCCGCATCGCGCTCGGCCTGACCGAGGCGTCACAGGTCGACATGGTCCTCGGCGACGGTGCCCGCAACCGGGGCGCGCTCGCGGACCAGATGCCCCGGTGGGCCAAGGGCGTCGGGTACGTGATCCTCGACGGCACACCCGACCCGATGCGGGTCCGGTTCTCGTATGTCAGCGACGACGACATCCGCGACATGGCCCGCCGGTTCCCGGCGCCGGCTGATGCCTCGGACATCCTCGCCCAGGTCGGCCGGGAAACCGCCACCGAACCGGTACGGCTTCCGTTGCCGCGTAAGCCGTCCGGGCGGCTGCTGCCCGACGCGCTGCGCAACCTCCTGGACTCCGATGGCGGGGGTGAGCCGCGGTGACCACCCCTGCGAACGGTCGCCGGTTCTACCGGCTGCGCACCCCCGAACCGGTCACCGCTGTGTCCGTCCGCGTCGACCCGGATCGGCCCGATCCGTACCCGGTGTATCTCGCGGTCGGTGCGGGCCGGCGACGGATGTCCCTGACCCCCGACGAGGCGTGGGCGCTGTGGCGCTGCCTCTCCGAAGCCGTCGCCACGCTCGGCGCCCCTCCCGACTACATCCGCACCGACATCCGACCGGCCAGGAGGTAACCGCGATGACCACCCTCACCCGCATCGTCAACCGGCTCCGACGCCCGCTGCGCATCCGCCTGGTGGGCCCGGCCGACCAGACCGCCGCCGCCCTGCACGGCCTGGCCCGGATGGTCAACCGCCGCCCCGACATGGCCGACCGGCGCATCCGCATCGACCTGACCATCCGCGACAAGCCGATGCAGGAGTGGCGATGACCGAGCGCACCGAATCCGCCGTACGCCTGGTGATCCTGCTCGCCATCGCCGCCATGGCCGGCGCCGCCGCCTTCACCCACGTCCACGACCTCTCCGTCGCCCACGGCCAACCCAACTGGATCGGCTGGGCCAACGCCGTAGCGGTCGAACTGATGACGATCTACCTCGGCCTGGAACTACGCGCCCGCCGTCGTACCGGTCGACCGGTCGGCCTGGTCGGCTCGCTGCTGGTGGCGTTCGCGTTGCTATCCCTCGCCGCCCAGGTCGCGGAAGCCGAACCGTCGGTGTGGGGCTGGACCGTGGCGGCGGTACCGTCGCTGGCCTTCCTCGCCCTGGTCAAAGTCGTCCTGTCCAACGCCCCGATCACCCCGCCGGCTGTCGAGCCGGACCAGCCGGACGCCTACCGGTACGAAGAGCCGGCGGAAGCCACCGAGGTCGAACCGGTCCGCCCGTCTGCCGTTCCGGCGGTACTGCCTCCGCGCGCTGTCCAGTCCAACCGGCCGCACGTCGTCGGGATCATCCGATGACCGCTCCAACGCTGCCCGGCCTCGCGCCGGCCGCCCCGACCCCGGTTGTTGCTCCTCGGCCGGGGTCGCGGGCGGCCCGCATGGCGCTTCCTCGCTCGGTCGACGTGCTCAAGGAGATCGCCGCCGAGTACGGCGTCTGCGTGCGCCCTCTGGCGATGCGTCGCACGGACCTCGACACCGGCCTGACCGAGGTCATCGACCTGCCCTGCGGCGCGACCCGGGAGGACAAGTGCGCGCCGTGCGCGAAGAAGAACCGCCGGCTGCGGCAGGCCCAGATCCGGGAGGGCTGGCACCGCGACGACGAGCCGCTACCGCCCCCGGAACCGGCGACCGAGGAACAGGAATCCCTGATCCTCTTCCGCGCACACCTGGAGTTCTCTCGTGACGAGGCGTCCCGGGCATGCCAGTGGGACCAGGTGGAAGACCTCGACGAGGCGATCCGGGAAGTGGAAGAGGCGATCGCGGCCGAAGGGCTCCGGGGACGGGTCGCCCCTCCGCACGCGACCGGCGATGAGGACCAGGGCGACGACGACACCGGCCCGCGCCGCAAGCGTTCCACCCGGCGGCGGCAGGATGCCCCGGAACTGCCTCGGCGAAAGGTCGAGGCGCGCACGGTCGGCAGGACGTACACCGCTGCGGACGGGGCCACCTACCGGCCGTCGATGTGGCTGACGCTCACCCTCGACTCCTACGGCCCGGTCCGCCCCGACGGCACACCGCTCAACCCCGACCGGTACGACTACCGCCGCGCTGCCTGGGATGCGGTGCACTTCCCTCGGCTGCTCGATCGGTTCTGGCAGAACCTGCGCCGCTGTGAGGGCTGGAACGTCCAGTACGCCGGCTGCGTCGAGCCGCAACGCCGACTCGCCCCACACGCGCACTTCGCCATCCGGGGCACGATCCCCCGGGACATCCTGCGCACCGTCGCGGCGGCCACCTACCACCAGGTGTGGTGGCCGGCGGTCGACGACCAGCGGTACACCGTCGACCGGCCCCCGGTGTGGGACGAGGACGCCTGCGCGTGGGTCGACCCGGACACCCGCCAGCCGCTGACCACCTGGACGGAAGCCCTCGACGCCATCGACGCCGACCCCGACGCGGAACCGGTGCACGTGGCCCGCTTCGGCGCCCAGGTCGACGCGCGGGGCGTCATGCCCGGCACCGCCGACGCCGAACGGACCATCCGGTACGTCACGAAGTACATCACCAAGCACACCGGCGACTGCCACAAGGCCACCACCGACCGGCAACGGGCACACCTGGACCGGCTGTGGCGGGAACTGCGCGTCACCCCCTGCACGGACCGCTGCGCGAACTGGCTGCTCTACGGCGTCCAGCCGAAGAAGGCGCACGCGAAACTCAAGCCCGGCCGTTGCAAGGGCAAGGTCCACCAGCGCGACACCCTCGGCATCGGCGGCCGGCGCGTCCTCATCTCCCGCGACTGGTCCGGCAAGACGCTCTCCGACCACAAGCACGACGTGCGGGCCTGGGTGCGAGCGCTGCTCGGCGTCACCGTCGGCCTCGATGGCGTCGACGACCAGGGCGCCACCGTCGAACCGGTCCGCCACGCCTGGGAACTCGCCCGCCCGGATGATCCCGACGTGCCGGCCATGGCTCACCGGCTCCTGCGGTCGATCAGCGAACGCGCCCGCTGGCGCTCGGAACTGCTCGCCGCCAAGGACCGCGCGGCCCAGCTCCCCGACGACACCTCAACGACGGAAGCGGACGACAAGACGGGGGAGGGGCTGTGATGACGGCCAACGACAAGCTGTGGACGGTTCGGGACGTGTCGGCGTACCTCCGGGTGCCGCAGGAGACTCTGTACCGCTGGCGCAAGGTCAAGTACGGTCCGCCGGCGGCCCGGATCGGCCGACACCTGCGCTACGAGCCCGAAGCCGTCCGGGCCTGGGTACGCGAGCAGGCGGCGGCCTGATGGGGCACGTCGAGGATCGGTGGTACAGGGTGATCCGGCATCCCGGCGGCCGAAAGGAACGAGTCAAGTCGGCTCTGTTCGGCAAGGGGATGCGCTACCGGGTGCGGTACATCGGCCCGGACGGGCGGGAGCGTAGCCAGTCCTTCCCGGACCGGGCCAAGCGCGACGCTGACGCCTTCCTCGTCTCGACCGAGACGGACAAGCTGCGAGGCTCCTACGTCGACCCGTCCGCCGGCCGGATCACCTTCGCCGAGTACGCCGAGAACTGGTTGCGCACCCGCTCCTTCGACGAGTCGACCCGGGAGACCACCGAGTTTCGGGTACGCAAGCACCTGGTGCCGTTCTTCGGCTCTCGGCAACTGGCCTCGATCAAGCCGGGCCACGTCCGGGAGTGGGACGCCGCGATGGTCGGCAAGCTGGCGCCCTCCACCCGGGCCGTCGTCTTCGCCCACCTGCGGACGATCCTCGGCGCGGCCGTCGACGATGAGCGCATCGCGAAGAACCCGTGTTCGGCAAAGTCAGTCAAGCCTCCTCGGCCGGCGCAACGGCGAGTCGTTCCCTGGCGGGCCGACGAGGTTTCGGCAATCCGCGGTTGCCTTGCGGAGCGGTACCGCCCGATGGTCGATCTGGGCGCCGGCTGTGGCATGCGGCAGGGAGAGATCTTCGGCCTGGGCGTCGATGACGTCGACCTCGACTCGGGCTGGGTGCACATCGTCCGGCAGGTCAAGGTGGTCCGCTCCCGGCTGGTCTTCGGTCTGCCCAAGAACGACCGGGACCGCCGCGTACCGCTGCCCGACTCGGTGGCCCAGTCGCTCAAGGAACACACCGAGAAGTACGACCCGCTCTCGATCACCCTTCCGTGGGAGGACCCGTTCAGCGACGAGCGGGTGACCGTGCCGCTGCTGTTTACTAGCACCCGCCGGGGTGCGATCAAGCGGGCCACCTTCGACGGCAAGAACTGGCGTCCGGCGGTGAGGGCCGCTGGCATCGTCCCGACCCGGGCGACCGGGATGCACGCGCTGCGCCACTTCTACGCCTCGGCGTTGCTCGATGCGGGCGAGAGTATCAAAGCGCTTGCCTCGTACCTTGGGCACTCCGACCCCGGCTTCACGCTCCGGGTCTACACCCACCTGATGCCCGCCAGCGAAGAACGTACCCGTAACGCAATAGACGAGTTGTTGGCACGCACTGGCCCTGTGTGAAGAGATAAATGTGGAGGTCAGTGGTGGTGAGCGTGCCACCAGGACGAGGCCTTGCATGCAGCACTACTCTCGGGCCGTGACAGAATTCGAGGACTTTAGTGGATGGGGGCAGCTTGCGCGTGTCCGTTACGTCGAAGATGAGCGCTTCGTCTATATCGAGACGCTGAACGGCGGTATGGGCTGGGTTGAATCGTCGGGACCGGCAGCTTTTGAATCAGGCGAAATTGTCCTAATCGTCGATAACCGAATCGAGAAAGCTCCTCCGGAGCTATGGAAGCCGCAGCCGTGGGTTGCGGTCGTTCGGGTTCAGAAACCGGACTTTACGGTCGTCGAGTTTGGCGGAAATGTTCGGATCGTTCCGCCGTCTGACGTTACCTATGGTGTAGGAAACACTGTCGAGGTGTCTGCCGACGGCGTTCTGCGTGTGCTCGACGAGAAGCCTATACGTCTCCTTGACCTACCAGAGGTAGGCGATGATGCTGCCGAGGAATTTATCGATCGCGGCCAGGGAGAATTGCAATCGTTTGATGACTTGGGAGGTCTGGCCAGCGTAATTGAGCGGGCTCGTGAGCTTATTGAGCTGCCGCTAAAGCACCGTGATCTCCTTGACAGAATTGGTGCGCGGCGCGTTAAGGGAGTGCTGTTTACGGGTGAACCTGGAACTGGGAAAACCATGCTTGCCCGAATTATCGCTCAAGAATCTCAGGCAACTTTCTATCGGGTAAGTGGGCCGGAGGTGGTAAGTAAGTGGCATGGGCAAAGTGAGGAGTTGCTTCGCAAAATTTTCACTCACGCAAAACGGCAAGAAAGTGCCATCATATTCTTCGACGAGATCGATAGCATTGCCGGGCAGCGCGATGACAACTCGCACGAGGCTTCGAATCGTCTAGTGGCGCAATTGCTAACGTTGATGGATGGCTTCAATGCTGTCAGCAACGTGGTAATCATTGCGGCGACCAATAGGCCGCAGGATATTGATATCGCGTTGAGGCGTCCGGGAAGATTCGATTGGGAGATCAATTTTCCTTTGCCGGGCCGCCAGGATCGCGAGCAGATCCTAAGAGTTTCTGCCAAGCGGTTGCGAACCGTCGATTCCCTACCGCATGCTTTCGTTGCAGAACGTACAGATGGATGGAGTGGGGCGGCGCTGGCGGCGATTTGGACGGAGGCGGCACTCCTCGCGGCTACTGATCGCCGAGATGTGATCGTAGAAGAGGACTACATCGGCGGATTCGAGCGAGTCGAAGCCTGGCAGCGGCAAAAGGCGATCAAGGTAAAGGAAGTAAATGAAGTTCTTCAAACGTAAGCTTGCTAGTTTGCGCCGTCGGCGTCGAATCAAGGCTGCCAGGCTGCTCACTACGCCGCTTCGAGAATTCGTATACCTCGATGAGGTCAGCGTCTACAGTCTGCTCGCGTCTCGGCAAGGTGCTCTGGCCTCCGAGTACACAGACACACAGACCGCTGCCTCCCGAGGGGAGTTATCCGGAAAGGTCGGGGTCGGCGTAAACGCCACGAAGGGCGAATTCTCGTCTAAAAGAGAGGACACGTACACGCAATCTTCTCAAGTTATCCGCAAGTCAACCGTGCAGGCTGCCTTTAAGGAGCTGTATGAAGGCGAGGAGGATAGGCTCGGGGTCACGCCATTCAAGCTGAGTGAAAAGCCCCCTAAGGTGAGCTCTTGGGAACAGTTATCTCAAGACCTATCTAATCCCGTATTCGATGGCTGGATTATGCGGCCATCGAGTCTAAGTAGAGGCCAGTTGGTAGAGCTTGAGATTGAGCTTGCGACGCACTCGATCTTTAAGATGACGTCGGTCATGTCTGCCCTGTGGGGCATCATAGCTGAGAACCCTGAGCTTTTTCCGCAGAGTCAGTTCCCACAATTGCAGGATGTTGCTGCGGTGAATCGGGTGCTGAATAAGTTGCTGGTTGGCCTAATACCGCTCCGGTGTCGGGCCCTTGACTACTGTGTGGTGGAGGTTAATGGACAGAAGGTCGCGCTGCACGTTCGCTTAGCGGAACAGATTGCTCCCGACCCAAATTTCGTACCGGTTCCACTTTATGTGGTAGGTGTTACCGAGGAACGCTTGTACTGGAAGGATGTACGACGCGTTCTCTTCACGGGACAGCGTTTCCGAATTCTGGCTAGAATGAGTACTGGTGCTGTAACTAGCCATTGGGTCCCTGTTAAGCTCGTTGATGTTTTGAGTGATGTCGTGCCGGATATGGCAGAAAGAATCGAGCAGGCAGGAAGGGTTTTTGGTGAAGCGTCGGTTGCTCGAACTGGAGACGGCGATCACAGTGCGAGTGTCGCAGTTGCCTTGGTCTCCTATTCGAAACTTCTCGCAGATCGTTATGACATAGCGATCGATGCGGATCAAGAAAAGGCCTTCGAGGCTATCGCCGAAACTCATTGTCATGAGTTCAATGGATACGATGCTCGGCGCGCTGCCTTCGAAGCCATCGCACGTCATTTCTCAACCGCTTATTCGATTAAGGTTGATCCGGTCGATGCGGCTCGACTTCGCTCTGTAGCCCTAACTGATGCGCTTCTTCTGCCAGACGGTCGGCTGGCGGCATCGTCTGACCTTGCTGGTCCTGCAGAACCTCAGCAGAAGAACGACGAGATGCTCTTGGATGCAGAAATCGTTGCGGTCTACTGGTGAGCCAATCACGGCCTGGCGACGGCCTGCAGCCGCTGTCGCCAGGCTCCGCCCCTGGTCAGCGAGGGTGCGATGATCTTAATCCGGCGTACAGGTCGACTCGTCCGTCGCCCACCAGCTCAGAGACCTGATCAAGGCTCTGAGCTGGTTCTATGTCCGGGCGTCGATGGTCGGTGTTGGTCAACATTGGCCGGCGCTTGACGCCCTCACGACGCCCTGACGCCCTGGAGACGCCCTGAGCGCTGGCTCAGTAGAACTCTTTCGGACCGGGCCAGACGTGCCCGCTGTGGGCGTCTCTGGGGC
Source organism: Micromonospora sp. NPDC049201 (assembly GCF_055586805.1). Lineage (NCBI taxonomy): Bacteria > Bacillati > Actinomycetota > Actinomycetes > Micromonosporales > Micromonosporaceae > Micromonospora > Micromonospora sp. NPDC049201. The sequence goes on along the minus strand of NZ_JBVJHM010000009.1, from coordinate 40,081 downwards.
TTGCCGTCGATGGTTCCGGCGAGGGGCCGGCGGCTGTGGGGGAGGGTCGGGCACGTCCTGGCGGTGGAGCTGGTTCTGCGCCCCGGTGATTCGGTGGCAAGCCAGTCCCGGGGTTGGACTGGCGCGGCGTTCGGGCGAGATCCGAACCATGCTCGGCGGCGTCTCCCGGCAGCGCGTCTACCAGATCACCAACCGGCGCGACTTCCCTGAGCCCGTTGCCACGCTCCAGATGGGCAACGTCTGGCTTGCCGAGGACGTTGAGGCGTGGATCGCCGCCAAGCGCGGGGACATGGACTAGCTTCTTCTGTCCCTCGCGGCGGTGTCGAGCTGTCGGGCACGAGACAACGAGAAACGCCCCGGTGATGATCCCCGGGGCGCTCGTGTGCGGTGGGTGCTACAGCTCGTCGACGGCGAACGCCGACACCAGCTCGGCCATGCTGTCGATCAGGGCGTCTGCGGCGGCGAACCGCTCGCGCTTGCCGGTCTTGTTGGCGTACCCGATGGCGGCCACCCCGGCGGCGTGTGCCGCCTCGATGTCGGTCTCCGAGTCACCGACGAGGACGCATTCCGCCGGCTCGGCGCCAACTCCCGGACGGCTTCCCGCACGGGGAGTGGGTCCGGCTTCATGCGCTCCGGTGCCGCCTCTGGTCGGCCGATGACCGGGTGTATGTAGCCGCTCAGCCGGCGGGCGCTCAGGTAGGCGCGACGCCCTGACGCCTTGGAGATGCCTGAGCGCCGGCTCAGTTCGGCGACAGGATGGAAATCGCTTCCGGCGTACGGACACGGGCCCTACCCTGCTTGCTCGCAGACGATCCGGTCACCGGCCCGCCGCCGCAATCCGACACCGAGGAGTTGCCGATGCCCCACGTGACGCTTTACGCGCTTGAAGAGGAACTGGTCGGGCGAGAACCCCACCTCATCGAGGAACTGACCAATGCGGTCGCCTCCGTGTATGGCGCGTGGGCTAGAAGTTCGGTGGATGTCAGGCTGATCGGCGTTCCTACCGGTCGATGGGCCCGCGGCGGAGCGGCGGTCGCTGCAGCCGCCCCCTCGGTCACCTTCGGCATGCGGGAGGAAGTGTTCGCGCGAGAGGACGCAGCCAGGGTCATCGCACAACTTGTCTCCGCCTTCACCGACGCCGTTACTGCCGTGTTCGGCGAGGATTGTCGCGACGAAGTGCTCGTCGAACTGGTCGGCCAGCCCACGTCCCGGTCCGGGCTCGGCGGGAAGGTCATCAGTGTCGGCAGCTAGTGGGATCTCTTCCCTGGTCGTGCTGGCTATGCCGCTGCGGGCCGCCTGAGGGCCGGAGTTCGATGGTTCTGGAGCGGAGCCGGCGGCTGTGGGGGGAAGGCCGGGCACCTCTTGGCGGTGGAGCTGGTGCCGCGACCCGGTGATCCGGTGGCAAACCAGTCTCGGGGTTGGACCGGCGCGGCAGGCGGAAGCCCAGACCATTCGACCAGAGCGGCTCCGCTGGCTTCCGTCACGGCTCGCTCGATGTGCGGCCGTAGCCCTCACCGGGCGTTCGGTGTTGGCGCGGACAATGGTGCCGCTGCCCTGACGGGTCACGATCAGCCGCTCGTTTTGCAGCTTCCGCAAGGCGGCCTTGATGGTCTCGCGGGCGACGCTGAGCCGTTCGACGAGGGCGTGTTGCGACGGCAACTTCTCACCTCGGCGGTGGCGAAATTCGTTGTCCGGTCTTCGGAGCGTAGTGGTAGAAAGCCGCGTGCATAGGACTCTTACGTTCTCTGATCATCTGCGGCTGATCGACGAACGGTCGGCCGCCTTCCGCGCTGCGGTAGCTGCGGCACCCGGTCTCGACGTGCCCGTTCCCACCCATCCCGAGCGGACGTTGTTCGACCTCGTGCAACACGTGGGCCTGGCCCGCCGCAAATCGGCTGCCATCGTCGCCGCCGGGCCCGCGGACGCGCCCCCGGAGAAGTCGGCCTGGGACGACGGCACGGGTGCGCCTCGGGAACGCGAGGCACTACTGGCCTGGTGGACGGAGTCCATCGAGCAACTGACGAGCGCACTGCGTACGGCCGGCCCGGATCGCAGGTGTTGGACGTGGTGGGATGATTCACCGTCACCGCAGAGGTCTGGAGCCTGGGCGCGTCGACAGGTTCCCGAGATCGCGGTGCACACCTACGACGTGCAGCTCACCCTGGGTGCCCCGCAGCCGCTGCCGGACGAGGTCGCCCTCGACGGGTTCGACGACTGCCAGTTCACCCTCTGCGCGACCACGGTCGCCTGGCCACACGACCCCGCCATCGTCGATTACCACGCCACCGAGGGTCACTCCTGGCGCCTTCGGCTCTCCCGCGACGGGGCGCAGGTCGTCCGCCTCACGCCCGCTGCCGGGAAGGATCCCAGGACAGTCGATGCCTCCGCCCGGGGCGCGGCGAGCGACCTCGTCCTGTTCTTCTACGGCCGGATACCGCTGGATTCGCTGGAGTTCGAAGGCGACCGTCGCATCTTCGATCAGCTCGCCGCCTGGGACCCGTCCGTGTGACAACCCACGACGTGGGGCGGTGCCCGGCGGCCGTCTTCCGGATCTTGCGCCGGTCCCCGACCGATGCCAGGCTTCGAAGATGACCTTGCTCAGGCTGATCGAGACGACTCCAGGACAGTATTCGCTGCTGCTGGATGCGGGGACCACGCCGGTTGACGCCCTGGTCGAGGAACTCGGTCACGAGCCCAACGGGTACTTCTGGGAAGGCGTCGCGGAGGTTCTCGTCAGCACCCAGGCCCCGACGCTCGAAGGCCGGTTCGCCTACGACCCGGAAGGTGGCATGTTCTGCGCCTACGGCACCGATCGGGGCGCGCTGCAAGAGCTGGAAGCTCTGATGAACGCGGTCGCGACCAACGGCGAAGACATGCGGCGCCTGGTCACTGACGCCGAAGCGCGCGGGTTTGAGTTCGACGACTGACAAACAGGTCGGCTGCTCTTAGCCCGCTGCCTGGCCCGAACGCCCCTGAGCGGAGGCAGAAGGACGGACGTCGTCGCCCCGGTGAATCTAAGCGGATCACCGTCTCGCTGACCTCGTAGATATCGCAGAGCTGGCGGGTACTGGGCACCACGGCGTACCGGTGCACGCCTGGCCGGGACCACCGCATTCGGTTCCCGGCAACCGGTCTCGACCAGGTCGGCTGGCCTCCCGGAAGGGATGCTCCGGCCACACCGGGCGTGCACCCGGGTCGTAGATTGGCATCGGCAGCGTCAGGATCGATGCCGAGGGGGGCTCGGGTGCGGTTGAGTCTTTCGGTCGGGCCGGCCACGACGGCGGAGGCGGAGCTTCGCTCGATCCATGCCTGGCTGCTCGCCGATCCGCAGGCGCGGCGATGTGCCGACGTGCGATGGGAAACGGCAGCGCAGCCGCCGGTTGGCGGGATGGGTCCGGGGCTCGACGTCATCTCACTCATCGTCGGCTCCGGCTTCAGCGCCGCTTCACTGGCGTTGTCCATCGTGCAGTGGCGCGCCACCCGCGGGGCGGGCACCCGGTCGGTGACCGTGGAGCATCCCGACGGCAGGCGTGTGACGATCACCGACGTGGCACCGGCCCAGGCCGAGCGGCTGCTCCGCGGTCTTCTTGACGCAGCGCCGGACGAGCGCGGCCGTTCGTGACCGGGTTGCCCGACCCGGGCCGGTCCCGAGTGGTGCTGGTGGGTGCCAGCCGCTTCGCGCAGTTGGCCGACCTGCCGGCCGTCTCCGCGAATGTGGCGGCGCTGCGGGACAAGTTCACCTCCGAGGAAGTGTGGGCGCTGCCCCCCGCCCACTGCACCGTCGTGTCCGACCCGCGTGAGCCCCGCCTGGTCTCGCAGGCGCTCAAGCGGGCCGCCCGGGAGGCGACCGACACGCTGGTCTTCTACTACGCCGGCCACGGGTTGATCGATCCGGGCACCGGTGAGCTGTACCTGGCTCTGTACGACAGCCACGCACACGAGGTCTACGACTCGGCGGTGCCCTACCAGTGGATCAGACGTCCGTTCGAGACGAGCCGGGCGGCGCGACGCATCGTGGTCCTGGACTGCTGCTACAGCGGGCGGGTCCTCGGTGCGATGTCCGAGGGGCTCGGCCTCGCCGAGATCGACGGGACCTATCTGCTCGCCGCGGCTGCGGAGAACGCGCTCGCCCTGGCCCCGCCCGGCGAACTCCACACGGCCTTCACCGGAGAACTCGTCAGCATCCTGCACCGGGGTGTCCCGGGGGCCGACAGGTCGCTCACCCTGAACGAGATCTACGAGGGAATGCGTTCGTCCCTGCGCGCGGCCGAACGACCGGAGCCGCAGTGTCGGGACCGCAATTCCCTGGGCACGGCGCCGTTCGTGCCGAATCCGGCCTACCGGCCACGTGCGGACGCGGTCCGGCACTCGCCGGAGTCGGTCATGCGGCGGTTCACCTCGGATCTGTCCCACGAGATGCGTACGCCGCTGACCGCACTCAGCGCCGTGGCCGACCTGCTGGACGAGGAGATCGACCGACTCGAACCACGGATCGCGCGGCCGGTGCGGCTGCTCGTCACCGAGACGCGACGGTTGAACGACCTGGTCGACACCCTGCTGGAGCTGTCACGGATCGACGCGGGCATGGCAGCACCGGCCGCGGAAGAGGTGGATGTCGTCGAGCGGGCGGCCGCCTGCCTCGATGCCCACGAGTGGACGTCGTCCGTCACGCTGGACGCGCCGCAGACCCTCCGCGCACGCCTCGATCCGAGGCGGCTGGACGTCATCCTCGGCAACCTGGTCGGGAACGCGCTCGGGCACGGCGCCGCACCCGTGACGGTAGGCGTCCTGCCACGCCCGACGGACTTCCTCGTCGAGGTGCGGGACAGCGGCGGCGGCGTCCCCGAGGAAGCGTTGCCCTACGTCTTCAACCGGTTCTTCAAGGCGGACAGCCGCCGTCCCCGCTCCCACGGCAGTGGGCTGGGGCTGTCGATCGCCCGGGAACACGCGCGACTGATGGGCGGTGACATCGAGGCCGCCAACCAGGCGGACTCGGGCGCGGTCTTCAGCCTCCGTCTGCCGTACCGCGGGTAGGACGCCGGAGGCGCGGGCAGCCGTCCGCCGTCCCGTCCGGGGACGGGCCCGGCCGTCCGGCCGGGCCCGTCCCTGTCGCACCGGTCAGTACGGGTAGATGGTGAACCTGTTCAGGTAGGCGCAGTTGGGATCGTTGGCCAGGACCTGGGACACGTACCAGCCGTCCGGCACGTTGCTCGCCGCGCACATGCTCATGCCGGGGTAGATCTCGTTCGTGATCTGCCAACGGTTCAGGTAGCCGCAGCTCGGGTCGTTGGAGCGGCCCATCGTCGCGACCCATCCGGCGGGGATCGGGCCCACCGCGCAGATGGAGGTCGTCGCGGCCTGGGCGGGGCTGCCGATCGCCAGGGACGCGCCCGCGCCGGCCGCGGTGACGGCCAGGGCCAGCACGCCGTTACGGGTCATCGTCGCCCACGTTCTGGAGCGTCTTCTGTCCATTGTCTGCTGCCTTTCTCGGATGCGGAGAACCGACTGTGCGGAATGGGATTCCGCCGGACATCGAATCAGGATCAGAGTCGCCGGATGACGTACCGGTTGAGGTATGCGCAGTTCGGGTCGTTGGCCAGCACCTGGGTGACCACCCAGCCGCCGGGGACGTCCGACGCCGCGCACATGGAGATGCCGTCGTACAGGCTGGAGGTGATCTGGTAGCGGTTGAGGTTCGCGCAGCTCGGGTCGTTGGACCGGGCGCCGGTGGCGATCCAGCCGCCGGGAATGCCGGTCGCCGCGCAGACGGAGATGCCGTCGTAGAGGCCGGCCCTGATCTGGAAACGGTTGCTGTATCCGCAGGTGGCGTCATTGGCGGCGCCCCCGGTGGCGTACCAGCCCCCGGGGATTCCCCACAGGCTGCAGACGGGGATGCCCTCGTAGAGGTCGTTGGTGATGGCCAGTCGGTGGTAACCGGCGCACTGGTTGATCCCGACACCGGTGACCACGTAGCCGGCCGGCACCCCGGCGTTGGCGCAGACGACAGTCGACTCGGCGCGGGCGGGTTCGGTGTTGCCGGCGACGGTGCCGACGACGGTCAGGCCGAGCACGGCCAGGGCGGCGAGTCCGTGCCGCAGCATTGCTCCCATCCGGCGGGGAACGCGTTTCCGCATACGTCTTACCTCCAGTTCGCGGGCCACGTCGGAGCGTCGATAATTGCTCTCCGTCGTATTGACGAAGGACGCTCGACGAGATCGGACGTTAGCAACCAGAGGTGAATCGCGCGAAGCGACGATCCGGTTTTCCTGCTCCGGAAAAGCCGTTCCGTCAATGCTAAGACAATTCAGCCTGCGGCTATGTGTTGTTGGAGATCGACGGTGTCTCGGCGGTCAGTTCCGCATCGCGCGCCGCCTGCGCCCGGTAGAGGTGGTGCAGCAGCAGGAAGCCCCGTACGGTCGGCTCCGGCCGGCCCTCGGCGGACCGCTCCAGCAGCGCGTCGCCCACCTGGCGCTCCAGCCGGTGAAGGCGTCGCTGCACGGTGCTCGGCGAGCAGCCCAGCCGGGAGGCGGCCTGCGGGGCGGAGCCGGTGCGCAGCACCTCGAAGGCGGCCTGGAGGTCGTTCCAGTCGATGACGTCGCGAGCCGGGTCGGGGTCGCCGGCCTCCTCGACGCCGATCGTCGCGGCGCTGATCACCTCGGCGTGGTGCGCGTCCAACCAGGACCGGAACGCCGGCACGGACCACGCGCGGGAGAGGTACCAGCCGATGAGGACGCCGCAGAACCGGTCGGCGAGTGCGGCGGGAAGCCGCTCGGGATTCCAGGCCACCACCAGGTCCAGGCTGGGCAGGCCGGTCACCGGGCGGACCACCACCTCGTCGTCGGTGCGGGCGACCGGCACGCAGAGCGTCACCGCGTGCCCGCCCGCCACCAGATCCCGGATGCTGCGGGTGCGGTCCGTCCGGTACGCGATCCGCGGGTGGAAGCCGTGGCCCCGGCACGCCTCGACCAGAAGTTGCTCGACCGCCGGGTCGTTGCTGGTCAGCCAGGGCTCGTGCCGGAGTTCGGCGAGCGTCAGCACCGGGTTCGCGGCGAGCGGATGCCGGGTGCTCATCGCCAGCCGCAGCGGATCGCGGACGGCCACGTGCCGCCGTACCGATGCGGCGAGAGGCGCGTGGTGCAGCGTGTGCACCCCGAGGAAGATGTCGAGGGCGCCCTGCGCCAGGTCGGCCATCGCGAGTTCCGGCCGGAGTTCGGCCCCGTGCCACCGACTCGCCGGCCACCGTTGCGAGAACCACCGCACCAGCTCGCCGAGCGAGGTCACATAGGTGGCGAAGGCGCACTCGGGCGGGCCGGCGACCGGGGGAGCGGTGGCGGCGCGCAGCGGGCCCGCCATGCGTCGCGCGGCGTCGGCCAGCGCCCGCCCGGCGGTGGTGACCTGCACCCCGCTGCCGGTGCGGTCGAACAGGTCGGTGCCGGCGAGTTGTTCGGCGGCGTTCACCCGTCGGCTCAGCGCCGGCTGCGAGACCCGCAGCAGCTCGGCGGCCCGGGTCATGCTGGGCGTCGTGCTCACCACGCCGATGGTGTGCAGCATCCCCCACGGCAGGGCAGACCCGGGCGCGGTCATCGTGCTCACCGTTCCGCCGGGTGGGCGGCGAGCGCGACCGCCCGGTACCGCGCCACGGCACCACCGGCCACCGGCAACGACATGCGCGCAGCCTAGGCGACCGACCGGAGCCCCGCCGCCCAGGGCCGCCGGGACGCGCCGCAGCCGTCGGCCGACGGCCGTCAGCCGTCGGCGGTCGGCCACCGGCGCTCGGTTCGCCGTCGGGCGATCGCCCCGTCATCCTCCGTACGCCGGGGTGACGGCATCGCCGGTCAGCACCCGCCCACCCGCCGACGCGACCGACCGGCGCGGGGAGGCCGCCTCGGTCGGGCCGACGGTCCCTCACCGGTGCTGGCGCGAGGGGTTGTGGCACGCTGCGGTGATGATCGCGCTCGCGGACATCGAGGCCGCCGCGGACCGGATCGCCGGTCACGTGGTCCACACGCCCACCGTGCCCAGCCCCGGCCTGTCCGAGCTGCTCGGCGTGCCGGTCACCGCCAAACTGGAGCTGCTGCAACGTACCGGGTCGTTCAAGGCCCGGGGCGCGGCGGCGAAGCTGCTCGCGCTGGACGACGCCGAGCGGGCCGCCGGCGTGGTGGCGGTCAGCGGCGGCAACCACGGCATCGCGGTGGCGGTGATGGCCGGCGCGCTGGGCGTGGCGGCGACCGTGGTGATGCCGCGGACCGCGCCGGCGCGGGCCGTCGAGGTCTCCCGCGCGGCCGGCGCGGACGTCCGCCTGACCGACGACATGGCCGCCGCGTTCGCGCTCATGTCCCGGTTGCGGGAGGACGGTCGTACGCTGGTGCACCCGTTCGACGACCCGGTGGTGGTCGCCGGTCAGGGCACGGTCGGGTTGGAGTTCGCCGCCGACGCCGGTGAGCTGACCGACGTGCTGGTCAGCATCGGTGGCGGGGCGCTGATCTCCGGGGTGGCGGCGGCCCTGCGGGCCCGCCGGCCGGGGGTACGCGTCTGGGGCGTGGAGACCGAGGGCGCGCAGGCCATGTCACAGGCGCTGGCGCGGGGCGGGCCGGTCGAGGTGCCGCTGTCGTCGATCGTCACCACGCTCAGCGCGCCGACCGTCTCGCAGCTCACCTACGACCACGTGACGGCGCTGGTCACCGACGTGCTGGTGGTCTCCGACGCGGAGGCGGTGCGGGGCACGGTGGAGTTGGCGGAGCACGCCAAGGTCTGGGCGGAGCCGGCGGCGGGCTGTCTGTTGCCGGCGGCCCGTCGGGTCCGCGACCGGGTGGGCGCGGACGCCCGGCTGGGCCTGGTGCTCTGCGGCGGCAACGCCACCGTCGCCGACGTGGTGTCGTGGACCGGGCGGTTCGCCGGGTGAGCGGCGGTGCCGCGAGATCGGCACGCCCTTCGGCGAAAATCGCTCATATTGCCGGATCTCGGTCTTTGCGGCACTGATGGTAATCGACGGTCATAACCTCTCCATAGCCGGGCATCCATCGAACCGGTGAATGGAGGACATCATGAGGTTCCGTATCAGGACCGTCGGGGCGTTTCTCGCCGTGGCCGCCGCCAGCACGCTCGTCGCTTCGGGTGTCGTGCGGAATCCCGCCAGCGCGGACTGGCGGGGCTCCGCGTTCACCATGGTGCGTTCGCAGGGCGCCGAAGCTGCCGGCTGCCTTCCGAACGCCCGTGCCGAGGTGCGGGTCCATCCGCAGGGGCTCAACGAGATCCTGACCATCCGGGCCGCCGGTCTGCCGCCACGAACCAACTTCGATCTGTTCGTCCTGCAACTGCCCGACGCGCCGTTCGGGGTGTCGTGGTACCAGAGCGACATGCGGACCAACCAGTACGGCGTCGCCCGGGTGACGGTGATCGGACGGTTCAACATCGAGACGTTCGCGCTCGCGCCCGGCGCCGGGCCCGCGCCGAACACCCATCCCGGCCGCGACGCGACCGTCAACCCGGCGTTCGGCCCGATCCACACGTACCACCTGGGCCTCTGGTTCAACTCGCCGCAGGAGGCGGTGGCGGCCGGATGTCCGGGCGCGACCACCCCGTTCAACGGGGACCACACCGCGGGTGTGCAGGCCATGAGCACCCGCAACTTCCCGAGTCTGGCCGGCCCCCTGAGCCAGGTCGGCTCCTGAAGCCGGAGACCGCGACCACGAACCGGTCGCGGCGGCCCTCACGGACGCCGCGACCGGCTCAGGTCAGGGCGTGGCCGGGATGACGCCGTCGAGCAGGTCGGCGAGCCGGGCCGCGGTGGTCGGGGCGTGCAGGTGCAGGCGCGCCACGTTGATGCTGTCCGTGCCGACCACGGCGAGCAACGCCTGCCGGCTGACCGCGTACACGCTGAGGTAGCCGTTCTCGTTGCGCACGGTGGACTGCTGGAAGTCGCCCTGGCCCAGCCGGAAGCCGACCTGCCGGCCCAGCCCGAACATGGTCGCCGCGAGCGCCGCAAGGTCGTCCGGGTTGGCCTCGTTCTGCAGGTTGTGCGTGATCAGCAGGCCGTCGACGCCGCCGAGGACGCAGCCGTGCACACCGGGGATCTGTAGCCGCAGTTCGGACAGTTCCTGGCCAATGGCCGGGTACGGCAGCGTCGGGTTGCCCGCCAGCGACGGCGGCAGCCTCCGCGCCGGTGGCAGCGTGCCGGCCGCGGCCGGCGTACGGCGGGGGAGATCGTCCACCCGGCTCACAGTTCCAGGCTCTCCTCGATCGCACGCAGCTGGTGGCGGGCCATCGCCAGGTTGGCCCGGCTCTTGCTCACCATGAGGTACAGGAACAGGCCCTTGCCGGTGCGGTTGCTCAGCGGCCGGATGAGGTGGTACTGGCTGCCGAGCGTGATGAGGATGTCCTCGATCTCGTCGTCGAGCTTCAACATCTCGATGGTGCGCAGCTTGGCGCGGACCACGTCGGTGTTGCCGGCGGCGGCAACCGTCAGGTCGATCTCACCGGTGCCGCCGGCCACGCCGAGTGTCATGCCGCTGGTGTAGTCGACGAGCGCGGCTCCGATCGCGCCGTCGATGCTCATCGCGTTCTTCAACGCGACGTCGAGGTTGCCCACGGTGTTCTCCCCAGGGTGTTGGCCGGGTGGGCCGGTCTCCGCTCGGGGTGTCGTGCGGGCTGACAGCCGGCGCCTCCCGTGAATATGCTTCGTCGAAGGCTTCCACAAGGAGGTCCGGCCTGCACCCGAGCGGCCGGTGATCCACCTGTCCGGTCCGCCCCGGCCGGCCGCTGGTCCCGTATATGGGACTCGGCGGCCGATGGTCGATCGTGGACCCACCTGCTAAGCGCTGTCGAGCGCGGGCGTCGCCACCCCTATGTAGTAAGTCGATACAGTACGGGGGTGCGACTGACCATTCCCGTCGTGAAGGTGGTCTCGGCGTTGCTCACCGCACCCGACGAGCCGCGCTACGGCCTCGACCTGATGCGCCTCACCGGCCTGCCCAGCGGCACGCTCTACCCGGTGCTGCACCGCCTCCGGGCGGCCGGCTGGCTCGCCGCCGACTGGGAGGACGTCGACCCGGTCGCGGCCGGCCGGCCCGCCCGCCGCTACTACCGCCTCACCGGCGACGGGATCCGCGCGGCCCGGCTGGCCCTGGCCGAACTGCGCGCGCCGGCACCCGGGCACCGTCCGCGCTCCGGCGGCGTCGGGCCGGCCGGCGCCCTGGCGTGGTGACCCGGCGGCTGGCCGCGCTCCTGCTGCGCGCGGCGGTACGCCGCTGGCCGGCGGCATCCCGCGCCGAGCTGGGCCGGGAGTGGGCCGCCGAGCTGCACGAGCTGGCCCGGTCGGGACGGCGGTGGGCGATGCTCCGCTTCACCGCCAGCCTGGCGACCAGCCGGGCGGCCACGTCGCCCGTCGACCGGGCCGTGCCGCACGGGCGCCTGTGGCGTACCGGCGGGGTGTTGTTGCTCGCGCCGCCGGCCGGCCTCGCCGCGCTCGTGCTCGCCGCGACCACGACGAACCTGACCGACGAGTGGCTGGCGTTCCGGCTGAGCTGGGCCACCGCGGCGCAGCTTCCGCTCTGGGCCGGCGGCACCGCGCTGCTGGGTGTGCTGCTCGCGGTCGCCGTCGTCCGGTGCGCGCGGTGGACCGTACGCGTCGGGGCGCTGCCCACCGCGTTCGGCGTGGTGCTGCCGATCGCCGCGACGGCGGCGGTGGTGCTCGGCCTGTTCGCCGGCCGGGGCGAGCGCGGCGTGGCCGCGATGGTGCCCGGTGTGCTGCTCTGGTCGGCGCTGCTGGTGCCGGCGGTCTGGGCCGCCGGGGCGTTGGCCCGGCGGGGACGGACGCGGACGGCGTGGCTGGTCGGGGTCCTGGGCGCGCTGGTCGCGGCCGACGCGGCGGTGGCCCTCACGGTGGTCGCCGCGATCCCGGCGACCGCACCCGCCGTCGCCGACCTGCCGCCGGACGCGGTGGACCGGGTGTCCGCGCCGCTGTGGCTGTTCACCTGCTGGACCGACTCGTCGTTCGGGCTGCCCCGCCCGACGGCGTGGGAACGGTTCCTCATCACCGACCGGGTGGTGGTCGAGCCCATGTTCTACCTGGCCTGCACGCCCTACGCGGTGGCGTACGCGGTCGTGGCGGCCCGGCCGCGACGGGCCGCAGCGCCGGGTCCGCAGCCCGTCGCGGCACCCGTCTGACGCCCGGCGGGATCCGGCCGGGGTCTTCCGCCGTTCCCCCTCGAAACGGCCCCGATCAGGTCTAATGTGGAGAAGGCGGCGACTATTTGTGGCGTTCCGGTGGCGGCCGGGCGGTTCCCGGTGCACAGTGATCGCATGAGCGACGACGGAAGTGGTGGGCACTACTACTGGTGCACGCGACACCACCGGGTCGAGACCGATGCCGACGTGTGCCCCGCGAAGCACGTTCTCGGACCGTACGCCTCAGCCGCCGACGCGGAGAACGCCCTGCAACAGGTGCGGGAGCGAAACGACGCGTGGGACGCCGAGGACGCCCGTTGGGCCGGGGAGGGCCGATAGACGGCGCGGGACGGACCGCGTCGAGGTGATCCGTGCTCCGCGAGGGCGAGAGCACGTCCCCAGGAAAGGGAACCGAGATGGCCGTAGCACAGCAGGCCACCACCCGCCCGGCCGCGAAACGGACGACCGCGAAGAGGACCACCGCGGGCAGGACGACGACGGTCACCAAGGCGTCGCCGAACGCCTCGGGCGCCGGCGCCGGACGGACCCCGGCCAGGAAGGCGGTCGCGAAGAGGGCGGCGGCCAAGAAGGTCGTGTCGGCGGCGCGCAAGGCGCCGGCCACCAGGACCACCGCCAAGAGCGCGCCCGCCAGGAAGGCCACCGCGAAGAAGACGGCGGCGAAGAAGGCCCCCGCGAAGAAGACCACGACGGCAGCGGCGAAGAAGACCACCGCCGCGAAGAAGGCGCCGGCCAGGAAGACCGCCACCGCCGCCAAGAAGACCACCGCGGCGAAGAAGACCACGGCGGCGAAGAAGACGACCGGAGCCCGGAAGGTCACCACGGCGGCCAAGAAGACCACCGCCAGCAAGACCACGGCCGCGAAGAAGACGGCGGCGAAGAAGACCACCGCCTCCACCCGGCCGACGGCCCGGAAGACGGCGGCCAAGAAGGCGCCCGCGCGCAAGACCACCACCGCGCGCAAGACCACCACCGCCGCGAAGAAGACCACGGCGGCCAAGAAGGCACCGGCCCGCAAGACCACCACCGCGCGCAAGACCACGGCCCGGAAGGCGCCGGCCCGCCGGGCCTCCGCCTGACGGCTGTCGCCGCCGGCGGGGGAGGGGCCGCGCGCCGACCCGCCGGCTCGGTGAGCGGAACGGGCGGGGCGCTGTCAGGATTGACCGCGTGGTCATCCGACGCGTACTGGCGCCCCGCATCGACTTCGGCGCGCTGCGCCGCGAGCTGGGACTGCCCGACAGCTTCCCGCCCGCGGCGCAGCGCGAGGCCGACGACGCCGCAGCCGCGCCGCTGCCGGCCGTCGCCGACCGGACCGACGTCCCGTTCGTCACCGTCGACCCGGCGACCTCGCGCGACCTCGACCAGGCCATGCACCTCGCCCGCCGCGCCGGCGGCGGCTACCGCGTCCGGTACGCGATAGCCGACGTCCTCACCCACGTCCGCCCCGGCGGTGAGCTGGAGGCGGAGACCTGGCGTCGCGGCCAGACCGTCTACCTGCCGGACGGCAACGTGCCGTTGCACCCGCACACGCTGAGCGAGGGCGCGGCCAGCCTGCTGCCCGACGTCGACCGGGCCGCCGTGCTCTGGACCATCGACCTCGACGCCGACGGCGGCACCGTCGCGGTCACGCTCGAACGGGCCCGGGTCCGCAGCCGCGCCAAACTCGACTACGGCGGCGTGCAGCGCGACGCCGACGCAGGCCGGCTGCCCGAGCCGATCGCGCTGCTGCCCGAGATCGGCGCGCTGCTCACCGAGCGCGGGCTGCGCCGTGGCGCGATCAACCTGCCGCTGCCCGAGCAGGACGTCGAGCCCGACGGCGACGGGTGGCGGCTGGTGCTGCGCGGCCCCGGCCCGATGGAGGAGCACAACGCCCAGATCTCGCTGCTGACCGGCATGGCCGCCGCCGACATCATGCTCGCCGGCCGGATCGGGCTGCTGCGGACCATGCCCCGCCCCCGGTCGGAGGCGGTCGACCGGCTGCGGCTGGCCGCCGGCCCGCTCGGCGTGCCCTGGCCGGACGGCACGTCGGTCGGTCGGGTGCTCGCCGGGCTGGACGCGTCGCAGCCCCGGGCCGCCGCGTTCGTCGACCAGGCCGCCGAGCTGATGCGCGGGGCCGCGTACACCGCCTTCGACGGCGCGGTGCCCGAGCAGCCGGAGCACGGCGGGGTGGCCGCCGCGTACGCGCACGTCACGGCGCCGCTGCGCCGGCTCGCCGACCGGTACGCCACCGAGGTCTGCCTGGCCCTGCACGACGGCCGGGAGGTGCCCGCGCACGTCCGTGCCGCGCTGCCGAAGCTGCCCGAGGTGATGGCGGCGACCGACCGGACGGCCGGCGCGGCCACCCGCGGCGCGATCGAGCTGGCCGAGGCGGTGCTGCTGGCGCCCCGGGTGGGGGAGACGTTCGAGGCGGCGGTGCTGGACGTGGACGAGCCGCGACCGGCGGGCAACGGCCGGCCCGGCCGCCCGCCGGGCGGCACGGTCGCGCTGGACGAGCCGCCGGTACGGGCCCGCTGCACCGGGGAACTGCCGCTCGGCGAGCGCGTCCGGGTCCGGCTGACCGTCGCCGACCCGGCCGAGCGGAAGGTCGCCTTCGAGCGCGCCTGACCGGGACCGGCCAGGAAGTCGGGGTACGGCCCGGCCTCCGCCCGGGCGTCCGTCCTCGTGCCGACCCGGGTCGCCTCCGCCCGGGTCCGGACCCGGCGCCTGACCCGGCAGCCTCGGCGTCCGCCCCGGCCCTGGCGCCCGACCGGGGTCGCCCGCGCGTCCGCCCGACCGTTGTCGCCCCCGCGCGGGCATTGTCACAGCGTCTCGGCGCGCGGTGCGCCGCCGCTCTTTGCGAGGATGGCCGCATGGCTTACGACGCGACCACGCTGCCCGACATCTCCGGGCTCACCGTCGGCATCATCGGGGGCACCGGTGACCAGGGCCGAGGGCTCGCCTACCGGTTCGCGCGGGCCGGGCAGACCGTGCTGATCGGTTCCCGCACGGCCGAGCGGGCCGCCGAGGCCGCGGCCGAGATCGCCGCGCTGCCCGGTGTGCCGGCCGACGCCACGGTCACCGGCGCCGGCAACGACGAGGTCGCCCGGCGCAGCGACGTGGTGATCGTCGCGGTGCCGTGGGACGGGCACGCCGCCACCCTGACCGCGCTCGCCGAGCCGCTGGCCGGCAAGATCGTGGTGGACTGCGTCAACCCGCTCGGCTTCGACAAGCAGGGCCCGTACGCGCTCACCGTGGCCGAGGGCAGCGCCGTGCAGCAGGCCGCCGCGCTGCTGCCCGCCTCCCGGGTCTGCGCCGCGTTCAACCACGTCAGCGCGCCGTTGCTGGCCGACCCGGAGGTCGACCGGATCGACCTCGACGTGCTGATCTGCACCGAGGACCGGGACCTGGTCGGCGTGGTCGCCGCGTTGGCCGCCCGGATCCCCGGCATGCGCGGCATCTACGCCGGCCGCCTGCGCAACGCCCACCAGATCGAGGCGTTCACCGCGAACCTGATCGCGATCAACAAGCGCTACAAGGCGCACGCCGGCATCCGGGTGACGGATCTCTGAGCGCGCCGGCGCGTGCGCTGGTTAAGAAGGGGCCCCTGCTATACGCCAGGCGTTAAGAAGGGGCCCCTCCTTACGCCGTCAGAAGGTGTGCTCGGGGGCGGGGAACTCGCTGTCGCGTACCTCGTCGGCGAACCGGCGGGTGGCGTCGGTCAACGCGCCGGCCAGGTCGGCGTAGCGCTTGACGAACCGCGGCGCGCGGCCGGTGCGCAACCCGGCCATGTCCTGCCAGACCAGCACCTGACCGTCGGTGTCCGGGCCGGCCCCGATGCCGACCGTGGGGATGGACAGCTCACCGGTCACTCGCTTGGCCACCTCGCCCGGCACCATCTCCAGCACCACCGCGAACGCGCCCGCCTCGGCCACCGCCCGGGCGTCCGCGAGCACCTCCTCGGCCGTGTCGCCCCGGCCCTGCACCCGGTACCCGCCGAGCGTGTGCTCGCTCTGCGGGGTGAACCCGATGTGCGCCATCACCGGGATGCCGGCGCCGACGATCGCCTCGATCTGCGCCGCGCAGCGCCGGCCGCCCTCCAGCTTCACCGCGTGACAGCCGCCCTCCTTCATGAACCGCACCGCGGTGCGCAGCGCCTGCGCCGGCCCCTCCTCGTACGAGCCGAACGGCAGGTCGCCGACGACCAGTGAGTGCGTCGTGGCGCGCACCACGGCGCGGACCAGCGGCAGCAGCTCCTCGGCGGTCACCGGCAGGGTGGTCTCGTAGCCGAACACGTTGTTCGCGGCCGAGTCGCCGACCAGCAGCACCGGAATCCCCGCCCGGTCGAAGATCGAGGCGGTGTACTGGTCGTACGAGGTGAGCATGGCCCACCGCTCGCCGCGCTCCTTGGCGGCGATCAGGTCGCGGGTGCGGATCCGCCGGGTGGCCGGCCCGCCGTAGAGGGCGGTCACCTCGGTCGGGGTGGACTCCACCATGACAATCTCCTTCCTCGAGGCCGCGCACGCGGTCCCCGGGTTCCCCGCGATCGTCGCACCGCGCGGTCGGTCGGGGGCAGGTCGGAGTGGAGGAATTCACTCCCGGCCGGGGCGCTCAGCCGTCCTCGCGCCAGCGGTTGGTGATCGGCAGCCGCCGGTCCCGCCCGAACGCCTTCATGGAGATCTTGGTGCCGGGCGCGGACTGCCGCCGCTTGTACTCGGCGGTATCCACCATCCGCAGCACCTTGTCGACCACCGCCGGGTCGTGACCGGACTCGACCAGGCCGTCCCGGCCCAGGTCGCCGTCGACGTACCCGATCAGGATCGGGTCGAGCACGTCGTAGTCGGGCAGCGTGTCGCTGTCGAGCTGGCCGGGGCTCAACTCGGCCGACGGCGGCTTGCCGATCGAGTTCTCCGGGATCGGCGGCGTCTCGCCGCGCCGTTCCGCGTCCGCGTTGCGCCACTTCGCCAGCCGCCAGACCAGCGTCTTCCACACGTCCTTGATCGGGTTGTAGCCGCCCACCGAGTCGCCGTAGAGCGTCGAGTAGCCCACCGCCAGCTCGCTCTTGTTGCCGGTGGTCAGCACCAGGTGGCCCTCCTGGTTCGACAGCGCCATCAGGATCACGCCGCGGACCCGGGCCTGGAGGTTCTCCACCGCCACGCCGGACAGCGACATGTTGGCCAGGAACGTGTCGACCATCGGCTGGATCGGCTCGATCCGGTAGTCCAGGCCGGTGCGCTTGGCCAGCTCCTCGGCATCCGTGCGGGAGTGCTCGGAGGAGTGCTGGCTGGGCATCGAGACGCCGACCACCCGGCGCGGGCCGAGCGCGTCCACCGCGAGCGCCGCGGCCACCGCCGAGTCGATGCCACCGGAGAGCCCGAGCACCACCGAGGGGAACCGGTTCTTGTCGGCGTAGTCGCGCAGGCCCAGCACCAGCGCCTGCCACACCTCGGCCTCGTCGGCGACCGGCTCGATGATCCCACCGGTCGCCGCCGGGCCGGTCGGCGCGGCCGGGACCGCCGGCACCTCGTGCCGGACCAGCCGCATCCCGTCGGCCAGGTCGGTGGCGCCACCGCTCACCGCCGGCGCCGCCGGCAGCTCCACGTCGTGCACCAGCAGGTGCTCGACGAACTGCGGCGCGCGGGCCAGCAGCGTGCCGTCGGCGGCCACGATCAGCGAGTCGCCGTCGTAGACCAGCTCGTCCTGGGCGCCGACCATGTTCACGTACGCGATGGCGGCGCCCGCCTCGGCGGCCCGCCGACGCACCAGCGGCAGCCGCGCGTCGTCCTTGTTCAGCTCGTACGGCGAGCCGTTGATGCTGAGCACCAGCCCGACGCCGGCCTGCCGGGCCACCGCGAACGGCCCGCCGGCCTGCCACAGGTCCTCGCAGATGGTCAGCGCCACGTCGACACCGCCCACCCGGACCACGGTCAGCGTGTCGCCGGGCACGAAGTAGCGGTCCTCGTCGAACACCCCGTAGTTGGGCAGGTGGTGCTTGAAGTAGGTGGCCACCACCTCGCCGCGGTGCAGCAGCGCCGCCGCGTTGCGGGCCCCCCGGCCCGGCTTGGCGTCGGCGCTGACCTGCGGCGGCCCGTCCGCGTCCAGGTAGCCGACCAGCACCGGCAGCTCGCCGAGGCCGTCGTCGGCCAGGTCGGCGGCGAGCCGGTGCAGCGCGGCCCGGGACGCGGCGACGAAGGACCGGCGGAAAACCAGGTCCTCGACCGGGTAGCCGGTCAGCATCAGCTCGGGGAAGAGCGCGAGCTGGGCGCCGGAGTCGGCGGCCTTGCGGGTCCACGCGCGGACCCGGTCGGCGTTGCCGGTGAGGTCGCCGACCGTCGGGTTGACCTGGCACAGGGCGAGACGCAGGGTGGGCATGTTCCCCATCTTGCCCCAGTCGTCCGGCCCGAATCCGGCCGGATGCTCCGGACCCGGCAACCGTCTCCCGGGCCGGGACACGGTAGGGCGGCACGCCGGGGAAGGGCGTAACGTCGGCGTAACGGGGTCGGTGGAGACTGAGCGGTCAGCCGGTCCGACCCGATCGGTGGAGAACGTACGTGTCACGAGGGGTGGATGTGGACCGTCAGCAGGAGTTCGTCCTCCGTACGCTGGAGGAGCGGGACATCCGTTTCGTCCGGCTGTGGTTCACCGACGTGCTCGGCACGCTCAAGAGCGTCTCGGTGGCCCCGGCGGAGCTGGAGGCGGCCTTCGAGGAGGGCATCGGCTTCGACGGCTCCGCCATCGAGGGGTTCGCCCGGGTCTTCGAGTCGGACATGGTCGCCATGCCCGACCCGACCACGTTCCAGGTGTTCCCGTTCGAGGGCGGGGTCAGCGGCGAGAGCGCCCGGATGTTCTGCGACATCCTGCTGCCCGACGGCAGCCCCTCCTGGGCCGACCCGCGGCACGTGCTGCGCCGGATGCTGTCCCGGGCGGCCGACAAGGGCTTTACCTTCTACACCCACCCCGAGATCGAGTTCTTCCTGCTGGAGAACGGCCCGCAGGACGGCTCGGTGCCGATCCCGGTGGACACCGGCGGCTACTTCGAGCACACCACGCACGCCGTGGCGCGCGACTTCCGCCGCCAGGCGGTGCTGGCGCTGGAACGGATCGGCATCTCGGTGGAGTTCAGCCACCACGAGGTCGCCCCCGGCCAGCAGGAGATCGACCTGCGGTACGCCGACGCGCTCACCACCGCCGACAACATCATGACGTTCCGGCACGTGGTGAAGGAGGTGGCGCTCTCCACCGGCGTGCAGGCCAGCTTCATGCCGAAGCCGTTCACCGACCAGCCGGGCAACGGCATGCACACCCACCTGTCGCTGTTCGAGGGCGAGCGCAACGCGTTCCACGACGCCGGTGACCCGATGAAGCTGTCCAAGGTCGCCAAGTCGTTCATCGCCGGGCTGCTCACCCACGCCCGGGAGTACACCGCGGTCACCAACCAGTGGGTCAACTCGTACAAGCGGCTGTTCCCGCAGGCGCTGCCGGACCGGATCACCGAGAGCCCGGCGTACGTCTGCTGGGGTCACCTGAACCGGTCCGCGCTGGTCCGCGTGCCGGCGTACGGCAAGCCGAACTCGGCCCGGGTCGAGGTCCGCTCGCTGGACTCCGCGACCAACCCCTACCTGGCCTTCGCGGTCATGCTCGGCGCCGGCCTGAAGGGCATCGAGGAGGGCTACGAGCTGCCCCCGGGCGCCGAGGACGACGTCTGGTCGCTGAGCAGCGCCGAACGCCGCGCCATGGGCTACGAGGCGCTGCCGGAGAACCTGTCCGAGGCGATCGACGTGATGGCCGGCTCCGAGCTGGTCGCCGAGGTGCTCGGCGAGCACGTCTTCGACTTCTTCCTGCGCAACAAGCGGGCCGAGTGGGAGCAGTACCGCCGCGAGGTCACCCCCTACGAGCGGCAGCGCTACCTCTCCCTCTAGATCGAGTTTGCGCGGTGCCGCTATCGTCTGCGGCACCGCCCGCGCACCCGCGCCCGGGCGGGTGGAGCCGGGGAGGCGTTCGGTGCTGGAAGACCTGCTCAACGGGGCGTGGCAGAGCATCGTGTTCGGGGTGGTGGGGGTGGCGTTGATGGCCGCCGGCTTCCTGCTTGTCGACCTGCTCACCCCGGGCAAGCTGCGCGAGCTGATCTGGACGCGCCGCAACGGCAACGCCGCGCTGCTGCTCGCCGCCAACCAGCTCGGCATCGCCGGCATCGTCTTCACCGCGGTGCTGACCAGCTACAGCTCGTTCGCCAAGGGGCTGGCCTCCACGGTCATCTTCGGGCTGGTCGGCCTGCTGGTGATGGCGCTGGCCTTCCTGGTGCTGGACCTGCTCACGCCGGGCCGCCTCGGTGACGTCATCGCTGCCGACGAGCCGCACCCGGCGGCCCGGGTCAGCGCCGCCACCCACTTCGGCGCCGCGCTGATCGTCTGCGCCTGCATCGCCTGACCGATTGTCGGACCCGGGGCATAGCGTCCGGGACGTGAACCGCACCGACCGTCTCTACGCCCTGGTCGAGGAGCTGCGGGCGGTGTCGCCGCGCCCGCGCAGCGCGCGCTGGCTGGCCCGCCGCTTCGAGGTCAGCGCCCGCACCGTCGAGCGCGACATCTCCGCGCTCCAGGGCGCCGGGGTGCCGATCTGGGCCGAGCCGGGCCGCACCGGCGGCTACGTGGTCGACCGCACCCGCACGCTGCCGCCGGTCAACCTGACCCCGGCCGAGGCGGTGGCGATGGCCGTGGCGCTGCACCGGCTGGGCGGCTCCCCGTTCGCCCCGGCGGCCGGCGCCGCGCTGCGCAAACTGGTCGCGGTGATGCCGCCCGCCGCGGTGGCCGAAGCGCACCGGCTCGCCGGCCGGGTGCACCTGGTCGGCGACGGGCCGGGCACGCCGGTCCCGGCCGCCGTCGCCGACGCGGTCGCCGCCGGGCGGGTGCTGCGCCTGCGGTACGCCGACCGCGGCGGCGCGGATTCGGCGCGCGACGTGGAGCCGCTGGCCTACCTGGGCAACGCGACGCACTGGTACCTGGTGGCCTGGTGCCGGCTGCGCGACGGGCTGCGCTGCTTCCGCACCGACCGGATCCGCTCGGTACGCCCGCTGGCCGAGCCGGTGACCCGGGAGCTGCACCTCGACGACCTCGACCTCCCGGTCGACCGGCTGCGCCCGCTGACCCTGGTCTGAAACCCGACAGCGTCTCCGGTTCGGATGGGGGACGCTGGCTGGTCTGCCGTCCCCGGGGAGGAACGCGCGTGTCCGACACGCTCAGCTATGCCGACGCGGTACGCCTGCTCGGCGGGGAGAAGAGCAGAGTCGTCGACTGGTTCGACAAGCTGACCGGAGGGGTGTTGCTGGCCGCGTCGGTGCCGGTGCCCGCGCTGCTCGGCATCTTCGACGCCAAGGCCGAGTTCGTGCGGCTCGGCCACGAGTTGGTGCGCGGCGTGTCCGAGAAGCGCTCCGGGCTGTCCCGGTACGGGCGGACGCAGCGGCTGGAAGCGGCGCACGCGGTGATCGCGGTGACCGCGTTCTTCGAGGCGTTGAACGAGGCGGACCTGCCGTTCGACTTCGCGGAACTTGAGCTGCGTAAGCCCGAGCAGTTGGCCCTGGCGGGTGCGGGCCCGGCCGATGCCCGCAGCGTCGTTCGTACCCTGTTCGAGATCCCCGCGCCGCTGCCGGCGCCCGAGTTGCCGTACTCGAAGCTGCGGGAGGCCCTCGGGCACTACTACAGCATCATGGCCGGACACGTCGGCGCGTTCGTGGATGGTCTGGCCGTGGGTGATCAGCTGACCGTGGGCCGCAACCATGCGCTCCGGGAGGCGCTGGAGCGGGTGCCGGAGGCTGCGGTGGACCGGCACGGGGATCTGCTCACGGCCCTGGCGGCCGACTTCCCCGAGGTCGGTTACTGGTCCGGACTGCACGAGCACGAGGCGACCCGGGGGGAGGTGCAGCACCTCGCGGTCGGGCTGGCGGAGTTGCGGAAGATGCTGGAGGCCATTGCCGTCGGCGGGACGCCCGGCGAGGGGCGGCGTGCTTTGGCTCGCTCGTACCGGGCGGAACTCGACAGACCGATCATCAGCTCCGGCGAGGTGCCGGACGGCCTCCGGGTGCCGATGCTCGACCGGGCGTACGTGCCGCCGTTGTACCGGGTGGCCGCGCTGGGCGAGCATGCACGGCCCAGCGACGAGGCGTGGTGGGCGGAGTGTCCGGTGCGGGAGGACCTCGCGGAGTTTCTCACCGGGCACCTCACGTCGCCGCGGGCGATGCGAGCGCCGCTGCTGGTGCTGGGGCAACCCGGCTCCGGCAAGTCGGTGCTCACCCGGGCGCTCGCCGCCCAGTTGCCGGCCACCGATTTTCTGGTCGTGCGGGTGGTTCTACGCGAGGTGCGGCTTGAAGCGGACCTTCAAGATCAGATCGAGGAGGCGATCCGGGACGCCACCGGAGAAGCGCTCGCTTGGCCCGCATTGGCCCGCTCGGCGGGGGACGCGCTGCCGGTGGTGCTGCTCGACGGCTTTGACGAGATGCTTCAGGCCACCGGCGTGACACAGACGGACTACCTGCTCAAGGTGGCCACATTCCAACAGCGCGAGCTGGACCAGGGGCGGCCGGTGGCGGTCCTGGTAACCAGCCGCACCAGCGTCGCGGACCGGGCGAAACCGCCGGCCCACACGGTGGCTCTGCGGCTGGAACCCTTCAATCGAGCGCAAGTGGCGCGTTGGGTGGCCATCTGGAACGCCACCAACGCCGATCGCTTTCCGGCGCTGGGCGTCCTGCCGTTGGACCCGGCCGTCGCGCTGGTCCATCCTGAACTGGCCGAGCAGCCGCTGCTGCTGCTGATGCTGGCCCTCTACGCCGCAGACGGCAACGACCTACATTCGGCCGGCACGCTCGGTCGGGGCGAGCTGTACGAGCGGTTGTTGCGCAGCTTCGCCCGCCGGGAGGTGGAGAAGCATCGGAAGGGGCTGTCGGAGCGGGAGCTGGCGCGGGCCACCGAGGGAGAGCTGCGTCGGTTGGCCGTGGTGGCCTTCGCTATGTTCAATCGGGGGGTCCAGTGGGTCACCGAGGACGAACTGGAGACGGATCTGGCCGGGCTGCCCTTCCTTGCGGGAGAGTCGCCGCAGCTCCGGCCCGACGGCAGCTTTCGGGAGCCGTTACGGGCCGCCGAGATCGTGCTTGGGCGGTTCTTCTTCGTGCACCGGGCACAGGTGGCTCGGGGGGAACGGCGGGCGGACACCTACGAATTCCTGCATGCCACCTTCGGTGAGTTCCTGGTCGCGCGCACGATAACGCTTGTGCTGCGCGACCTGGCGGCGCGGGAGGCGGCGAGCATGCTGCGCACGGCATCGATTGACGACGAGCTGCACGCGCTGCTCTCGTGCGCGACGCTGACCGAGCGGGCACCGATCGTCGGCTTCCTCACCGAGGCCCTGCGGTCCTGCGCGGAAGAGGACAGGGACCAGATCATGGACGTGGTGTTGCGCCTCTTTGAGCATGTACACCATGCGCGGTCACGACCGGAACCGAACTCGTATCGGCCGCGTGTGCTGTCGGTCCCCGAACGACACGCCGTCTACAGCGCGAATCTCCTCGTACTGGGACTCAGCGTAGCGGGGGAGTTGACCGGCGGGCGGCTCTTTCCCGGAGCGGACGACGTGCGTGGCTCGTGGAGCCGTCAGGCCCTGCTCTGGCGCTCGCAGCTCGCCGAAGGGGAGTACCGCAGCTTGGTGAACGCGATCGCCTTGGAGCGGATCGTGGACGGCGGGCGACGGGAGATCCGGTTGGGACTGGTCGACGCGCCATGGCAGCCCCCGGACATCGACCTGGCGTGGACGTACGGGCCGGAACCGTCACCAGGCTACGGCTGGTTGCGGGTGGAGCCGCAGCCCGCGATCATGCGCCGGATGTCGAACTTCGAGTGTGCTGTGACGGGCGATGCGGTGCAGCATGCGCTGGAGCCGGTGTTGAGTCTCTGCCCGCCGGCGCTCGGCATGCTCGCCGTCGATGCCGCCGGGCCGTTGCAGTCGGTCGCGCAGGTGTTGATCGCCATGTCGCTTGGTTCGGGTCGGATCGACCCGGCCGATCGGGTCGATGACTACCGAGTGCTCGCGACGCTGCTCGTCGAAATGCGCGGCGTGGCCGAAGGGTACCTGGAGAACCTCGCGGTGCTGCTGCTCGACCGGCTCGCCACCGATCGCGCCGTCCCTCGTCCGGTCGCGGTCGAGCTGCTCGGGTTGCTCAACTTCGTGGCTGACCGCGGCGACGAATCCGGGTTCGCCTACCTGCGTTGCTGCCTGGCGGTGATCGGTGAGAACGATCCCACGACCCGTGAGGTCGGTCAGCTGGTGCGCAAGGCGGTACACGCGGATCAGAGTGCCTGGGGGTCGCGCACCGAGGAGTTGGCGGTGGAGGCACTCGTGCGGCTCTCCGAACTTGGGGCCGACCAGTACCACATCAGCCCGGAAGAGGCGGAACGGCTGACGCTGCTGCTCAAGAAGCGTCGTCCCGATCTGGTCGTCCGGATCCAGCCGCTGGTGCTGGCACCCGCTCCACCCGCACCCTCCTCTCCCGGGCTGGTGCTGCCCGGCGATGCGGCGGCGAACTGATCCGCGAAACTCCGACAGGACGCTGTCGGGGGCACCCCTGACGCTGGTTCCTGACGACGTCGGCCGACCGGCCGACGCGACGACAGGAGGCAGCATGTCCAGCACGCCGGTGACCTGGTTCGAGATCGGCTCCGACCGGCCGGACAAGGCGCAGCGGTTCTACGCCGACCTGTTCGGCTGGAGCTTCGAGGAGCAGGGCGGCCCGGGTAACTCGTACCGGCAGACGGCGGCCGGCGGCGAGCGGGGGATCGGCGGCGCGATTCGGGGCACCGACGCCGCCGCCGACAACTACGCGATCTTCTACGCCCAGGTGACGGATGTGGCGGAGGCGTGCCGGCGGGCGGAGGCGGCCGGCGGCACGGTGCTGGCGGCACCGGTGACCGCGCCGAGCGGCCTGGTGCACGCGCGGCTGCGCGACCCGTCCGGCAACCTGCTCGGCGTCTTCACGCCGCCGACCGGAGGCTGAGCGCGGTCTGGGTGCGGTTGTGGTTGTCCAGGCGACCACAACTGCACCCAACGCTGCCGCAAGAGACGGGCGCTCGGTGCAAGAGGTTGCACGCATCGGCGCTAATGAACATCTGGTTTCATCTGATCGAAGCTGGTAACTTCCTGGCACCACGCGTCGCAAGTTCTTGCAACGCCTTCATCCCCTTGCGTCCGCTGAGTTGGGCCGGGGTGTCAGGAGAGCCGCCATGAGAGGCAGGACCACCACCCGCCGCCGGTGGGGAGCGCTCGCGCTCGCCACCGGCGTGCTCGCCGCGCTGCTGCCGTTCACCGCCGCCGCGGCGGCCAACACCGTCACCGTCTACTACCAGCCACCAACCGCCTGGGGCGCCGCGGTGAACATCCACTACGGCGTGGACGGGCAGGCCTGGACGCCGGTGCCCGGCGTGCCGATGGACACCGCCTGTGCCGGCTGGCGTCGCAAGGTCGTCGACCTGGGTGCGGCCACCGGCGCCCAGGTCGTCTTCACCAACGGCAGTGGCGTCTGGGACAACAACAACGGCGCCAACTACCGCCTCGGCGCCGGCACCGTGACCGTCGCCGCCGGGCGGATCGGCGCCGGCGACCCGTGCGCCACGGCCACCCCGTCACCGTCCGGCACCCCGTCGCCGTCGCCGACCAGCAGCAGCGGCGGCGGGAACACCGCCGAGGTCTGGTACCACCTCACGCCGCGCGGCTGGACCGCCGCGAACCTGCACTACCGGCCCACCGGCGGCACCTGGACCACCGCGCCGGGCGTCGCCATGGAGACGCGCTGCGCCGGCTGGGCCCGCCGCATCGTGGACCTCGGCACCGCCACCGGGCTGACCGCCGCGTTCAACAACACGGCCGGCACCTGGGACAACAACGGCGGCGCGGACTACACCCTCGGCACCGGACGCAGCGTCGTCGACAACGGCCGGGTCACCGCCTCCGCCGCCGACCCCTGCGCTCCGGTCACTCCGGACACCACGCCGCCGTCCACGCCGGGCGGTCTGACCGCCGTCGCCGACGGGCTGGCGGTCACCCTGACCTGGACGGCGGCCACCGACGACCGGGCCGTCACCGGGTACGAGCTGACCCGCACCGGGGGCGCGGGCACCGTCACGGTCACCAGCACCACCACCCGGTACGTGGCGTACGACCTGCGGCCCGGCATGGCGTACACCTGGACGGTGCGGGCGCTCGACGCGGCCGGCAACCGGTCGGCGGCGAGCGCGCCGGCGTCCGCGACCACCGGCAGCGCGCCGGCCGGCGGCGCCCCGCTCGGCGGCGACCCGCGCGAGGACAGCATCTACTTCGTGATGACCGCCCGGTTCGCCGACGGCGACCCGGCCAACAACCGGGGCGGCAGCCAGCACGTGGCCTCCGGCAACGCGGCGAACAACGACCCGATGTTCCGGGGCGACTTCAAGGGGCTGGTCGACAAGCTCGACTACGTCAAGGCGCTCGGCTTCTCGGCCATCTGGATCACACCGGTGGTGCTCAACCGCTCCGACTACGACTTCCACGGCTACCACGGCTGGGACTTCTACCGCGTCGACCCGCGGTTGGAGAGCGCCGGGGCGTCCTACCAGGACCTGATCAACGCGGCGCACGCCAAGGGCATCAAGATCTTCCAGGACGTGGTCTACAACCACAGCTCCCGGTGGGGCGCCAAGGGCCTGTTCACGCCCACCGTCTACGGCACCCGCGACGACCAGTGGAAGTGGTACTACGACCAGCAGCAGGCCGGCCGCGAGTACGACCCGATGGTCGAGGCGACCGGCAACGACCCGGCGCTCACCCCGGCGCAGAACGCCAAGGCCAAGGGCCGGCCGTACAACGGCGACGTGTGGTCGTCCGCCGCGCCGGCCGGCAACCAGTGCCTGAACTGGGGTACGCCGACC
Organism: Micromonospora sp. NPDC049201; assembly: GCF_055586805.1. NCBI lineage: Bacteria > Bacillati > Actinomycetota > Actinomycetes > Micromonosporales > Micromonosporaceae > Micromonospora > Micromonospora sp. NPDC049201. The sequence continues at coordinate 12,980 of NZ_JBVJHM010000009.1, read as the reverse complement.
GGCGGGCGCAGCGCCGAGGGCTACCCGCTCTACCAGTGCCAGTGGCCCACCCCGACCAGCAAGCTGTTCCCCGCCGACAGGTACCACCAGTGCTGGATCGGCAACTGGGAGGGCGAGGACGCGCGGAGCTGCTGGCTGCACGAGGACCTGGCGGACTTCAACACCGAGAACGCGGCCGTGCAGGAATACCTGATCAACGCGTACAACAGGTACATCGACATGGGGGTGGACGGCTTCCGGATCGACACCGCCGTGCACATCCCCCGGGTCACCTGGAACCGGCGCTTCCTGCCCGCCATCCAGCAGCACGCGGTGTCGAAGTTCGGCGAGAAGGGCAAGGACTTCTACGTCTTCGGCGAGGTCGCCGCGTTCGTCAACGACAAGTGGAACCGTGGCTCGGTCAACCACTCCGCGCAGTTCTTCACCTGGCAGGAGCGCAAGGAGTACAGCCCGGACGACGTGCGGGCCGCGATCGAGCAGTACGACTACGAGCAGCTCCTCGGCCCGTCCGGGCAGCCCACCACCGACAACGCGTTCCTGCGCGGCAACGCGTACCACGCGCCGGACCACTCGAAGTTCTCCGGCATGAACGTGATCGACATGCGGATGCACATGAACTTCTCCGACGCCGGCAACGCGTTCGGCAACGGGAAGGACTCCGACGACAGCTACAACGACGCCACCTACAACGTCGTCTACGTCGACAGCCACGACTACGGGCCGAACAAGTCCGCGACCCGCTACACCGGCGGCACCGACGCCTGGGCGGAGAACATGAGCCTGATGTGGACGTTCCGCGGCATCCCGACGCTCTACTACGGCTCGGAGATCGAGTTCCAGAAGGGCGCCCGGATCGACTGCGGGGCGACCTGCCCGCTGGCCAGCACCGGTCGCGCCTACTACGGCGACCACCTGACCGGCAGCGTCACCGCCGCCGACTTCGGGGTGGTCGGGTCGGCCAGCGGGGCGGTGGCCACCACGCTCGCCCAGCCGCTGGTCAAGCACGTGCAGCGGCTCAACCTGATCCGGCGGGCCGTGCCGGCGTTGCAGAAGGGGCAGTACTCGACCGAGGGCGTGAGCGGCGCGATGGCGTACAAGCGGCGGTTCACGCAGGGCGCGGTGGACAGCTTCGCGCTGGTCACCGTCTCCGGCTCGGCCACGTTCCGGGGCGTGCCGAACGGCAGGTACGTGGACGCGGTCAGCGGCGACGTGCGGACGGTCACCGACGGCACGCTGACCGCCTCGGTCAGCGGCAAGGGCAACCTGCGGGTCTACGTGCTCGACCTGCCCGGCAACCCGGCGCCCGGCAAGATCGGCGCGGACGGGCCGTACCTGCGCTGAGGTCGGGCGGCGTGCGGCGTGGTTGCCGGCCCGGCGTCGAATGTTAAGCGGGGCCCCCTGCTATGCGAAATGCGTTAACAGGGGGCCCCGCCTTTCTCAGCGGGGGTGGTGGGCCATGCCGCCGGGGCCGGGGAAGACGCCCGCCTCGGCGGCCTTGAGCACCGCGTCGGCCTGCTCCCGGGTCAGCTTGCCGTCCTCGACGGCCTGGTCGAGCCGCTCCTTCAGGGCGGCCTGGCGGTCCTGCGCCGACGGCGGCGTCGGCCGCTCCGGCCGGTCCGCCTGCCGCTGCTCGCGCAGCTTCTCCAGCGCCGCGGTGACCTTGTCGGCCGGGACACCCAGCTCCTTGGCGAGCGCCTCGGCGAACTCGGCCTGCCGGTCGGCGTGCCGCTGCTGGCGGTCGCCGCCCTGGTCGCTGCTCGTGCTGGCGCTCGGTTTGTTGTCGTCGGCGAGCGCCACCGTCGGGGCGGCGATCCCGACGGTGAGCACGCCGGCGGCGGCGAGACCGACCAGCAGGCGCTTCCTCGTCGTGCGGATCATGCGGTTCTCCTTCTCGGTGGTGGTGCGATGACGTCACCGACAGTGACGGTCGGAGCTGGGGGCAACCCGTGGCGACCCTGTCAGCGAGCTGGGAATCGGGCGAGGATCCGGACAAATGCGGTTGCCGTCCCACCGGGACGGCCGCGACGCTTGGCGAAAATCCCGACGGAAGGGCACCCCTCATGACACAGTCCGTCATCCGCGAGGTCGCGCTCACCGGGCCGGGCTCCGGCCCGTACGCGATCACGGTCGGGCCGGACGGCGCGCTCTGGCTGACGCTGGCCGGCTCCGGCGGCGTCGCCCGGCTCGGCCCGGACGGCGCGGTGCGGACCTACCGCACGGACCCGCCGGAGAGCCGGCCGCTGATCATCACCACCGGCCCGGACGGCGCGCTCTGGTACACCCGCTCCGGCGACCACCGGCTCGGTCGGCTCACCGTCGACGGCAGGGGCAGCTCGGTCGCGCTGCCCTCGGGCTGTGCCCCGTGCGGCCTGGTCACCGGGCCGGACGGCGCGCTCTGGTACGCCGGCATGGGCGACGACACGGTCGGCCGGGTCACCGCCGACGGGGAGGTCAGCACGTTCCCGCTGCCGGTCGCCCAGGGCTTCCCGTCAATGCTGGCCGTCGGGCCGGACGAGGCGCTCTGGCTGACGCTCAACCAGGCGAACGCCATCGCCCGCGTCGACCTGGACGGGTCGGTGGCGGTGCATCCGCTGCCCACCGACGCGGCCGGGCCGGTCGGCATCACCCGGGGCGGCGACGGCGCGCTCTGGTTCGTCGAGATCCTCGCCGGGCAGCTCGGTCGGATCACGCCGGACGGGCGGATCGACGAGTTTCCGCTGCCGGACCGGGCGGCCCGGCCGCACGCGATCGTCGCCGACCCGGCCGGCGGCTGCTGGTTCACCGAGTGGGCCGCGAACCGCCTCGGCCACCTCGCGCCCGCCGGCACGTTCACCCACCACGACCTGCCCACCCCGAACTCCGAGCCACACGGCCTCACGGTCACCCCCGACGGCTCGGTCTGGGTCGCCCTGGAAACCGGCGCGGTCGCCCACCTGACCCCGTCGGCCTGACGAGGTGAAGGGGGTCAGCGGACGGCGGGGGTGACCGTGAGGGTGTCGGTGCTGGTGTCCAGGACGGCGCGGGTGCCGACCGGGACGGTGAGCTGGCCGGGGCCGTGGCCGATCGGGAGGCCGCCGAGGACCGGGACACCCAGGTCGCCCAGCCGGTCGGTGAGCACGTCGACCACCGTGGTGTCCCAGCCGTCCGCGCACTCGGTGAACTGGCCGACCGCCACGCCGGCGAGCCCGGCCAGGGCGCCGCAGCGGCGCAGGTGGGTCAGCATCCGGTCGATCTTGTACGGCGGCTCCTGCACCTCCTCGACCAGCAGGATCGCGCCGGTCAGGTCCGGCATGTCCGGCGTGCCGATCGACGCGGTGAGCAGGCACAGGTTGCCGCCCAGCAGCCGGCCCTCGGCCCGCCCGGGCACCCGCACCGGGTACGTCTCCTCCGCCTCGACCGCCGCCACCGTCACCGGTTCGGTGGTCATCAGCGCGGCGTGCAGCGACTCCGCCGAGCGGATCGGGGTGCGCTCGTCCCGCCAGGCGGCGCCCGGACCGTGCACCCCGGCCAGCCGGGCGCCCCGCCAGAGCGCGAACTGCAACGCGGTGATGTCGGAGAAGCCGGCCACCACCTTCGGGTCGCGGCGTACCGCCGCCATGTCGACCAGGTCCACCACCCGCTGCGCGCCGTACCCGCCCCGGGTGCAGAGCACGCCACGGATCTCCGGGTCGGCGAACGCGGCGTTCAGGTCCGCGGCCCGCAGCGCGTCGTCCCCGGCCAGGTAACCCCGCCGGGCGTACGCGTTCGGCGCGGGCACCGGCCGCAGCCCCCAGCCGGTGAGCAGCTCGACGCCGCGGGCCACGCGTTCGGGCCGGGTCGGGCCGGACGGCGACACCAGCATCACCGCGTCGCCGGGACGCAGGACCGGTGGGCGCAGGCAGTCGTCGGTGGGCACGATCGCGAGCCTAGTGCGGCCGAGCCGGACCGTCCGGTGTCGGGCGTACCGGCTAGCCTCGACGTCGTGGCGACCGCGCTGGTGATCGAGAACGACCCGACCGACGACCTCCGCCGACTGGGGGAGTGGCTCACCGAGGGGGGTCTGGAGTTGCGCGTCCTGCGCCCGCACGCGGGCGACCCGCTCCCCGCCGACCTCGACGGGTACGCCGCCCTGGTGGTGCTCGGCGGCGACCAGCAGGCCTATCCGCTGGCCGACGACAGCCCGGGCGCGCCCTGGTTCCCGGCGCTGGAGGGGCTGCTGCGCAAGGCGGTCCGCCACCGGCTGCCCACGCTGGCGATCTGCCTGGGCGCGCAACTGCTCGCCACCGCGCACGCCGGTCGGGTGGAGCGCAGCCCGTCCGGGCCGGAGGTCGGCCCCACCGTGGTCGGCCGGCGCGACGCCGCCGAGACCGACCCGCTGTTCCGCTTCGTGCCGCTGATGCCCGACGTGCTCCAGTGGCACGCCGACGAGATCACCGAGCTGCCGCACGGCGCGACGCTGCTCGCCGCGTCCACCCGCTACCCGCACCAGGCGTTCCGCCTCGGCGACCGGGCCTGGGGGTTGCAGTTCCACATCGAGTGCGACACCGCGATGATCGCCGAGTGGTCGCGCGACTCGGCCACGCTCGCCGAGCTGGGGTACGACCCGGAGCTGGTGGTGGCCGCGTGCGACCGGGCGATGGCCGACGTCGAGGAGGCCTGGCAGCCGTTCGCGGTCCGGTTCGCCGCGCTCGCGCTCGGCGAGCTCGGCGACGACAGCCCGCGCCGCAGCCTGCCGCTGCTCGGGGCGTGAGGTGACCCGGCCGGCCCGCGGGCGCCTGGCCCGCTACGGCTTCGCCGAGAGCGACACCGGTCCACGCGCCGTCGACCTGCTCGGCCCGGACGGGCTCGGCCTGTGGCGGCCGGACACCCAGGAACCCACCGACGACCAGGCCGTCGAGCTGCTCACCGCGCTCTCCCGGGCCGCCGACCCGGACCTGGCGCTGCGCCAGCTCCACCGGCTCGTCGAGGCGGAACGGCAGCACGGCGACGAGGTCGCCGTCCGCGACGCGCTCGCCGCCGACCCCGGCCTGCGCCGCCGGCTGGTCGCCGTGCTCGGCGCCTCGTCGGCGCTCGGCGACCACCTGGTCGCCAACCCCGGGCAGTGGGCGGTGCTGGCCACCGAGCCGGACGGGCTCGCCCCGACCGCCGACGGCCGGCTCGACCTGACCGCCGCCGCCAAGCTGACCACGCTCACCGGCGCGGTCCCGCTGCTGCGGCAGGCGTACCGGTTGGCGCTGCTGCGGATCGCGGCGGCCGACCTGACCGGCGGGCGCGGCCTGGAGCAGACCATGGCCGCGCTGTCCGGCCTGGCCGACGCCACACTGGCCACCGCCTACGACATCGCGGTCGACGAGCTGCCCGAGGGCACCGCCCCGCCCCGGCTCGCGGTGGTCGCGATGGGCAAGTGCGGTGGCGACGAGCTGAACTACGTCTCCGACGTCGACGTCATCTTCGTCGCCGCCGGTGACGACGACCTGATCGCCGCCACCCAGGTCGCCACCCGGCTGATCGGGATCTGCGGGCTGGTCGCGTGGCCGGTCGACGCCGCGCTGCGCCCGGAGGGCAACCGGGGTCCGCTGGTCCGCACGCTCGCCAGCCACCTGGCCTACTACAAGCGCTGGGCCCGCACCTGGGAGTTCCAGGCGCTGCTCAAGGCCCGCCCGGCGGCCGGTGACCTGGCGCTGGCCCGGGAGTGGACCGCGGCGCTCGCCCCGCTGGTCTGGACCGCGGCGGAGCGGCCGGAGGCGGTCTCCGACGTCCGGTCCATGCGCCGCAAGATCCTCGACAACGTGCCGCCGAAGGAGCTGGAACGCGAGATCAAGCGCGGTCCGGGCGGGCTGCGCGACATCGAGTTCGCCGTCCAACTGCTCCAGCTCGTGCACGGCCGCGGCGACGAGTCGCTGCGCGTGCCGGGCACCCTGCCGGCGCTGCGCGCCCTGGTCGCCGGCGGCTACGTCGGCCGCGCCGACGGCGAGGCGCTGCTGCGCGGCTACCGCTTCCTGCGCGCCGTCGAGCACCGGCTCCAGCTCCAGGGCCTGCGCCGCACGCACACCGTGCCGACCGAGCCGGCCGCGCTGCGCTGGCTCGCCGCCGCGCTCGGCTACGCGGCCACCCCGGGCCGCAGCGCCGTCGAGGAGTTCCGCGCCGAGTGGGTCACCCACGCCACCGAGGTACGCCGACTGCACGCGAAACTGCTCTACCGGCCGCTGCTGGAGTCGGTGGCCCGGGTGCCGGCCGAAGGGCTGCGGCTCACCCCGGAGGCGGCCCGGCACCGGCTGGAGGTGCTCGGCTTCGCCGACCCGGCCGGTGCGCTGCGGCACCTCCAGGCGCTCACCGGCGGCGTCAGCCGCACCGCCGCGATCCAGCGCACGCTGCTGCCGGTGCTGCTCGACGAGTTCGCCGACGCCCCGGAGCCGGACCGTGGCCTGCTCAACTACCGGCAGGTGTCCGACAAGCTCGGCAGCACCCCGTGGTATCTCCGCCTGCTGCGCGACTCCGGCCCGGTCGCCCGCCGGCTGGCCCGGGTGCTCTCCTCCTCCCGGTACGCGGCCGACCTGCTAGCCCGGGAGCCGGAGGCGCTGCGGCTGCTGGCCGAGGACAGCGAGTTGACCCCGCGTCCCCGGGAGACGCTCGTCGAGGGCTTCGTGGCGGCGGCAGCCCGGCACGACGACCCGGTCGAGGCCACCCGGGCGGTCCGTGCGCTGCGCCGCCGCGAGCTGGTCCGGATCGCCGCCGCCGACGTGCTCAGCCGGGCCGGGTCGCTCGCCCCGCTCACCCCACGCCCGCCGGGCGGCGGGGCACGCCGTCCCACGGTGGTGGACGTCAGCGCGGTCGGTACCGCGCTCTCCCACGTCACCGACGCCACGCTGGCCGCCGCGCTGCGCGCCGCCCGGGTCGCCCAACCCGGGCCGCCGGGCCTGCGCTTCGCCGTGATCGGCATGGGCCGGCTCGGCGGGTACGAGTCCAACTACCTCTCCGACGCCGACGTGCTGTTCGTCTACGACCCGCCGCCCGGGGCGGACGAGAGCGCGGCCGGGGCCGCCAGCGCCGCCGCGCACGCGATCGCCGAGGAGCTGCGCCGGCTGCTCTCCGCGCCGGCGCCCGACCCGCCGCTCGGCGTCGACGCCGACCTGCGGCCGGAGGGCCGGCAGGGTCCGCTGGTCCGCAGCCTGGCCGCGTACGCGCAGTACTACGCGCGCTGGTCGAAGGTGTGGGAGGCGCAGGCGCTGCTGCGGGCGCGGTTCGTCTGCGGCGACGCCGACCTGGGCGCCGAGTTCGAGGCGATGGTCGAGCCGGTGCGCTACCCGGCCGACGGGCTGAGCCGCGAGCAGGTGGTGGAGATCCGGCGGATCAAGGCGCGGGTGGAGACCGAGCGGCTGCCCCGCGGCGCCGACCCGGCCACCCACACCAAGCTGGGCCGGGGCGGGCTCGCCGACGTCGAGTGGGCCGTGCAACTGCTCCAGCTCCGGCACGCCGGCCGGCTGCCCGCGCTGCGCGGCACCCGTACGCTCGACGCCCTCGCCGCGGCCCGCGAGGCCGGCCTGCTCGACCCGGACGACGCGGCCGAGCTGGCCGCCGGCTGGACGCTCGCCGCGCAGGTCCGCGACGCGCTGATGCTGGTACGCGGCCGGGCCGGTGACCAACTGCCCCGGCACGGGGTGGAGCTGGCCGGCGTGGTGCGCCTGCTCGGCCACGAGGACCCGGGCGAGTTCCTCGACGAGTACCTGCGCACCGGCCGCCACTCGCGCACCGTCGTCCAGCGCATCCTCGAAGCTCCCCTCTAGCCCGGCGGGAGCGGAGGGCCGCGTACGTGATGACGAGCGGGCCGGGCCTCCTGGTCCTGCTGTTCCCCCTTTCGAGCTGATAGCAGGAACGACTCGGCCCACCGGGATGGTGCCGTGGTCGGTTCGGGACGCTCACCGGACCACCCGGCCCGGCTGTGCCATGGAGCGTCTCGGACGGTTTGGAATCGGGCCCGCGACGGCCCGCCTCGCGCACAGGCGCGGCGGCGGCGCGGCGGTGCGAGAGGGCGGCGGTGCGACCCTGGGCGGTGGTGGCGCCGAGGTGACGGCGGGTGGCGGTGCGGCCGGGCGACGATGCGGCGGCGGGCGGCCGGGCGGCGCGTGAGTCGTTCCTGCTATCAGCTCGAAAGCGTGCGAGAGGTGACCGGCCCGCCGTGCGGGTCGTCGACTTGAGCGGCGGGGCCGCCCCGAGCAGCTTGCGGCTGCGGGCGGTCAGCCGGTGAGCGTGTAGGTGCCGGGGCGGGGCACCGTGACGGTGAGCCAGTCGCCGTCGGGGGAGAGGGTGGCGCCACCGGTGACGGACAGCCAGCGGTCGTGGCGGACCCGGACCGGCACCGGACCGGCGACGGGGGCCCGGAACGTGACCGAGGCGCCGTCCTGCCGGACCAGTCCACCGGGCGCGCCGACCAGCGGCGTGGGGTCGGCGACCGCGTACAGCCGCCAGTGCCGGTCCGACCAGACCTCGGTCAGGTACGGCTGCCCGGCGGCCACCAGCTCCGCCTCCGGCCGCCCCACCCAGGACAGTTCCGCGTCCGGCACGGCGACGTACTGCACCGCGTTGTCGGCCAGCCAGGCCCGGTAGCTGTCGGCGGTCAGCGGGACGCCGGTGCCGGCAGCGCCCGGCACGGTGGTGAAGAACAGCGGGTTGCGGTCGATGTCGGCCTGCCGCAGCCAGCCCCGGGCCAGCGGCACCCCGCCGAGGCGGGCGGCCTCCCAGTAGTTGCGGGTCGGCGGCACCTCCACCCGCCCGGTGAGCCCGCGCCGGGCCAGCTCCGCCCGCAGCGGCGCGAAGTACGCCGGATCAGCCGTCGGGTCGTCGGCACTGCGCAGGTCGGCGGTGACCACCGGCGGCTGCCACCAGCAGACCACCGCCAGCAGCGCGGCCAACCCGACCGCCCTGGCGGCCCGGGGCAGCCCGCGCGGCAGGGACGCGGCGGCGGCCAGCACCGGCAGCGCGAACATCACCACCAGGCGGGTGGCGTTCAGCCCGACCGGGGTGGGCAGCAGCGCGGCCGCCAGCACCCCGGCCGCGGAGAGCAGCGCGCCCACCCGCACCGGCCGGTACGCCACCAGCGCCGCGACCAGCAGGCTGGTCACCACCGCGTGGAGCGTGTCCGCCCGGCTGATGTTCATCCAGCCGCCCTCCCCGAACAGCAGTCCGGTCACCGCGAGCGGCCCGGCGGCCGGCACGGCGAGCAGCAGGCCGTCGGCGTACCGGCGGGTGAGCAGCAGCGCGACGCCGGCGAGCCCGACGAACAGCCCGGCCACCGGGCTGGCCGCGGAGGCGAGCAGCGCGGCGACGGCGACCGTCGCGGCGCGTACCCGGTTGACCCGACCGGTCACCTTGGCGGGCAGCGTCAGGGCGAGCAGCGCGGCCAGCCCGAACGTGACGCCGAGCGCGTAGGTGACCCGGCCGGAGACCAGGTTGCCGGCGATCGTGACGACCCCGACCAGGCTGCCGAGCAGCGGGCGGGGCACCCGGAGCCGGACCAGCAGGGCGGCGAACGCGGTGGCCGAGGCGAGCAGCGTGAGCGCGCCGGTGGGGCGCACCCCGAGCAGCGCCATCAGCGGCGGCGAGACGAGGCTGTAGCCCCACGGGTGGACGCCGCCGTACCAGCGCAGGTCGACCAGGGCCGGCCCGTGCGCGGCGAAGAAGCCGGCGCGCGCCACCTGGGCGGACAGGTCCGAGCCGGTGGCCGGCAGGACGAGGAGGAGCACGGCGAGGACGAGCGCCGACGCGGCGGACACCGCCACCACCCGACCGCCCCGCATGCCCACCTCCTGATCGCGAACCACCGTACTGGCAGCATTACGAGGGTGTCTCACCACCTCTCGCGCTGGACCGGCCTGGCGGGCTCGGTGCTGCTCGCCGTGGCCGCGTACGTCGGCGGCGCCCTGCCCGACGGCGAGCTGCGCCCCACCCCGGTCAGCATCTGGCAGGGCCCGGACGGGCCGCTGATCATCGGACTGTGGCTGGCCGGCACCGCGCTGCTGGCCTGGGCGTGGTGGTCGTTGCGGAACCGGGTGCCCTCGGCCAGGTGGGCGTTGGTGACCGTCGCGCTCTGGATGCTGCCGATGCTTGTCGCCCCACCGCTGGGCAGCCGGGACGTCTACGCGTACGCCTGCCAGGGTGCCAGCTTCTCGGCCGGGATCAACCCGTACGAGCAGGGCGTGTCGGCGCTGCCCTGCCCGTGGCTGGACACCATCTCGTTCATCTGGCGGGACACGCCGGCGCCGTACGGGCCGCTGTTCGTGCTGATCGCCGGCGCGGTGGTCAAGGCCACCGGGTCGCTGTGGGGGGCCGTCGCGCTGTTCCGGGTGCTCGCCGTGGCCGGGGTGGCACTGACCGCCTGGGCGCTGCCGGCGCTGGCCCGCCGCTGCGGGGTGCCGCCGAAGCAGGCGCTCTGGCTGGCGCTGGCCAGCCCGCTGGTACCGGTGCACCTGGCTTCCGGGGCGCACAACGACGCGATGATGGTCGGCCTGCTCGTCGCCGGGCTGGCCGTGGTGGCGAGCCGGCCGGGCCGCCCCGGGCCGTTGCTCGCCGGTGGGTTGCTGCTCGGCCTGGCCGCCGGCATCAAGGTCACCGCGCTGGTGGTGGTGCCGTTCGCGGCGCTCGCCGCGGTCGTCGGGCCGTACCGGATCCGGACGCTGGTCCGCGACGGCGGGTGGGTGGTCGGCGGCGCGCTGGCCGCGCTGGCCGGCGCGACGCTCGTGGCCGGTCTCGGGCTCGGCTTCATCAGCGGCCTGGAGCAGGGCGGGCTGGTGGTGGCCTGGACCTCGCCGCCGACCGCGGTCGGGCAGACCGTCGGCTACCTGCTGGCGCCGTTCGGCGTGCACGTCGACGCGCTGCCGGTGACCCGGGCGATCGGCATGGTGGTGCTGGTCGCACTGCTGGTGTGGCTCTGGTTCCGGGCGTGGCGCCGGGGCGAGCCGTTCTGGTACGCGGCGCTGGCGCTGGTCGCCACCGTCGCGCTCGCCCCGCTGTTCCACCCCTGGTACTGGCTCTGGCCGCTGGCCGTGCTCGCCGCCACCGCGCGCCGCACGCGCTGGTTCTCGATCGTCACAGTGGTGTCGTCGTTCCTGGTGCTGGCGGACGGGACCGGTTTACCCCGGTACACCAAGATGCCGGGTGCGCCGCTGATGACGCTGTTCGTGATAGTGCTGGTGGTGTGGTTGGTACGGTCGGCTCGGAAGGGGCGGCAGCCGGTTCCGGTGGAGTGAGGAGTGTGCCGGTGAGCGAGCCCGACGCGCCGGTGCGGCCGGTGGCCGCCGCGCTCGCCCGGTACGCCGGACTCGTCGGCGCGGTCCTGCTCACCGCCGCCGGCTGGCTGGGCGGGGCGCTGCCCGACGCGCCGCCGCGTACCACGCTCGCCGGTCTCTGGCAGGCCCCGCACGGGCCGGTGACGCTCGCCTGCTGGCTGGTGGGGACCGTGTTGTTGGTCGGCGCCTGGTGGTCGCTGCGCTGGGGCGCCCCGTCGGGGCGGTGGGCGTACCTGACGGCCGGGCTCTGGTCGCTGCCGCTGCTGGCCGCGCCGCCGCTGGGCAGCCGCGACGTCTACTCGTACGCCTGCCAGGGCTGGACCTGGACGCAGGGGGTCAGCCCGTACCGGGTGGGGGTGGCGGCGGCCGGCTGCCCGTGGACCGGTTCGGTGTCGCCGATCTGGCGGGACACGCCCGCGCCGTACGGGCCGTTCTTCGTGTTGTTGGCCGGGTTGGCGGTGCTCGCCGGCGGTGGCCTGGTCGGGGCGATCGTGCTGCTGCGGCTGGTCGCGGTGGCCGGGGTGCTGCTGGTCGCCGCCGCCCTGCCCGGCCTGGCCCGGGCCGCCGGGGTGCCGGCCCGCCGCGCGGCCTGGCTGGTGCTGGCCTGCCCGCTGGTCGGGGTGCACCTGGTGGCCGGTGCCCACAACGACGCGCTCGCGCTCGGGCTGCTCCTGCTCGGGCTGCTGGCGCTCGTCCGCCGGCCGGGCACGCCGCGCGCACTGCTGGTGGCCGGCGTGTTGTTGGGCCTGGCGGTCGCGGTGAAGGCGGTCGCCGTGGTGGTGCTGCCGTTCGCGGCGCTCGCCGCGGTGTCCGGCCGGCACACCTGGCGGGCGCTGTTGCGCGACGGTGGCCGGCTGGCCGCGGCGGTGCTCGGCACGCTGCTGGTCCTCTCGCTCGCCACCGGCCTCGGGTTGGGCTGGGTGGACGGGCTCGGCCGCAGCGGCGACTCGCAGCAGTGGACCTCGCCGCCGACCGCTGTCGGTTTCGTGATCGACTACGCCGGCGAGTGGGCCGGGCGTGACCCGCACGCCGTGCCGGTGACCCGGGTGGTCGGGCTGGTGCTGCTGGCCGTGCTGCTGGTGGCGCTCTGGTGGTGGGTGTGGAGGGCGCTGCGCCGGTCGGGCGCGGATCGGCAGCGGGTGGCGTTGTTCGGGGCCGGGCTGGCATTGGCCGCCACCGTGCTGCTCGCCCCGGTCTTCCACCCCTGGTACGCGGTCTGGCCGCTGGCCCTGCTCGCGGTGGCGGTGGTGTCGCCGGCCCGGACCGTCTGGTTCGTGGCGCCCTGCGCGGTGGCCTCGGTGCTCACGCTGCCCGACGGCACGAACCTGGCCCGGTTCACCAAGGCACCCGGCGCGGTGCTGATGACGGCGCTGGTGGTGGCCGTCGTGGTGGCCGGTGTCCGGGCCGGCCTGCGCCGCCGGCACCTGCCGCGCTGAGACACCCGGCAGCGGAACGGCCGGGCCGGCCCCGCGGAAGGCGGAGCCGGCCCGGCTGGTGCTGACGGGAGTGTGTTCAGCAGTCGAAGTACATCGCGAACTCGTGCGGGGTCGGGCGCAGGCGCACCGGGTCGACCTCGTTGGCCCGCTTCCAGTTGACCCAGGTGGAGATCAGGTCCGGCGTGAACACGCCGCCGTCGAGCAGGTAGTCGTGGTCGGCCTCCAGCGAGTCGAGCACGGCCGACAGCGAGCCGGGGACCTGCTTGACGTCGCCCCACTCCTC
>NZ_JBVJHM010000008.1:0-400383 GCF_055586805.1 Micromonospora sp. NPDC049201 | reverse complement strand
ACACCCCCCGGATCATCCAAACGACAGGGGCAGGAAGTCATACCGGGCCGAGCGACCGAGAGTCCCCGGCTGGGGACGATCAAAAAGGTAACGGGAGCGGGGGCGGCCCGGGTGTGGGCACCCGGGCCGTACCCGCCCGTCTCAGTGGAACAGGTTGGCGTTGCGCTTCTCGGTGTCGAGGTAGTCGGCCGCGGAGTCCTCCACCGCGAGCTTGATGTCGCGCAGCATCGCCTGCATGTCCTGCGAGGCGGCCCGCCAGCGGGACTGCCGCTGCTCGTACGCCTCGCGCGCCTCACCGTTCCAGCTCGCCACCAGCGGTGCCGCGTCCCGTTCGAGCTGCCCGAGCTGGCTCTCCAGGGTGGTCAGCGCCCGTTGGATGTCGGCGCCGGCCTGATGCAGGGCGGCGAAGTTGACGACCAGCACACCGTGCTCCATGGGTTCGATCCTTCCGATGGTCTAGAGCGGCAGCTGGATGCCGCGGTTGGTGCCGGCCACCCGGCCGGCGGCCTCGGTGTCGGAGACGTCGTACTGGCGGCCGGCGGTGCGGATCGCGGTGGCGGTTTCGCGCAGGGCCCGTTGCAGGGCCTCCTGGTCCTGCGCCCACTGCTGCTTGACCTGCGCGAACGAGCGCCCGCCGGCGCCTCGCCACGCTTGTTGCAGCACCTCCAGCTCGGCCATCAGGCCGCTGAGCATGGTCTGCAGCGACTGGTCGACGTGCTCGAACTTCGCGGCGGTCTGCTGCATCACCGCGGCTTCTGCCTGGGTCTGGGACATCCCGGACGTCACCTCGTCTCCTCGGTCGTGGCTGGCCACCCGGGGTGACCACCGTGGACTCGTCGGCGCGGCGCTCGCGGCCGCCGGAAGGGGGAGGGAGACGGCGGGCGCACGCGCAACGATTTTCGTCGCTGACGGTAGCGGCCCCAGTCCGGTTCTGCTACCCCCGGGGCCTCCCCTGTGGACAACGACGCCACTACGATGTGCCACGGCGGCGTCACCCGGCGGCCCGACGAGGAGGTGCGGTGACCGCGAGCACGACGGAGCGACCCGCGCCCGCACCGGCTGCTCCCCCACAGTGGAGGCTCCGGCGGCTCCGCGCCGGACAGATCGTGACCACACAGGTCGCGGCCGCCGTCCTGCTGGCCGCCCTGGGGCGGGGCGTCGCGCCGACCGCCGTGGCGTTGTGCTGCGCGGCACTGCTGGTGCCCGCCGCGTGGGTCCGGTTCCGGGGCCGTTGGCTGCACGAGTGGCTCACCGTCGGCGCGGCGTACCTGAGCCGTCGCCGTGCCCTGCCGGCGGCCAGCGAGCCCTCGGCGCTGCTGGACCTGGTCGGGCCGGGCACGGTGGTGCACGCCGCGGAGCTGGCCGGCGGTCCGGCCGCCGTGCTGCACGACGCCGCCGGGCTGACCGCGCTGCTGGAGCTCGGCGATCCGGACGACCTGCTCGGCGACCGCCCGCAGGCGCTCCCGGCCCCGCCCGACCTGCTCCCGCCCGCCGGCCCGGAGAGCCCTCCGGTCCGGCTCCAGCTGGTCTTCTCGGCCTCGCCGGCCCCCGTGCCGCCCGTCGCGTCCGGGCCGGCCGGGACGTCCTACCGCCAGCTCACCGACGGCCGGCTGGCCGGGCGTACGCGGGTGGTGCTGGCCGTGCGGGTGCTGCGGGCCGACGGCTGGTCGGACGAGGAACTGCTGCGGGCGCTCTCCGGGACGGTCCGGCGGATCGTCCGCCGGCTCGGTTCGCTCGGCGGCCGGCCGCTCGGCGCGCCGGCCGCCCTGCGGGTGATCGACGAGCTGGCCCATCACGAGACCGGCGCCCCGGCCCGGGAGACCTGGCCGCTGCTCACCGTGGGTGGGCTGGCCCAGGCCACCTGGCGGCTGCGTCGCTGGCCGGATCCACGGGGCGAGGCCGCCCGAGGGCTGGTGCCCCGGCTGCTCGCCGTGCCGGCCACCGCCACCACTGTCGCGCTCTGCGTCGGCCCCCGCGCCGACGCCGCGCCGACCCGGGCCGAGCTGACCGTCCGGGTGGCCGCCGGGAGCGCGGCGGAGTTGGCGGTCGCCGAACGGGCGCTCCGTCGGACGGCCGGGGACGCGGGAGCGGAACTGCACCGCCTCGACGGCGAGCACCTCACCGGGTTGGCCGCCACCCTGCCGCTGGCGGTGACCGGCGGCGGTGTGCCCCCGGCCGGGTCGCCGCCGGCCGCGCCGGACCTGCCGGTCGGCGGGTCCGGCCTGATGGTGGGCGCCAACCGGCGCGGCGGCCCGCTCACCGTCCGCCTGTTCCGTCCGGCGACGACCCGGGTGCTGCTGGTCGGCGGGGTGCCCGCCGCGCAACTGCTGGTGCTGCGGGCGTTGGCGCTCGGTGCCCGGGTGGCGGTGCAGACCACCAGGCCGCGCGCCTGGGAGGCGTTCACGCGCGGGGTCGGCGGGCCCGGCGACGGGGTGCCGCTGCTCCCGCCGGGGCGGCCGGTCGGCGGCGCGCCCGGCTCGCCGCTGCGGCCGCTGCTGCTGGTGGTCGACGCCGGCCCGGTGCCGCCGGAGGTCGGTCCGGCGGCGGCCTGGCAGTCGGTGCTGGTGGTCCGCGACGAGCTGACCCCGGCGGACGCCCCGGCGCTGGCCCGCGCCGACCTGGCCGTTCTCCAGCCGCTCGACCCGGCCGAGGCCGAGCTGGCCGGCACCGCGCTGGGCCTCGGCGGTTCCGCCGGCTGGCTCACCCGGATCCGCGACGACATGGTGGCGGTGGTCAACCGGCGGGCACTGCGGTGGGCCCTGCTGTCGCCGACCCCGGTCGAGTCGCAGTTGGTCGGTCGTCCGGCCCGCCGCTGAGGCGTACGCGCTTCCGCCGGTGGGAGCGGCGTGGCACGATCCCGGCCATGGATTTCCTGAAGGGCCTTCTGATCCGGGTGGCGTCGACGGCGGTGGCGTTCTGGCTCGCCACGTTGCTCATTCCGGGCATCACGCTCGACTCCGGGTCCGCCACCGAGACGGTGACCACGCTGCTGCTCGTCGCGGTGATCTTCGGCGTGGTCAACGCGGTGCTCCAGCCGATCATCAAGACCGTGGGGTGCGGCTTCTACCTGCTCACCCTCGGGCTGATCGCGCTGGTGGTGAACGGGCTGCTGTTCCTGCTCACGAGCTGGATCGCCGGGGAGGCCGGGCTGCCCTTCCACGTGGACGGGTTCTGGCCGGCGGCGGTGCTCGGCGCGCTCCTCGTCGGCATCGTCACCTGGATCCTGGGCGCGGTCCTCGACCGCGACTGAGCCGTCTTCGCCGCCCGCCCGGCACGCCGTCCGGGCGGGCAGGCCAGTGCGCGGGAATTGGCTGGCGAGCGGCCCCCGGAGCGGCACTAGCCTCGGCCGGGTGTTCACCCTGACGCGCGCCGACGGCTACCAGCTCAGCACCGACCCCGACCGGCTCGACCTGGGCCGCGTGCACACCTGGCTCGCCACGGACGCGTACTGGGCGCGGGGGCGGGAGCGGGAGACGGTCGAGCGCGCGTTCGCCGGCTCGATCGGCTTCGGCGTCTACCGTCCCGGTGACGGCCGGCAGGTCGCGGTCGGCCGGGTGGTGACCGACCGGGCCACGTTCGCTTGGCTGTGCGACGTGTACGTGGACCGGGCCGAACGTGGTCGCGGGCTGGGCACCTGGCTGACCGCGGGCGTCCGCGACCACGTGGCCGAGCTGGGCGTACGCCGGATCGTGCTGGCCACCATGGACGCGCACGGCGTGTACGGGAAGCTCGGCTTCCAGCCGGTGGCGGCGGACCGGTACATGGAGCTGGACGAGCGGTGACGCCGGTCACCGGAAAGGACCAATGGCCGGCTTCACCACTTACGGTGGAGCCGTGAACCAGCTCCGCCTCGGCTACCTGTACGGCATCGGCGCGTACCTGCTCTGGGGTTTCTTCCCGATCTACCTGAAACTGCTCCGGCCGGCCGGGCCGGTGGAGATCCTCGCGCACCGGATCATCTGGTCGGTGGTGTTCGTGGCGCTGCTGCTGGCCGCCATGCGCCACGTCGGCTTCCTGCGGGCGCTGGCTCGGCGGCCCCGCGCGCTGGCCGGGATCGCGTTCGCCGCCGCGCTGATCGCGGTGAACTGGGGCACCTACATCTACGGCGTGAACTCCGACCGGGTGGTGGAGACCGCGCTCGGCTACTTCATCAACCCGCTGGTGTCGGTGCTGCTCGGCGTGCTGGTGCTGCGGGAACGGCTGCGCCCGGCGCAGTGGGCGGCGCTCGGCGTCGGCGCGCTCGCGGTGGCGGTGCTCACCGTCGACTATGGCCGCCTGCCCTGGCTGGCGCTCACGCTCGCGTTCAGCTTCGCCGGGTACGGCCTGGTCAAGAAGCAGCTCGGCCTGCCCGCCGCCGAGGGGCTCTTCGTCGAGTCGGCGGTGCTGGCGCTGCCCGCCCTGGCGTACCTGGGCTGGCTCGCCACGCGCGGCGACTCGACGTTCGGGCACGTCTCCGCCGGGCACACCGCGCTGCTGGTGCTGGCCGGCGCCGCCACCGCGATCCCGCTGCTGTTCTTCGCCGGCGCGGCCAACCGGCTGCCGCTGTCCACCGTCGGCATGTTGCAGTACCTGGCCCCGATCCTCCAGCTCGGCTGCGGCGTGCTGCTCTTCCACGAGCCGATGCCGCCGGCCCGCCTGGCCGGCTTCGCCCTGGTCTGGCTCGCCCTCGTCGTCTTCACCGTCGACGCCCTGAACCACACCCGCCAGACCCGTCGCACCCGCGCCCCACTCCCCGCCGCCCTTCCGCGCTGATTCCCGGAAAGCGGGGGCTGTCGGGCACGAAACAGCCACGCTTTCCGTGAATCAGCGCGCAACAGACGGGCGCGGGGGCGGGTGGGTGGGTTAGCGGAGGTCGTAGGCGAGGATGGGGGTGTCGGTGCCGCGGAGGAGTTCCAGGCGGACCAGGTCACCCCGGGTGAAGCGGGTGACGCCGGAGAACCGCAGGTCGTCGCCGGGCGCGGCCAGCCAGGACCCGATCTGCTCGGTCGCGCCGTCCGGGCCGTGCGCCACCAGCCGGAACGTGTACGCCTCGCGGTGCCCGGCCCGCCTGTCGTAGCCGCAGTGCATGGTGACCTCGGTGCCCCACGGTGTCTCGGTCAGCCCCACCTCGGCGTGCACCGGCGCGGTCCCGGCGACCGGCCGCATCGAGGTGAGCGCCACCGGCCGGGGAGCCGGCTCGGCCGACGGCCGGACCAGCGTCACGCCCACGCCGGCCAGCACCGCGAGCGCGGCGGCGGCGAGCGCGGTCGACGCGTACCGTCGTCGGGCGCGGGACCGGTCGCGGCGCTTGCGCGCCCGCGCGGCGTCGAGCAGCGCGGGCAGCCGTGAGGTCTCCGGGCCGACCTCCAGGAACTGCTCCAACCCGGCCGGGTCGAGCCGGCCCAGCAGGCCGGGCAGCACGGCGATCTCGGCCACCGCCTCCCGGCACTGCGCGCACCCGCCCAGGTGCCGCTCGTAGGCGGCGCGGTCGGCCGGGGCGAGGGCGCCCAGCACGTACGCGCCGTCGTCGTGCGCGAACTCGCAGCGGGTCATCCGGTCACCCCCATCTCGGCCAGCGCCAGCCGTAGTGAGCGCAGCGCGTAGTGGGTACGCGACTTCACCGTGCCCGGCGGTACGCCCAGCCGGGCCGCCGCCTCCGCCACCGACCGGCCCTGGTAGAAGCATTCGACGAGCACCTCGCGGTGGGTCGGACTGAGGCGGTTGAGCGCCTCGGCCACCGTCCACGCCTCCACCGCGCGCTCCGTCTCGTCGACCGTCTCCGCGGTTTCCGGCAGTTCGTCGGTGTAGACCTCGCCGACCCGGGCGGAGCGGCGACGCCAGGCGTCGATGGCCAGGTTCCGGGCGGTGGTGAAGAGCCAGGCCCGGACCGAGCCACGCCGCGGGTCCAGCGACTCCGGGTGCCGCCAGGCCCGCAGCAGCGTCTCCTGCACCAGGTCCTCGGCGCGCGGCCGGTCGCCGTTGACCAGTCGCAGGGCGTGCGCGAACAGCGCGTCGGCGTGCTCGTCGTGCAGCGCGCGCAGCAGTTGGGCGTCGTGGTCGCTGATGGCGGTACCTCGCTTCCGGCGGCGGGGAGACCGGCGATGCGTTCGCCCGTCCGGGCGGTTGCGTTCGTCCTTCCATACGTGCCGGGCCGCCGAACGGTTCAGCCGCAGGTCACGCCGGAGCTGTTCACCTCCGGTTCATGTTCGGGCCGACGCGCGCTCACCGCGTGCTGGCACCGTCCGGCAGGTACGCGTCCGGGTCGACCGCCCGGCACGCCGTCCGACGTCCGACCAGGAGGCTCCACCCCATGAGCGAACGTCCTCGCCTGCTTCCGCTGCTGGGCGGCACCCGCCACGGCAGCCGCGACGCGATGACCTGTCTGTACCGGTGCGGCAACGCCTGCGACCACCCGGTGCCCAACTCCTCCGACAACCCGTACTTCGGCGACCTGGTCGACACCGAGGTGTCCCGTCGCGGTGTGGTCCGGGCCGGTGCGGTCGGCGCGCTGGTGCTCGGCTTCGGCGGCGCCGCCGCGGGCGCGCTCGCCGGCGCGGCGCCGGCCGCCGCCGCGCCCGCCACCCCGACCGCCCCGGGCACGGACGAGGCCGTCGCCGCGTCCGCCCGCCCGGGCAGCGGTGCGTTGTCGTTCAAGCCGATCCCGCCGAACAAGCTCGACACGCTCGTGGTGCCGAACGGGTACGACCACGCCGTCGTCATCAAGTGGGGTGACGAGGTGGTCCCCGGCGCGCCCGCGTTCGACGTGCGGCAGCAGAGCGCCGCCGCCCAGGCCAAGCAGTTCGGCTACAACAACGACTTCGTCGGCGTGCTGCCGATCGACCGTAGGCGCGCGCTGCTCGTGGTCAACCACGAGTACACCAACGAGGACCTGATGTTCCCCGGCTTCACCGGCCAGGACGCGCTGACCGTGGAGCAGGTGCGGGTGGCGATGGCCGCGCACGGCATGTCCGTGGTGGAGCTGGAGCGGGTCACGGACACCGGCCAGTGGCGGCCGGTACGCCGGGGCCGGCGCGAGTACAACCGTCGGGTCACGGCGCTGGCCACGAAGTTCGAGCTGACCGGTCCGGCCGCCGGCTCGGCGTGGCTGCGGACCGCCGCCGACCCGAAGGGCCGCACGGTCGTCGGCACGCTGAACAACTGCGCCGGCGGCGTCACCCCGTGGGGCACCGTGCTCTCCGGCGAGGAGAACTTCAACCAGTACTTCGTCGGCGGCGACGGCGCGCCGGAGGAGCTGAAGCCGAAGCTGGCCCGCTACGGCATCCCGACCGACGTGCGCTACCCGAGCGGCAGCCGCAAGTGGGACCGGGCCGACGAGCGGTTCGACCTGGCGAAGCACCCGAACGAGGCACACCGGTTCGGCTGGGTCGTCGAGATCGACCCGTTCGACCCGCAGGCCCGGCCGCGCAAGCACACCGCGCTGGGCCGGGTGAAGCACGAGGGCGCGAACGTCATCGTGGCCCGCAGCGGACACGTGGTCGCGTACATGGGCGACGACGAGCGCTTCGACTACCTCTACAAGTTCGTGTCGGACAAGAAGTTCCTGCCGGGCAACTCCTGGGTGGCCCGCAAGCACAACCTGACGCTGCTGGAGTCGGGCACGCTCTACGTGGCCGCGCTGACCGGCGACAGCCCGGCCGGGGAGATCGACGGCAGCGGCACGCTCCCCGCCGACGGCGGCTTCGGCGGCCGGGGCCGGTGGATCAAGCTGGTCAGCGGCAACCGCTCGTACGTCGACGGGATGACCGCCGCCGACGTGCTCACGTTCACCCGGCTGGCCGGCGACAAGGTCGGCGCGACCAAGATGGACCGTCCCGAGGACGTCGAGCCGAGCCTGCTCACCGGCAAGGTCTACGTGGCGTTGACCAACAACAGCGACCGGGGCAAGGCCGGCAAGGCGCCGGCCGACGAGGCGAACCCGCGTAACGCCAACAAGCACGGGCAGATCCTGGAGCTGGTCGAGGAGCGCGGCGACAACACCGCCGAGACGTTCACCTGGTCGCTGCCGATCGTCTGCGGTGACCCGGCCGACGCCTCGACGTACTTCGCCGGGTACGACAAGACGAAGGTGTCGCCGATCTCCTGCCCGGACAACGTCGCGTTCGACGCCACCGGGAACCTCTGGATCTCGACCGACGGCAACGCGTTGGGCAGCAACGACGGCCTGTTCGCCACCGCCGTCGAGGGCCCGGAGCGGGGCCACCTGAAGCAGTTCCTCACCGTGCCGCTCGGCGCGGAGACCTGCGGCCCGTTCATCACCCGGGACAACCGGTCGGTGTTCGTGGCCGTGCAGCACCCGGGTGAGATCTCCGGCGCTTCCGTGGAGAACCCGGCCTCCACCTGGCCGGACGGTGACTTCGCCAAGCCCGGCGTGGTGGTCACCTGGCGCCTCGACGGCGGCCCGGTCGGCAGCTGAGCCAACCTCGGGGCGGTCCGGCGCTGGACCGCCCGCTGGAGGGCCACCATCCGGCCGGGATGGTGGCCCTATCAGTTCTCGGTGGCGATCCCGTCGGCGATCGCCCGCGCGACGGTGAGCAGCTTCGCCCGCACCACCCGTGCCGAGGTCATCATCTCGCTGGCCGGCAACGCGCAGGCCAGCACCACCCGCCGCTCGATGTCCTTGTCCGGGGCGACGAGCACCGCGGCGCACGCCACGCCCTGCCGGAACTGGCCCAGTTCCAACTGCATGCCGCGCCGGTCGCCGGCGGCCAGGTCGGCCTCGAACGCCTCGACCGTGGTGAGGGTGGCGGTGGTGAACGGCCGCATGCCGTACTCCCGCAGGTAGCGGAAGCGCTGCTCGGCGGTGAGCGTGGCGAGCAGGCTCTTGCCGAGCGCGGTGGCGTGCGCGCCCTCGGCGAAGCCCGGCACCAGATCCTCCAGGTACGGCGAGCGCGGCCCCTCGGCACACGCGGTCACCGCCACCTGCCCGCCGACGAAACGGCCGAGGTAGTGGCTCCAGCCGGTCTCCGCGGCGGCCCGGCGCAACGCCTCACCGACCGCGGGCGGGCCCCGGAACGCGGTGACCAGCTCACGGTAGCGGTCGGCGATCTCCAGCCCGACGATGTACGTCCCGTCCTCGCGCCGGATCACGTAGCCCTCGTACGCGAGCGTGCGCACCAGATGATAGGTGGTGGCGACGGTCAGTTCGCAGCGGCGGGCGATCTGCTTCACGGTGAGGCCCTTCGGCGCACGGCCGACCGACTCGAGCACTCGAAGCGCGCGGGAGACGCTGCGGATCAGGTCCGAAGGCTCCGCCAGAGGGTCGCGCACAACCACCTCCGCCGCCGGGGCTTACACCATATGAAAAAAGGTCCGGGTGCGAAATGCCTGTTCGGGTCGAGGATGTCAGATCACCGGACACAGAACGTGCATCGACAGACACGATCAGCAGCGAAAACGCGTCGGCGTAGGTTGACCGACAATGACTGAAACTATTTCGCGAACTGGTCGGCCGGCGGCCGGGCGACCGATTCGGGTCGGTGCCGGCGCCACCGTCACCACGATCGCCTGCGTCCTGCCGGTCTTCCTGGTCGGCGGCCTCGCCGTGCAGCTCGGCGACGAGTTGGGCCTCAGCCCGGCCGGGCTGGGGCTGGCCGTCTCGGTCTACTTCGGCATCAGCGCGCTCGCCTCGGTGCCGTCCGGCGCCCTGGTCGAGCGGTACGGGCCGGCGCCGGTGGCCCGCGTCGCCATCGTGCTCTCCGCCGGCTCGCTGCTGGCCGTGGCCGGCCTCGCCCGGTCGTACCCCACGCTGGTGGCGCTGCTCGCGCTCAGCGCCGCCGGCAACGCGCTCGGCCAGCTCGCCAGCAACGCCGCGCTGGCCGAGCACGTGCCCGCCCACCGGCAGGGGCTCTCCTTCGGCGTGAAGCAGGCCGCCATCCCGTTCTCCACGCTGCTGGCCGGCGCGGCGGTTCCCACCGTCGCGCTGACCGCCGGCTGGCGCTGGGCGTTCGTGGCGGCCGCCGGGGCCGCGCTGGCCGCGCTGCCGGCCGTACCCCGGTCCGGTCGGGACCGGCGTACCCGGTCCGCCTCCACCGCCCGGGGCGGTGGCCGGGCCGCGCTGGTGGTGGTCGGGCTGGCCGCGACGCTCGCGGCCGGCGCGGCGAACGCGCTGGGCACGTTCCTGGTCGACTCGTCGGCCGCGCGGGGGCTCTCCCCCGGCCTGGCCGGCCTGACGCTCACCCTGGGCAGCGCGGTGTGCGTGTCCGCCCGGGTCGGCGTGGGGTGGCTGGCCGACCGGCGGGCCGGCGGGCACGTCGGCGTGATCGCCGGGCTGTTGGTGGCGGGCTCGGTGGGGCTGCTTCTGCTCGCGGTTGCCGGCCCGGTGCCGCTGGTCGCCGGCGTGGTGCTCGGCTTCGGCCTCGGCTGGGCCTGGCCGGGGCTGCTGAACTTCGCGGTGGTCCGGCTCCACCCGCAGGCCCCGGCCGCCGCCACCTCGATCACCCAGACCGGTGTGTACGCGGGTGGCTGCCTGGGCCCGCTCGGTCTCGGCGCGCTGGCCGGCACGGCCGGCTATCCGGCGATGTGGCTGACCGCGGCCGGCGCCATGCTCCTCGCGGCCCTGCTCATGCTCCTCGCCGCCCGCCTGCTGTCCCGCCCGGCCTGAGCCCTCCCCGTCCGCCGCACGCCGCCCTGCCAGCACGCCGCACCGGGCCACCGGGCCACCGGGCCACCGGGCCACCGGCCCACCGGCCCACCGGCCCACCGGCCCACCGGCCCACCGGCCCACCGGCCCACCGGCCCACCGGCCCACCGGCCCACCGGCCCACCGGGCAGATACTGCCTCGGACGGCTATGACCAGGTGTCATATTTATGACCGTGCGGTATATGACTCCGCTGCGAACTGTTCCTGGCGGAGATCACGCTCGGTAAGGGCCAAGAACGCAGGAACGGCCAGGAACGGCAACCCCGCGGTCCAGACGCACGGCAATCGGCCGCCCGACGACCGGAGCAGGTCAGCTGGTGCGATCGGCGATGTAGTCGCAGAGGGATTCGAGGGCGCGGCGGGCCGGGCCCTCGGGGAGCGGGGCCAGGTGGGCCCGGGCGTCCTCGGCGTAGCTGCGCACCGTCTCCCGGGCGCGCTTGAGCGCCGGGGACTCACGGAGCAGCGTGAGCGCCTCGGCGTGCAGCGCGTCGTCGACGAGCGGGCCGGTGGCCAGGATCTCCCGCAACCGGACGCTGGCCGCGTCCGAGTCGTCGCCGGCGAGCGCGTAGAGCACCGGCAGGGTGGGCACGCCCTCGCGCAGGTCGGTGCCGGGCGTCTTGCCGGACTGCACCGACTCGCTGGCGATGTCCAGCAGGTCGTCGGAGAGTTGGAACGCGACGCCGATGACCTCGCCGTACCCGGCCAGGGCCTCGATGTGCGCGGCGGACGCGCCACCGAACATGCCGCCGAAGCGGGCCGAGGTGGCGATCAGCGAACCGGTCTTCTCGGCGATCACGTGCAGGTAGTGCGCGACCGGATCGGTGCCGCGCGGGCCGACAGTCTCGGCGATCTGACCGTGCACCAGGCGCGCGAACGTGCGCGCCTGCAACCGGACCGCCTCCGGGCCCAGGTCGGCCGCGATGTCCGCGGCCCGCGCGAAGAGGAAGTCGCCGACCAGGATGGCCACCGAGTTGCTCCAGCGGGAGTTGGCGCTCGGCGCGCCCCGCCGCACAGCCGCCTCGTCCATCACGTCGTCGTGGTACAGCGTGGCCAGGTGGGTGAGTTCCATCACCACGGCGGCCGGGACCACCTGGGCGGCCTCCGGATCGCCGAACTGGGCGCCCAACGCCACCAGCAGCGGCCGGAACCGCTTGCCGCCGGCCTCCATGAGATGCCGGGCCGCCTCGGTGACCAACGGGTCGGCGCTGGCCACGCCGGACCACAGTTGGGCCTCGACCCGGTCGAGGACGCCCAGCACGGACGCTTCGACGCGCGGGTCGGCGAGGTGCAGGCCGAGCGCGCCGAACTGACCTGAACGCTCGCCAGCCGGGTTCACCACGTCTTCAACCATGCCACACCCGTTCGACCTGCTCGGTGAGGGGGATACGGACCGGGGGCCGGTACGCCACGGCGTACCGGCCCCCGGGTGGAACCACTTCCGTCATCGGACGAATTCGGCGGCACCGGTGGTCAGGTCCAGCAGGGGCCCGGGGACCACACCGAGGACGAGCGTGGCGAGCACGCCGATCATCAGGGCGGCCGAGGTGAGCGCGCCCGGCACGGTCACCGTCGGGGTCGCCTCACCCGGCTCCGACAGCCACATCATCACCACGACCCGCAGGTACGGGAAGGCCAGCACCATGCTGGTCAGCACGCCGGCGATCACCAGCCAGGCCTGGTCGGCCTCCAGCGCCGGGCCGAAGACCGCGAACTTGCTGGTGAAGCCGCTGGTGAGCGGGATGCCGGCGAACGCCAGCAGGATGAACGTGAAGATCGCCGCGAAGAACGGCGAGCGGCGGCCCAGCCCGGCCCAGCGGGACAGGTGGGTGGCCTCGCCGTCCGCGTCCCGCACCAGCGTCACCACGGCGAACGCGGCGAGCACCGAGAAGCCGTACGCGGCCAGGTAGAACATCGTGCCCGACAGCCCCTCCTTGCTGGGGGCCAGCACACCCACCAGCAGGTAGCCGGCGTTCGCGATCGACGAGTATGCCAACAGGCGCTTGATGTCCGTCTGGGTGACCGCCAGCACGGCGCCGACCAGCATGGTCAGCACCGCCACCACACCGATCACCGGCGTGAAGTCCCAGGAGGCCCCGGCGAACGCGACGTGGAACACACGCAGCAGCGCGCCGAACGCGGCGACCTTCGTGCAGGCCGCCATGAAGCCGGTCACCGGCGTGGGCGCGCCCTGGTACACGTCCGGCGTCCAGACGTGGAACGGCGCGGCGGCGGCCTTGAAGAGCAGACCGATGGCGAGCAGCGCCATGCCGGCGAAGAGCAGCACCTGGCTGGACGAGGACGCGCCGACGGCGGCGTGCACGGTGGCGAAGTCGACGCCGGCGCCACGGCCCGGGATGCCGGAGGTGAAGCCGTAGATCAGGGCCACACCGAACAGGAAGAACGCCGAGGCGTACGCGCCGAGCAGGAAGTACTTCATCGCCGCCTCCTGGCTCAGCAGCCGCCGGCGGCGGGCCAGCGCGCAGAGCAGGTAGAGCGGCAGCGAGAAGACCTCGAGCGAGATGAACATGGTCAGCAGGTCGTTCGCCGCCACGAAGATCAGCATGCCGCCGATCGCGAACGAGATCAGCGGGTAGACCTCGGTGGTCCCGCCGACGCCGTCGGCCTGCTTCCGGTCCTCGGGCGACTCGGCGGTGACCGCCGCGTGCGCCACGAAGGCGCCGCCCCGCTCCACCGTGCGCTCGCCGACCAGCAGCAGCGCCATCACGGCCAGCACCAGGATGGCGCCCTGGAGGAAGAGCGTCGGCCCGTCCACCGCGATCGCGCCGCCGGCGGTGACCAGCCGGGCGTCGGACTTCAGGATCACCATGGTGATCGCGGCCAGCGCCGCCACCAGGGCGAGCGCGAGCTGCACCGCGTTACGCAGCCGGCGCGGCACGAACGCCTCGACCAGGACGCCCAGCAGGGCGGCGCCCAACATGATCAGGATGGGAGCGAGCGCCGCGTAGTCGATCGACGGCAGCTTCAGTTCACTCACTTTGAAGCCTCCTGGACGCTGCCGACCTCAGGGGCGGGATCGGACTTGCCGACGTCCTGCATGGTCGCCTGGACGGCGGGGTTGATGACATCGGTGACCGGCTTGGGATAGAAGCCGAGCAGCACGATCAGCGCGATCAACGGCGCGACGACGACCTTCTCGCGCAGGCTGAGGTCCCGACGCATGCCCTCGACCTCGGTGAGCGCCGGGTTCAGCGTGCCCTGGGTGGTGCGCTGCACCATCCACAGCACGTACGCCGCCGCCAGGATGATGCCGAGCGTGGCGATCACCGCGACCGGCTTGTTGACGGTGAACGTGCCGATCAGCACCAGGAACTCGGAGACGAACGGCGCGGTGCCGGGCAGCGCCAGCGACGCCAGACCGGCGAAGAAGAGCACGCCGGCCAGCACCGGCACCAGCTTGCCCGCGCCGCCGAAGTCGCTGATCAGCGCCGAGCCACGCCGGGCGATCAGCATGCCGACCACCAGGAAGAGCAGGCCGGTGGCGAGACCGTGGTTGAGCATGTAGAGCACCGCGCCGGTGCCAGCCTGGGTGGTGAACGCGAAGATGCCCACCCCGATGAAGCCGAAGTGCGCGATCGAGGTGTACGACACCAGCCGCTTCAGGTCGTTCTGCCCGACCGCCAGCAGCGCCGCGTAGATGATGCCGATCACGCCGAGTGCCAGCGCGTACGGCGCGAACCAGCGGGACGCCTCCGGGAACAGCGGGAGGCAGTAGCGCAGGATGCCGAACGTGCCGACCTTGTCCAGCACGCCGACCAGCAGCGCCGCCGCACCGGCCGGCGCGGCGCCACCGGCGTCCGGCAGCCAGGTGTGGAACGGGAAGAACGGCGCCTTGATCGCGAACGCGAGGAAGAAGCCGAGGAACAGCCAGCGGGCGGTGTTGGTGGCGAACTCGGCCTGGCTCAACGCCTGCCAGTCGAACGTCTTCCCGCCGACCACCCAGAGACCGATCACCGCGGCCAGCATGAACAGGCCGCCGACCAGCGAGTAGAGGAAGAACTTCACCGCCGCGTACTGCCGCTGGTGGCCGCCGTAGCTGCCGATCAGGAAGTACATCGGGACGAGCATGACCTCGAAGAACACGTAGAACAGGAAGACGTCGGCGGCGGCGAAGACGCCGATCATCGTGCACTCGAGGACGAGCAGCAGCGCGAAGTAGACGGGCACCGAACGCTTCGACTGCTCGGCGTCGTGCCACGACGCCAGGATCACCAGCGGCACCAGGATCGCGATCAGCATCAGCATGACCAGCGCGATGCCGTCCACCTCGAAGGTGAACCGCACACCCCAGTTCGGGATCCACGCGTACGACTCGCGGAACTGGAACCGGTCACCGTCGGCGGAGAAGGCGAACCACATCACCACCGAGAGCACCAGCACCAGCAGCGACCAGCCGAACGCCACCAGCTTGGCCAGGTCCGGCCGCCGACGTGGCAGCAGCGCCACCACCAGCGCGCCGACCAGCGGCGCCACGGTCAGCACCGAGAGGAACGGGAAGTTGGACATTATTCGGCCTTACCTCCGTCGTGACTGCGTGGCCCGCCGGCGGGGGCGGCCGCGTTGAGGTCGATCACGCCAGCCACCCCGCCTGTACCGCCAGGAACGCCGCCACCACGAGCAGCGCGCCGGTCAGGATCGAGGTCGCGTACGACCGCACGAAGCCGGTCTGGAGCCGCCGGAGTCGGCCGGAGCCCCCGCCCACCGCGGCGGCCAGGCCGTTGACCAGCCCGTCGACGCCCCGGTTGTCGAGGAAGACGAGCGCCCGGGTGAGGAAGATGCCCGGCTTCTCGAAGACCGCCTCGTTGACGGTGTCCGTGTAGAGGTTCTTGCGGGCGGCGGTGACCAGCACGCCGGCCGGCTGCGGCTCGGTGGCCGTGCCGTTGCGGAACAGGAGCCAGGCCAGCCCGGCGCCGAGCACGGTGAGCAGCAGCGAGAGCACCGTGATCACCCAGTGCGCGAGGACCGCCTCGTGCCCCTCCTCCTGGACGCCCAGGCCGGCGGTGGCCTCCAGCCAGTCCGGCACGGACGTGGAGAGCAGGAAGCCCGCGCCGACCGAGCCGATCGCCAGCAGGATCAGCGGGATCGTCATCAGCTTCGGCGACTCGTGCGGGTGCTCGATGTCCTCGGTCCAGCGGGCCGGGCCGTGGAACGTGAGCACGAAGAGCCGGGTCATGTAGAACGCGGTGAGCCCGGCGCCGAGCAGCGCGGCCAGGCCGAACAGCCACGCCGTCCAGCCCTCCCGCTCGAACGCGGCCACGATGATCGGCTCCTTCGAGAAGAAGCCGGAGAAGGGGAACATGCCGATGATGGCCAGCCAACCCATCATGAACGTCAGCCAGGTGACCTTCATGTACTTGGAGAGGTTGCCGAAGCGGCGGATGTCCACCTGGTCGTGCATGCCGTGCATGACCGAGCCGGCGCCGAGGAACATGTTGGCCTTGAAGAAGCCGTGCGCCAGCAGGTGCACGATGGCCAGCGCGTACGCCGCGCCGCCGAGGCCGACGCCGAGGAACATGTAGCCGATCTGGCTGACCGTGGACCAGGCCAGCACCCGCTTGATGTCGTCCTTCGCCGCGCCGATGACGCAGCCCATCAGCAGCGTGAGCGCGCCGACGCTGACCACCACGAGCTGGAGCGTCTCGTTCGCCGAGAAGATCGGGTTGGAGCGGGCGATCAGGTAGACGCCGGCGGTGACCATGGTGGCGGCGTGGATGAGCGCGGAGACCGGGGTCGGGCCCTCCATCGCGTCCGGCAGCCACGCCTGGAGCGGGAACTGGCCGGACTTGCCGGCGGCGCCCAGGAGCAGCAGCAGGCCGAGCACCAGCACGGTGGTGGAGGTCAGCGAGCCGACCCCGTTGAACACCTCGTCGTACTGGGTGGTGCCGAGCATGGCGAACATGACGAAGATGCCGATGGCCAGGCCGGCGTCGCCGACCCGGTTCATCAGGAACGCCTTCTTGCCGGCGGTGGCCGCGCTCGGCCGGCCGTACCAGAAGGAGATCAGCAGGTACGACGCCAGGCCGACGCCCTCCCAGCCGAAGTAGAGCATCACGTAGTTGTTGCCGAGCACCAGCAGCAGCATCGCGGCGACGAACAGGTTGAAGTACCCGAAGAACCGTCGCCGGCCCTCGTCGTGCGCCATGTACTCCACGGCGTAGAGGTGGATCAGGAAGCCCACCCCGGTGATCAGCAGCACGAACACCGCGGCCAGCGGGTCGAAGAGCAGACCGAAGTCCACCTTCAGGTCGCCGACCGTGATGAACTGCCAGAGGCTCGACTGGACCTGCTTGTTCTCCAGGCCACGGAGCTGGAAGAAGTAGGTCAGGCCGAGCACGAACGCGGCGCCGATGGCCGCCACGCCCAGCCAGTGGCCCCAGCGGTCCGCCCGCTTGCCGAGCAGCAGCAGGACCGCCGCGCTGACCAGCGGGATCGCCACCAGCAGCCAGACACTGCCCAGCAGCCCATCCGCCGTAGCGAATTCCACAGTCTGTTCCACGACTGGCCCCTCAGTACTTCAGCAGGTTGGCGTCGTCGACGCTGGCCGAGCGCCGGGTCCGGAAGATCGCCATGATGATCGCGAGCCCGACCACGACCTCGGCCGCCGCCACCACCATCACGAAGAACGCCATGATCTGGCCGTTCAGGTCACCGTTGATCCGGCTGAACGTGACCAGGGTCAGGTTGGCCGCGTTGAGCATCAGCTCGACGCACATGAACAGCACGATCGCGTTGCGCCGGACCAGCACGCCCACGGCGCCGATGGTGAACAGCACCGCCGCGAGGATCAGGTAGTAGTCCGGGGTCACTGTGCTGTCCCTTCGTTCGCGACTGCGGGGCTCCGCTTCGCTGCACTCCTCGCGCTCACCGATCCGTGCCCTTCAGTGCGGTCTCCTCCGACGTCATGTCGCGCACCGGCATGATCTCCGGGATGCCGCGGTCGGTCAGCCGGCCGTCCGGCAGGCGGGCCGGCGTGGCCACCGAGGAGGAGGTGGCGAAGACGCCCGGGCCGGGCTTCGGGCCGGGGTAGTTACCGGGACGGAACCGCGCCTTCATGGTGGCGACCTGGTCCATCCGGTCCTCCTTGCGCCGCTCCACGTGCGCCAGCACCATCGCGCCCACCGCGGCCGTGATCAGCAGCGCCGAGGTCAGCTCGAAGGCGAAGACGTACTTGGTGAACAGCAGCCGGGCGATGCCCTGCACGTTGCCCTCGGCGTTCGCCTGGTCGAGCCCGGCCGCCCGCACGCCGTCGAGCGCGCGGTAGAGACCGGTGCCGACCAGGCCGGCGAAGCCGAGCCCGAGCACCACCGCGGCGACCCGTTGGCCGCGCAGCGTCTCGATCAGCGAGTCGGACGCGTCGCGACCGACGAGCATCAGCACGAACAGGAAGAGCATCATGATCGCGCCGGTGTAGACGATGATCTGCACCATGCCGATGAACGGGCCGGCCTGGAGCACGTAGAACACGCCCAGGCAGAGCATGGTCAGCACCAGCCAGAGCGCGGAGTGCACCGCGTTGCGGGCCCAGACCATGCCGAGCGCCCCGATCAGGGCCAGCGGGGCGAGGATCCAGAACGTGACCTCCTCACCCCCGGTCACGTCGCCCGCCGCGGCGAGCACCGTAGAAGTGGTCATACCCCTGCTCCCTTGCCCGCCTCGGACCGCTGCGCGGCCTGCTCGGCGCCGGGGAAGGTCACGCCGGGGTGCTCCTTCACCGGATACTGGCCGCCCATCGGCGAGTGCTCGGCGCCGGCCGAGGTGCCCGGGTTGGTCAGCGCACCGACGTAGTAGTCCTTCTCGCTGTCGCCCAGCCGCATCGGGTGCGGCGGCTGCTCCATGCCTTCGAGCAGCGGCGCGAGCAACTGCTCCTTCGTGAAGATCAGGTCCTGCCGGTTGTCCCGGGCCAGCTCGTACTCGTTGCTCATGGTGAGCGAACGGGTCGGGCAGGCCTCGATGCAGAGCCCGCAGAAGATGCACCGGGCGTAGTTGATCTGGTAGTTGCTGGCGTACCGCTCACCCGGGGAGAAGCGCTGCTCCTCGGTGTTGTCGCCACCCTCCACGTAGATCGCGTCGGCCGGGCAGGCCCAGGCGCACAGCTCGCAGCCGATGCACTTCTCCAGCCCGTCCGGGTGCCGGTTGAGGATGTGCCGCCCGTGGTAGCGCGGCGCCGAGACCGGCGGCTTGAACGGGTAGTCGGTGGTGACGACCTTCTTGAACATGTGCGAGAAGGTGACCCCGAAGCCCTTGAACGTTCCGGTGATCGCGCCCACGTCACACCTCCCTGGACTCGGAGCCGGCGACGACGTTGGCCGGCTCCCGCTCGGCGACCACGCGCTTGGTACGCGGGCTCGGCGGAACCTGAAGATCCATCGGTGGCAGCGGGAAGCTGCCGTACGGCCGGCTGTCCGCCTGCTCCTGGGGCGACGGCCTCGGCTGCTTCTTCCGGCTCGGCCAGAAGAGCGTGGCCAGCAGCAGCACGCCCGCGCCGATGGCGGTGACGAGCAGCCGGTCCCGGGTCTGCCAGTCCTCGATCGAGCGGAGTCCGGCGAGCACCAGGATCCAGACCAGGTTGATCGGCAGCAGCACCTTCCAACCGAAGCGCATGAACTGGTCGTACCGGAGCCGGGGCAGCGTGCCGCGCAGCCAGACGAACACGAAGACCAGCAGGATCACCTTGCCGAAGAACCACAGCATCGGCCACCAACCCTCGTTGGCGCCCGACCACAGCGTGATCGGCCAGGGGGCCCGCCAGCCGCCGAGGAACAGCGTCGTGGTGACCGCGGACATGGTCACCATGGCGACGTACTCGGAGAGCATGAACAGCGCGAACTTCAGCGAGCTGTACTCCGTCATGAAGCCCGCGACCAGCTCCGACTCCGCCTCCGGCAGGTCGAAGGGGGCCCGGTTGGTCTCGCCGACCATGGCGATGAAGAAGATGATGAAGCTGGGCAGCAGCAGGATCGCGTACCAGCCCGGGGTGGGCAGGTCGAAGCCGCCGATGCTGAGCTGCGTGCCGTCGGCCTGCTTGGCGACGATCCCGCTCGTCGACATCGTGCCGGCGGTCATGAAGACCGCCACGATGCTCAGCCCCATGGCGACCTCGTACGAGATCATCTGGGCGCTGGAGCGGAGACCGCCGAGCAGGGGGTACGTCGAGCCGGAGGCCCAGCCACCGAGCACGATCCCGTAGACGCCCATCGAGGAGCAGGCCAGGATCACCAGCACCGCCACCGACACGTCGGTGACCTGGAGCGGCGTCCAGTGGCCGAAGATGCTCACCTTCGGGCCGAACGGGATCACCGACAGCGCGGTGACCGCGGAGATCACCGAGATGGTCGGCGCGAAGAAGAAGACCACCTTGTCGGCGGCGCGCGGGAGGATGTCCTCCTTGAACGCCATCTTCAGGCCGTCCGCGAGCGTCTGGAGCAGGCCGAACGGGCCGACCTGGTTCGGGCCGGGCCGCACCGCCATCCGGCCGACCACCCGCCGCTCGAACCAGACGCCGAGCAGCGTGGCCAGCAGGCCGAACGCGAACGCGAAGACGATCTTCCCGAGGACCAGCCACCACGGGTCCTTGCCGAAGTCGGCCAGCGTCGGGTCCTGCGCCGCGAGGTAGACCGCGTTCACTGGTGTGCACCCCCTGCGTTGAGGAGCGGACCCGGCCGTGCGGCGGCGTCCGCGGCGACACGTCCGGCCGGTACGGCCGGCCCGTCGGTAGAGCCCGCGGTCACCTTGACCACATGACCGGACGTCGCGCCGAGGCTGCGCCGCACGGTCGAACCGGGTGAGTTGGTCGGCAACCAGACGACACCGTCCGGCATCTCGGTGATCGCCGCCGGCAGGGTGACCGCGCCACGGTCGGTGCCGACCGTGACCGGGTCGCCGTCGGCCACGCCGAGCGCCTCGGCGGTGCCCTTGCCCAGCCGGACGACCGGCAGGCGGGCGGTGCCGGCGAGGTGCTCGTCGCCGTCGGTGAGGCTGCCCAGGTCGAGCAGTTGGTGCCAGGTCGCCAGCACGGCCTCGCCCGGACCGGGCTGCGGCACGGTGGCCGGCTCGACCGAGGGGGCGGACGGCCGCTCGGTGCGGGTCCGGGGCAGCGCGCCCAGCTCGCGGCGCACGCTCAGCACGTCGCCGGTGCCGAGCGGCACGTCGAGCTGGGCGGCGATCGCGTCCAGCACCCGGCCGTCGGTCATCGCGCCGGTGTCCAGCACCCGCTCGAAGGTCCGCAGCCGGCCCTCCCAGTCCAGGAAGCTGCCGGCCTTCTCGACCACCGGGGCGACCGGGAAGACCACGTCGGCCCGGCGGGCCACCGCGCTCATCCGCAGTTCCAGGCTGACCAGGAACGGCACCGCGTCCAGGGCCGCCTCGGCAGCGCGCGGATCGGCCAGGTCGGCCGGGTCGACGCCGGCCACCACCAGCGCGCCGAGCTTGCCGTCGGCCGCCGCGGCGAGGATGCCGTCGGTGTCGCGGCCCGCCTGGCTCGGGATCACCCCGGCCGGCAGGTCCCACGTCTCGCCCAGCTCCGCGCGGGCGGCCGGCTCGGTGACCACCCGGCCGCCGGGCAGCAGGTTCGGCAGGCAGCCCGCGTCGACCGCGCCGCGGTCACCCGCGCGCCGCGGCACCCAGGCCAGCCGGGCGCCGGTACGCCGGGCCACGTCCGCCGCCGCCGACAGGCCGCCGGGCACCGCGCCCAGCCGCTCGCCGACGATCAGGATCGCGCCCGGCTGCCCCAGCGCCTCGGCCACCGTGGCGTGCTCGGCCAGCACGCTGGCCTCCTCGCCCGGCACCACCCGGGCCAGCTTGGCCCCGAGCTTCTCCAGGCCGCGGGTCGCGAACGGCGCGATCGCGTACACGGTGAGCGTCTTCTTCAGGTACGCCTTGCGCAGCCGCAGGAAGAGGATCGGGCACTCCTCCTCCGGCTCCAGGCCGACCAGCACCACGGCGGGCGCGTTCTCCACGTCCGCGTAGGTCACGTCGGTGACTCCGGCGACGCTGCTGGCCAGGAAGTCGGCCTCCTCGCGGGAGACCGGGCGGGCCCGGAAGTCGATGTCGTTGGTGTGCAACGCGACCCGGGCGAACTTGGCGTACGCGTAGGCGTCCTCGACGGTGAGCCGGCCGCCGGTCAGCACCGCCGTGCCGGTCGCGCCGTCGCGGGCCGCGCGCAGCCCCTCGGCGGCCCGGGTGAACGCCTCGCTCCAGGACGCCTCGCGCAGCTCACCGGTCTTCTCGTCGCGCACCAGCGGGGTGGTGAGGCGGTCGAACGCGCGGGCGTACTGGAAGCCCCAGCGCCCCTTGTCGCAGTTCCACTCCTCGTTCACCGCCGGGTCGTCGCCGGCCAGCCGGCGCAGCACCTTGCCCCGCCGCCAGTCGGTGCGCTGCGCGCAGCCGGCCGAGCAGTGCTCGCAGACGCTGGGCGAGGAGACCAGGTCGAACGGGCGGGAGCGGAAGCGGTACTGCGAGCCGGTCAGCGCGCCCACCGGGCAGATCTGCACGGTGTTGCCGGAGAAGTAGGAGTTGAAGGGGACGTCCCCCTCGTCGCCGTCCTCGCCGTACGCGTCGTCCCGGTAGATGTTGATCTCCTCGTGCGAGGAGCGTCCCATCAGGTCGATGAACTTGTCGCCGGCGATCTCCTCGGAGAACCGGGTGCACCGCTGGCAGAGCACGCAGCGCTCGCGGTCGAGCAGCACCTGGGTGCTGATCGGCAGCGGCTTCGGGTACTCCCGCTTGTGCTCGTGGAAGCGGGAGTCCGTCCGGCCGGTGGACATCGCCTGGTTCTGGAGCGGGCACTCGCCGCCCTTGTCGCACATCGGGCAGTCCAGCGGGTGGTTCAGGAGCAGCAGCTCCATCACCCCCTCCTGGGCCTTCTTCGCGACCGGCGAGGTGAGCTGGGTCCGCACCACCATGCCGTCGGCGACGGTCTGGGTGCAGGAGGCGACCGGCTTGCGCTGGCCCTCCACCTCCACCAGGCACTGCCGGCAGGCGCCGGCCGGGGCCAGCAGCGGGTGGTCGCAGAAGCGCGGGATCTCGGTGCCCAACTGCTCGGCGACCCGGATCAGCAGCGCCCCCTTCGGCGCGGTGACCTCGACGCCGTCGATGGTCAGCGTGACGGTCTCGGTCTGCTTGGCTACGTCCGTCATCAGTGCGCCCCTACCAGGGTCTTCTCCGACAGCTTCGGTGCGGTACGTCCCTCGATGTAGTCGAGGTAGTCCTGCTTGAAGTACTTCAGCGACGAGGTCACCGAGCTGGTCGCGCCGTCACCCAGACCGCAGAACGAACGGCCGAGGATGTTGTCGCAGGTGTCGAGCAGGGTGTCCAGGTCCTCGTGGGTGCCCTGGCCGGACAGGATGCGCCGGTAGACCCGGACCATCCAGTAGTTGCCCTCCCGGCACGGGGTGCACTTGCCGCACGACTCGTGGTGGTAGAACTCCAGCCACCGGTAGGTCGCGTACACCGGGCAGTCCTGGTCCGAGAAGATCTGGGTGGCCGTGGTGCCCAGGATCGAGCCGGCCGCCGCCACCCCCTCGAAGTCCAGCGGCACGTCCAGGTGCTCGGCGGTCAGCAGCGGCGTCGACGAGCCGCCCGGCGTCCAGAACTTCAGCTCGTGCCCGGGCTGCATGCCGCCGGCCAGCTCGATCAGCTCGCGCAGCGTGATGCCCATCGAGGCCTCGTACTGGCCGGGGTTGGCGATCCGGCCGGAGAGCGAGTAGATCATCGGGCCGGACGACTTCTCCGTGCCCATGGTCTTCCACCAGTCCGCGCCGCCCAGCACGATGTACGGCACGCTGGCGATGGTGCCGACGTTGTTGACCACGGTCGGGCTCGCGTACAGGCCGTGGGTCGCCGGGAACGGCGGGCGCAGCCGGGGCTGGCCCCGGAAGCCCTCCAGCGAGTCCAGCAGCGCGGTCTCCTCACCGCAGATGTACGCCCCGGCGCCGGAGTGCACCACCAGGTCCAGGTCGAAGCCCGAGCCGAGGACGTTCCGGCCGAGGTAGCCCTTGGCGTACGCCTCGGCGACCGCGCTGCGCAGCCGGCGGGCGGCGTGCACGGCCTCGCCGCGGATGTAGATGTAGGCCCGGTTGGCCCGGATCGCGTACGAGGCGATGATGACGCCCTCGACCAGCGAGTGCGGGTCGTGGGTCATCAGCGGCAGGTCCTTGCAGGTGCCCGGCTCGCCCTCGTCGGCGTTCACCACCAGGTAGTGCGGCTTGCCGTCGCCCTGCGGGATGAAGCCCCACTTGAGCCCGGTCGGGAAGCCCGCGCCGCCCCGGCCGCGCAGCCCGGAGTCCTTGATGAGCTGGATCAGGTCGTCCGGGTGCGCCTTGAGCGCCTTGCGCAGGGCGGCGTAGCCGTCCAGCTTCTCGTAGGTGCCGAGCCGCCAGGCGTCCGGCGACAGCCAGCGCTTGGTGAGCACCGGCGTGAGCTTGGCCAGCGTCTCCGGCCGAGGAGTGGTCACTTCCGGACCCCCGTTCCGTTCGCGTCCGCCGGGTCGGCGCCGTCGGCGTCCGTACCGGCTTCGGCGTCCTTGAGGTTGCGCTCCTGGGCGCCGGCCGCGTCGCCGGCGGGCTTGCCGTCGCCGGCCGGCGGGTTCGCCGCCGCGCCGGCCGCCTCCGCCGCCCGCGCGTCGCGGGGCGCCGGGGCCGGACCGTCCGTCGGGACCTTGGTGCCGGGCGCGTCCGCGACCGGGGTCCGCGCGTCCGGCTGCCGGGTCTCGGCGGTACGCACCTGCGGCGACTTGTCGTCCGGCGCCTTCACGTCCGGCGCGGTGCTGCCGCTGGCCGCCTCCGGCGTCGCCGGCTCGGCCGCGCCCGCGTTCCCCGGGGTGTCGGCCTTGGCCGGAGTGCCCGTGGCATCGGCCTTCGCCGGCTCGGGCGCCTTCTCCGGCGCGGGGGCCGGCTTCTCGGCCTCGGCCTTCGCCTTCGCCTCGGCGGCGGCCCGGTCGGCCTCGGCCTTGCTGCGGATCGGCGTCCTCGGGTCGAAGCCCGGCACCGAGATGCCGTGCTGCTCGGCCAGACGCAGGCCGCGCAGGGTCGGCTCGCCCGGCCCGCCGTCGGCCACCGCGCCGTCCCGCTCGTCGGCGAAGCCGGCGAGCTGGACCGCCATCTCCTTGAGCGTGCAGAGCCGCGCGCCCCGGGTCGGCATCGGCCGGCCGCCGGCCTGCAACTCCTGCACCACGCCGAGCGCGCCCTGCGGCTCCACGTTGTCGAAGAAGTCGTAGTTGACGGTCATCACCGGGCCGTAGTCGCACGCCGCCAGGCACTCGGCGTGCTCCAGGGTGATCTTCCCGTCGGCGGTGGTCTCCTCGTGCCCGACGCCCAGGTGCTCGGCGAGCGTGTCGTAGACCGCCTGGCCGCCCAGCACGTCGCACATCGTGTTGGTGCAGACGCTGACCAGGTAGTCACCGGTCGGCTTGCGCTTGTACATGGTGTAGAAGGTGGCGACGGCGCCGACCTGGGCCTTGTTCAGCCCGAGCACCTCGGCGCAGAACTCGACGCCGGCCGGGGAGACGTACCCCTCCTCGGACTGCACCAGGTGCAGCAGCGGCAGCAGCGCCGAACGGGACCGGTCCGCCGGGTACCGGGCGATGATCTCCCGCGCCCGCAGCCGGGTCTCTTCGGTGAACGTCGTACTCATCGGTCACAACCACCCATCACGGGGTCCAGCGAGGCGCCACCGGCGATCACGTCGGCGATCAGGCCGCCCTCGGCCATCGCCGGGAGGGCCTGGAGGTTGACGAAGCTCGGCTCCCGGTAGTGCACCCGGTAGGGCCGGGTGCCGCCGTCGGAGACCGCGTGCACGCCCAGCTCGCCGCGGGGCGACTCGATGCCGACGTAGACCTGGCCCGGCGGGACCCGGAAGCCCTCGGTGACGAGCTTGAAGTGGTGGATCAGCGACTCCATCGACTGACCCATGATCTTGGCGACGTGCTCCAGCGAGTTGCCCATGCCGTCGACGCCGATGGCGAGCTGCGCCGGCCAGGCGATCTTCTTGTCGGAGACCATCACCGGGCCCGGCTTCAACCGGTCCAGCGCCTGCTCGACAAGCTTCAGCGACTCCCGGATCTCGGCCAGCCGGACCAGGTAGCGGCCCCACACGTCGCCGTCGGTGTGGGTCGGCACGTCGAACTCGTACGTCTCGTACCCGCAGTACGGCATGGTCTTGCGCAGGTCCCAGGCGAGCCCCGCCGAGCGGAGCACCGGGCCGGTGATGCCGAGCGCCACGCAGGCGGTCACGTCGAGCACCGCGACGTTCGTGGTGCGCTCGATCCAGATCGGCTGGCCGGAGAGCAGGTTCTCGTACTCCTTGAGCTTCTTCGGCATCAGCACCAGGAAGTCGCGGATCTTGCGGATCGCGTCGTCCGGCACGTCCTGCGCCACGCCGCCCGGTCGCACGTACGCGTGGTTCATCCGCAGGCCGGTGATGGTCTCGAAGATGTCGAGGATGTACTCCCGCTCGCGGAAGCCGTACAACATCATGTTGATCGCGCCCAGCTCCATGCCGGTGGTGGCCAGCCAGACCAGGTGCGAGGAGATCCGGTTCAGCTCCATCATCAGCACCCGGATGGTGGTGGCCCGCTCGGTGACGTCGTCGGTGACGCCGAGCAGCTTCTCCACCGCGAGCGCGTACGCCGTCTCGTTGAAGATCGGCGAGAGGTAGTCCATCCGGGTCACGAACGTCGAGCCCTGGACCCAGTTGCGGTACTCCAGGTTCTTCTCGATGCCGGTGTGCAGGTAGCCGACGACGGAGCGGGCCTCGCGGACCGTCTCGCCCTCCAGCTCCAGGATCAGCCGGAGCACGCCGTGCGTGGACGGGTGCTGCGGACCCATGTTGACGACGATCCGCTCGTCGTTGATCGGGTCGGTGCCGGAGACGACCTGGTCCCAGTCCCCACCGGTGACGGTGAAGACCTTGCCCTCGGTGGTCTCGCGCTCGGTCGCGTAGTTCGACGTGGTCACTGGTAGGACCTCCTACGGTCCGGCGGGGGAATTTCCGCACCCTTGTACTCGACGGGTATGCCGCCGAGCGGGTAGTCCTTGCGCTGCGGGTGCCCCTCCCAGTCGTCCGGCATCAGGATCCGGGTCAGGTTGGGGTGGCCGTCGAAGACGATGCCGAACATGTCGTACGTCTCCCGCTCCTGCCAGTCGGCGGTCGGGTAGACGGCGGTGACGCTCGGCAGGTGCGGCTCCTCGACGGAGACCGCGGCCTCCAGCCGGACCTGCCGCCGGTAGGTCATCGAGGTGAGCTGGTAGACCACGTGCAGCCGGCGCGCGTCGGCGCCCAGGTAGTCCACCCCGGACACCGAGGAGAGCAGCTCGAAGCGCAGCGACATGTCGTCGCGCATCACCTGGCAGACCTCGGCGATCCGCTCCGGGCGGACGTGCAGGGTCAGCTCGCCCCGGTCGACCACGACCTTCTCGATCGCGTCACCGAAGGCCGGGTACGCCTCCTCCAGCGCGTCCCGCACCTCGTCGAAGTAGCTCCCGTACGGCCGGGTGGCCTCCTCGATCGGCTTGCGCTGGCGGACCAGGCCGCCGTAGCCGGAGACGTCACCGGTGCCCTGGTTGCCGAACATGCCCTGCCCGGCCGGGCTGGCCGGCGGGTACTCCGCCGGCGCGGTGCTGCTGGCCCCGGCGGGAGTGGTCGGCACCGGGACCCCGCCGTCGTTGTTCCTGTCGTTCGGCGAGGTCATTTCGGGCCCCCCTGCGTCTGGAGGTGGTTCTGCGCCTTCATCCAGTTCTCGATCCGCAACTGTTCCTCGCGCCCCTCGCGGACCGCCTTCGTCCACTCGGCACGCCGGGCCTTGTCGTTGCGGTACGACGACGGCATCGAGCCGTACGGCACGACGGGCACGTCACCCCGCTCCTTGCGGGCCTCCAGCATCTTGCGGCCGTTCGGGCCCAGCGGCTCGTACATGATCTTCTCGCGCAGCTTGAGCACCGCGTCGATGAGCATCTCCGGCCGGGGCGGGCAGCCGGGAAGGTACATGTCGACCGGGACGACGTGGTCGACGCCCTGCACGATGGCGTAGTTGTTGAACATGCCGCCGCTGCTGGCGCAGACGCCCATCGAGATGACCCAGCGGGGCTCGGCCATCTGGTCGTAGATCTGCCGCAGCACCGGGGCCATCTTCTGGCTGACCCGGCCGGCCACGATCATCAGGTCCGCCTGCCGGGGCGAGGCGCGGAAGACCTCCATGCCCCATCGGCCCATGTCGTAGTGCGGGCCACCGGCGGCCATCATCTCGATGGCGCAGCAGGCCAGACCGAAGGTGGCGCCCCAGACGGACGACTTCCGCGACCAGTTCACCAGCTTCTCGACGCTGGTGAGCAGGACGCCGGAGGGAAGCTTCTCCTCGATGCCCATCTGCTACCTCCTCAGTCCCAGTCCAGGCCGCCGCGCCGCCACACGTAGGCGTAGGCGACGAAGACCGCGACGATGAACATGACCATCTCCACGAAGCCGAAGATCGGCAGGGCGTCGAAGGAGACCGCCCAGGGGTAGAGGAAGATGATCTCGATGTCGAAGACGATGAAGAGCATCGCCGTCAGGTAGAACTTGATCGGGAACCGGCCGCCGCCGACCGGCTGCGGGCTCGGCTCGATGCCACACTCGTACGCCTCGAGCTTGGCCTTGTTCAGACGCCGGGGGCCGGCGAATCGGGCAGCGGCCACGGAGAACAGCGCGAACCCCGCGGCGAGGGCGAACAGCCCGATGATGGGTGCATAAGGAGAGAGCGTCATCGTTGTCCCCTGCTCGTCCTTCCCTGACCTCGGTGGTTGGCCAAAATCACACTATTCACGTCCCTGACGACAGCGGTCGGCGGGGGTCGATCTCTCCGCTCCGTGGTCGGTCGACCGCGGGCCGGTGGTCTCCTCACACGGCCGGGGCCACCTTCGTCATGGCGTTGATGACCCGGTCCATCGCGTCCCCGCCGCGCGGGTCGGTCAGGTTCGCCAGCAGCTTCAGCACGAAGCGCATCAACATCGGGTGCGGCATGCCGTGCTTGGTGGCCATCCGCATCACCTCGGGCCGACCGATCAGCTTCACGAAGATCCCGCCGAGCCGGTAGTAGCCGCCGAAGCGGGCCTTCAGCTCCTGCGGGTACGCCATCAGCGCCCGTTCCCGCTCCGCGCCGGCCGGGCGGGCGAGCGCCTGCACGGCGACCTCGGCGGCCAGCTCGCCGGACTCCATCGCGTACGCGATGCCCTCGCCGTTGAACGGGTTGACCATGCCGCCGGAGTCGCCGACCAGCAGCACGCCGCGGCTGTAGTGCGGGACCCGGTTGAAGCCCATCGGCAGCGCGGCGCCGAGGATCGGCCCGTCCGCGTTGGCCTCGTCGGCCATCCCCCAGTCCTCCGGGGTGTTGGCCAACCAGTCGGTGAGCAGCCGGCGGTAGTTCGTCCTGCCGAACGCCGTGGAGGAGTTGAGCACGCCGAGGCCGACGTTCACCCGGCCGTCGCCGAGACCGAAGATCCAGCCGTAGCCGGGCAGTAGCGCGTCGTTGCCCTTGGCGCGCAGCTCCAGCCAGGACTCCAGGTAGTCGTCGTCGTGCTTGGCGGGTGAACGGTAGTAGCGGCGGACCGCCACCCCGATCGGCCGGTCCTCCCGCTTGGCCATGCCGAGCGCGAGCGGGAACCGGCCGGAGACGCCGTCCGCGGCGACCACCAGCGGCGCGTGGAAGGTGGCCGGTTCCTTGTCCGGGCCGACCTCGGCCTGCACGCCGGTCACCCGGTCGTCGGCGTCGAGCACCGGGGCGAGGACGTTGACACCGGTGCGCAGCTTCGCGCCGGCGGCGACGGCCCGCTGGGCGAGCAGGTCGTCGAAGTCGAGCCGGGTCCGGACCAGGCCGTAGTTGGGGAAGCTGGCCAGGTCGGGCCAGTCCAGCTCCAGGCGTACCCCGCCGCCGATCACCCGCAGGCCCTTGTTGTGCAGCCAGCCGGCCTCGGGCGAGGTGTCCACACCCATCCGGACGAGCTGCCGTACGGCGCGGGGCGTGAGCCCGTCACCGCAGACCTTCTCCCGGGGGAACTCCGTCTTCTCCAGCAGCAGCACGCGTACGCCGTGCCGCGCAAGGTGGTAAGCCGTGGCCGATCCTCCGGGACCGGCGCCCACGACGATGACGTCGGCGTCGTTCTCCACCGCGGTCATCCGCGCCTCCTCCCGCATGCTCGTGAAATGCTTCACAAGCCGATCGGGTTGGAGTCTATGACCGGCGTTACACCTGTATGCGCTGAGGGGGTCCTAACTTCCCGGAAACCGGCTGGTAAGGGAGCGGAGATCGGTCACGGGCGGGCCGGCGCGGCCGGTCCCAGCCCGGCGTCGAGCCGGATGGTCTCGGGCAGATGGTCACGCAACGCGCCTCCGGCCGCCCGGTCCAGTGCCGCCAGCACCTCGGCGACCACCTGGCGGACCTCGGTGGGATCCGCGCCGGCCAGCTCCCTGAGCTGCGTGATCAGCTCCGCGGCGTCGTCGTCGGTGGCGGCGTGGTCGGGTCCCGTCATGGGCGCGAGCCTACGGCGGGAATCATTCTCAAGCCGGACATTCACGAAATGCCCGACCGAGGGTCGGACCGATCAGTTCCGGACGGCCCGGTGCAGCGCGACGACGCCGCCGGTCAGGTTCCGCCACGCCACCCGACCCCAGCCGGCCGCGCCGACGCGCGCCGCCAGCGCCGTCTGGTCCGGCCAGGCCCGGATCGACTCGGCGAGATAGACGTAGGCGTCGGGGTTGCTGGAGACCGCGCGCGCCACCGTCGGCAACGACCGCATCAGGTACGACAGGTAGACCGTGCGGAACGCCGGGTTGACCGGGGTGGAGAACTCGCAGACCACCAGCCGCCCGCCCGGCCGGGTGACCCGGGCCAGCTCACGCAGGGCGGCGTCGGTGTCGTTCACGTTGCGCAACGCGAAGGAGATGGTCACCGCGTCGAAGCTGGCGTCCGCGAACGGCAGCCGCAGCGCGTCGCCGGCCAGCAGCGGCACCGCCGGGCGGGTGCGCTTGCCGGCGTGCAGCATGCCCAGCGACAGGTCCGCGCCGACCGCGTACGCCCCGGAGTGGGCCAGCTCCTCGGTCGAGACGCCGGTGCCGGCGCCCACGTCCAGCACCCGCTCGCCGGGGCGCAGCCCGAGCGCCGCCCGGGTGGCCCGCCGCCAGAACCGGTCCTGCCCGAAGGAGAGCAC
This sequence comes from Micromonospora sp. NPDC049201, assembly GCF_055586805.1. NCBI lineage: Bacteria > Bacillati > Actinomycetota > Actinomycetes > Micromonosporales > Micromonosporaceae > Micromonospora > Micromonospora sp. NPDC049201. Next base: position 369,551 of record NZ_JBVJHM010000008.1, on the reverse strand, counting down.
GGTGTTGGTCAGGTCGTAGCGGGCCGCCACGCCGTCGAACATGGCGGCGACCTCGTGCGGCTGCTTCTCCAGGCTGGCGCGTCGGCCCTGCGGGGTACGGCTCACCCCTCCACTCTGCCAGCCGCACCGACCCGGGTACGGCGCGGGGGCGAGGTGGTCGCCCACCCTGCCCCCGCCGTGTCCGGAGCGTCCGGCTCAGTCGCCGGTGCGCTCGTCGGTCGGGGCGACCAGGACCACCCTGCGGCGGCGGGACAGCACCACCAGCGCCGCGCCGGCGGCGAGCACCAGCGCGCCGATGCCGCCGATCAGGCCGACCTGCATACCGGTCACCGGCAGGCCGCCGTCACCGGAGCCACCGCCGCTGCCGCCACCCGTGGTCGGGGTCGGGACCGCGGTCGCGCCGCCGCTCGGGGTCGGCTCGGCGGTCGGGGTGCCGGTCGGCGTCGGCGTCGGCGTCGGCTGCCCGTTCGGGTCCACGAAGACGTCGAACTGGGCGGTGTTGTCGACGTCGTCGACCTCGGAGAAGGCGCGGCGCTGCGCCGAGCTGGCGACGCGCGGCTCCTCCTCCGGCTCGCCGGATGCGGAGTCCAGGCCGGCGGCGAAGACGAAGCCGGGCCGGAGCAGCTTCTCGGTCACGTCCGCGCCGACCTTCACCCGCACGCCGGCGGTGTAGAACTGGCCCGGCTTCAGCACCGCGCCCCGGTCCTCGCAGTACGCCTGCGCGAAGCCGCCCAGGTCCTGCTCGACGCAGCCCTCGGGCAGCTCGGCGAAGGTGACGCCGGCCGGCAGCGTGATGCCGTACGCGACGCCGGTGGCCTGCCGGCTGCCGTCGTTGAAGACGGCCCAGTCCAGCGGCGCGGTCTCGCCCGGCCGGACCGGACGCAGGTTCGCCTCGCCCGCATCGTCGCCGTCGACCTGCACGTCGGCGTACACGTCCTGCACCCAGGTGGTGAGGTCGTAGCCGGGGGCGGTCACGGTGATGTCGTGCTCGACCGAGTTGTTCTCCAGGTCGGGGTCGGCGGTGGCCGCGCTGATGGAGACCTTCAGCGTGCCGGCCGCACCCTTACCGCCGGTGGAGAAGAGCGGGATGCCGAAGTCCTCGGTGGTGCCCGCGGCGAGGTCGCCGAGCGGGCAGGTGAAGGCGGTGCCGGTCACCTCGCAGCCCTCCGGGACCAGCACGCCGACCTTGCGGTCCTTCAGGCCCTTCGTCTCCACCGTGACCCGGACGCCCTTCGCGTCGACGGTGCCGGTGGTGTTGTCCACCTGGAACTTGAACGGCTTGGCCCGGGCCTCGTCGACGCCCTTGGCGAGCTGGTAGCTGAGCGGGACGAGCTGAAGGTCGGTCTCGTCGGCGGCGTGCGCCGGACCGGCGACGGCGGCGAGGCCGGCGGTGGAGAACAGGGCGACCACGCCGGCACGCGCCAGTGTGGATCGGTATCGGAAAGTCATGGTTCCCCCGGGGGTAGGGACGCGCCGATCAGGCACGGAACGAACGGACGGTACCGGAGCGACGCGGCGCGGCGCCAGCGGCGCATGGGTGGAATTCCCACCGGCCCCTACCGACAGCAGGGGCGGGATGGTCACCCATCCCGCCCCTGCCGCGGTGCGTTATGTGAACGGCCCTCATGGGCCGATGGAGGACGACGGTCCGCCGAACGCCGCCAGCGTAGCCGCGACGGCGACCGGCGTGGCCACGCTCGCCCGGGTCGCCGCCGACCTGTTACCTGGCAGCTCGCGGCCCGGATGGGCGGTGTCGAGCGGGGACGTTAGCGGCTCTCGATCAGGCCCGTCGAGGGCCACGCCGAAGCTCCACCGGAAACGGGACGACACCCGGCCGCACGACGCCCCCGACCGACCGAACGGTGGACCGTCAGCTCGCCTCCACCAGCGGCAACGACTTCCCGACGCCGCCGCCCGGCAGCGCGATCGAGGAGAAGTGCGAGACCACGCGGTCGTCACTCGGGTCGTCGGCGGGCGTGCGGTGCACCGCGAGCCGGCGGTAGAGCGTGTCCCGCTGGGCCGGGATCCGGTCCGCCGACCGGATCATGCCGATCAGCTCGTGCAGGTTGGACCGGTGCCGGGCGCCGGCCGAGGAGATGACGTTCTCCTCCAGCATGATCGAGCCCAGGTCGTCCACGCCCATGTGCAGCGCGAGCTGCCCGACGTCCTTGCCCGTGGTCAGCCAGGAGGCCTGGAGGTGCGGCACCGTCTCGAAGAAGAGCCGGGCCACCGCGACCAGGCGCAGGTATTCCAGCGCGGTGGCCTGGGTGCGGCCCTTCAGGTGGTTGTTCTCCGGCTGGTACGTCCACGGGATGAAGGCCCGGAAGCCGGCGGTGCGGTCCTGCACGTCCCGGATCATCCGCAGGTGCTCGATGCGCTCCGCGTTGGTCTCGCCGGTGCCCATCATCATGGTCGCGGTCGACTCCAGGCCCTGCCGGTGCGCCAGCTCCATCACCTCGAGCCACCGCGCGCCCGACTCCTTCAGCGGCGCGATCGCCTTACGCGGCCGGTCCGGCAGCATCTCGGCGCCGGCGCCGGCGATCGAGTCCAGCCCGGCCGCCTTGATCCGGGCGATGGCCTCGTCGAGGCTCACCCCGGAGACCTTCGCCATGTGCAGGATCTCGCTCGGGCCGATCGAGTGGATGACGAGCTGCGGGTAGGCCCGCTTGACCGAGGAGAACAGCTCCTCGTAGTAGTCCACGCCGTAGTCCGGGTGGTGGCCGCCCTGGAGCATGACCTGGGTGGCGCCCAGCTCGACCGCCTCGCCGCAGCGGCGCAGGACCTCCTCGGTCGGGTGGGTCCAGCCCTCGGCGTGCTTGGGGGCCCGGTAGAACGCGCAGAACTTGCACGCCGTCACGCAGACGTTCGTGTAGTTGATGTTGCGGTCGATCAGGTACGTGACGATGTTGTCCGGGTACCGGCGCCGCCGTACCGCGTCGGCCGCCTCGCCCAGCGCGTGGAAGGGCGCCTCGGTGTAGAGCAGCAGCGCCTCCTCGGGCGTGATCCGCCCGCCGTCCGCGCCGCGCTGCAGGATGTCGTCGATCTCCCGGTTCGCCGTCACATCCCCGAGGGTACGCCGGCCGGTCGCCCAGGCCCGCGAGGGTGCGCCGGCACCGGCCCTGCCGGGTTCTTCGAATCGCGCCAGGTCGTGTCGGACAGCTCAGGGAGGACGACTGGGATCACCAGCCGGCAGCATGCACTAATGAAAGCGATATACCTGTGAGTCATTTTTATGACACACAGGTATATCGCTCCGACGTGATGGTTCCTTCCTCCTGGTCACGGTCGGTGACCTCGGAACGACGACTCAGACCGGTCTACGCGTCGTAGTCGACCGTCAGCTGCTCGGTCACCGGGCTGGACTGGCAGGTCAGGACGTAGCCGGCGGCCAACTCGTCCGGCTCCAGCGCATAGTTGCGGGCCATCGTCACCTCACCGGAGGTGACCCGGGCCCGGCAGGTCGAGCAGACGCCGCCCTTGCACGCGTACGGCAGCTCGCCCCGCACCCGGAGCGCGGCGTCCAGCACCCGCTCGTCCCGGCGCATGGTGAAACTCGACGAACGCCCGTCCAGCACGATCGTCACCTCGGCGCCCGCGCCCGGCTGCTCGACCGGGCGGCGCACCGGCTCCGGCGGGGCGTCCACGTGGAACAGCTCGGTGTGCACCGCCGCGTCGGGCACGCCGCGCCCGGCCAGCACCGCCTTGGCGTCCACCACCATGCCGTACGGGCCGCAGAGGAACCACTCCTCGATCTGGTCGCCCGGCACCACGGTGTCCAGCAGCCGGGTCAGCCGGTCCGCGTCGATCCGCCCGGACAGCAGCGCCGACTCGCCCATCTCGCGGCTGAGCACGTGCACCAGGTGCAGCCGGGTCGGGTAGCGGTCCTTCAGGTCGGCCAGCTCCTCGGCGAACATCACCGTGTTCGCCGTGCGGTTGCCGTACACCAGGGTGAAGGTGCTCCGCGGCTCGACGGCCAGCGCGGTCGCGACCAGGCCGAGCACCGGCGTGATGCCGGAACCGGCGACCACCGCGCCGTACCGGCGGACCCGGTCCGGCGCGAACGCGGAGGTGAAGTGCCCGAGCGGCGGCAGCACCTCGACGGTGTCCCCGTCGCGCAGCGCGCCGCAGGCATACCCGGAGAACGCCCCGCCCGGGACCTCGCGCACCCCGATCCGCAACCGGCCGTGCCGGGCCAGCTCGTCCGGGGTGGAACAGATCGAGTACGACCGTCGCGCCTCCGCGGACTCCGGGTCGTCGGCGACGGCCGGACGGCGGACCGTGAGGTGCTGCCCGGCGGAGAACGCGAACGTCTCCCGCAGCTCCTCCGGCACCGCGAAGGTGATCGACACGGAGTCGTCGGTGAGCCGGTCGACGGCGGCGACCGGCAGCGGGTGGAAGACCGGCCGGCGGCGGACCGGCCGGGTGATGGTGACAGTCACAGCGCCTTCAGGTGGTCGAAGGGTTCGGCACAGGAGCGGCAGCGCCACAGCGCCTTGCAGGCGGTGGAGCCGAACCGGCTGACCTGCGTGGTCTCCGGTGATCCGCAGCGCGGGCAGCGGACCGCCAGGGTCAGCGGCACCACCGTGTCGTCGCCGCGCGGGGCGGGCGGGGCGATGCCGGCGGCGGCCAGTTTCGCCCGGCCCGCGTCGGAGATCCAGTCGGTGGACCAGGCCGGCGCGTAGACGGTGCGGACCTCGGCGTCCGGATGACCGGCGACGGCGAGCGCGCGGCGGATGTCCGCGCGGATCACGTCCATGGCCGGGCAGCCGGTGTAGGTGGGGGTGATGGTGACGACGACCCGGCCGGTGGCCGGCTCCTCCTCGACCGCGCGCAGGATGCCCAGCTCGTCGATGGTGATGACCCGGATCTCCGGATCCACCACCGCCGCCACGGCCGCCCTGGGGTCGGTCACCAGTGCCACCCTCTGTTCGCGACTGCCGGGCTCCGCTGCGCTGCACTCCTCGCGCTCACCAGTGCGCTCCGGGGTGGGCGCGGCGCAGCACCTGCATCTCGGCCAGCAGGTAGGAGAGGTGCTCGGTGTGCACGCCGTCCCGGCCCCCGCCGGGCGTCCAGCGCGTTTCCGGGCGGGTGAGCGTGGCCTCGTCCAGCACCGCGGCCACGGTGGCGTCGAAGTCGGCCCGCAGCGTGGCCGGGTCGACCGGCGCCGCCGGGTCGCCGGTGAACAGCTCGTGGACGTACGGCCATACCTGGTCGACCGCGTCCTGCATGCGACGGTGCGACTCGTCGGTGCCGTCGCCGAGCCGCTTCACCCAGAGCGAGGCGTGGTCCAGGTGGTACGCCGACTCCTTGCGCGCCTTCGCGCCGACCGCGGCCAGCCGGTCGTCGCCGCAGCCGGCCAGCGCGGTGTAGAGCGGAAGCTGCCAGGCGGCCAGGAAGAACAGCTTCGCCATGGTCACGCCGAAGTCGCCGTTGGGCAGCTCGACCAGCAGGCAGTTGCGGAACTCCCGGTCGTCGCGCAGGTAGGCCAGGTCGTCCTCGTTCCGGCCGGCGCCCTCCAGCTCGCCCGCGTAGGTGAGCAGCAGTCGGGCCGCGCCCAACTGGTCGAGGGCGATGTTGGCCAGCGCGATGTCCTCTTCCATCTCCGGCGCGCGGGTGGTCCACTCGCCGAGCCGCTGCGCCGCGATCAGCGCGTCGTCGCCGAGGGCGAGCGTGAAGTCGAAGACGCCGCTCACAGGTGGGCCACCCCGTCCGGTACCTCGTAGAACGTGGGGTGGCGGTAGACCTTGTCGGCCGCCGGGTCGAAGAACGCGTCCTTCTCGTCCGGGCTGGACGCGGTGATCGCGCCGGCCGGCACCACCCAGATCGAGACGCCCTCCTGCCGGCGGGTGTAGAGGTCGCGGGCGTTGCGCAGCGCCAACTCGGCGTCGGGGGCGTGCAGGCTGCCGACGTGGGTGTGCGACAGGCCACGCCGGGCCCGCACGAACACCTCCCACAGGGGCGAGGACTGACTACTCATGCCGCCACCGGTTCCTTCCGCCCCACCCGCTTCGCGGCGTACGCCGCGGCGGCCTCCCGTACCCACGCGCCGTCGGCGTGGGCCCGCTGCCGGTGCGCCATCCGCTCCCGGTTGCACGGCCCGTCGCCCTTGATGACCCGCATCAGCTCGGCGTAGTCGGGCTGGGTGTAGTCGTACGCCTGCCGCTCGTCGTTCCAGCGCAGGCCCGGGTCGGGAATGGTCAGGCCGAGCACCTCCGCCTGGCCGACGCACATGTCGACGAAGCGCTGGCGCAGCTCGTCGTTGGAGAAGCGCTTGATCTTCCAGGCCATGGACTGCGCGCTGTGCGTGGAGTCGCCGTCCGGCGGGCCGAACATCGCCAGTGACGGATACCACCAGCGGTCCAGCGCGTCCTGGGCCATCGCCTTCTGGGCCGCGGTGCCGTGTGCCAGCGTGTGCAGGATCTCGTAGCCCTGACGCTGGTGGAACGACTCCTCCTTGCAGACCCGGATCATGGCGCGGGCGTACGGGCCGTAGGAGCAGCGGCACAGCGGCACCTGGTTGACGATCGCGGCGCCGTCCACCAGCCAGCCGATGGCGCCCACGTCGGCCCAGGTCAGCGTCGGGTAGTTGAAGATCGAGCTGTACTTCTGCCGGCCGTCGAGCAGCAGCTCCACCAGCTCGTCACGGCTGATGCCGAGCGTCTCGGCCGCCGCGTACAGGTAGAGCCCGTGGCCTGCCTCGTCCTGCACCTTGGCCAGCAGGATGGCCTTGCGCTTGAGCGAGGGGGCCCGGCTGATCCAGTTCCCCTCCGGCTGCATGCCGATGATCTCGGAGTGGGCGTGCTGGGCGATCTGCCGGATCAGCGTCTTCCGGTACGCCTCGGGCATCCAGTCCCGGGGTTCGATCTTCTGGTCGGCGTCGATCACGTCGGCGAAGTACGCCTCGAAGTCCTCGTCCGGCCCGGGGCCGCCCCGGCGGGCCCGCGCCGCGGCCTCGCGCAGCGCCGCCTCCGCGGCTTCCACCTCGCCGAGCAGGCCGCCGCCCGGAGCGTCCTCGGGCGGGGCGAAGTCGTTGCCATACATAAGGCCAGTGTTACAGCTCGCGACGCATGACACCAGAGGGTGTAACAGGATTCCGCAATCACCTCCGGTGGCCACGCGGAAGCCGAGGGTGGTCACCCCCGAGCTGGGAAAACGTTTGTGACGTCGACCACTTGCCGCACATGAAACCCCCCAGGAACCGCATATCTGCTCAATATCCCGCCCACCCGGCGAGTCGCCGAGTGTCGGGATCTGGCGGAATGCCAGTCCGGAAGTAGACTTCCCCCGGCACACCGATCGGCTGTCGTTGATCGCCAGTTTTCAGGCCACCGTCCCCCGGCCTCGTGGTGATCGGGCCGAACACATGCGGAAGCCGGTCCCCCCGGCCATACATCTGGAGTTCACCCACTCATGCGACCTCGCGTGACCATGGTGCTCGCCGTCGTGGCAGTGCTCGTCGGCGGCGGCATGCTGGTGCCCGCCGCGTACGCCCAGCTCTCCGGCGGAGACAGCCCGAGCAGCCTCGGCGGCTTCGGCGGCGGCACCGAACAGGTGCCGGCGCCCGCCCCGAGCGCGCCCCCGTCCCCGACGCTCGCCGACGCCCCGGTCTCGGTGGACTTCCGGGGTGACTTCTTCTCCTGGGCGCTGATGGACCGCGCGACCGGCACGGTCACCGGCGCGAAGAACATGAACCGGACCAGCTCCACCGAGTCGATGCTCAAGACCTGGATCGTCTCCGACTACCTGCGCCAACTCGGTGACAAGGAGCCCTCCGCCGAACTCAAGAAGGCGGCGAGCGTGGCCATCCGGGACAGCAACGACGACGGGGCGAACCGGGTCTACCGGGCGGCCGGCGGGTCGTACCAGAAGCAACCGGGCAACAAGCTGAACCCGGTGCTCCAGCGCGCCGTCAAGATCTGCGGCCTGACCGACACCAGGGCCGGCACCGTGCCCGCGTACCTGGGTTGGTGGAGCTTCACCGAGATGTCCCCCCGGGACGCGGTCCGGCTCGGCGACTGCATCGCCGACGGCAAGGCCGCCGGGCCGAAGTGGACGAAGTGGGTCATGAACGAGATGGCCAGCGTCCGGGGCAGCATCAAGAGCCAGCAGGAGAAGTCCGGCGGCGGCAAGTGGGGCATCATCGACGGCCTGCCCGCCTCGATCAAGGCCCAGGGCCCGGTGAGCATCAAGAACGGCTGGACCCGGCTCGCCTACGACGGCAACTGGCACGTCAACTGCCTGGCGGTCACCGACAAGTGGAGCCTCGCGGTGATGATGCGCTATCCGGGCGCCGTCGGCCTGTGGTACGGGTCGAAGCTCTGCGCGAGCGTCGCCACGCAGCTCGTCACCCCGCAGCCCGGCGCCGCGCTCAAGGTGCCGCAGCAGCCGATCGGGAAACTCTGATGGCCGGCGCCCGGCGACGGCCCGGCAGTCACCGCCGCCCGCTGGCGTTCAGCGCGGTGGCGGTGGCCCTGGTCGGCCTGCTGGTCCTCGCGCTCCGACTGGTCCCCGGTTCGCCGCTGCGGCCGACCGCCGCCGCGCATCCCGACGTGGCGGGTGACCGGTCCACCGCGCAGCCCACCGACCGTAGCGACCGGCCGGCGCCGGCGCCGTCGCTGGAGCCGCTGCCGTTCCAGACCAGGAACCTCGACGACCTCGACCTCAAGGGCTGGTACGCCTGGTCCGTGCTGGACAAGCGGACCGGGCAGATCATCGGCTCGAAGAACATGGGCGAGACCAGCACCACCGCGTCCCTGATCAAGTCCTGGGTGGTCGCCGACTACCTGCGCCGCAGCGCCGAGGCGGGAAAGACCCCGAGCGACGCCAAGCTCGACGACGCCACGCGGATCATCCGCGACAGCGACAACACCCGCGCCCAGCAGTTCTACGAGAGCGTGGGCAGCGCCGCCTCGATCAAGCGGCTGATCTCGATCTGCAAGCTGACCGACAGCAAGGTCGCCGCCGACGGCGGCTGGAGCCGGACGCTGCTGTCCCCGCGGGACACCGCCCGGCTCGGCCTCTGCATCGACGACGGCCGGGCGGCCGGGCCGAAGTGGACCACGTGGCTGCTCAACGAGATGCGCCTGGTGCGCGGCGCCGGCGACTTCGGCATCCGCAAGGCGTTCCCGGCCGCCGAGCAGAAGAAGATCGCCATCAAGAACGGCTGGATCGACCGGGAGAAGGAACAGGAGTACCACGTCAACTGCCTGGCGATCGGCGACACCTGGACGATGGGCGTGATGGTCAAGAGCCCGTTCAGCGTCGGCGGGTGGGACTACGGCATGAAGGCGTGCGAGCAGATCACCGAGGCGCTGCTGCGCGAGCCCACCTGATCCCGGCCCGGTGGCGCTGACCGCCGCACCCGGTCAGCGGTGGAAGAACTCCGGGCCGCCCGGCGGCAGCGCCGGCACCTCCCCGTACGCGGCGGCGCGGCGGGCGAACTCGCGCAGCCCGGCCACCTGCCGCTCGCCCAGCGAGAAGTCGAGCGTGCGGAAGTAGGTCGCCAGCGTCGCCGCGTCGAACGGCTCCCAGCGGGCCGCCGCCTCGGCCACCTGGTCCAGCTCGGCCAGACAGAGGTCACGCGAGCGCAGGAACGCCTCGTGCACCTCCTTGACCAGCCCCGGGTGGGCGGCGGCGAAGTCGCGGCGGACCGCCCAGACGGCGAACACCATCGGCATTCCGGTCCACTCGTGCCACGCCTGCCCGAGGTCGGTCACCGCGAGGCCCTTGCCGGGCGCCTCGTAGAGCGCACGCAGCGCCACGTCGCCGATCAGCACGCCGGCGTCGGCCTCCAGCAGCATCTGGGTCAGGTCGGGCGGGCAGCGGAAGTACTCCGGACGCACCCCGTACCGCTCGGCGAGCAGCACCTGGGCCAGCAGCACCCCGGTACGCGAGGTGGAGCCCAGCGCCACCTTGCCGCCGTCCAGCTCGGTCAGCGGCCGGGTGGAGACCATGTTGACCGAGAGCACCGGGCCGTCGCTGCCGACCGCCAGGTCGGGCAGGAGCAGCAGTTCGTCGGCGTGCTTCAGGAACTCCACGAGCGTGATCGGGCCGATGTCGAGGTCGCCCCGGACCAGGTCGGCGCTCAGCCGGTCCGGTGAGTCCTTGTGCAGGTCGACGTCGAGCAGCGCGCCGGACCGCATCAGCCCCCAGTAGATCGGGAGGCAGTTGAGGAACTGGATGTGCCCCACCCGGGGGCGGGCGATGCGGTCGGCCATGACCCGACCGTAGCCCCGCCCACAGCTCCCCGCCCCGCAGGGAGCCCCGGGAGTGGCCCATCCCGCACCGGGCTGGAAGGAGGGGCCCCTTGTTAACGCGTCCGGTAGAGAAGGGGCCCCTTCTCACCGCCCCATTCCGCGACCGCGGCGCGCTCGACACGTACCGCCCGGCGGACCGGCCCGGCCAGCGCCGCCACGACCAGCAGGCCGACCACCCCGCAGCCGACGACCAGCGGCCGGGGGTCGGCCACCGCCAGCAACAGGCCGCCGACCAGGTAGCCGCCCATCGCGGCACCCTGCACCGCCGCCCCGAAGACCGCGAACGCGCGCCCCCGGGCCACCTCCGGCACCCGGCGGGCCAGCAGCAGGTTGTTGAAGACGTTGTCGCCGCCGTTGGCGATGCCCCCCACCAGCCAGATCGGCACGAGCAGCCACGCCGACGGCACCGCCGCCGAGACGAGCACCGCCAGGCAGCAGCCGCCGAGCAGCACCAGCCCGGCCCCGAGCAGCGCGCCGTCGTCCGCGAGCCGGCGGGCGACCCGGGCGAACAGCCAGGCGCCGAGCACGATGCCGGCCGTCCAGGCGCCGGTGACCAGGCCGTACACGGTGGTGGAGCTGTTCAGCGTCTCGCGGATGAAGAAGACCTCGATCACGTTGATCGCCCCCACCGCGCCGACCACCGCGGCCACGCTGCCGACCATGACCAGCAGCATCGGGTCGCGACGCAGCCGCCAGGCGGGCGTGGCCACGGCGACGCCGGCCGCCGCCGTGGCCCGGCCACCCCGTCGGGTACGGATGAGCAGCGCGGCCACCACCAGCGCGAGGTAGCTGACCGCGTCGACGAGCAGCGGCACCCGGGTGCCGAACTGCCCGACGAGCAGCCCGGCCAGCGCCGGCCCGGCGAGCGCGCCCAGCGTGCCGGCGGTCTGGTTGAGCGCGCCGGCCCGGGGCAGGTCCTCGGCCCGGACCATGACCGGCACCAGCGCGGCGAGCACCGGCTGGGTGACCGCGAGCCCGGTCGCCAGCAGCGCCACCAGCGCGAGGACCAGGGCCGGTGCCGTCGCGTACGCCAGCGCCGCGCAGATCGCGGACTGCACCAGGCCGGCGACGATCAGCAGGGTCCGGCTGTCCACCCGGTCGGCGAGGCGTCCGGTCAGCGGGGCGAGCGCGACGAGCGGCAGCGTCGCGGCGAGCAGCAGCCCGGAGACGGCGAGGCCGCCCGCGCCGGCGGACTGGAGCGCGAGCGTCAGCGCGGTGGCCGCGAGGAAGTCCCCGCAGCTGGAGACGCCCCGGGCGGTGGCGGCGAGCCAGACGTCCGGCCAGCGCGACGAGCCAGTTGTGAAGGACATACTTCGAAAATAATCCTTCACGACTGGCGCGCGCAACCCACCTCAGTCGATGGGCATCGCCCGGTACTGCATCGCCACCTTGCGTACCCCCGCCGGCGGATCGGTCCGGCTCCGCTGCCGGTACGGCGACGTCAGCGCCCGGATCGCCTCGTTCAGCTCGACCAACTCCTCGGCGGTCACCAGCAGCACGCTGTCGCTGAACCAGAACGACTCGTACCACTCGCGCGGCTCGTCCGGCACCCGGCGCAGCCAGTCCCGGACCCGCTGCGCGTCGCGGACCAGGTGCGCCTCGATCAGCGCCGCCTCGGCGGCGTGCGTCTCCGGGTCGGCGTCCGGCCCGGCCTCGACCGAGTACGACGGGTTCACCGCCTGCCACACCCGCTCCCGCGCGTCACCCCGGCCGGCCGCCTCGCGGACCAGGCCGAACTTCGCCAACTCGCGCAGGTGGTAGCTGGTGGCGCTCGGCGACAGGCCGGCGACGCCGGCACACTCGGTGGCGGTCGCGCCGCCCTCCACCGCGCTGAGGTGTTCGATGATCGCCATGCGGGCCGGGTGGGCGAGCGCCCGCATCACCTGCGGGTCGCTGATAGTCACCCGGTGCTGTTCGGGACGCGCCTCGGTCATGCCCCCATGATCCCGCGCCGGCCGGCGACCGGCGCACGAGGCGGCGCCCGGCAGCGCCGGCCGCGTCCGGCCGGAATCCGGTGGCGTCGCCGATCAGGGCCTCCGTATAGTGGATGACCGCCCGACGGCCGCGGTGAGCATGCACCGCAGCGGACGTCCCCGCGCCGGGAGCAGGCCAACCGCCCCCGGACACGCGAGCGAGCATCATGTTGAGCCTGGGAGTTCACAGTGCCCGCACCGGAACTGACCGCCACCACCCCGCTCGACGACGAACTCGTCGCCGAACGGGCCCACCTGGACACCTCCCGCGCCGCGCTGCGCCGGATGCGGGAGCGCGCCGAGTCGCTGTTCGCCACCGGCGACAAGGTGGCCGGCGACGCGTACACCGCCGAACAGCTCGGCCGGCACATGGCCCGGCGGGTCAAGGAGCTGGCCGACGATCCGACCACCCCGCTCTTCTTCGGCCGGCTGGACTTCGGCGGGCACGCCGACAGCCCGCCCAGCGGGGAGACGGACCCGGACCACGCCGGGCGGAACTACCACGTCGGGCGGCGCCACGTCACCGACGACCTGGGTGAACCGCTGGTGCTCGACTGGCGGGCCCCGGTGTCCCGATCGTTCTACCGGGCCAGCGCCCGCGACCCGCAGGGCGTCGCGGTGCGCCGCCGGTTCGGCTTCAGCGCCGGCGCGCTGACCAGCTTCGAGGACGAACACCTCGACCGGGGCGAGGAACTCGGCACGGCCAGCCGCATCCTCACCGCCGAGATCGAACGCCCCCGCGTCGGCCCGATGCGCGACATCGTCGCCACCATCCAGCCCGAGCAGGACGAGCTGGTCCGGGCCGACCTGGCCGACTCGATCTGCGTGCAGGGCGCGCCGGGCACCGGGAAGACCGCGGTCGGGCTGCACCGCGCCGCGTACCTGCTCTATCTGCACCGGGAACGGCTGCGCCGCTCGGGTGTGCTGATCGTCGGGCCGAACCGGGCGTTCCTGTCGTACATCGCGGCGGTGCTGCCGGCGCTCGGGGAGGTCGAGGTCGAGCAGGCCACCGTCGAGGACCTGCTCGCCCGCGTGCCGGTCCGCGCGGTCGACGACCCGGCCACCGCCGCGCTCAAGCACGACATCCGGATGGCCGAGGTGCTGCGTCGCGCCGTCGAGGCCCACATCGGTACGCCCACCGAGCCGATCATGGTCTCGGACGGCTCGTACCGCTGGCGGATCGGGCTCGACCCGCTGCACCGCCTGGTCACCGAGACGCGGCAGGAGGGACTGCCCTACGCCACCGGCCGGGACCGGGTCCGGGCCCGGGTGGTGGGGCTGCTGCAACGCCAGGCCGAGGCCCGCCGCGCCGAGTCGCCGTCGGACGCCTGGCTGCGCCGGATGAGCCGGATCAAGCCGGTCACCGACCTGCTCGACGCGGTCTGGCCGGCGCTCACCCCGGACGGGCTGCTGCACCGGCTGCGGACCGACGCCGAAGCGCTCGCCGCCGCCGCCGACGGGCTGCTCACCGCCGACGAGCAGGAGCTGTTCCGCGCCGGCAAGGTCGGACGCACCGCGAAGACGACCCGGTGGACCGCCGCCGACGCGGTCCTCCTCGACGAGGTCGCCGGGCTGCTGGAGCGACCCGCCGGGTTCGGTCACGTGGTGGTCGACGAGGCGCAGGACCTCTCGCCGATGCAGTGCCGGGCCATCGCCCGCCGCAGCGAACACGGCTCGATCACGCTCCTCGGCGACCTGGCCCAGGGCACCGCGCCCTGGGCCGCGACCGACTGGCGGGAGTCCCTGGCCCACCTGGGCAAGCCGGACGCCGCGGTGGTGCCGCTGAGCGTCGGCTTCCGGGTGCCGGCCGCCGTGGTCGCGTTCGCGAACCGGCTGCTGCCCGCGCTCGCCGTCGACGTACCCCCGGCCCGGTCGCTGCGCCACGACGGGGCGCTCGATGTGCGTACCGTCGAGGACCTGACGGCCGCGACGGTGGCCGAGGTGCGGGCGGCGCTGGCGCACGACGGCTCGGTGGGCGTGATCGCCGCCGACGACACGGTGGACCGGCTCCGCGCGGCGCTCGACGCCGCCGGCGTCGAGACCGCGACCGCCGACGACGTCGAGGCCGCGGCGCGCGTCACCGTCGTCCCGGCGACGCTCGTCAAGGGCCTGGAGTACGACCACGTGGTGGTCGTCGAACCGGCCGCGATCGTGGCCGCCGAGCCGCGCGGCCTGCACCGCCTCTACGTGGTGCTGACCCGGGCGGTCTCCGGGCTGGCGGTGCTGCACCGCGCCCCGCTGCCCGCCCCGCTGGCCGACTGACGGAACCGGTGGCCCCCGGGCGGGGCGACTGGCGGGCACCCGGTACACAGGGGAGGACCGTCCCCCGCCCGAGGAGCCCGCGATGATCCTGGCCCGCGCCGAACAGGTCAGCCGCCGCTACGGCGAGGTGCTGGCGCTGGACCGGGTCGACCTGACCGTCCGGGGCGGGGAGCTGGTCGGCCTGCTCGGCCCGAACGGCGCCGGCAAGAGCACCCTGATCAACCTGCTGGTGGGGCTGCGTCGCCCGACCGCCGGCCGGGTCGAGCTGCTCGGCGGTGACCCGCGCGACCCGGCGAGCCGGCGACAGCTCGGGGTGACCCCGCAGGAGACCGGCCTACCCGGCACGCTGCGGGTCGGCGAGGTGGTCGACTTCGTCTCCGCGCACTTCCCCGACCCGGTGCCCCGGGGTGAGCTGCTCGACCGGTTCGGCCTCACCGACCAGGTGCGCCGGCAGACCGGCGGTCTCTCCGGCGGGCAACGCCGGCGGCTGGCCGTCGCGCTGGCGTTCGTCGGCCGGCCCCGGCTGGTGGTGCTGGACGAGCCCACCACCGGGCTCGACGTGGAAGCGCGGCACGCGCTCTGGGACGCGATCCGCGGCTTCCACGCCGACGGTGGCACGGTGCTGCTGAGCAGCCACTACCTGGAGGAGGTGGAGGCGCTCGCCCAGCGGGTGGTGGTGATCGGCCACGGGCGGGTGCTCGCCGACGACTCGGTGGCGGCGATCCGGGGCATCGTCGGCGTACGCCGGGTCAGCCTGGTCGCCGACGACCTGCCGGCGCTGCCCGGGGTGGTCGCCACCGAACGCGTCGACGGGCGGGTCCACCTGCTCACCACCGACGCCGACCAGCTCGTCCGCGACCTGGTCACCGCCGGCGTGGCGTTCCGCGACCTGGAGGTCCGCCCCACCTCGCTGGAGGAGGCGTTCCTCGCCATCACGGCCGACGCCCGGCCCGCGCCCACCCCCGCCTAGGAGACCGCCGTGCCGCTCGCCCTGGTCCACGCCCGCTACCAGCTCCTGGAGATCATCCGGATCCCGGTGGCGGTGGTGGGCAGCGCGTTCTTCCCCGCCGCCGCGATGCTCTTCTTCGTGGTGCCGTTCGCCGGCGACGACCCCACCGGCGCCACCTACGCCACCGCCGCCATGGTCACCTTCGCGACCATGAGCGCCAACATCTTCCAGTACGGCGTGGGCGTCGCCGAGGACCGCGACCAGCCCTGGAACCCGTACACCCGGACCCTGCCGGCCGGGCCGACGCCGCGCCTGGCCGGGCGGATCCTGGCCGGCCTGGTGCTGACCTACCTGTCGATGGTGCCGGTGGTGGTGATCGCGGCGGTGGCCACCGCGGCCCGGGTCACCGTGGCGCAGTTCCTGATCGGGCTCGCCGCGGTCGCCGTGATCTCGGTGCCGTTCACGCTGCTCGGCCTCGCGATCGGTTACTCGTTGCCGAGCAAGGCGGCGATCGTGGTGGCGCAGGTGCTCTTCTTCCCGCTGGCGTTCGGCGGGGGCCTGCTCTCCGCGCCGGACCAGGCCCCCGGTTTCGTCCAGGCGGTCGCCCCCTACCTGCCGACCCGGGGCGCGGTGGAGTTGATGTGGGCGGCGGTCACCGACTGGCGGCCCGATCCCCGGGCGCTGGTGATGCTGGTGGTCTGGGTGGTGGCGCTCGCCGCGGTCGCCGGCTGGGCGTACCGGCGGGACGAGGGACGCCGCTTCCGCTGACGTTTTGTCCGGTTCCGGCCCGGCGGCCGGCCCGGTGGTGCCACGATGCCGGCAGGGCGGGCCAGCGGGACCGCCCCCGGCGGAAGGGGTCACCGTGAACGGCGTCGAGCCCGGCACACCCTGCTGGACCGACCTGGCCACCCCCGGACTGGACGATGCGAGACGGTTCTACCCGCAACTGTTCGGCTGGACCGGGCGGATCTCCACCGTGCCGGACGCCGGCGGCTACACCGTCTTCCTCAAGGACGGCAAGGCGGTCGCCGGGGTCGGCCCGCCGGCCACCCCGGACCAGGTGCCGGTCTGGTCGACGTACGTGGCCACGGACGACGCCGACCTGGTCGCCACCCGGGTCGCGGCGGCCGGCGGGCAGGTGGTCGTCGCCCCGTTCGACGTCGCCGCGCAGGGTCGGATGGCGGTGCTCGCCGACCCGGCCGGCGCGGTGTTCAGCGTCTGGCAGCCGATGGCGATGCGCGGCGCGGAGTTGTTCAACGCGCCCGGCGCGATGTGCTGGAACGAGCTGGTCACCCCCGATCCGGAGGGAGCCCGGGAGTTCTACGCGCTGGTCTTCGGCTGGCATCCCGAGGAACGGTCGACCGGGCCGGCCCCCTACGTCGGATGGCGCTGCGGCGCGCGCATCGTCGCCGGGATGCTGCCGCCGGCCGAGCCGCTCCCCGCCGACCTGCCGGCGTACTGGACGGTCTACTTCGGGGTGGAGGACACCGACGCCACCGCGGCCCGCGCCGCCGAACTGGGCGGCACCATCCTCGTCCCGCCCCGGGACAATCCGGCCGGTCGCGCCGCCGCCCTCCGCGACCCCCACGGCGCCCTCTTCTCCGTCTCCACCCTCCGCTGACCCGCACCACGCCACACCACGCCCGCACCACGCCACGCCACGCCGCGCCCACGCCGCGCCCGCGCCACGCCGCGCCCGCGCCACGCCGCGCCCACGCCACGCCCCGCCGCGCCCGCGCAGTTTCACGGAAAGCGTGGCTATTCGGCCGCGAATAGCCACGCTTTCCGTGAATTAGCGGGGGGCGGGGGCGGGGCGGGGGGAGAGGGGCGGGTCAGTGGGGGCGGGGGCGGACGGGGACCACCAGGGGGCCGTGGTCGCCGGGGATCACGCGGACGTGGGCGCGGTAGTGGCGGGCGAGCAGGTCCTCGGTGAGCACCTCGGCGGGTGGGCCGGCGGCGGCCACCCGGCCGTCGGCGAGCAGCACCAGACGGTCGGCGTACTCGCCGGCGATGGAGAGGTCGTGCATGGTGGCGAGCACGGTCAGGTCGTGCTCGCGGCGGAGCTGGTCGACCAGTTCCAGCACCTCCTGCTGGTGCCCGATGTCCAACGCGCTGGTCGGCTCGTCGAGCAGCAGCAGGGTGGCGCCCTGGGCCAGCGCCCGGGCCAGGAAGACCCGCTGCCGCTCGCCGCCGGAGAGCGTGGCCAGCTCGCGGCTGCCGAACCCGGCCAGGTCGAGCCGGGCCAGCACCTGGCGCACGGCGGCCAGGTCGGCGGCGGACTCCCGACCCAGCGGCGGCATGTGGGGCGTGCGCCCGAGCAGCACGTAGTCGACGACCGCCATGCCGGCCGGCACCGCCGGTGACTGCGCCACGGTGGCCACCACCCGGGCCCGGTCGCGGCGGCGCATCGCGCGGATCGGCGTACCGAAGAGGGAGACGGCGTCCGGCGCGGGCAGCAGGCCGCCGACGGCGCGCAGCAGCGTCGACTTGCCGGCGCCGTTGGGGCCGATGACGGTGACCCACTCGCCCACCGCGACGGTCAGGTCGACGCCGGCCAGGACCGGACTGCCGCCCAGCTCGACCCGCAGGTCCCGGACCTCGACCGCGGCGGTCATGCTGGTCCCCCGGCGTGCGACTGCGGGGCTCGCAAACCCGGCTCACTCCTCGCGCTCACGCGCGCACCCCGCGGGCGGTGCGCAGGATCAGGACGAAGAACGGGCCGCCGAGCAGCGCGGTCACCACGCCGATGGGGATCTCGGCGGGTGCCGCGGCGGTCCGCGCGACCACGTCGGTCAGCGCCAGGAACGCGCCGCCGAAGAGCATCGACAGCGGCAGGATCACCCGGTGGCTGGAACCGGCGAGCAGCCGGACGGTGTGCGGCACGATGATGCCGACGAAACCGATCAGGCCGGAGGCGGAGACCGCGGCGGCGGTGCCCAGCGAGGCGGCGGCGATCAGCAGGTAGCGGGACCGCTGCGGGTGCAACCCGAGGCTGGTGGCCTCGTCGTCGCCGAGGGCGAGCACGTCCAGCTCCCGCCGGTGCGCCAGCACCACCACGGCGGTGAGCAGGAAGTACGGCAGGACCAGCAGGACGTCGTGCCAGCCGGCGGTGGAGAGCCGCCCGAGCAGCCAGGAGTACACCTGTTGGAGGCTGTCCGAGTGCGCTTGCAGCAGGTAGGTCTGCCCGGCGGCGAGGAACGCCGAGACGGCCACCCCGGCCAGGATCAGCGTGGCCGGTGAACGGTCCCGGCCACCGGCGGCGCCGAGCAGGTACGTCATCGCCACCGCGCCGAGCGAGCCGACGAACGCGGCGAGCGGGACGGTGACCGGCAGACCGGTGAGCGCCCCGCCGGCCCCGGCGCCGAGCACGATCGCCGCGGTGACCGCGAGCCCGGCCCCGGCGGCCACGCCGAGCAGGTACGGGTCGGCCAGCGGGTTGCGGAAGACACCCTGGTAGCAGCCGCCGGCCAGGGCGAGCAGCGCGCCGACGAGCAGACCGAGCACGACCCGGGGCAGGCGCAGCTCGGTGACGATGGCGACCTCCTGCTCGGTGAGGCCGCTGTCCAGGTGCACGCCGGGCAGCAGGTTGAGCAGTTCCGCCGCGACGCTGCCGGGCGGCAGGCTGACCGGGCCGAACGAGACGCCGGCCACCAGCGCGACGAGCACCGCCACCAGGCCGGCGAGCAGCCAGCGTGTGCGCAGCCCGGCCGGCCGGGCCGGAGCGTCGGTGTGTGCCGCGCCCCGGCGGGGGTGCGGCAGCCGGCCGGCCGGCCGGGACGCGTCGGGCGTCCCGGCCGGCACGGGGTCCGCCGGTCGTACGGCCACGGTCAGGCCGGAACCTTGGCGGTGGCGTCGACGATCGCCTTCAGCAGCTCGACGACGCGCGGGCCCCAGCGCGAGGCGATGTCGTCGTCAAGCGCCACGACCTGGTTGTTCTTGACCGCGGTGAGGCCGGCCCACCCGCTGCGTGCCTTGACCGTGTCGGCGCTCTGCTGGCAGCACTTGGTGTCGGCCAGGAAGACGAAGTCGGGGTTCGCCTTGACGATGACCTCCTGGGAGAGCTGCGGGTAGCCGCCGCTCTTGCCGCCGGCGTCGGCCGGGTCGGCGATGTTCTCCAGCCCGGCGAGCGCGTAGATGGTGCCGATGAACGTCTTGCTGGTCGCGGTGTACAGCTCCGGACCCAGCTCGTGGTAGTAGGTCAGTTTCTCGGCGCGCTTGGGCAGGTCCTTGGTGAGCGCGGTGATGTCGTCCTTCATCTTCCGCACCACGGCGTCCGCCTCGGCCGGGTGGCCGGTGAGCTTGCCCAGGTCGGTGAGCTGCCGGTACGTGTCGTCGAGCGTGGTCGCGGCCGGGGTGAGCAGGACCGGGATCTTCAGCGCGACGAGCTGGCTGGCGATCTTGTTGGTGTCATTGGTGATCACCACCAGGTCGGGGCTCTTCGCGGCGATCGCCTCGGCGTTCGGCTGGTAGCCGGAGAGGTCGGTCTTCGGCGCGTCCGCCGGGTAGTTCGACTGGTCGTCGACGGCGGTGACCTGCTTGCCGGCGCCGATGGCGAAGAGCATCTCGGTCGAGGTCGGCGAGAGCGAGACGATCTTCTCGGGGCGCTTCTCCAGCGTCAGGTTGCCCACGCTGGCGGGGAACGAGCCGCCGGACGCGCCGGGGGCGGGGGCGTCGGTCGAGGTCTTCTCGGCGCAGCCGCCGAGCAGCAGCACGCCGGCCGCGAGCGCGGTGGCGAAGAGCCGAGGGGTAGGTCGGGTCACAGGTCCTCCTGTCGGTCGAGGAGCGTGGTGCTTCGCCGACAGGCTGGAAGGGCCCCGTCCGCGAGGCGCCCTTCCTCGAAGGCGCGTGTCGCGACCGGGCCGCAGGCGACCTGGCTCGTCCCACGTCCGTCGGCGCCGGCGGGAGGCCGACGCCGACCGTACGGGGCATCACAGTTGCGGGACAGCGCCGGTTTCGCACCGGCTTCGCTGTGGCACGGTCGGTGCCACCGTAGCGCACGACCAGCGAAGATCACCCGGACGGGCGGGGTGGGCGGGGACCCCGGTGGGGGTGGAGCCGGGGTCCCCGCCGCCGGGTGAGGTCAGCAGTACTGGCTCTGCTTGCCGATCGCCCGGTACGGGCAGTCGGCGTACTCGGAGAGCGTCAGCACGGCGTCCCGGTTGCGCGAGGTCTGCGCCGGGATCACCTCGTCGGGCGGGTAGAAGCCGCCGCCGGAGGCCGAGCCGGGGTACATCTCGAACGTGTACGCCCAGATCTTGTGGGTGCCCCACATCCAGTCGATGCTGGTGCCGTCCGCGATGTAGAGGTCGCTGGACTGCTCCGGGGTGTAGCCGTTGCTGGCCGCCATCTGCTGGCCGATGGTGGCGAACGTGTTGTACTGGTCGGCGTTCATCCCGGTGGCGGTGTTGCTGTACGTGTAGCCGTACGGCCAGAGCACCAGCTGGGAATAGGTGTGGAAGTCGATGTTCGCCTTGATCTGCTGCACCCCGCCGACGACCCGGCTGTTGACGAAGTTGCGCAACGCGGCGGTCTCCGGGGCGGAGAAGGCGGACGGGCCGCGGTAGGTGTCCGACGACTTCGTGCTCGACGAGCCGCCGCAGCAGCCCCACTGGTAGCTCCAGTTGCGGTTCAGGTCGGTGCCGACGTACGTGGAGCCGCTGTTGGGCTGCCGGTTCTTCCGCCAGGAGCGGTAGGAGCCGGTGGCGATGTCGTACTCGCTGCCGTCCGGGTTGACGGTGGGCACGATCCAGATCTCCCGGGAGTTCACGATGTTGGTGATCCGGGAGTCGGTGCCGTAGTTGTCGGTGAACAGGTTGAGCAGGTAGATCGCCATCTCGACGGTCAGGTGCTCGCGGGCGTGCTGCTGGGCGTTGAACAGGATCTCCGGTTCACCCTCGTCGGTGCCGACGTTGTCGGAGATCTTCACGGCCATCAGGTCCCGGCCCTGGTAGGACGTGCCGATGCTGAGCTTGCGGGCGATGCTCGGGTGGTCGGCGACCACCTGGTTCACCACCGCGGTCAACTCGGCGTAGTCGTGGTAGTTCGAGTCGGCGGGCGGGAACGCGTACGCGGTCGCGCCGCCGGCCGGCGCCGGGGCGACGTCCTTCTCCAGCCGGAAGCCGAGCCGGGTGATCGCCTTCGCCTCGGTGGTGGTGGCCGTGACGTGCAGCACGCCGTGTTCGGAGTAGTCGATGGCGGCGCCGGTGCGGGCGACCGCGGTGCGGTCGGCGACGGTGCGTGGGCCGAGCACCCGGTAGGCGACGGCGGCCGACTCGCCGGCCCGGTCCGGGTCGGGGCGGGCGGCGGCCGGCCCGGCGGCGGCGGTGACCAGGATCAGGCCGACGGCGGCGACGAACGCGAGCCGGCGGCGCAGCGGGGACGTGCGGAGGGCCATGGACAACCTCCTCGGGGTACGGGGAGATCCCGTTGTCCGCACACTCCACCAGCAGTCACATGGTCATATCAACATCCGTCGTTGTCACGTACCATCCCGACCTGATCCTCACGTCGGCAATGATTTTCCATGGCTGAACATCTGGCGAAACTTCCCGCCAAGGACGACAGTGAACGGCAACGATGCCGTTTCCCCGTGGAGCTGCCATGTTCGGAAGACCCCTGCGCGCGGTCGCCCTCGCCGGCCTGACCGCGCTCACCCTGCTCGGCACCACCGCACCCGCCCAGGCCAACGGCCCCCGGCCGGGCGTCACCCACGACGAACAGATCACCTTCCAGGAGTTCTCCCGCTACCCCGACTGGCGTACCGGCACGCACCAGGGCACCCGCGCCGTGCCCGGCCGCCAGCCGGCGCTCACCATCGCCCGGCCCGCCGGCACCACCGAGTTCACCGACGAACACACCGGCGCCACCCGCACCTGGGAGTACGCCACCTGGACCTCACCCGAGCGGCGGATCGGGTTCGACGCCACCGAGCTTGTCGCGTCCTGGAACGCCAGCACCCCCGCCGGCACCTGGATCCAGGTCGAGCTGCACGGCACCTACAACACCGGGGCCCAGACCCCGTGGTACGTGATGGGCCGCTGGGCCTCCGGCGACCAGGACATCAAGCGGGCCACGCTGGACGGTCAGGGTGACCCCTGGTCGAGCATCTGGACCGACACGTTCGCCGTCGACGACGCCTCGGCCGGGGTGCTGCTGCGCTCGTACCAGCTCCGGCTGACGCTCTACCGCGCGCCCGGACAGGCCGCCGCGCCGCAGGTCCGGATGGTCGGCGCGATGGCCTCGAACGTGCCGGACCGGTTCACCGTCACGCCGAGCCGGGGTGGCATCGCCTGGGGCACCGAGCTGGCCGTGCCCCGCTACTCGCAGAACGTCCACATCGGCGAGTACCCGGAGTACGACGGCGGCGGCGAGGCGTGGTGCTCCCCCACCTCCACCGAGATGGTGGTCGAGTACTGGGGACGCAAGCCCTCGGCCGAGGACACCGCCTGGGTCGACCCCGCCTACGCCGACCCGACCGTCGACCACGCCGCCCGGATGACCTACGACCACGAGTACGACGGCGCCGGCAACTGGCCGTTCAACACCGCGTACGCGGCCGGCTTCCCCGGTCTGGAGGCGCGCGTCACCCGGCTGCACTCGCTGGACGAGGCGGAACGGTTCATCAAGGCCGGCATCCCGGTGGTCACGTCGCAGTCGTTCCTGGCCGAGGAGCTGGACGGGGCGAACTACGGCACCTCCGGGCACCTGTTCGTGATCGTCGGCTTCACCGCCGACGGCGACGTGATCGTCAACGACCCGGCGTCGTCCTCGAACGAGGCGGTGCGCAACGTCTACAAGCGCGAGCAGTTCGAGCAGATCTGGCAGCGCACCAAGCGCTACCGGGCCAACGGCACCGTCGCCTCCGGCTCCGGCGGCATCGCATACCTGATCAAGCCGCTGAACCGCCCCTGGCCCACCGTCCCCAACTCCACCAACTGGTGAGCTGAAAGGAGGGGCCCCTTGTTAACGCCTGGCGTCGAGAAGGGGCCCCTTCTCACCACTCAGTCCTTGGGCTCGGGCTGGTCGTCGCCGGCCAGGGCGGAGCGCAGCCGGTCCTTCTCGGCGCGGCGGCGCTCCGCCGCGTCGGCCATCTCCCCGGCCATCTCGTCCCGCCACCCCTTCAGCAGGAAGAACGACAGCGTGGCGGAGAAGACCAACGCCAGCATCAGCCGCAGGAACATGTTCATCTCGACGAACCAGAGGGCCGCCAGCACCGCGACGAACAGCCCGATCCGGCCCAGCGTGTACTTGACCGCCGCGCTCATGCCCGCATTCCCACTCTCTCCGCCGCCTCAGCCCGTCCGCCGGGCCAGCCAGTGCACGCCATGAAACCAGATCACCGCGTAGACCACGGTGAAAACCGCCGCGGCCAGCGCGCCGGTGAACAGCGCCGGCAGCCCTGCGGCCAGCCCGGCCGCCAGCAACCCGGCCAGCACGCCGACCCCGAGCCCGACCAGCGCCGCCAGCACCCGGGCGGCACCGAACTCCCAGGCCCGGAAGTCGTCCCAGAACAGCCAGAGCGGCAGGATCACCGCCAGCCAGCCGTTGGTCCCCCCGAACCCGCCGGCGCCGAGTGCGGCGAACGCCCACTCGAAGAGCAGCAACGCCAGCACGCCGATGACCAGCCCGGCGAGCGTCACGCCGAGCAGGTCACCGAGCGTCAGGATGCGTCCCTCGGCGTCCCGCCGAGGAAAACCGCGCTGCTGCTCCCCGGTGCTCGTCGCCGGGTCAGGCCCAGACCTGCCGGTGCTCATCGCCGGGTCAGGCCCAGACCTGCTGCGGCTCGGAGCGGCGCTCGGCCATCGACGGCGCGGCGGCGTACTCACGGACGGTCTCGTAGCGGGTGTTCCGCTCCATCGGGCGGAAACCGGCGTCCCAGATCAGGTGGAGCAGGTCGTCCCGGTGCATGGTGTTCGGCGTGCCGTACGAGTCGGCGTCGTGCGTGATCTTGTATTCCACCACCGAGCCGTCCAGGTCGTCCACGCCGAAGTTCAGCGAGAGCTGGGCCACCGAGAGCCCGTGCATGACCCAGAAGCACTTCACGTGCGGGACGTTGTCGAACAGCAGGCGGGAGACCGCGAACGTCTTGAGCGACTCGGCCGGGGAGGCCATCGTGGTGCGGGCCTGGATCCGGTTACGGACCTTGCCGTCCGCCGAGTCGACGAAGTCGTGCTGGTAGCGCAGCGGGATGAAGACCTGGAAGCCCCCGGTCTCGTCCTGCAGCTCGCGCAGCCGCAGCACGTGGTCGACCCGGTGCCGGGGCTCCTCGATGTGGCCGTAGAGCATGGTCGACGGCGTCTTCATGCCCTTCGAGTGGGCCAGCCGGTGGATCCGCGACCAGTCCTCCCAGTGGCAGGCATGGTCGACGATGTGCTGCCGGACCTCCCAGTCGAAGATCTCCGCGCCGCCGCCGGTCAGCGACTCCAGCCCGGCGTCCATCAACTCGTCGAGGATGGCGTCGGCGGTCAGCCCGCTGATCTTCTCGAACCACTGCACCTCGGTCGCGGTGAACGCCTTGAGGTTGACCTTCGGCAGCGCGGCCTTCAGCTCGCGCAGCACCTTGGGGTAGTAGCGCCAGGGCAGCGTCGGGTGCAGGCCGTTGACGATGTGCAGCTCGGTGAGCTGCTCGTCCTCCATCTCCTTGGCCTTGCGGACCGCCTCGTCGATCCGCATCGTGTAGGCGTCCTTCTCGCCCGGCTTGCGCTGGAACGAGCAGTACGCGCACGACGCGGAACAGACGTTGGTCAGGTTGAGGTGCCGGTTGACGTTGAACATCACCCGGTCGCCGTTGAGCTCCGTACGCCTGTGGTGGGCCAGCCGGCCCAACCAGGTCAGGTCGTCGCTCGCGTAGAGCGCGATGCCGTCCTCGCGGGTCAGCCGCTCCCCCGCGTAGACCTTCGCTTCGAGCTCGCGCTTGAGTCCGGCGTCCATCCGAAAGCCACGTCCTTCCACCTGGGGGTCCCGATCGAGCGTACGTCGCGGGTCCGGAGCGTCGCCCGCGCGGTCGACCGCAGCGACCCAGTTCACCGGTCGTCACGCTCCGCACATCGACATCGTTGCGTCGGTGAGGTAAGACAGGGTGGGGCGGAACACACACCAGGGGTCGCCCCGTCTCATCACGCCCACGACGCGTGGCGCGCACCAGACCGGACGGGGAGCGGAATGGTCGACAGCACCAAGGCCCGAAGGCGACGGCGACGCTCACCGGTGATCTCACCGGTGCTGCGCCCGGCGCTCTGGTCCGCCCTGCTCGGGGCGGTCGCGGCCGCGGCGCTCGCGACCCCGGCCTGGGCCGATCCGCTGCCCGACACCATTCCCAGCACCGGGTCCCGGCCGCAGGTCACCGGCCCGCTCCAGCTTCCCACCGTGCCGGGTGCCGCCACCGGCCGACCCGGCGCCACCGTCCCCGGCCAGCCCGGCGTCCCGGTGCCCGGCCTGCCCGGGGCCACCGTGCCCGGCGGCGCACCGGTCCTGCCAGGTGCCACGACCGGCGTCACGAACCCGGCCGACGGGCCGCTGATCGCGCAGATCAACCTGGTCGACGGTCAGGTCGCCCAGCTCGGCGACAACCTCCTGCGGGTCAAGGGCGAGCGGGACGCGGCCCAGGCCGAGCTGACCACCGCCGCCGCCCGGCTCAAGGAGGCACAGGCCGCGCTGGCCCGGGCCCAGGAGAACGCCAAGAGCGCCGCCGCCGACGCGGTCAAGGCCGACGCCGCGCTGCCACCCGGCGAGTTCGGCGCCAGCCTGCGCCAGTTCTCCGATCTCCAGCGGATCACCCGGGGCGACAAGGCCGAGGGGGCCACCACCTCGGTGACCGGCGAGCTGCTGCGCGCCACCACCGACGAGCGGGTCGCGCGCGAGGCGCACGCCTCGGTCCAGCGCCGGGTCACCGAGAAGACCGCGGAGTTCACCCGGGTCGAGACCGACCTGCACAAGCAGGAAGCCGCGCTGCTCAAGCTCCGCCGCGACAACGCCGCCAAGCTGCTCGACATCGAGCGCCGCGAGGACGCCGCCGAGCAGCGGCTCGGCAACCCGTACGTCGTCAACCAGAGCATCAACGGCCTGGTCGCCGACCCGCGGGCGCTGACCGCCGTGCGCTACGCCCTGGCCCAGTTGGGCGACCCCTACCTCTGGGCGGCGGAGGGCCCGGACCGGTTCGACTGCTCCGGGCTGATGCTCGCCGCCTACCAGTCGGCCGGCTACCAGGGCCTGCCCCGCGTCTCCCGGGACCAGTACTACGCGACCCGCTCCCGCACCGTCAGCCCGACCGCCCTCCTCCCCGGTGACCTGCTCTTCTTCGCCTCCAGCGGTAGCTGGAGCAGCATCCACCACGTCGCCATGTACATCGGTAACGGCAAGATGGTGGAGGCGCCGCGGACCGGCGACGTGGTCAAGATCTCGGTGGTCCGGTGGTCCCGGCTCTACGCGGCGACCCGGGTGGTCGGCGCCGTCCCCGGGCCCACCACGCCGGTGCCGCTCCCGACCGTGCCGGTCAACCCGCCGAAGCCCGGCACCACGCCGAAGCCGACGCCGAAGCCGACGAAGACCGCCACGCCGAAGCCGACGAAGACCGCCACGCCGAAGCCCACGCCGACCACGTCCAGTCCGACGCCCACCCCGTCGACGAGCACCAGCCCGACGCCCACCCCGTCGGACACGCCGAGCCCGTCGCCGAGCCGCACCGCCACCGTCGCGCCGTCGTCGACCTCGGCGGAACCGACCGACAGCGCCGCCGCGCCGTCGAGCAGCACGGCGAAGCCGACGGAGAGCACGGCCGGCAGCAAGTCCGCCAGCCCGACCAGCACCGACTGACCCAACCGTCCGCTCCGACTGTGTTCCCGGGCCGGAATGTGGCACGGTGAGATCCAGGCACTTCCGGCCGGCGCCACGGTCGGGGGCGAGCGTGGGTGCGGAGGGGCGAGATGGGCGAGCACGAGGTTCCGGCGGAGACGGTCCAACCGGGATCCACGCCCGACCCCGGCGGGAACGCCGACGAGCGCCCGGCGCAGCCGGGGCCGGTCGCCGTCGCGCGGGCCCGGGTCAGCGTGGCCGGCTCGGCCGTAGCGCCGCCGTCCGGCGGGGAACGGCCCGGTCCGCCGGCCACCGCCACCACCTACCGGGCGGGTGCCCCGGCGGAGAGCGTCCCGCCGCTGGACCGCCGCCGCCCCGGGGCGACCGTCTCGCCGCCGTCCAGTTGGTCCGCCTTCGCGGCGGCCGACCGGCCGGCCTCGACCGACGACGACGCCGGCTCGCCGGCCGCCTCGACGCCGCCGACGCCGGTTCCGGTGGCCCCGATCCCGCCACCGCCGGCCGCCCCAACCCCGGCCGCCCCAACCCCGGCCGCCCCAACCCCGGCCGCCCCGAGCCCGGCTGCCCCGACCACGGCTGGTCCGATCCCGCTCCCGGCCGCCGCGACGCCGGCACCCGTTCCGACCGTGGACGCCGCCGACCGTTCCGGGCCGGCTCCCGACGACGCCGCGACGGGCCCGACCGACGACGACTTCCCGGCCACCCCGGCCTCCGGTGCCGCCCCGGCCCTCAGCGCCGCCCGCATCTCCGGCTCCGCCCAGGTGCCCGGCTCAACCCAGGTGCCCGGCTCTGCCCAGGTCTCCGGGGCCGTTCAGGTCTTCGGGGCCGCTCAGGTGCCCGCGCCGCGCGCGGAGTCCCCGGACGCGAGCCGGTACGCCCGCCCCGTCGGCGACGCCGGGCAGCAGCCGGCCGGCCGGGTCACGCCCGCGCCACGCACCGACTCCTCGGCAGCGCCTGCCCGGGCCAGCGCTTCGGTACCCGGCCTGAGCCGGGTCTCGGCCGACGAGGTCGCCGTGTCGGTGGCGGCCGCGCCCACCGCCGCGAAGCTCTACCGAGCCGCCCCGGTCAACCCGGAGCCACCGGAGCCCGCCCAGCCGCCGGAGCCGGCGCAGCCGCCGTCCCCGCCGGGCCCCGAGCCCGAGCCGGCTCCGACCCCGGTGCCCGGGCCGACGCCCCCGTCACCGGCTCCGCCCGTACCCGAGCCGGAGCCCCCGCTCCGCCCGACGCCCCCGGTACCCGCCCCCGTGCCGGCTCCGTCCCCGAATCCGCCCGGACCGTTTCCACCCGGACCGAATCCGCCGGGACCGAATCCGCCGGGACCGGTTCCGCCGATGCCCGGGCCACCCGTGCCACCCCCGGGGCCGGCGGTGCCTCCGCCACCGCCGCCGCCCGGCCCGATGCCCGCGCCCCCGTTCCCGCCGCCGCCAGCGATGGCCGGCGTGCCCGGAGCGCAGCCGGTCTGGCCCCCCACGTCCGCGCCGCCGGCCCCGGCCGTCCCGGCGCCGGCGCCGCCGACCTGGCCGCCGCCGGCCGCTTCCGCACGGCAGACCGAAACCGCCCCTCCGGTACGCCCGCAGCTCGGCAGTCAGGACCTGGCCGGAACCGCGTACGGCGGCACGGAGGGCCCGGGCTTCGCCACGGTCGCGCTCCCGCAGAGCAGCCCGTCGGAGAACACCGGTTCGCTGACCGGGCACATCCTGGCCCAGGGCTGGGCCGAGGACACCCCGGCCACCCGGGCCAGCAACACCAAGGTCATCATCGTGTTGGCCATCGCACTGACGGCGCTGATCGCCATCAGTCTGCTCGTGGTGTTCCTGGCCAACGACGCGTTGAGCGGCCTGACCGGCACCGTGCTGATGCGCTGACGGGGTGAGCCCGCCCACTACGGCCGCGCGATGCGGTGGCCGTGTCGGTGAAGCGCCGTACACTTGTGGGGATCACTGACCCGGCGTGCCCGACTGCGCGCCCATGGGCGATCTTGCGGGCGATTCGGCGGCGTGACGGTGCCGCGGCAGGCCATCGCGAAGATGCGCCCCGCTCGAAAGGTATTTCTTGACCACCTTCGCTGAATCCGGCATGTCCCCGTCCACCGACCCGATCACCGACGCCCCCGACTTCGCCTCGCTCGGCCTTCCGACGCAGGTGGTCGACGCGCTCGCCCGGCAGGGCATCACCACCCCGTTCGAGATCCAGCGGGCCACCGTGCCGGACGCGCTCGCCGGCCGCGACGTGCTCGGCCGGGGCCAGACCGGCTCCGGCAAGACGCTGGCCTTCGGCCTGCCGGTGATCGCCCGGCTCGCCAACCGCAACCGGGCCCGGCCGCTGCACCCCCGCGCGCTGGTCCTGGTTCCCACCCGCGAGCTGGCCATGCAGGTCAACGACGCGCTGGTGCCGATCGGCAAGGCGGTGGGCATCTTCCTGAAGACCGCGGTCGGCGGCGTGCCGTACGACCGGCAGATCGACGCGCTCCGCCGGGGCGTGGAGATCGTGGTGGCCACGCCTGGGCGGCTCGGCGACCTGATCGCGCGCGGTGTCTGCCGGCTCGACGACGTCGAGGTCACCGTGCTGGACGAGGCCGACCAGATGGCCGACATGGGCTTCCTGCCCGAGGTCACCGAGCTGCTGGCGAAGACGCCTGCGGACGCCCAGCGGCTGCTCTTCTCGGCCACTCTGGACAACGACGTCGACTCGCTGGTCAAGCGGTTCATGACCGACCCGGTCACCCACTCGACCGCGCCGGCCACCGCGGCGGTGTCCACCATGGATCACCACATGCTGCTGATCCCGCCGCACGACAAGTTCGCGGTGACGGCGTCCATCGCCGCCCGTGAGGGACGCACCATGGTCTTCGCCCGTACGCAGCTCGGCGTCGACCGGCTGGTCGAGCAGCTCACCGCGGTCGGCGTACGGGCCGGTGGCCTGCACGGCGGCAAGACCCAGCGGATGCGTACCAAGACGCTTGCCGAGTTCCGCGAGGGCCGGATGAACGTGCTGGTCGCCACCGACGTGGCGGCCCGGGGCATCCACGTCGACGGCGTCACGCTGGTGCTGCACGTGGACCCGCCGAAGGACCCGAAGGACTACCTGCACCGGGCCGGTCGCACCGCCCGGGCCGGCGAGTCCGGCGCGGTGGCGACCCTGGTGCTGCCGAAGCAGCGCCGGACCACGTTGGCCATGCTGGAGAAGGCGGGCGTCGAGCCGTCCGAGGCTCGGGTCCGTGCCGGCGACGAGGCGCTGGCCGAGCTGACCGGCGCGCGCGAGCCCAGCGGCGTACCGGTCCGCGAGGAGCCGGAGCCCCGCCGTGGCGGCGGCCCCCGCCGCTTCGGCGACCGGGACGGACGCGGCTACGGCGACCGACCCACCGGCGGACGCAGCTACGGCGACCGGCCCACCGGCGAGCGTCGCTACGGCGACCGACCCACCGGCGGACGCAGCTACGGCGACCGACCCACCGGCGGACGCGGCTACGGCGACCGGCCCACCGGCGAGCGTCGCTACGGCGACCGGCCCACCGGCGAGCGCAGCTTCGGCGACCGGCCCACCGGCGAGCGTCGCTACGGCGACCGGCCCACCGGCGAGCGCGCCTTCGGGGACCGGTTCGGCAGCGACCGGACCGAGCGCCGCGACGACCGGCGCTTCGGCGACCGGCGGTCCGACGACCGCGGGGACCGCTTCGCGGGCCGGCAGTCCGACGACCGGCGCTTCGGCGAGCGGGCGCAGCGCGACCGGACCGGCGGCGACCGGCCGTTCGGGGACCGGCCGACCGGCGGGCGCGGCTTCGACCGGGACGACCGGGGACGCGACGACCGCCCCACCGGCGGGCGTGACTTCGGCGAGCGCCGCCACGGGGACCGCCCGCAGGGCGAGCGTCGCTTCGGGGACCGCGACGGCAGCACCGAGCGTCGCTTCGGGGACCGGGGCGAGGCCCGGCCGGCCGAGCGTCGGGGCGGCTTCCGTCCCGAGGGCCGGGGCCGGGACGACCGGCCGCGCGACGACCGGCGCGGTTTCGGCGGGCGTCCGCCGGCCCGTACCCACTGATCCGGAGCCTCCGGGAGATCACTTCGAACGCCGCCGTCGAGCATCCGCTCGGCGGCGGCGTTCGCGCATCCGCTGCCGGTACCCGGCGGGTCGCGTAACGTCCGGTCCATGCCGAAGTCGCTCTTCTGGGCCCGGACCGACACCGCCGGATCCGAGCACGTCGTGCTCGACGACCGCCAGGGGCTGACCGCGCAGGGCGTGGCGCTGGCCGTGGACCCGATCCCGTACACCTGCCGTTACCGCCTGACGGTCGCGCCGGACTGGTCGACCAGCCGGCTGGAGGTGGACGCGGACGGCGCCGGCTGGGCGCGGAGCGTACGCCTGGAGCTTGGCGGCGACGGGTGGCGCGTGCGTACCGGCGAGGAGGGTGACCTGGACGCGGCGCTGCGGGCGGCCGGGCATCCGCCCGTGGGCCTGCCCGGTACGGATGACCCGGACCGGCTGGCCGAGGCGCTCGACGTCGACCTGGGCGGCTCCCCGCTGACCAACACGCTGCCGATCCGCCGGATCGGGCTGGGCCGGCTCCCCGCCGACCTGGCGACGAGCGTGACGGTGGTGTGGGTGCTGCTGCCCGGCCTGACGGTGCTCCCCGCCGAGCAGGTCTACACCTCGCTGGGTCCGGGCCGGGTGCGGTACGCCGGTGACGGGTTCACGGCCGACCTGGAGGTCGACCCGGAGGGCTTCGTGGTGCGCTATCCCGGGCTCGCGGAGCGGGTCGGCCCGCGCTGACCGTCGGGCCGGCCGGTCAGGCGCGTAGTCCGCGCAGCAGGACGCCGAGGTAGCGGTCGGCGGCGTCCGCGTCGCTGATCGCCACGGCGTGTTGCACGCCGCACATCAGGCTGCGCAGGTCGTCGGTCGTGATGTCGGCTCGGACGGCGCCGGCCTGCCGGGCCCGGTGGAGCAGGTGGTCGAGCGCGTCGAAGAAGTCGGTCGCCGGGGCGACGGCG
Organism: Micromonospora sp. NPDC049201; assembly: GCF_055586805.1. Classification (NCBI taxonomy): domain Bacteria; kingdom Bacillati; phylum Actinomycetota; class Actinomycetes; order Micromonosporales; family Micromonosporaceae; genus Micromonospora; species Micromonospora sp. NPDC049201. Next base: position 337,318 of record NZ_JBVJHM010000008.1, on the reverse strand, counting down.
TCGGCGGTGAGGTCGTCGCGGGCGGCCAGCACCTCGGCCAGCGCCGGTTCCTCGCGGAGCAGCCGCAGCCCGGTCGACATCAGCCGCTCGAATCCGGCGACGGGATCGTCGGCGGCGGCGCTCGCCCGCGCGTCCGTGGCCAGCCGGGTGAAGCTCTGTGCCGCCAGTGCCTCGATCAGCACCTGCCGGCTGGGGAAGTGCCGGTAGGCGGTGCCCACGCCGACGCCGGCGGCCTTGGCGATGGCGTTCAGCGGCAGGTCGCGGTCGCCGTCGCGTAGCCGGGCCCCGGCCACCGTGAGCATCTGTTCGCGGACCCGGGCGGAGTCCGCCCGGAGCCGTCCGCCCGGGCCCGTCGACATGGCGAAAGGATAACTCATCCGCTTGCCTGCTACGCTGGGCGCAGATCGGATAGATAATCCGATCGGATCACGCATCCGTTGAGGAGCTGTCATGGCTGTGAGCTGGACCTTCGCCGACATCCCCGACCTGACCGGCCGCACGGCCGTGGTGACCGGCGCGACCAGTGGGCTCGGCCTGGTCGTCGCGCGGCAGTTGACGGCGCACGGTGCGACCGTGATCGCGGCGGTCCGCGACATGGACAAGGCGGCCCGCGTCCTGCCCGGGGTCGAGGCGCGGCGGCTCGACGTCGCCGACCTGGACTCGGTCGCCGCCTTCGCCACCGGCCTGCACGCACAGGGGCGGCCCCTCGACCTGCTGGTCAACAACGCCGGCATCGGCGGCCACCAGGGCCGCCGGCTCAGCCCGCAGGGCATCGAGATGCAGTTCGCCACCAACTTCCTCGGCCACTTCGCGCTCACCGGTCGCCTGCTCGACCTGATCCGCGACGGCGGGCGCGTCGTGCACGTCGGGTCCGGCCTCTACCGGATCTTCCGGGTGGCGCCGCCCTTCGACGACCCGGCCGCCGAGCGGTCCTACTCGCCCTCGCGGGCGTACGTGACGTCCAAGCTCGCGAACCTGCTCCTCGGCCTGGAACTCGACCGCCGGTTGCGGCGCGCCGGCCGGCCGGTGCAGAGCCTGGTCGCCCATCCCGGCCTGGCGAGAACCGCGTTGAACGACGACATCCGCCGCCCGGCCCTGCGCGCGACGATGACGGTCCTCCAGGCGCTGATCGGCCGGCCGGCCGAACGCGCGGCGGTTCCGCTGCTGTTCGCCGCCACCGCCCCCGGGGCGCGGGGCGGGGTCTTCATCGGCCCCGGCAACCGGAGGTCGGACGACCGGGTGCACCTCGACCCGGTCGCCGCGCCCGCGAACGACCCGGCCGTCGCCGGCCGGCTGTGGGACCGGGCCCGCACCTGGTCCGCCGTCGAGTACCCGCCGGACCTACGATGACGACCGACGCCGGTCAGGCCGGCCAGGTGCCGTCGTCCAGGAACCGGTCGACGGCGGTGAGGTACGGGGCCAGGTCGAGGCCCTGCCCGGCCACCCACCGGTCGGAGTAGTACGTGTCGACGTAGCGGTCGCCCGGGTCGCAGATCAGCGTCACCACCGAGCCGGTCCGCCCGGCGGCGCGCATCTCGGCGATCAGCCCGAACGCGCCCCAGAGGTTGGTGCCGGTGGAGCCGCCGACCCGGCGACCGAGCACCGCCGAACCGGCGCGCATGGCGGCCAGCGACGCGGCGTCCGGCACCTGCACCATCCGGTCCACCACGCTGGGCAGGAAGGACGGCTCGACACCGGGCCGGCCGATGCCCTCGATCCGGGAGCCGCGACCGGTGCGGAACGACCAGTCGCCGGCCTGCCACGCCGGGTAGAACGCGGAGTTCTCCGGGTCCACCACGCACAGCTTGGTGGGCAGCCGGCGGTAGCGGGCGTACCGGCCGATGGTGGCGCTGGTGCCGCCGGTGCCGGCGCCCACCACGACCCAGGCCGGCACCGGGTGCCGCTCCAGCGCGAGCTGCGCGTAGATCGACTCGGCGATGTTGTTGTTGCCCCGCCAGTCGGTGGCCCGCTCGGCGTAGGTGAACTGGTCCATGTAGTGACCGCCGGTGTCCTCGGCCAGCCAACGCGCCTCGATCACCACCTTGGCCGGGTCCCGGACCAGGTGGCAGCGCCCGCCCTGGAACTCGATCTGGGCGATCTTCTCCGGCGAGGTGGAGGCCGGCATGACCGCGATGAACGGCAGCCCGAGCATCCGCGCGAAGTACGCCTCGGAGACCGCCGTCGACCCGGACGACGCCTCGACGATCGTGGTGTCCCGGCGGATCCAGCCGTTGCACAGCCCGTAGAGGAACAGCGAGCGGGCCAGCCGGTGCTTGAGCGAGCCGGTCGGGTGCACCGACTCGTCCTTGAGGTAGAGGTCGATCCCCCACGCCCGGGGCAGCGGGAACGGCAGGAGGTGGGTGTCGGCGGACCGGTTGGCGTCCGCCTCGACCGTGGCGATCGCCTCGGTGAGCCAGCGCCGGGCGGCCTCGTCACACCGGTCGAGATGAGTCACGCCGGCAACGTTACAAGCGAGGCCGGCTCGCGTCCGTCCGGACCCGACGCGCCTGCCGGCGCTGCCCGGCCCGGCCGGCGGCGCGCACCACCGGCGTGAGCGCCAGGGCGAGCCGGGGGAACGCGTCGAGCAGCCGGACCTGCGCGCCGCGCCAGCGCGGCAGGCTGACCACCGGGCGCGGCCGGCGGGCCAGCCGGACCGCCCGCGCGGCCACCCGCTCCGGCGTCAGCAGCGACCCGGTGAAGGACGCCAGCGCCCCGGGGTCGTCGAGCCTGTCGTGCAGCATCGGCGTCCAGATCCCGTCCGGGCACAGGCACGACACGTGTACGCCCCGGACGCCGGCCATCCGCAGGTCGGTCAGCGTGCCGAGGCTGAACGCCAGCAGGGCGTGCTTGCTGGCCGCGTACACCGTCTCGCCTGGCGCGGCGATCAGCCCGGCCAGCGAGACGACGTTGAGCACGTGGCCGTGGCCCTGCTCCCGCATGACCGCCACGGCGGCCAGCGTGCCGTTGACCGCGCCGAGCGCGTTGACCTCGATCACCCGCTGCCGGGTTTCGGCATCCTGCTCCCAGGCGGGACCGGTGACCAGGATGCCGGCGTTGTTCACCCACAGCCCGAGCCCGCCCGGCCCGCCGGCCGCCTCGGCGGCGACCGCCGCGCAGGCGGCGCCGTCGCGGACGTCGAGCGGGCGGGACCAGCCGCCCAGCGGCCCGGCGACGGCGCCCACCGCTTCGGCGTCGACGTCGGTCAGCAGCACCCGCCAGCCGTCGGCGTGCAGCGCGGCGGCGAGCGCACGGCCCAGCCCGCCGGCCGCGCCGGTCACCACGGCGGCACCCCGCCCCGAGGTCGTCATCGCCGCACGCTATCCGCCCGCACCGGTCGCCGGCCAGCGGTCAGGAGGTCGGCGGTTCGAGCGGCTGGGGACGGTTCTCCCACTTGGTCGACAGCGCGATCCCGGTACGGGTGGAGGCCACCCCGGGCGTCCGGTTCAGCCGGACGATCAGCTGTTCCAGCTCGGCGATGGTGCCGACCCGCGCCTTGAGCAGGAAGGATTCGACGCCGGCCATGAAGTAGCAGGACTCGATCTCGGGGATCTGGCGGAACGCCTCCAGCACGTCGTCGGTGTCCGCGTCGGAGTTCTCCACGATGCCGATCAGCGCGGTGACCCCGAGCCCGATCGCCTCCGGCTCGACCTCGGCGCGGTACGCCCGGATCACACCACCGGACTCCAGTTTGCCGACCCGCTCGTGCACGGCCGGGGCGGAGAGGCCGACCTGCCGGGCCAGCTCGGCGTACGACAGGCGGGCGTTGCCCCGTAGCAGCTCCACGAGGGCCAGGTCGATCGTGTCCACGGAGAGTGACCCTATCCTCTGGGCCGTGACCGGAGGCGGACGGCACCCGTTGAACATGACGGTACGTTGCCATTCACAAACGTCCCGTCACGGAGGTTCTACGCCGGTACCATTTCCTAACTTCGCAGTGTGTGCGTATTTCGCGTTTGGCGGACACGCCCGGTCCCTGGTGCTGTAATTGCCATACGTCCCTCATGACGGCTCTGGGCTCGCACCGGCCGGGGGCAGTGTGTTCAGCCGGGGGCTTCGTCGACGCGAGGAGGGGGCTGTGGACACTGGAGATCGCCTGCTGACACCGGGTGAGGTCGCTGCGCTGTTTCGGGTGGACCCGAAAACCGTGACCCGATGGGCAGCGGCCGGCCGGATCGGCAGCATCCGGACTCCAGGCGGGCATCGCCGGTTTCGGGAATCCGAGGTGCGAGCCCTGCTTGAGGGGGAGGGCATGCTGGACGAGGCGGAGGACATGGGCAAGGCCCGCAACATGGGCCCGACCGCTTCGACCGGCCCCGGCCCGGCAAACGCCGGCATGTACTGAGCGAGCGGGGCGCGGTCCGGCCGGTGAGGCGGGCCGCGCCCGGCCGGTGAGGCGGGCCGGTGTCGGCCGCTCCGGTGGTGAGCCGGTCAGGCCCTGTCCACGTCCCGACCGTTCACGTCGCGGCGGTCCGCGCCGTTCACGTCGCGGCGGTCCGCGGCGTTCACGTCCCGGCGGTCCGCGCCGTTCACGTCCCGGCCGTCCGCGCCGTTCACGTCGCGGCGGTCCGCGGCGAGCGTGCCCGACCAGCGCCGGAACAGCGTGTGTTCGACGCCGAGCGCGTCGAGCACCTTCCCGGCCACGAAGTCGACCAACTGCTGCGCGGAGGCCGACGCGCCGGCGCCGTAGAAGCCCGGACTGGCCGGCAGCACCACCGCGCCGGCGTCGTGCAGCGCGATGAGGTGTTCCAGGTGGCTGCGGGTCACCGGGGTCTCCCGGGGCACCACCACGACCGGACGGCGCTCCTTGAGGTTCACCTCGGCGGCCCGTTGGAGCAGGTCCTTGGAGAGACCGATCGCGATGCCGGCGCAGGCCGCGGTGCTGGCCGGCACGACCGCCATGCCGCGTACCCGGTAGGAGCCGCTGCTCGGGCCGGCGGCCAGGTCACCGGCGGGCCAGTACCGGAGGTCCGCGTCGGTGAGGTCGCGGTCGAGCCACCCGGCCAGGTCCGCGGCCCAGTGCGCGTCCCGGAAGGGCCGGCCGGTCTCGTCGAGCACGGTCAGCCGGGCGGCCCGGGACACGACCAGGTCGACCGCCGCGCCGGCGTCCAGCAGTCCCCGGACGACCGCCGCCGCGTACGGGGTCCCGGAGGCACCGGAGACGCCCACCACCCATGGTTCGCGCATGCCGTAAGCCTGCCAGGCCAAATGTCCGGTGGGTCGACGGGGTTTCCCGCCGCATGGGATTCTCTGATCCGGCGATCCACCTCCATGGAAGGGCCGGTGATGACGGCGGCGGTGCTGCGGGCGCTGCGTTCCGACTGCCCCGTCGCGCCCCGGTTCTCCCCGTACGCCGACGAGGTGCAGGTCTGGCTCGTCGACCACCTCGACCAGCTCGGCCTGCCGCTGGATCCGGGCACCCGCCGACGGCTGGCCCGCGCCGGCTTCGCCCGGTACGCCGGCCGGCTCTACCCGGACGCCACCGAGCCCGACCTGCGGGTGCTGGCCGCGCTGTTCACCTGGTTCTTCCTGGTCGACGACGCCTGTGACGGGCCGGACGGGCTGGCCCCGGCGCAGATCCGCGCGCTGCGCGACGGCGCGCTCGCGCTGCTCCGCGAGGGCCCGCGAGCCCGCCACCCGGGGTTCACCGGTCCGCTGCGCCGGCTGCTCGTGCAGGCGTGGCGGGAGCCACGGCACCGGATGCCGGCGCGCTGGCGGCTGCGCTTCGCCGACGCGGTGGCCGACCACCTCGACGGCGTGTCGCGGGAGACGGCTGCCACGTCGGCCGGCCGGCAACCCGGTGTCGCGGAGTACGTCCGGTTGCGCCGGGCCACCTCGGCGGCATACGTGTCGTACCCGCTGATCGAGTTCGCCGCCGGTCGCCCGCTGCCCGACGCGGTCTACCACCATCCCGCGTTGCGCCGTCACGCGGACCTCGCCAACGACCTGCTCTCCTGGTTCAACGACATCGCCTCGCTGGAGCGGGACCGGGTCACCGGCGGGGGGCACAACCTGGTGCTGGCGGTGGCCGCCGAGCGGGACGTGCCGTTGCCGGTCGCGGTCGACCTGGTGGCCGCGCACTGGCGCGCCGAGATGAGCCGCTTCATGGCGCTGCGTGCGGCGGTGCCGTCCTTCGGCCCGGCGTTGGACGAGGCCGTCACCATCCATCTCGACGGGGTGGCCGCCGCCGTGCGCGGCACTGTCGACTGGACGCTGGAGAGCGCCCGCTACCCGGTCGCCGCGACGCCCTGACCGCCCGGCGGGCGACCGGCACCGGCACCGGCACCGATCCGCCCGACCCGTCAGGGGCGCAGGCCGAGCCGGACCACCAGGTCGAGCAGCGCGAGCACGAACAACGCGATGCCGACGAACCCGTTGGCGGTGAAGAACGCCCGGTTGACCTTGCTCAGGTCGGTGGGGCTGACCACCAGGTGCTGGTAGCCGAAGGCGACCGCGGTGAGCGCCAGCCCGATCCACCACAGCCAGCCGAAGCCGACAAGCGCGCCGAACCAGATGAACAGCGCGAACGTCACCACGTGCGCGACCGTGGAGGCGTGCAGCGCGAAGCGCCGGCCGTACCGGGCGGGGACGCTGTGCACCCCGATCTCCCGGTCGATCTCCGAGTCCTGGCAGGCGTAGATCAGGTCGAAGCCACCGATCCAGAGCCCGACGGCGGCGCCGAGCAGCCAGGCCGGGCCGGAGCCGTCGAGCGTGCCGGTGACCGCCAGCCACGCGCCGACCGGGCCGACCGCCTGGGCGACCGCGAGGATGGCGTGCGGCCAGTTGGTGAAGCGCTTGCCGTACGGGTAGACCACCAGCGGCACCACGGCCAGCGGCGCGAGCATCAGGCAGAGCGGGTTGAGCAGCGCGGCGGCGGCCAGGAAGACCACGAGCGCGACGGCCGCGCCGGTCCAGGCCGTCCGCACGCTCACCGCCCCGGTGACCAGTTCCCGGTTCGCGGTACGCGGGTTCCGCGCGTCGATCCGCCGGTCCAGGATCCGGTTGGCGGCCATCGCGAACGTCCGCGCGCCGACCATCGCCACGGTGATCAGCAGCAGGTCCCCCCACCGCACCCGCCCCCCGTCGACCCGCATCGCGGTCAGCGCCGACAGGTACGCGAACGGCAACGCGAACACCGAGTGCTCGATCGCGACGAGCTTCAGGAACGACCCCACCCGCCCCCGCGATCTTGCGGTTGCCGCCCCGACAGAAGGGGATGAACCGGACTGGTCAGGGGCCGCATCTGCAAGATCGCGGGAGTCGGAGGTGCCGGTCATCAGATTCCGTACTCCTGCCAGCGCTTGTCGACCAGGGACGTCACCTCGGGGGACATCCGCATCTCCTCCGGCCAACCCCGGGTGTACCCCTCGGTGGGCAGCTTGCGGGTGGCGTCCACGCCGGCCTTGCCGCCCCAGAACTGCTGGTACGAGGCGTGGTCCAGGTGGTCCACCGGGCCCTCGGTGAGGAGCAGGTCGCGGGCGTAGTCGACGTTGCCGAAGGCGCGGAACGCGACCTCGTTGTAGTCGTGCACGTCGCAGTCCTCGTCGACGATCACGATCAGCTTGGTCAGCGACATCATGTGCGCGCCCCAGATCGCGTTCATCACCTTCTGCGCGTGCTTCGGGTAGCGCTTGCGGATCGACACGATCGCGCAGTTGTGGAACACGCCGGCGGCGGGCAGGTCGTAGTCGACGATGTCCGGGATCAGGAACCGCAGCAGCGGCGCGAAGATCCGCTCGGTGGCCTTGCCGAGGCCGTGGTCCTCCTGCGGCGGCTGGGACGTGACGATCGAGTGGTAGACCGGGTCGCGCTGCATGGTCATGGTCTCGATGTGCAGCACCGGGAACGGCTCCACCGGCGTGTAGAAGCCGGTGTGGTCGCCGAACGGCCCCTCGGGCAGCCGCTCGCCCGGTTCGAGGTAACCCTCCAGCACGACCTGGGCGTGCGCCGGCACCTGCAACGGGACGCTCAGGCAGTCGACCATCTCGACCCGCTCCCCGCGCAGGAAGCCGGCGAACAGGTACTCGTCGATGTCGGCGGGGAGCGGCGCGCTGGCCACGTACGCGACCGCCGGGTCGGCGCCGATGGCGACCGCCACCGGCAGGCGCTGCCCGAGCCGCTCGGCGACCGCGTGGTGCGCGGTGGAGTTCTTGTGGATCTGCCAGTGCATGCCGAGCGTGTTCCGGCCGTGCTGCTGGAGCCGGTACAACCCGAGGTTGCGCTTGCCGGTCTCCGGGTGCTTGGTGTGGGTCAGCCCGAAGTTGTGGAAGATGCCGCCGTCGCCCGGCCACACCTGCAACCCGGGCAGCCGGTTCAGGTCGACGTCGTCGCCCCGGTAGACCACCTGCTGGCAGGGGGCGGTCCGGACCTTCTTCGGCGGCATGGACTTGAGCTGCATGACCTTGCCGAGCCCACCCATCATGCCGGTGAAGCCCTGCGGCAGCTCCGGCTTGAGCAGCTCGCCGATCCGCGCGCCGATCTCGTCGAGCGACTCGACGCCGAGCGCCATGGCCATCCGCTTCTCGGTGCCGAACAGGTTGACCGCCACCGGCATCTCGCCCCGGGTGGGCCGCTCGAACAGCAGCGCCGGCCCACCGGCGCGGACGGTCCGGGTGACCACCTCGCTGATCTCCAGCGTGGGGTCGACCGGGACGCTCACCCGCCGCAGCTCACCGGCGCGTTCCAGCGCCGCGAGGAAGTCCTTGAGATCGTCGTACGGAAAGCCACGCCCCATGCCTCCATCCTCCCCCACCCCCCTGAGGTGCAAGGAAGGGCCCCTTCTTAACGCATTCGGTAGAGGCGGGGCCCCCTTTTAACGCCCCGTCGGGCGGGTAGTCGGCGGCATGGGCGACGAGCGGGTGCCGGCGGGATTCAGCGAGCAGCGGGGCCAGGTCGGCGACGTGGAGATCAACTATGTCCGGGGCGGTCAGGGGCCGACGCTGGTCCTGCTGCACGGCTACCCGCAGTGCTGGCGCATGTGGCGGCACGTGCTGCCGGAGCTGGCGCGCTCCTTCGAGGTGATCGCCCCCGACCTGCGCGGTTTCGGCGACAGCGACGCCCCGCCCGGCGGGTACGACAAGAAGACGGTCGCCGCCGACCTGCACGGCCTGCTCACCGCGCTCGACCTGGCCGGGGACATCCGGCTGGTCGGCCACGATCTCGGCACCATGGTCGCGTACGCCTATGCCGCCGCCCATCCCGACTCGGTCGCCCGGCTGGTGCTCAGCGAGGCGCCGATCCCGGACGAGAGCGTCTACGCCATGCCCGCGCTCACCGCGGCCGGCCCGGCGGTGTGGAACTTCGGCTTCTTCACCGTGCCCAACGGCCTGCCCGAGCAGCTCGTCGCCGGCCGCGAGGCGCTCTGGGTCGACCGGTTCACCGACTCGATCATGGTGAACAAGGGCAGTCTCGGCCCGGACGACATCGAGGAGTACGCCGGTCACCTGCGCGACGAGGCGCACCTGCGGGCCAGCTTCGCCTACTTCCGGGCGTTCGGGCAGGACGTCGCGGACAACACGGCGTACCGGAGCACGAAGCTGCCGATGCCGGTGCTGGCCGTCGGCGCGCAGGCCAGCCTCGGTGCCCAGGTGGCCGAGCAGGTGCGCCGGTACGCCGACCGGGTCACCGGCGAGGTGGTCGAGGACTGCGGCCACTGGCTGTTCGAGGAGCAGCCGGCGAAGCTCACCGCCCTGCTGCTGCCGTTCCTCACGGGTTGACGGACGGGCGGGTCAGCCCCGGCGGGCCGACTCGACGAACGCGCGCCAGGCAGCCGGACGGAACGTCAGCACCGCCCCGGCGCGGTCCTTACTGTCCCGGACGGCGACCACGCGCGGCAGGTTGTCGGCCACCTCGATGCAGTCACCGCCGTTGGTGCTGCTCCGGGTGCTGGTGCGCCACCGGGCGCCGGTCAGGTCCGCCATGTCTCCGCCACCTCCGTCAGCAACTCCATCGACTGCCGGGGCGGCAGCGCCTCCCCCTCGATCGACTCCCAGGACGACCGGACCGCCAGCACGTCCTCGGTGTGGTCGATCACCTGGCCCTTGAGCTGATCGTCGAGATAGACGACGTCCTCCCCGGAGGGGAGCGTAGCCAGCACGAAGGCCCCGGCGACACCGGGATATGCGCCGACCGAGGCGGGCACCACCTGGAGCCGGACCCGGGGCCGCTCATTGACCAGCTTGACCAGCCGCAGCACCTGCTCGCGCATCACCAGCGGGCCACCGACCGGCCGGCGCAGCACGTGCTCGTCCAGCACCGCGACGAGCTGCGGCGGCTTCTCCCCGGTCAGCACGGCCTGCCGCGCCAGCCGGGCCTCCACCCGCTGCTCCACCTCCGCCTCGTCGAACAGGCCGACGCTGCGGAACAACGCGCGGGCGTACGCCGAGGTCTGCAACAGCCCGGGCACCACCGTGTTCTGGTACGACCGCAGCACGGTGGCCTGCCGCTCGTTGGCCTCCCAGGCCCGCATCCACTGCGGCGACCCGAACCGGGCCAGCATGCGGCCGAACGCGCCACCGGTGTCGAGCGCCACGTCGGCCCGCTCCCAGAAATCCGGCGGCGGCTTGCGCGCCCCGGTCTCGACCATCGCCACACGTGGAGGATCTGTGCCGCCCCGCGCCGCCCCCGACGCGAAGGAGGGGCCCCCGGTTAACGCCTCCGGTAGAGGCGGGGCCCCCGCTTAACGCCCGCCGCCTTTCCGCCCGCCGCCCGCTTCAGGCGGCCGGCTCCCAGGCGTACCGGTGCAGGGGCGCGTCGAGCGGCGCGGCGGTGAGCCGGTTCGCGAACGTCGAGATGGTGTAGGTCCCGACGCCGAGCACGACGTCCAGCGCGTGCCGTGGCTGCCAGCCGGCGGCCAGGAACGCGTCCAGCTCCGCGTCGGGGACCGCGCCCCGGTGGTCGAGCACGGCGACGGTGAACCGGCGCAGCGCCTCCAGCCGGGGCTCGGGCAGCACGCCGCCGGTTCGCAGCGCGTCGATCAGCTCGGGCGCGGCGTCCTGCCGGGTGAGCGTGGCGGTGTGCATGGCCACGCAGAGGTGGCACTCGTTGCGGGTGGCGACCGTCAGCACGAGCACCTCCCGGGCAACCGGGTCGAGGTCGGCGGCCTCGAAGGCGGCGTTGGCGGCGAGAAAGCCCTTGAGCAGCTCCGGCGAGCCGGCCATCAGGCCGACAGCGGCGGGCAGGTGGCCCAGTTTGCGGTGGACGCCGGCCATGACCGGGCGGGCGGCGGCCGGCGCGGTGTCGGGTTCGTACGCGGTGAAGCGGGACATCCGCGGTCCCCTCTCGTAAGATAGTCAATGTGGTTGACCAAACCGTAAACCAGGTTGTCTAATATGGCAACGCCTGACCGCCCCGGCTTCGCGCTGCCGCTGCTCCTGCTGGCCGGCTTCCGTACGCTCGTCGACGACCTGCACGCCGAGCTGGCGCGGCACGGGCACCCCGAGCTGCGACCGGCGCACGGCTTCGTCCTCCAGGCCGTCGGACCGGCCGGCACCACCGCCTCCGACCTCGGGCAACGCCTCGGCGTCTCCAAGCAGGCCGCCGGCAAGACGGTGGACCGGCTGGTCGCGCTCGGGTACCTGGAACGCGTGGACGATCCCGCCGACGCCCGCCGGAAGCTGGTCCGGATGACCGCCCGTGGCCACGACGGGTTACGCCGCTCGGCGGTCGTCTTCGACGCGCTGCGCGACCGCTGGGCGGCCACGCTCGGCGCGGACCGGGTCGCCGCCATCGAGGACGACCTGCGCCGGATGGTCCCCGCCGACGTGTTCCGCCTCGACGTCCCCGGCTGGTTCGGCGCGTGAGCCTCAGCGGCCACCGAGCACGAGAGGGGCACCCGACCTCCGGTCGGGTGCCCCTCTTTGAACACTTCTACCGGAAGATGACGTCACTTCTGTTGACCTTGCAGTTGGCGTCGTTCCAGCCCTCACCGAGGTAGCTGGGTTCGCTGCCCTTGGCGACACCCTTGTACTTGCCGCAGATGACCGCCGAGCCGATCACGACCACGCGGGTGATCGTCGCGGTGTCGTTCCAGTTGCTGTTGATGCCGGCGAGCATGTCGATGTCGTCGACGAGGACGTTGTCGACACGCACGTGGCGGGTGTAGGAGGTGGAGCAGTTGCCGCAGGCGCGGTACAGCTTGCCGGACCCCTTGAGGTAGAAGCCGGAGATGCTGACGGTGCCGTTGCCGTTGTGCTGGAAGGTCTTGTCACTGCCGCTGCGCGCGCCGCCACCGATGACGTAGGACGTACCGCCGTTGGTCTGCTTGAAGGTGGCGGCGTCCTCACCGATGTCGTTCCACCACACGTTGCGCAGCGTGCAGGTGCCCTCGCAGTGCACGCCGTCACCGGCGGGCGAACCGAGGATGACGTTCTGGAGCGTGCCACCGTTGGCGATCTTGAACATCGGGTCCTGCGACTCGCCCTGCCCACCGTCACCCATGCAGCAGTACGTCTTCATGCCGCCGTCGAAGGTGCCGGAGACGTTGACCGTGCTGGAGATGTTCACCGAGCCGGCCGACGACGGCCACGCGCCTGTCGGCGTGCCCGGGTTGCCGGTCGGGCCGGACGTCGGACCGCTGGTGGGACCACTGGTCGGGCTGGTGGTCGGCGTCGACCCGCCGCTGGAGTACGTCTCGAACTCGGCGATCCGCGGGGTGCCGGACGCGCTGGTGATGACGAAGGAGATCTTCTTCAGCGACGTCGAGGAGAAGTTGATGGTGCTCGGGGCGCTGCCGCCGCTGGCGAGGACGGAACCCGTGTCGTAGTTCTTGAGTTGCCAGCCGCTGATCGAGCCGCCGCCCGAGGCCTGCACGATGACGGCCGAGGACACCGTGGTGGCGCTGCCCCACTTGACCGAGATCGTGCCGGTCGAGCCGCTCGGCGACCAGTAGGTGCCGGCGTTGCCGTCGATGACGTTGCCGTAGCTGGTGCCACTGGCCTTGCTGGAGCCGTCGGCGCCGGCGCCGAGGCTCAGGTTCGTGGCGGCCGACGCGCTGGGGACCTGCAACGCCAGCGCGACGACGGCGCCCGCGACCGCAGCGGCACCGCCGGTCAGCCACCGAGTGGCGACTTTGCGTCTCATCCGGTTTCACCTTTCAAGCGTGTGTACCCTGTGTTAGAAAGCGCTTTCAGGTAAACCATAGACACCTATCGATGTCAAGGCAAGGGCCATCCTCCGTCGCGCTGGACGGATGGACGACGCGTACGTGGTGGGTGATCCCGACGGGCTCAGCCCGCTTCAGACCGAGATCCGTGACGCGGTGGCCCGCGAGCTGCACGCCCAGTTCGCGCTCCGGGCCGACCGCCTCGACCTGGCCGACCTGCCCGAGGTGGCCTACCAGATCACCCGTCGGATCGACGAGGTGCTGAGTCGTCGCGTCACCGCCTCGTAGGACGTCCTCACCTCCGACCCGCCGCCGTCACGGCCCTCTCGTCGTCGGTGACGGCCACGTCACGCGCCCCCGCGTCAACTGGGTCCCCGCAACGAGGCGGCCGGTCTGCCCGGACGGGCACGAGCGAACGGCCGTGGAGATCGGAGATCCCATGAAGAGGCTCGCCCTCCAGGCCGGGCTGGCCGCGTTGGCCCTCACCGCCGCGCTGCTCGTCGGCGCACCCCCGGCCTCGGCCGCCACCACCACGTTCCCGTTCGCCGCCACCCAGGACAGCTACGTCAGCTCGTCCAGCCCGAACGCCAACTTCAACAGCACCAACTCCCTCGTGGTCGGCGCCGCCCCGGTCCGGATCTCCTACCTCCGGTTCACCGTCACCCGCCTGACCGACCCGGTCTCCAGCGCGCGCCTACGTCTGCACGTCCGGAACACCGCAAACGCCCCCAGCCCCAACGGCGGCACCGCGCAGGAGGTCGGTACGTCCTGGTCGGAGAGCACGCTTACCTACGCCAACCGGCCGGCGTCCGTCGGCGGCCCGCTCGGCTCGCTCGGCACGGTCCGGAGCAACACCTGGTACGAGCTGGACGTCACCGGCGCCGTCACCGGCAACGGCGAGGTGGCGTTCTCGCTCTCCTCCACCAACCCGGACGGCGCGTTCTACGACAGCCGGGAGTCCGGCACGTACGCGCCGATGCTGGTCATCACCACCGGCCCGCCACCGACCGGGGACAACGTGCTGCTCAACGGCGGCGACATCTCCGCGTGCAGCACCACCGGGGCCGTGCAGACCGCGCAGCTCATCGCCCGCGAGCCCGGCACCGTGATGGCCGGCGGCGACCTGACCGACAGCGGTACGGCGACGCAGCTCGCCGACTGCTACGGCCCGACCTGGGGGCAGTTCAAGAGCCGCACGAAACCCATCCTCGGCAACCACGACTACCTCACCGCCGGCGCGCTCCCCACCTTCGACTACTTCGGCGCGGTCCTGCCGCCCGGCAAGGGCTACTACTCGTTCGACCAGGCCGGCTGGCACATCGTGGTGCTGAACAGCAACTGCTCCCACGTGGGCGGCTGCCAGGCCGGCTCGCCCCAGGAGAAATGGCTGCGCGCCGACCTGGCCGCACACCCGAACCGGTGCACCCTGGCCCAGTACCACCACCCGCTGTTCAGCTCCGGCGGCCGGACCTCCTCGAACGTGCGCCCGCTGTTCCAGGCGCTCTACGACGCGGGCGCCGAGATCGTCATCAACGGCCACAACCACCAGTACGAGCGGTTCGCCCCACAGAACCCGTCCGGCGTGGCCGACCCGACCCGGGGCATCCGGGAATGGGTGGTCGGCACCGGCGGCCGGCCGCTGATGAAGACGTTCCCCGAGCCGGCCGCGAACAGCCAGGCCAGGAACGGGAACACGTTCGGGGTGCTCAAGCTGACGCTCTCCCCGAACGCCTACACGTGGCAGTTCCTACCGGTGACCGGCGCGACCTTCACCGACTCCGGCAGCGGCACCTGCCACTGACCCACCGTCACACCCTCCCCATAGGATCGCGGACGCCGGCCGCTCGGGCCGGCGTTCCCGTCCGCAAGGAGTTCGATGAGACGTCTGCGCGTTTCGGTCGGCGCGGCGGCGCTGGCCACGCTCGGGGTGGTCGTGGCGCTGCCGGCCCCGGCCACCGCCGACCCCGGTTCCGGCTGGGTCGGCGGCTGGCTCGGCGACACCACCCTCGGCGGTCCGGCCGCCCCCGCCCGCACCGCCGCGTTCTCGCTCAGCAGCGACGCCGACGCGGTGCACCCGCGCGTCCGCATCGACGTGAGCGGCCTCGCCGGCGTCGCCACCGCCACGTTCCCGGCCGGCTGCGATCGGGCGGGCGCGGTGGCGACCTGCCCGATGCCCGCCGACGCCACCACCGACGAGTTCGGCGGCGTCACCGGCACCGTTCCGATCGTGCTCCGCACGGTGGCCGGTGCGGTCGACGGCACCGCCGGCACGATCGCCTGGGCGACGTTTGCCGACGGCGTCGACGGCGAGGCCCAGCAGGCGGCCGTCACGGTGCGCACCGGGCCGGACGCCGTCGACCTGGTCGACGCGTACGTGGCAGGCGCCGCAACCGGCGACCGGCTGGCCGTGCCGGTGACCCTGGTCAGCGCCGGCGACCAGCCGGTGACCGGCCTGCGGGCCACGTTCCGCTTCCCGGTCGGGCTGGAGCCGGCGGCGTTCCGCAACTGCCGGTACGGCACGGGTGGCCAGCTCAGCACCGTCGTGGTCTGCCACTTCGGCCGTGAGCTGACGCCGGGCGTGCGCTACCAGGTGCCCGGCGGCTTCCCGACCATCGTCGGCCCGGCCGCCATCGGTGACAAGCGCATCGTGCAGACCGTGGTGCCCGAGGCGACCGCCGGCCCGCTGCCCGAGGGCGTGGTGCTGCGACGCCGCCCGGCGGACGCGGCGCTGCGGCTGCGCCCGGTCGGCGACCCGGTCGACGTGCTCGGCCCGGATCAGCAGTCCGCCTCCGGTCAGTATTATCTCCGCGCCGTCCGTGGCGCGTTCGACGTGGTCGCGCTCGGCGCGACCGCCGCCGGGGCACCCGGCGACACGGTGCGGGTCCGGGTCGGCCTGCGCAACGACGGGCCGGGCGTGCCGGACGGCACCGTCTCCGGCGACAGCGCCGCCCGCTTCACGTTCACCCCACCGGCCGGGACGGTGGTGACGAACGCGCCGGAGCACTGTTCGGGCAACGGCGACGAGGAGGACCCGGGCGCGCCGATCACCTGGTACTGCACGGTGCCGGACGGTGTCTTCCCGGCCGGCGACACTTTCCTGGTCGACGTCGACCTGCGGATCGACGGCCCGCTGGGCACGCCCGGCACGGTCGCCCTGCCCTACGGCTACCCCCGGCCCGACGACGACCCGACGAACGACACCGCCCCGGTCGTCATCGGCTGAGCGGGCGACGACGCGACCGCCGGGAGTCGCCCGACTCCCGGCGGTCGATGCCGCGCCCAAGCCAGCACCACACCCAAGCCAGCACCACGCCCAAGCCGGCGCCGCGCTCCGATCGGTGAGGGGCGTGGCGACGCGCGCCACCGGGGAGCCGCCGCCGTCAAGACCCCCGAACGGTGATCGGCCGGACGGCCGAAGACCGAACGGCCCGTCTCCGCCCACGTTCGGCAGTCCGGGCACCCCGACGGGGCCACGACACGCCCCCCGGCGGCCCGCTTCCGCATTGCCTGTTCGGGCCCGCCAACACGAATTCCCGAGAAACGCGTCACCCGTCCGGACCGAGCCACCTGAACAATTCGTACCACCGTGGACAGTCGCCGTCGGGCAAGTAAGTTTTCCGACGTTGCGATGCCCTTCGGCGAATGGTTCGGTCAGTTCACCGAAACAATTCTCACGTGAATTGGCGGGTGACAACGGGCATGGCAACATTCGACCAGAAACACCAGACCGTGCGTGGCAACCAATTCAACGCCGACCGGATCGACCTGAGCGACGCCACGTTCACCGGGCTCCCGGACGACGACCCGACCACGCTCCTCCACCGACTCGACGCCGTCCGCGCCGCCGTCACGCAGGCGACCGAGCGTGGCGTCATCGACCCGGCGGCCGGTACAGCGATCGCCGAGGAGCTGCGGGTCGCCGCCGCGAGCATCGCCCGCGACGACCGGGCGGAGGCGTCGACCCGCGTACGCCGGGCCACCGAGGCGCTTCAGGTCGCGGCGCCCGTGGCGGCCATCGGCGCCGCGCTGGTGACCGTGTGGAACGCGCTCGGCGGGGTCTCCTGATGGCCGGCTACGACCAGCGCAACCAACGGGTCTTCGGCGCACAGATCAACGCCGAAACGGTCATTGCCGGTATGACCACGAGCCCGGGCGAGTTGATGGGCTACGGCCGTCGTGCCATTGCGGAGGGGCTCTATCCGAAGGCGGTCGAGTTCTTCACCGAGGCGATCGCCAAGGGCGCGGCCGGCGCGGACCCGCACTATTATCTGGCGCTCGCACTGCTCGGCGGTCGCAAGCCCAGCCGGATGGGAAGCGGTGCCCAGCGGACCATGGACCAGGTGGACGAACACCTCGGTCGGGCCCTCCGGATCGAGCCGACCGCCGCCCACGTCCGCGCGCTCTGGATCGCGCTCAAACGGGACCACTACGCCGACCGCATCGACCACGGGCCGAGCGTGGAGGAACTCCAGGCCGGCCTCGGCGAGGTGGCCCCGGTGCACGCCGCCGAGATCACCCCCTTCACGGACAGCCGGCAGGACCCGCTCTGGCAGGCCACGCTGGCGGTGGCCCGGGCCGGGATCGAGGCGCGTCGGCCGAACGTGCACCGCTACTTCGTCCGTGTCCCGAATCCACCGCTGCTCGGCACCGCCAAGACGATGATGATCATCGGCGGGGTGCTGGCCGGGCTGGGCCTGATCCTGCTGCTGATCGCGCTGAAGGAGACGGCGCTGTGCTGCCTGGCGGTGCCGCTCGGCATCGGCAGCGCGGTCATGCTGGTCAAGGGCTTCCAGGAGTACACGTCGTTGACGTCGGCCTACCAACGCGACCTGGCCGCCTCGCAGCCCAGGCCGACCGACGAGCAGATGGACCTCTGGCTGTACTTCGACAAGTTCGGCATCAGGGACCACGCGCTGCGCCACCTGGACACCGCCCTGGACGATCTCGTCTGCGAGCCGCAGCTCGTCATCGGGCCGGCGTCCCCCACCCAGCAGGCGCGCGGCCAGGACGGCGTGCTGCGCTTCTCGCGCTACAAGATCGTCATCCTGCTCCTGGGGCAGAGCCGGATCTCGGTGTTCTCCTGCGAGTGGGACTTCATCCGCTGCATCGTGTCGAACACCGACGCGTTCGACTTCCGCTACCGCGACATCACCGGCCTGCGGATGCGGCAACTGCACGGGGTCACCGAGGGCAGCCAGCTCGTGATCAAGGGAGAGGACGGGCGGGACGTCCCGGTCCACTTCAACAAGATCTTCGAAATGATCATCGCGGGCACCGACCGGATCGCCGTCACCATCGACGTCACCGAACAGGGCACCGGCACCGGGCTGCAACCCACCGGGGCCACCGCCACCGAACGACTCATCCGACGCCAACTGGACGAGGCGGGACGCTAGACCGCCGCGGTCGGTACCCCCGGCCGGCCGCGGCCCCGCGTCAGTTGACCCCGGCGTACGAGTGCAGGCCGGTGAAGAAGAAGTTGACCCCGAACAGGTTCATCAGCATGGTCAGGAAGCCCACCACGGCGATCCAGGTGGCCACGTTGCGCTTCACGCTCGGCGTGGCCCGCGCGTGCAGGTAACCGGCGTACACCACCCACGAGATGAACGCCCAGGTCTCCTTCGGGTCCCAGCCCCAGGCGCGACCCCAGGCCGCCTCGGCCCAGATCGCGCCCGCGATGACCGCGAACGTGAAGATCGGGAACGCGAAGGCGTGCGTCGTGAAGGTCAGCCGCTCCAGCCCGGCCGCCGCCGGCAGCCGGCGGGCCAGGGTGTACGGGAAGCTGCGCCGCCCCTGCTCCCAGCCTTCCCGCATCAGGTACGCGGCGGCCGGCACCACGCCCAGCAGGAAGATGCCCGAGGCGAAGATGATCGTCGACACGTGGATGATGAACCAGTACGACTGGAGCGCCGGCATCAGCGGCACGACCTGGACATAGAGCTTCAGCTCGGCGAACGCCAGCAGCAGCACCATCACCAGCGTCAGGAACAGCCCGAGCCGGCGCAACGACGGCTGCTTCCAGAGCACCACGAGCCACGCGGCCACCCCGATCCAGGTGACCGTCAGCACGAACTCGTACATGTTGCCCCAGGGCATCCGCTCGGCGGCGATGCCCCGCGTGACCACCGCGCCCAGGTGCAGCGCGGCGGCGAGCGCGGTGAGCCAGGTGGCGATCCGCCCGGCGAACGCGGCCCGCGCGGCCGAACGGTCGGGACGCGGCGGCGCGACCGGCGCGACCGGCGCGTCTACAGTCCCCCCGGTGCTGCCGACGCCCGCGCCGACCAGCTCGCGGGCCGGGGCGGCCACGGCCACCTTCCGCGCGTTGCCCAGCGCGAACTCCACGGCGTGGCTGATCATCGCGATCAGGTACGTCAGGATCGCGAACGTGACCAGCTGATCCGAGAGTGCGGACATCACTCGTCTCCTTCTCGCGCCCGCCGCTGCTCCGGCCCGCCGCCGCTGACCGCGGCGACGAGCTGCGTGAACTCGTCGGCGAACCCTGGGTGCTCGGTGCGCGGCAGCCCACCGGCCTCCACCAAACTACTACCGCCCGTCGGAGATCCACCGTCGGGGGGCGACACCCGGAACCAGACCCGCCGCCGCCGGGCGAACAGCGAGCCCATCAGCCCGAGCAGCAGCGTGCCGCTGGCCACCAGCAGCAGCGTCTGGCCGGGCGCGTGCCGGATCGCCAGCGTCACGTACGGCCGGGTGCCGACGAACTCCAGCGTGCTGCCGTCGTCCAGGGTCCACGTCTCGCCCGGCCGCAGCAGCTTCGTGCCGATCTGCTTCAGCTTGCCGTTGTCGACCTGCCGCTTGTCGAGTTGGTAGACCGAGCCGGGGATGCCGGCGTCCAGCCCGAGGTTGCCCCGGTAGGCGGTCAGGTTCAGCGCCGGGTCCCGCTCGGCCGGGAACTTCGACGCCACGTACGGCGCGCGGTCCCCGACGGTGGGCAGGTAGAGCCCGTCGAAGGCGACCTGCTGGTCCGGGGCCCGGGTGCCGGTCCTCGGGTCGACGTTCGCGTCCGGGAAGACGGCCACGCCCTCCTCGGTGGCGTTCGGGTCACCGGTGCGCAGGAACGGGTCGTCGCTGGTCTGGCTGGTGCCGAACCGGTCGGTGTACTTCAGCACCGGCGCGTAGCCGTTGCCGAGCAGGTAGACGTTGGCCGCGTCGAGCCGCAGCGGTGAGTTGACCGAGAAGCCGGCGGTGCGGGGCGGGTCACCGGGGGAGTCCACGCTGACCGTGGCCCAGAAGCGGGACGCCTGCCCGGAGTCCAGGTAGTCGGCCTCGAACTTCTCCAGCGTGAGGCAGAACGGCGGCAGGTCGGCGCTGTCCACCCGCGGGCCGAGCGATGCCTCGGCGTACTGCTGGCGGGTGTTGCAGAACGCGTTGTCCGCGCCGGCGACCAGGATGCGGTTGCCGTGCCAGCCGTACCAGGAACCGACCGCGACCCCGAGCAGGACGGCGATCAGCGACGTGTGGAACAGCAGGTTGCCGGTCTCCTTGAGGTAGCCCTTCTCGGCGGAGACCTCGTTGCCACGGACGGTGACCCGCCATCGGCGGCGGCGCAGCACCGCCGCGATCGCCGCCGGGTCGGCGGCGGCCGGGGCCTCCAGCACCGCGTGCTGCGGCAGCCGCTCCAGCCGCTTCGGCGCGGCCGGCGGACGCATCCGCAACGCCCGGACGTGGTCGCGGGTACGCGGCAGGATGCAGCCGATCAGCGAGGTGAACAGCAGCACGTAGATCGCGGAGAACCAGACCGAGCCGAAGACGCCGAACATGCCGATCTGGTCGAGCCGGGGCGCCAGGTCGGGGTGGTCGACGAACCACTTGTCGACGTTCTCCGGGTTGACCCCGCGCTGCGGCAGCACCGAGCCGGGGATGGCGGCGACCGCGAGCAGGAACAGCAGGATCAGCGCGGTACGCATGCTGGTGAGCTGCCGCCACGAGTTGCGCAGCAGGGCCAGCACCGGGTTGACCCGCCGCCGGGGCGCCTCCGCCGGCGGGGTGGCCGGCCGGTCGTCCACGGACGTCATCAGATGCTCACCTCACCCACGCCCACGTGCGTCTGCAACCAGATCACCACGTTCGTCCAGCCGCCGGTGACCAGCGCCAGGCCGATCACGATCAGCAGGGCCCCGCCGACGCGGGTGACCCAGCGGCTGTTGCGCCGGACGGCGCGGAACACCCCGAGCAGGCGTTGGAAGCCCAGCCCGAAGACGACGAACGGTACCCCCAGCCCGAGGCAGTACGCCACGGCGAGCACCACCGCCCGGTCGGCCCGGCCCTCGGTGGCGGCCAGGCCGAGCACCGCGCCGAGCGTCGGCCCGGTGCAGGGCAGCCAACTCAACGCGAAGACCGCGCCGAGCACCGGCGCGCCGAGCAGCCCGGCGGCGGGCAGCGCGCGGATGCGGAACTCGCGCTGCATGCCGGGGAGCACCCCGAGGTAGCCGAGCCCGAGCACCACCACCAGCGCGCCGATGACGATCTCCAGCGTGCGCTCGTACCGGAAGAAGAGCTTGCCGACGCCGGAGAAAAGGATGGCGGTGGAGACGAACACGGCGGTGAAGCCGGCGATGAAGAGCAGCGTGCCGGCGAGCACCCGCCCCTTGACGGCGACCGTGCTGCGGGCCGGCGCCCGCTCCACGACGCCGACGCCGCCAGCGGCGCTGTTAAGAGGGGGCCCCTGCTCTACCGGAGGCGTTAACAGGGGGCCCTTCCTTACACCCTCCAGGTCGGCGCCGGCGAGGCCGGTGACGTACGACAGGTAGCCGGGCATCAGGGGGAGCACGCATGGGGACAGGAAGCTGACCAGGCCGGCCAGTGCCGCCGCGCCCACCGCGAGCAGCAGCGGGCCGGACGCGGCGAGCCGGGCGAACGTCTCGCCCATCAGCGGGAGCCGTTCGGCGCCGGCCGCTCGGCGGCGACCTTCTCCACGATCGGCCGCAGCTCGTCCCGGGTCACCGCGCGGCGGATCACCACCGCGATGCGTCCGTCCCGGTCCAGCACCACGGTCGCCGGGGTGCTGTTCGGCGGGATGTCGAAGTTGAGCGCCTGCCGGCTGGACGGGTCGAAGATGCTCGGGTAGGTGACCCGGCCCTCCTCGAACGCGATCGCCTTGTCCTTGCTGTCCTGCACGTTGATGCCGAGGAACGTCACGCCGGCGCCCTTGGTGGCCTGGTAGGTGGCCTCCAGGTCGTCCGCCTCGGCCCGGCAGGGCGCGCACCAGGAGCCCCAGAAGTTGACCACCACGACCTGCCCACGGTCGCGGGCGACGTCGTAGTTTTCGCCGGTGAGCAGCTCACCGCTCACCTTCGGGGTCTTGGACCGCTGGTCCGGGGCGCAGGTCACGGTGAGCCCGTCGGCCGCGCACCGGCTCTCCTGGCTGCCGGAGGAGCAGCCGACCAGCGCCGTACCGGCGGTGACGGCGGCGAGCAGGGCGGCGGCGAGCCTCCGGGTGAGCATCAGGCCCCCTTGGCCGTCCGGGCGGTCGGCGAGATCGCGATCAGGTGGGCCGCCGGCTCGGAGTAGCCGATGCCGGCGATCCGGGCGCCGTCGAAGTGGAACGAGGTGAGGCTGGCCAGGCCGCACTGCCGGCGGCGCGGGTCGTGCCAGAGCCGCTTGCGCTCGACGTAGCGGCGCAGCGTCCAGATCGGGAGCTGGTGCGAGACGAGCACCGCCTCGCGCCCCTCGGCGGCGACCCGGGCGGCGTGCAGCGCGGCGAACATCCGCTCGGCGATCACCTGGTACGCCTCGCCCCAGGACGGCGTGACCGGGTCGCGCAGCACCCACCAGTTGCGCGGGTCGCGGAACGAGCCGTCCCCCGGGGAGACCTTCTTGCCCTCGAACCAGTTCGCGCTCTCGATCAGCCGCTCGTCGACGCCGACGGAGAGGCCGAACTGCGCCGCGATCGGCTCGGCGGTCTGCTGGGCGCGTTCCAGCGGGCTGGCCACCACGTGCACCACGGTCCGCTCGGCGAGCGCCTGGGCCGCCGCCTTGGCCATCTGCACGCCCAGCTCGGAGAGGCGGAAACCGGGCAGCCGGCCGTAGAGGATGCCGTCCGGGTTGTACACCTCGCCGTGCCGCAGCACGTGCACCACAGTCTCCGCCATTGGCTATACCCCCTTCGTTCGCGACTGCGGGGCTCGCAAACCCGGCTCACTCCTCGCGCTCACTGGGCCCCCTTCGTTCGCGACTGCGGGGCTCGCAAACCCGGCTCACTCCTCGCGCTCACTGGGCCCCGCTTCCCGCCGCTGCCGCCGCCCGCGCCGCCACCGGCAGGGCGGCGGCGATCTGGTCCCACGCGGCGTCGTCGATCGCCGCCGAGACGAACCACGACTCGAACGCGCTCGGCGGAAGGTAGACGCCACCGGCGAGCATCGCGTGGAAGAACGCCTTGAACGCCGACACCTGCTGGGTGCGGGCGCTGTCGTAGTCGCGCACGTCGGCGTCGGTGAAGAAGATCGAGAACATGTTGCCGGCGGTGGAGAGGCGGTGCGGCACGCCGGCCTCGGAAAGCGCCTCGGTGGCGAGCTTGCCCAGCGCGGCGGACGTCTCGTCGAGGCGACGGTAGAGCGCGTCGTCGGCGAGCCGCAGCGTGGCCAGGCCGGCCGCGCAGGCCAGCGGGTTCCCCGACAGCGTGCCGGCCTGGTAGACCGGGCCGGCCGGGGCCAGCTTCGCCATGATCTCCGCGCGCCCGCCGAACGCCGCCGCGGGCAGGCCGCCACCCATGACCTTCCCGTACGTCCACAGGTCGGCGTCGGAGGCGTCGAGGCCGTGCCAGCCGGCGCGGGAGACCCGGAACCCGGTCATCACCTCGTCGACGATGAGCAGCGCGCCGTGCGCGTGGGCGATCCGGGCCAGCGCGGCGTTGAAGCCGTCGCGGGGCGCGATCACGCCCATGTTGCCGGCCGCCGCCTCGGTGATGACCGCCGCGATATGCGGCCCCTCGGCGGCGAAGGCGGCCTCGACCGCGCGCAGGTCGTTGTAGGGCAGCACGATGGTGTCGCCGGCCGCCGCGCCGGTCACGCCGGGCGAGTCGGGCAGCCCGAACGTGGCGACGCCGGAGCCGGCGGCGGCGAGCAGCGCGTCGGAGTGGCCGTGGTAGCAGCCGGCGAACTTGATGATCTTGGCGCGACCGGTGAAGCCGCGGGCCAGCCGGATCGCCGACATGGTCGCCTCGGTGCCGGAGTTGACCAGGCGCACCTGCTCGACCGGCGTCCGCGCGACGATCTCCTCGGCGAGGTCCACCTCGCCCGGGGTCGGGGTGCCGAAGCTGGTGCCCAGCGTGGCGGCCTCGCGCAGCGCCTCCACCACGGCGGGGTGGGCATGGCCGAGGATCAGCGGGCCCCAGGAGCAGACCAGGTCGACGTAGCGCCGCCCGTCGGCGTCGAACAGCCAGGGCCCCTCCCCCCGGACCATGAAGCGTGGGGTGCCGCCGACCGCACGGAACGCACGCACAGGGGAGTTGACCCCGCCGGGCACGAGGGCCTTGGCGCGGTCGAACAGGGCCTCGGAGGCCGGAGCGTCGGCCGGGTAACGGCCGGATCCGGCGGAAAAGGTCTCGGTCACGATGCCCCCATTGTGTCAGCGCCCAACCCCTCCCCCACCAGCACCCCGCCCCGGGCGTTACCCGCCTCACCCCCGTGCGGTTTCACGGAAAGCGTGGCCGTCTCGCATTCCATGGCCACTCTTTCCGTGAACCAGCGTGCGCCCGGAGGCGGGGCGGGTGGGGCGGGAAGCGCTCGACGGGCCCGTTGGTGGGGATCGCGATAGGCTGACCGGGTGGATCGTGCCGAACTGTCCATCACCGTGCACCGGACGGGTGACGAAGCCGTGCTTCGCCTGGCCGGTGAGATCGACATGCTCACGGCCGCCCAGCTCTCCGCGGTGGTCAACGAGGTGCTGGCGGATCCGCCGCCGCGCATCGTGCTCGACC
Source organism: Micromonospora sp. NPDC049201 (assembly GCF_055586805.1). Classification (NCBI taxonomy): domain Bacteria; kingdom Bacillati; phylum Actinomycetota; class Actinomycetes; order Micromonosporales; family Micromonosporaceae; genus Micromonospora; species Micromonospora sp. NPDC049201. Next base: position 312,284 of record NZ_JBVJHM010000008.1, on the reverse strand, counting down.
TGGGCGGCGTCACCTTCTGCGACTCACAGGGCCTCGGCACGCTCGTGGTGCTCAGCCGCAAGGCCAGCCACGCCCAGTGCGTGCTGATGCTGAGCAACGTCGGCGACTTCCTGCTCCGCGTCCTCGACATCACCGGCCTCCGCAGCGCCCTGATGATCCGCTGACCCGACCTCCCCGCGATCTTGCGCTTTCGGCCCCACACGTGGGTGGTTCATCCCTTACGTCGGGGCCGAAAGTGCAAGATCAACGGGTCAGGTGATGGGGAGGTCGCGGCGGCGGAAGGTTTGCAGGCCGGTCAGGGTCAGGATTACGGCCAGGACGGTCAGCAGGAACAGCGGGGTGGGGGTCCAGGTGGCGCGCAGCACCTGGGGGGTGTGCGTGAACGGGGACAGGTCCAGCAGCCACTGGTTCAGGTTCAGCACCGCGCCGAGCTGACCGAGCAGCACGCAGAGCGCCAGCACCGCCCACGCGGCCGACGCGAACCGGGGCAGCAGCCCGTGCAGCAGCACGGCCAGCCCGGCCAGCACCCAGGCCGCCGGCGCCTGGGCCAGCCCCGCGCCGAGCATCCGGCCCACCTGCCGGGGCACGTCGCCCACGCTGAAGCCGTACGTGAGGCCGGTGGCCAGGCCGGTCACCGCGAGCACCACCACCGGGCCGAGCAGCGCGAACGCCACGTGCGAGAGCAGCCACGTCGAGCGGCGCGTACCGGTGGCGAGCACCGGTTCGGCGCGACCGGCGGACTCCTCCGCGCGCATCCGCAGCGCCGCCTGGATGCCGTACCCGGCGGCGGCCAGCCCGGCCAGGCTCAGCGTGGCGCCCAGGTAGGCGTCCGCCAGCCCGGACGCCCCGCCGATCCGGGCCATGATCTCCTCCAGCCGCGGGTTGCCCTCCACCGAGCGGCCGGCCGCCTCGGCGGCGCCGCCCAGGATCAGCCCGAGCAGGCCGAACCCGACCGACCACCAGAGGAGCTGCCCCCGGTGCAGCCGCCAGGCCAGGCCGAACGGACCGGACAGCGCCCGATCGGCGGTGGCCGGCCCGAGGCGGGGCGGCAGCAGGCCCGCGCCGAGGTCGCGGCGGACCGAGACCGGGTACGCGAGCGCGGCCAGCAGCACCGTGGCGGCCAGCGGCAGCAGCAGCACCCACCACCGGTCCCCCTCGTACGCCCGCACCCGGGCCGCCCAGCCCAGCGGCGACAGCCAGCTCGGCCAGTCGTTACCGGCGGTGTCCCCGACCAGGCGCAGCGCGAACGCGACGCCGAGGCCGGCGAGGCCGATGCCCCGCGCCCCGCCGGCGGTCTCGGTGAGCTGCGCGGCCAGCCCGCCGAGCGTGGCGAAGACCATCCCGGTCGACGCCGCGGCCAGGCCGTACGCCCAGGAGCCGGCCGCCGGCAGCCCGGTCGAGGCGAGCCCGGCGGCGGTGAGCAGCCCGAGCAGCAGGTCGGCGGCGTACGTGACGAGCAGCGCTGCGGTCAGCCCGGCGTACCGGCCGAGCACGCTGCCGCCGAGCAGCTCCCGCCGGCCGGCCTCCTCCTCGGTGCGGGTGTGCCGGATCACCGTGAGCAGGCTGGCCAGCGCCACGATCACCAGCAGGAACCCGCTGCGCTGGGCGGTCAGCGCGCCGACGCTGTCGCCGTAGACCGGGCCGAGCAGCGCGACGATGGACGGGTTGCGGGCGGTCCCCTCGGTGTACGCGGCCCGCTCGGCGGCGGTGGGGAACAGCTCGAAGAAGCTGGTCGCGTACGACATCGGCAGCACGGCGAGGACCAGCACCCAGAGCGGCAGCAGGACGCGGTCCCGGCGCAGGATCAGCCGGGCCAGGTGACGGGTCCCGGTGAGCGCGCTCATGAGGCGACCTTCTCGGGCGCGGTCTCGTAGTGCCGCAGGAACAGCTCCTCAAGTGTCGGCGGGGTGCTGACCAGGCTGCGGACGCCCAGCTCGGTGAGGCGGCGCAGCGCGGCGTCCAGCGCGGCGGCGTCCACGTCGAAGCGCACCCGGTGCCCGTCCACCCGCAGGTCGTGCACGCCGGGCAGGTCGGCCAGCCCGTCGAGCGGGGCGGTGACCTCGGCGTCGATCGCGGTGCGGTGCAGGTGACGCAGGTCGCCGAGCGTGCCGGACTCCACCGCGCGACCGGCCCGGATGATGGTGACCCGGTCGCAGAGCGCCTCCACCTCGGCCAGGATGTGGCTGGAGAGCAGCACGGTGCGACCGTCGTGGCGGGCCCGGCGGACCCAGTGCTGGAACACCTCCTCCATCAGCGGGTCGAGCCCGGAGGTCGGCTCGTCGAGGATGAGCAGCTCGACGTCGGAGGCGAGCGCGGCCACTAGGCCGACCTTCTGCCGGTTGCCCTTGGAGTAGGTCCGGCCCTTCTTGCGCGGGTCCAGCTCGAACGACTCCAGCAGCTCGGCGCGGCGCCTCGGGTCGAGCCCGCCGCGCATCCGGCCGAGCAGGTCGATCACCTCACCGCCGCTGAGGTTGGGCCAGAGCGTGACGTCGCCGGGCACGTAGGCGAGGCGGCGGTGCAGGGCCACCGCGTCCCGCCAGGGGTCGCCGTCGAGCAGTCGGACGGCCCCCGCGTCCGCCCGCAGCAGGCCGAGCAGCACCCGGATGGTGGTCGACTTGCCAGAGCCGTTGGGGCCCAGGAAGCCGTGCACCTCACCGGTGCGGACGCTCAGGTCGAGTCCGTCGAGCGCCCGGGTCCGGCCGAACGTCTTCACCAGGCCGGACACCTCAATGGTGTTTTCCATACTTCGGAAGCTACGCTCGTTTCAGAAACTTGTGAAGACAGTGAGAGGTGAGAGACGATCACGGAGATGACCGCCGAGGAGAAGACCATGAGCCAGCCCCCCGCGTACGACGAGGAAGAGGTCCACCTCTTCGTCGAGCGGATGGCGATGGCCTTCGCCGACGTGGGCTTCCCCCGGATGGCCGCCCGGGTCCTGTTCACCGTGATGAGCGCCGACGACCCGCTGACCGCCGCCGAGATCGCCGCCCGACTGGGCGTCAGCGCGGCGGCCGTGAGCGGCGCGGTCCGCTACCTCACCCAGTTCGCCATGCTGGTCCGCGAACCGGTGAAGGGCTCCCGGCGCGACCGCTACCGGATGCCGGACAACCCCTGGTACGAGGCGACCATCACCAAGACCAACCTCTACAAGAACTTCATCGACATCGCCGGGGGTGGCGTCGACGCGTTGCGCGGGCGGGGCACGCCGGCCGGCGAACGGGTCGCCGAGATGCGGGACTTCTTCCTCTTCGTACAGGAAGAGGTGGAGTCGCTCGGCGACCGGTGGCGGGCCCGGCGTGCCGCGACCGGGCACGGCGGCCCGGCCGGCGGCTGACCGTTCAGCGGGTGTTGCCCCAGCGGGCCTGCTCCAGCAGGTCCGCCGCCCGCTCCCGGGCCGCCGGGTCGTCGTCGGCGCGCAACAGCGCGGTCGCGGCGTCCACCGCCTCGGCGAGGCGCCGCCACTGGAGGTCCCGCTCCCGCACCAGGTCCGCCTGGGCGGCGAGCTGCCGCGTCTTCACCCACAGCTCGACGAAGACGGTCACCTTGGCCCGCAGCACCCACGGATCGAACGGCTTGGTCAGGTAGTCGACCGCACCGACCGCGTAGCCACGCAGCGCGAGCTGGGCGTCCTTGTCCGCCGCGGTGAGGAAGATGATCGGTACGTGCCGGGTGCGCTCCCGCCGCTTGATGTGGGTGGCGGTCTCGAAGCCGTCCATGTCCGGCATCTGGGCGTCGAGCAGGATCACCGCGAAGTCGTCCACCAGCAACTGCTTGAGCGCGGCCTCACCGCTCTCCACCGCGACCGACTGCACCGGGAGCCCCTGGAGAATGGCCTCCAACGCCATCAGGTTCTCCCGCCGGTCGTCCACCAGCAGCGCCTTGGCCGTCTGCGTCACGCGTTCTCCTCGCCTTTGCTGCGGCCGATCCAGGACGCCATCAGCCCGATCAGCTCGTCCAGGTCCACCGGCTTGGTGATGTAGTCGCTGCCGCCGGCCGCGAGCGCCGACTCCCGGTCGCCGGGCATCGCCTTCGCGGTCAGGAACACGACCGGCAGGTCCGCGAACCGGTGGTTGCGGCGGATCTGCGCGGTCGTCTCGTAGCCGTCCTGATCCGGCATCATCGCGTCCATCAGCACGATGTCCACCTCCGGATGCTCGGCGAGCTGGCGCACCCCGTCCACCCCGTTGTCCGAGTACAACACGGTCATCCCGTGCAGTTCCAACGCGGAGGTCAGCGCGAACACGTTCCGGACGTCGTCGTCGATGATCAGGACGGTCACGCCGTCCAGCCGCCGGGTCGCCGGCGTCTCCTGCGGCTGCGGCAGCTCCATCGGCATGAGCAGCGACGACGGCAGGCCCGCGCGGCTCGGCGACGGCGGCGCGGGCGCCACCACCGCGTCCGGCGCCAGCACATCCGGTACGAAGAGCGTGAACGTCGACCCCTGCCCGGGCGCGGACGACACGGTGATCGTGCCACCGAGCAGGCGGGCCAGGTCCCGGCTGATCGACAGGCCGAGCCCGGTGCCGCCGTAGCGCCGGCTGGTGGTGCCGTCGGCCTGCTGGAACGCCTCGAAGATCAGCGAGAGCTTGTCGTCCGAGACGCCGATCCCGGTGTCGATCACGGTGAATGCGATGACCCGCTGCGCGTTGGTCAGCGCCGGCACGTCGAAGACCGCGTTCTCGGCGGCCGGCCCGATGCGCAGCGTCACCGCGCCGTTGTCGGTGAACTTCACCGCGTTCGACAGCAGGTTGCGCAGGATCTGCTGCAACCGCTGGGCGTCGGTGACCAGAGCCGGCGGCAGTTCCCGGCTGACCCGCACCTGGAAGTCGAGCCCCTTCTCCTCGGCCTGCGGCGCGAACGCCTGCTCGACGTAGCCGCGGATCTCGGCAAACTGGATCTCGGCCGGCTCCACGTCCATCCGGCCCGCCTCGATCTTGGAGAGGTCCAGGATGTCGTCGATCAGCGACAGCAGGTCGGACCCGGCGCCGTGGATGGTCCGGGCGAACTCGATCTGCTTCGCGCTGAGGTTCCGCTCCGGGTTCTCCGCCAGCAACCGCGCCAGCAGCAGCAGCGAGTTCAGCGGCGTCCGCAGCTCGTGGCTCATGTTGGCCAGGAACTCCGACTTGTACGCCGACGCGCGGGTGAGCTGCTGCGCCTTCTCCTCCAGGCCGAGCCGGGCCAGCTCGATCTCCCGGTTCTGCGTCTCGATGTTGGCCTTCTGCTCCGACAGCAGCTTCGCCTTGTCCTCCAGCTCGGCGTTGGTGCGCTGCAACTCCGCCGACTGGTCCTGCATCTCGTGCGCCAGCCGCTGCGACTGCGCCAGCAGCTCCTCCGTACGCCGGTTGGCCTGGATGGTGTTGACCGCGACGCCGATGGTCAGCACCAGCCGCTCCAGGAACGACAGGTGCAGCTCGGAGAAGGTGGTCACGCCGGCGAACTCGATCACGCCGAGCAGCTCCCCCTCGAACAGCACCGGCAGCACCACCAGGTCGGCCGGGGGCGTGTCGGCCAGCCCGGAGCGGACCACCAGCCGGCCGCCCGGCTGCGCCTTGACCCGGATCGTCCGGCGGGACAGCGCGGCCTGCCCGACCAGCCCCTCGCCCGGGCCGAACGTGACGTCGTGGCCCCGGGCCACGTAGCCGTACGAGGCGGTGAGCCGCAGCCGCATGCTGCCCTCGGAGCTGTCCGCCAGGAAGAACGCGCCGAGCTGCGCGTCGACCAGCGGGGTCACCTCCATCATGATCATGCGGCAGACCTCGCCCAGGTCCCGCTGACCCTGGAGCAGGCCACCGATGCGGGCCAGGTTGGAGTCGAGCCAGCCCTGCTCGGCGTTCTTCTTGGTCGTCTCCCGGAGGGTGACGATCATCTGGTTGATGTTGTCCTTCAGCTCGGCGACCTCGCCCTGCGCCTTCACGTTGATCCGCTGGGTCAGGTCGCCCCGGGTCACCGACGTGGAGACCTGCGCGATGGCGCGCAACTGCGTGGTCAGGGTCGAGGCGAGCTGGTTGACGTTCTCGGTGAGGTCGCGCCAGGTGCCGGAGACGCCCTTCACCTGCGCCTGACCGCCCAGCTTGCCCTCGGTGCCCACCTCACGGGCCACCCGCGTCACCTCGTCGGCGAACGACGAGAGCTGGTCCACCATCGTGTTCACGGTGTTCTTCAGCTCCAGGATCTCGCCCTGCGCGTCCACCGTGATCTTCTGACCCAGGTCGCCCCGCGCCACCGCCGTGGTCACCGACGCGATGTTGCGGACCTGACTGGTCAGGTTCGACCCCATCGAGTTCACGTTGTCGGTCAGGTCGCGCCAGGTGCCGGAGACGCCCTTCACCTGCGCCTGACCACCCAGCTTGCCCTCGGTGCCCACCTCACGCGCCACCCGCGTCACCTCGTCCGCGAACGACGAGAGCTGGTCGACCATCGTGTTCACCGTGGACTTCAGCTCCAGGATCTCGCCCTGCGCGTCCACCGTGATCTTCTGCGACAGGTCGCCCTTGGCGACCGCGGTGGAGACCTGGGCGATGTTCCGCACCTGGGCGGTCAGGTTGGACGCCATCGAGTTCACGTTGTCGGTGAGGTCCCGCCAGGTGCCGGCCACGCCGCGTACCTGGGCCTGACCGCCGAGCTTGCCCTCGGTGCCCACCTCACGCGCCACCCGCGTCACCTCGTCCGCGAACGACGAGAGCTGGTCCACCATCGTGTTCACCGTGGACTTCAGCTCCAGGATCTCGCCCCGGGCGTCCACGGTGATCTTCTGCGACAGGTCGCCCTTCGCCACCGCCGTGGTGACCGACGCGATGTTGCGGACCTGGGAGGTCAGGTTCGACGCCATCGAGTTCACGTTGTCGGTCAGGTCGCGCCAGGTGCCGGAGACGCCCTTCACCTGCGCCTGACCACCCAGCTTGCCCTCGGTGCCCACCTCACGCGCCACCCGCGTCACCTCGTCGGCGAACGACGAGAGCTGGTCGACCATCGTGTTCACGGTGTTCTTCAGCTCCAGGATCTCGCCCTGCGCGTCCACCGTGATCTTCTGGCCCAGGTCGCCCTTCGCCACCGCGGTCGACACCTGGGAGATGTTCCGGACCTGGCTGGTCAGGTTGCCGGCGAGCTGGTTGACGTTCTCGGTGAGGTCGCGCCAGGTGCCGGAGACGCCGCGTACCTGGGCCTGGCCGCCGAGCTTGCCCTCGATGCCGACCTCGCGGGCCACCCGCGTCACCTCGTCGGCGAACGACGAGAGCTGGTCCACCATCGTGTTCACGGTGTCCTTCAGCTCCAGGATCTCGCCCTGCGCCGCCACCGTGATCTTCTGACTGAGGTCGCCCTTCGCCACCGCCGTGGAGACCTGGGCGATGTTGCGGACCTGGGAGGTCAGGTTCGACGCCATCGAGTTGACGTTGTCGGTCAGGTCCTTCCACGTGCCGGCCACGCCCGGCACCTGCGCCTGCCCGCCCAGCTTGCCCTCGGTGCCCACCTCACGCGCCACCCGGGTCACCTGCTCGGCGAACAGCCGCAGCGTGTCGGTGAGCGAGTTCATGGTGTCCGCCAGCTCGGCCACCTCGCCGCGCGCGCCGACGGTGATCTTCTGCGACAGGTCACCCTTCGCCACCGCGGTCGCCACCTGGGAGATCGACCGCACCTGGCCGGTCAGGTTCGACGCCATGGTGTTCACCGAGTCGGTGAGGTCTTTCCAGGTGCCGGCGACGCCGCGCACGTCGGCCTGGCCGCCGAGCTTGCCCTCGGTGCCCACCTCACGGGCCACCCGCGTCACCTCGTCGGCGAACGACGAGAGCTGGTCGACCATGGTGTTCACGGTCCGGCCGATCCGCAGGTACTCACCGCGCAGCGGGCGCCCGTCGATCTCCAACGCCATGTGCTGGGACAGGTCGCCGTCGGCCACCGCCACGATGACCCGGGCGATCTCGGTGGCCGGCCGGCCCAGGTCGTCGATCAGCGAGTTGACCGCCCGCTGCCCCTCCGCCCAGGAGCCCTCCAGGCCCTCGTCGTCGAGGCGCTCGGTCAGCCGGCCGTCCCGGCCGACGATCCGGCTGATCCGGCGCAGGTCCAGCTGCTGCCGTTCCTGGAGCGACACCACGTCGTTGAACGCGTCGGCCACCTCGCCGGAGCGCCCCGCCCGACGCGGCAGGCGGACCCGGAGGTCGCCGCGAGCCACCCGCTGCAACGCCTCGACCAGCTCGCCGAGGAGCGCCTCGTGGTCGGTGGCGGACGGATCCGCGCTCACCGACTGTTTCGCCGTGGTCATCATTCCTCGCTCAGCTCGGGGCCCACCGGCTCGTGCCGACACGCGGCCATCCCATCATTCTGCCGCGCGATCCGTCGAGGTCACGGCGGGCGGGGGCGCGTCACGGACGGTATCCGCCCGAGATTCCGGGTTCGGGCGGGGTGGTTGGCAGCCGGGGTGGCGGCGGTAGAGGATACGGAGGTGGCAGCGGATGCGGGGCCGGCCCACGGCGGCGGCGCGGACGAGCACGTCCGCCGCGTCCGCCTCCCCGCCGACCGGCGCACCCCCGCGGCGGCCCGGGCGCTGGTGCGGGCCATGCTCCTCGAAGCCGGCCTGCCCGAACTGCTCAACGAGGCGCTGCTGCTCACCACCGAGCTGACCACCAACGCGGTCGAGCACGCCCGCACCGAACTGGACATCGAGGTCGAGGCCGACCCCGCCGGGTTCACGGTCACCGTCACCGACTTCGCCTCCGGCCCGGTCGACGAACTGGTCGTCGGCGTGCGCAACACCACCGCCGACATCACCGAGGTGGCCGCGCGCGGTCGTGGCCTGCTGCTCGTCGACCACTTCGCCAGCCGGTGGGGCACCACGTACCTCCCGACCGGCAAGGGCGTCTGGTTCCGCCTGGACCGGCCCGGTCGGGGTGGGCCCGCCCGGCTGTCCGCCGCACCGGCCCGGGCCGGCACGGAACGCCCGGACCAGGGCACGCCGAGCGCCGCGGCGATGAGCGAGCTGATGCAGACCACCCCCGACGCGTACGCCGACGATCCGCTGCCCGAGTTCGCCGCCGGGCTCCTGACCCGGGTCGGCGAGATGGTGGGCGCGGCCGGCGGCACGGTCCGACTGGACCGCGGGGACGGGCAGGGCACCCAGGTGTTCGCCCGCTACGGCCGGGCCCCCCGGGAGGGCAACGAGCTGCTGCGCGTCCCGCTCGCCGTGCACCGCCCGTACGCCGGCGAGCTGGAGCTGGACGCGGCGCCCTCGGCGTACGCCCGGCCGCTCGCGGTGCTGGCCGCCGAGCGGCTGTCGCTGCACCTGGAGAACGACCGGCTGCGTCGCGCCGACGTCCGCCGGTCCGCCTGGCTGACCTTCCTCGCCGAGGCGAGCGAGCTGCTCGCCCAGTCGCTCGACGTCGAGCTGACCATGGCGCTCGTGCCGCAGCTCGTGGTGCCCCGGCTCGGCCAGTGGTGCGCGGTGCACACCACCGACGAATGGGGGCGGCTGCGTCTCGCCGCGTCCAGCCACGCCGACGAGGCGATGCTGCCCCACCTGCACCGGGTCCTCGTCGAGGCCGGCCCGGACTCGATCCAGTCCCGGCTGCGCGAGGCGTCCCGCAGCCAGACGCAGGTGCCGCTGGGCGGGCCGATGGAGGGCTTCGCCGTCCCGTTGATCGCCCGCGGGCAGCGGCTCGGCACGCTCGCCGTGGGCCGCCACCAGCGGCACCGGCACGACCCCGACGAGGTCTCGGTGCTGGAGGACGTGGCCCGGCGGGCCGCGCTCGCCATCGAGAACGCCCGCATCCACGCCGAGCGTCGCCGGGTCGCGCAGACGCTCCAGCAGTCGCTGCTGCCGCCGGTGCTGCCGGTGGTCGAGGGCATCGGCTTCGCCGCCGAGTACGTCCCGACCGGCGACGACGCCGAGGTCGGCGGCGACTTCTACGACGTGGTGCCGCTGCCGGACGGTCGCTGGCTGGTGGTGGTCGGGGACGTCTCCGGCAAGGGCGTGCAGGCCGCCGCCGTGACCGGCCTGGTCCGCGACGTGATCCGGGTGCTGGTGGGCGACGGCAAGCCGCTGCCGGAGGTGCTCGGCCGACTCAACGAGACGCTCGTCGAGCGGGGCGGCGGGCGCTACTGCACGCTCGCGCTGGCGGCGGTCACACCCGGCGACGGCGACCAGCTCGACGTCTCCCTGCACCTGGCCGGCCACGACCGGCCGGTGCTGCTGCACGGCGGTGGCGGCGCGACGTTCGTCGGCGCCAGCGGCACCGCGCTCGGCCTGCTCGACGCCATCACCACCCCGACGGCCGAGCTGGCGCTCAAGCCGGGCGACGCGCTCATCTTCTACACCGACGGGGTGACCGAGCGGCGGCGCGGCCGGGAGCTGTTCGGCACCGAGCGGCTGCGTGAGTCCGCGGCGCCGCTGGCCGGCTATTCCGCCGACGTGGTCGCCGCCCGCCTGCGCGCCGCCACCATCGCGTTCTCCGCCGAGCCGCCGCGCGACGACATCGCCGTCCTGGTGCTCCGCAACGACATCCCCTGATCGCCCACGCGGCTCGGGTCAGAGGCCGCCGGGGAGGCGGCCGGGGGCCAGCCGACGGTGCGGATCCAGGTGCGCCTTGGCGCTGCGCAGTCGCGGCAGCGCGGGCAGCTCGCCCCAGAGGTCGACGCTGCGGCGCACCGGGGCCGGCGCCGCCACCACCACGCACCGGCCCTGCCGGGCGATCAGCACGCTGCGGACCGCGGTGAGGATCGAGGCGACCCGCTCGGGTGCCAGCGACCCGGGCAGGGCGGCGTACGCGGAGCCGATCCCGGCGGAGCCGCGCACCGGCATCGGGGTGCCGGCGGCGTCGCGCAGCGCGTAGACCGCGGCGTGCAGGTCGGTGGCGGGCAGGTCGATGCGCAGCGCGGTGTCGCCCGGGGCGAACGGATAACGGCCCCACCACTCGGGCGCGTGGCGGTTGACCACGGCCTCACCGCCGAGCACGGCGGTCAGTCGCTCGGCGCGTCCCGCCACGTCGGACGGGCCGCCCTCCAGCAGCACCACCAGGCTGCCCACCGCCGGCCGCCCGGTGACCGCCGGATGGTCGGGGCGGCCGACCACCGAGGGATGGCTGGCGGGGATCCGGCGGCGGGGCAGGGGGATCGGGACCGGCAGGTCCAGCTCGACGGCCGCCGGATCGACCCCGGCGGCCTGCACCGCGCGGACCAGGTCGGGCAACTCCAGCGGCGACCAGAGCGGGCGGGACACCCAGACCCGGCCGGCCGGTGCCGCGTGCACCCGCATGGTGGCCGAGACCAGCACGCCGAGGCCGCCCTGCGAGCCGCAGAGCAGCCGGGCCACGTCCAGCCCCGGCAGGCCACCGGACCCGAGGACCGCGTCACCACCACCGGCAACCGGGCCGCCGGCACCGAGACCACCACCGGCCGCACCGACGGCGACGAGGCCACCGAGGTCGAAGCCGCCCGTCGGGGCCGCGCGTTCGAGGCGTGCCGTGCCGGACTCGCCGACGCTGACCAGCTCGCCGTCGGCGTCGAGGTAACGCACCCCGACGAGTTGCGCGCACGGGCTGCCGTGCCGGTGGCGCAACGGGCCGGCCTCGTCGGCGGCGAGCACCCCGCCCAGCGTCGCCCCCGGCGAGGGCGCGTCGACCGGGAGCCGCCGGCCGGTGCGGCCCAGCGTGGCCTGGACGGCACGCAGCGGCGTGCCGGCGCCGATCTCGGCCACCGCGGCGTCCCTCGGCTCGTGCCAGACGCCGGCCAGCCGGCCGGTGTCGAGCATGATGTCGACCCGGCCCGGGGCGGCACCCCAGTCGATCTTCGTGCCGGCGCCGCGCGGCACCACGGTCAGGTCGTGCGCCGCCGCCAGCCGGAGCACCTCGGCGGCGGCACGCGGGCCGCCCGGCACGGCCACCCAGCGGGCGGTGCGGCCGGCCACCTCGTCGGCCGGGCCGGCGAAACGGGCGAACGGACGGCCGCAGATCTCGGCCAGCTTCCGGGTGATCTCAAGGGCTCCGGGTCGGTCGGTGGAACGCGCAGCAGCCGCCATGGCGGCAATCGTACACATGTTCGAAAATGCTGGCGGCGCGTCGCGGGCTTCGCGCGGCGCGGAGCCCGGCGGCGGTCCGCCGAGCGGTAACGTGACGCCGTGACCACGACCCCACAGCCCACGGCGAAGCGCGTTCCGGCCGAGCGGACCCACCACGGTGACACCGTCGTCGACGAGTACGCCTGGCTCGCCGCCAAGGACGACCCGGAGACGATCGCCTACCTGGAGGCCGAGAACGCCTACACCGAGGCGCGCACCGCCCACCTGGCCGGGCTGCGGGCCGAGCTGTTCGAGGAGACGCGCCGACGCACCCAGGAGACCGACCTGTCGGTGCCGACCCGCAAGGACGGCCACTGGTACTACACCCGCACGGTCGAGGGGCAGCAGTACGGCGTGCGCTGCCGGCGTGCCGTCCGCCCCGGTGAGACCACGCCCCCGGTCAGCGCGGACGGCGCCCCGCTCGACGGCGAGGAGGTGCTGCTCGACGGCAACCAGCTCGCCGAGGGGCACGACTTCTTCTCGCTCGGCGCGTTCGACGTGAGCCCGGACGGTCGCTGGCTGGCCTACTCCACCGACTTCTCCGGCGACGAGCGGTTCACGCTGCGGATCAAGGACCTGTCCACCGGCGAGCTGCTGCCCGACGAGGTGCCCGACACGTTCTACGGCACGGCGTGGTCCGGCGACGCCTCCACGCTGTTCTACGTCACAGTGGACGACGCGTGGCGGCCGAACCGGGTGTGGCGGCACACCGTCGGCACCGGCCCGGGCGAGGACGTGGTGGTCCACCAGGAGGACGACGAGCGGTTCTGGGTGGGCGTCGAGCTGACCCGCTCCGAGCGCTTCGTGGTCATCGACATCCACAGCAAGATCACCAGCGAGGTCCGGGTCATCCCGGCGGCCAACCCCACCGGCGAGCCGGCGATCGTGGCCCCACGGCGGCAGGGCGTCGAGTACGCGGTCGAGCACCACGGCCACCGCTTCCTGATCCTGCACAACGACGGCGCGGAGGACTTCGCGCTGGCGTACACCTCGGCCGACGCGCCGGGTGACTGGACGCCGCTGATCCCGCACACGCCGGGCACCCGGCTGGAGTCGGTCGACGCGTTCGAGAACCATCTCGTGGTCTCGCTGCGCGGCAACGGGCTCACCGGGCTGCGGGTGGTGCCGGTCGGCAGCGACGACAGCTGGGACATCGACTTCCCCGAGCCGATCTACAGCGTCGGGCTGGACGCGAACCCGGAATACCGCACCGGCGCGATCCGACTGCGCTACGCCTCGCTGGTCACGCCCGAGTCGATCTACGACTACGACCTGACCGGCCGCGAGCTGACGCTGCTGCGACGCAAGCCGGTACGCCCCGGCCCGGACGGGCGGGCGTACGACCCGGCCGACTACGAGCAGCACCGGGACTGGGCGCTGGCCGACGACGGCACCCGGGTGCCGATCTCCCTGGTCTGCCGCCGGGACACCCCGCGCGACGGTTCCGCGCCGGCGGTCATCTACGGCTACGGCTCGTACGAGGCCAGCATGGACCCGTGGTTCTCGATCGCCCGGCTGAGCCTGCTCGACCGTGGCGTCATCTTCGCGGTCGCGCACATCCGCGGCGGTGGCGAACTGGGCCGCCGTTGGTACGACGAGGGCAAGCTGCTGGCCAAGAAGAACACGTTCACCGACTTCGTGGCCTGCGCCCGACACCTGGTCAAGGCCGGCTGGACGGCGAGCGACCGGCTGGTCGCCCGGGGCGCCTCGGCCGGCGGCCTGCTGATGGGCGCGGTGGCCAACCTGGCCCCGGACGCGTTCGCCGGGATCGTCGCGCAGGTGCCGTTCGTGGACGCGCTCTCCTCGATCCTCGACCCGTCGCTGCCGCTGACGGTCACCGAGTGGGAGGAGTGGGGCAACCCGCTGGACGACCCCGAGGTCTACGCGTACATGAAGTCGTACACCCCGTACGAGAACGTGACCTCGGCCGACTACCCGGCGATCCTGGCGGTGACCAGCCTCAACGACACCCGGGTGCTGTACCACGAGCCGGCCAAGTGGATCGCCCGGCTGCGCGCGCTCGCCCCGCAGGGCGACTACCTGCTCAAGACCGAGATGGGCGCCGGCCACGGCGGGCCCAGCGGCCGGTACGACTCCTGGCGCGAGGAGGCGTTCGTCAACGCGTGGACGCTGGACCGCCTCGGCCTCGGGTGAGCGGGGAAGATCAGCCGGCGGCGCGACGCGGGCCGACCTGGCTGATCCTCGCGGTGGTCGCCGCCGCGCTGGTGGTCTGCTGCTGCTCGACCGCGATCGGCCTGGCCGTCGCCGGCTCCGCCGGCCTGCTCGGCCGCTGACTCAGGTGGTGCGCAGCTCCTCCACGGACGTGGCGGCGCGCAGGAAGAGCAGGCCGGCCACGACCGTGACCAGCACCGCCGCCAGCCCACCCGCCGCGAACCAGGCGAGCTGCTCCCACGGCACGTCCGGCGTGACCGTCACCTTCGGCACCCATTCGGTACGCGGCTCGCCGCCGTTCGTGCCGCACCCCGCTGTGCCGGCGGCGCAGACCTGCTGCATGAAGCCGCCGCCACTGGGTGCCGGCATCAGGCCGGCGACCAGCAGGTAGCCGACGGCCAGCGCGAGCCCGATCGCCGGCACCGCCGGGGCGAGCGCCACCCAGAGCAGCGCACGGCCGATGGTGGGCCGGGGCACGCCGGTGGCCACCTGGGCCGCGTACGCCCGCCGTCGGCTGGTGATGCCCTCGACCACGGCCACCAGCAGCCCGCCCGCGGCGATCGCCATGGCCACCGCGACGGCCAGGTCGACCAGGTCCATCGCGCCGAGATAGAAGTCCGGGTTGGACAGGCCACCGCCGGTGCGACGAGCCAGTTCCTCCTCGGCCTGGAAGTCGGCCCGTACCCCGGCGGCCCCGGCCCCGAAGATCAGCGCGGCCAGCAGCGCGGCGAACGTGCGGCTGCCGGCCCACGGGTCGGCGGTGAGCCGGCGCGCGGCGAGCAGCGCGGCCGGACCGCGCCCGTGGCGGTGCAGCAGCCGCCCGGTGGTGTACGAGATCCAGCCGGTGCCCGACACCACGCCGATCATGGCGGTCAGCCCGCCGAGCGTCAGCAGCAGCGGCACCACCGAGTCGGGCGGCGCCTGGTCGCGCCGCTCGTACCACAGCCCGATCGGCCGGATCGCGGCGAACGACGCCAGCGCGACCAGGATGAGCAGGCCCGGCCACGGCCACGGCGCCTTCGTGCGGACCCGGCGCACCACGCCGAACGGGGTGGTGGTGACGCGGCGCAGCAGCAACGCGCTGGCCAACGCGGCGACCAGCGGCAGGCCGAGCACCACGGCGGCCACGGCCACCGGGCCCGGGTGCACGTCGGTGGGAAGCGGCAGCCGCCCGTCGGCGGCCGGCCGGTGCAGCAGCCGACGGCCGACCTCGAACACGGCCAGGCCGGTGCCGGTGCCGAGCAGGCTCGCCACCCCGGTCTCGGCGACCGCGAGCCCGGTGACCTGGCCCGGGGTGGCCCCGGCCAGCCGCAGCGCGGCCAGCCGTCGGTCGCGCCCGGGCGCGCCGAGGCGAGCGCACTGCCCGGCCAGCCCGAGCACCGGCACGCAGAGCAGCAGCAACGCGAACGCCACGCCGGGCCGCAGGCCGGGCTCGCGCAGCAGCCCGTTGGTGTACTGCGCGGACTCCGTCCAGTCGTGACCGGGCGGTTTCGCCACCGCCAGCACGGTCAGCGCGGCCAGCCCGGCCAGCGTCGCCAGCGCGGCGCTCAACGCGGTCAGTGCCACCCGCGCACCGTCCGTGCGGGTTCCGGCCAACGCGAGTCGCAGCAGCGTGCCCGGCCTCACCGCGTGCCGCCCGGCAACACCGGATCGAGACCCAGCCCGCTGTGGTCGACCATGCCGTCGCGCAGGCTGACCTCCCGGTCGGCGTACCCGGCGATCCGCGGCTCGTGCGTGATCAGCACGACCGTGGTGCGTTGCTCCCGGGCCAGCCGGACCAACTGGGTGAGCACCTGCTCGCCGGCGAGCGTGTCGAGCGCGCCGGTTGGCTCGTCGGCGAAGAGCACCCGCGGCTCGGTGACCAGCGCCCGGGACAGCGCGCAGCGCTGCTGCTGCCCGCCGGACATCTCGCCGGGTCGGACGTCGGCGACCTCGGCCACACCGAGCCGTTCCAGCCAGGTGAGCGCCGCCGTCCGCGCCGCCCGTCGTCCCGTGCCGGCGAGAAGCAGCGGAAGCGCGACGTTCTCCGCCGCGGTCAGCTCGGCGACGAGCTGACCGAACTGGAACAACACCCCGAACTCGGTACGGCGCAGCCGGGAGCGGGCCGTCTCCGACCACGTGTCGATCCGCTCTCCCCGCCAGGTCACCTGGCCCGCGTCGGGGCGCAGGATGCCGGCGAGGCAGTGCAGCAGCGTGGACTTGCCGCAGCCGCTCGGGCCGGTCACCGCGAGGATCTCGCCCTCGGCCACGTCGAGCGTCACGCCGCGCAGCGCCGGTGTCGGGCCGTACGCCCGGACCACGCCGCGCGCTTCCAGGAACGTCACGAGTGCACCTCCCGGTGCCAGTCGGCGACCCGGTCCAGGGTGGTGTGCAGCCACCGTAGGTCCGCGTCGAGGTGAGCGATGGCGAAGTCGGCGGCGACCACCTCGTCGAGGTGGGCACCGGGGGTGGTCTTGACGGCGGTCAGCTCGCGCAGCCGTGCGGCGTGCGCCCGGCGCTGGGCGATCAGGTAGGCGCGGGCCTGGTCGGCGTCGGCCACCAGCAACGCGACCACCACCTTGGCGAAGAGCGTGCTGGCCACGTACGGCATCGGTGGCTCGACGGCGGCCAGCCACCGGTCGAGCGTGGCCCGTCCGTCGTCGGTGAGCGCGTAGGCGGTGCGGTCCGGGCCGCCCTCCCGGCCCTGGCCGGACGGCGTCACCAGGCCGTCGCGGTGCAGCCGGGCCAGCGTCGCGTAGACCTGGCCGAAGGCCAGCGGGCGGGCCCGGGGCAGCCGCTCGTCGTGGGCGCGCTTCAGCTCGTAGCCGTGGCGCGGCCCGGCGGCGAGCAGCCCGAGCAGGACGTGCTGGGTGGACACCGGCCTACTATTCGCTGAGCGAATAGCAGTGTCAAGAGCGGCCCGCGCCGGCCAGGGCCGACGCGGGCCGGTCGGTTCAGCGGCTCCAGGCCGGGTCGCGCCCGGTCCGGCCCAGCAGTGCGTCCACCGAGCCCGGGGCCGCGTCGGTCGGCACCGGCGCGGCGAACACGCCCATCCGCTGACCCATGTCGCCCCGCTCGTCCAGGAACTCGTGCAGGGCCGCCACCACCGACGGGTCCACGGTGAACTCCTGGTCGGTGGCGCGGGCCAGGTCCCAGCCGTGCACGGTGAGATCGATCAGAGCCATCGACCCGATCGTCTTCTGGGGCACGCCCATGCCCGCCGAGACGCCCTCCAGCACGGCCGGATCCGACCACGTCTCGACCAGCCGCGCCGCCTCCTTCGGGAACCGGTCCCGCCAGCCGCTGGTCAGGTGGTCGGTCCGGACCGACCAGTCGACCTCCTCGCGCCGGGCCAGCGCCTCGAAGTTGACCACCACGTCGAACAGGTGGTTGAGCAGGTCACGCACCGTGTAGTCACGGCACGGCGTGGGTCGGTCGAGGTGGTCGTCGGAGATGCCCCGCACCACCGCCACCGTGCCCGGCTCGGCGAGGGCCAGCAGCTCACTAGTCTTCGTACTCATAGGACCCAGGGTATGGGAGCCGTCTTGAGGAAATGCGACACATCGGTTCGATCGAAATCGATGCATTGCGTTGCGTAACCGCGATCGGCACCGTGGAGGTGAGGCCGGACCGCCTTTGCTCTGCAGCCATGGACGCATCGCGCACGTAAGGTGACGACGCCCCCCGACCGCCGCAGCACCGCTCGACCCGAAGACCCTGCTCAAGACCGTGCTGCGCCCGTGGCTGCAGAGCAAAGGCGGCGGAAGCTTCACCCACCGCCCGAGCCGACGGACACCGTCAGTAACCACTGCGAACAACTACGGTAAGTGGTCGACCGGAGGTCAGCGACGGCGGACCGCCACCACCGCGACATCGTCGTGGATCTCCGGCGGCGCCAGCTCGATCAGCAGCCGCTGGCAGAACTGGTCGAGGTCGTCGTCCACCCGGGTGGCCACCACGCCGAGCGCGGCCATCCCGTCGTCGATGGTGGCGTCCCGACGCTCGATCAGCCCGTCGGTGTAGAGGACGAGCGTGGCGCCGGCCGGCAGCACGAACTCCAGGTCGGGCGGGCGGGGCGCGCGCACGCCGAGCAACGCCGCGGACTGCGAGACGAACTCGACCCGCCCGTCCCGGCTCAGCAGCGGCGGCAGGTGCCCGGCGCTGGCCATCCGGATCAGCCCGGTGCCCGGGTGGAGCAGCAGCACGCAGATGGTGGCCAGCTCGTTCGGCAGCAGCGTCCGCATCAGCTCGTTGACCCGGTCCAGGATCATGCCCGGCTGGTGCCCCTCGACCGCGTACGCCCGGACCGCGTGCCGCAGCTCGGCCATCACGGTGGCCGCGTGCAGCGAGTGCCCGGCCACGTCGCCGATCGCCACCAGCAGGTGCCCGTCCAGCATCACCAGCTCGTAGAAGTCCCCGCCCACCTCGGTCTGGGCGCTCGCCGGCTCGTAGCGGACGGCCAGGTCCAGGCCGGCCACCTCGGGCAGCCGCCGGGGCAGCAGGCTGCGCTGGAGCGTCACCGCGATCCGATGCTCCTCGTCGAAGGAGCGCTGCGCCTCCACCGCCGACGCCACGGCCTGCGCGAGCTGCACCAGCACCGGCGTCCGCACGGTCTGGGTGGCCGTCGGCACCACCACGTAGAGCGGCGCCCGGTCCTCCCGCAGCCGCGAGGCGGCCACGGTCACCGTGTCCCCCTCCGGCCAGTCGGTCAACGGCCAGTTGCCCGGCTGGTCCACCCACACCCGGGTACCGATCGGCACGCCGGTGTCGTCCACCACCCACGGCACGATCCCGGCCGGCGTGTGCGGGTCGCCGGCCACGCCCGCCAGGCAGTCCCCGTCGAACGTCTCGGCGACCACCGCCGCCGGCGACCGGAAGATCCGCGCGGCACCGGACGCGGCGGCCTCCAGCAGCCGGACGAAGTTCGGCGACGCGTGCATCTCCACCGTGGCGTCGGCCAGCGCGGCCAACCGCTCGGCGAGCTGCTCCGCCCGCCGCCGGGCCTGGTAGTAGCGCAGCACCGCGTGCGCGGTGGCGACCAGTTCCTCCGGCTCGATCGGCTCGGCCAGGTACGCGTCCGCGCCCCGGGTGAGCCCCTGCGCCCGGTCGACCACGTCCACCGCGTGCGCGGAGACGTGGATGACCGGCACGGACGGGTACGCCTCCTTGATCCGCTCGCAGACCTCGAAGCCGCTCATGTCGGGCAGTCGCACGTCGAGCACGACCAGATCGACCGGTTCCCGGGCCACCCGCTCCAGCGCCGCCGTGCCGTTCTCGGCCTCCACGGTCACGAACCCGGCCCGGGCGAGCCAGTTCACCAGCAGGTAACGCTTCGGGCCGCTGTCGTCGACCACCAGCACCGTCGCCGGCCCGCCCTCCACCGTCACGCTCCGCCCACGGGTAGGACCACGGTGAACGTGCTGCCCCGGCCCGCTTCGCTGGTCAGCTTCAGCGTGCCGCCGAGCAGGGCGACCAGCCGCCTGGCGTACGGCAGGCCGAGGCCGGTGCCGCCGACCCGGGTCGTGCCCGGCACCTGGTAGAACTCCTCGAAGATCCGTTCGTGCAACTCGGGCGGGATGCCGACGCCGGTGTCGGTGACCGAGAGCGACCACACCTCGTCCCGACGCTCGGCGCGCAGCCGCACCTCGCCCCGCTCGGTGAACTTCAGGCCGTTGTGCAACAGGTTGCGCAGCACCTGGGCGAGCAGCACCTCGTCCGAGCGGACCGTCGCCGGGGCCGGCGGCTCCTCCACCACCAGCTCCACCTCGGGTCGGGTGGCCAACGCCCGCAGCGTGCCGCGAAGCTGCCCGAACACGGCCCGCAGGTCGACCTCGGACCAGTCCGGCTCGATCCGGCCCGACTCGGCCTTCGCCAGATCGAGCAGCTCGTTCACCAGGGCCAGCAGGTCACCCGCGGACGACCGGATCAGCCCCACCTGGCGGGCCTGCTCGCCGGTCAGCGGATCGGACGCGGAGTCGGCCAGCAGCCGCCCCAGACCGATGATCGCGGTGACCGGGGCCCGCAGCTCGTGACTGACGTTGGCCAGGAATCGGCTCTTCGACTCGCTGGCGGCTCGCAACTGGGCGGACTTCTCGTCCAGCTCGGCGTAGAGCGCCACCACGCCACGGTTGGTCTCCTCCAGCTCCTCGGTGAGCTGGTTGTAGAGCGCCATCACGCCCTGGTTCGTCTCCTGGAGCTCGGCGTTGAGCACCGCCAGCTCGTCCCGCTGCGAGCGCACCTCGTCGAGCGCGGCGATGAGCTGCGCGTTCTGTGCGGCCAACTCGTCCAGCGCGGAGCCCGGAGCGCGTTCCGCCAGCTCGGCGCGGAGCTGGTCGGCGCGTTCCGGCGTCAGCTCCTCGGCATGGTCCGGTACTCGTCGGGACATCCTCACGACGGTAACGCCCTCGACCGACATCACCCGCAACGAGTCCACGAGACGAGCGACCGCGCCGGACTGGGGCTCGTACCGGCCGCCGGGGAACGGACGGACCGGAGACAGGTCCACCCGCAGCTCCGCCCGACCGGCCGCACCGTCCCGGTCGACGGCGAACGTGACGTCGGCGCCGGCCACCCCGTGCAGCAGCTCCCGCGCCACCTCGCTGAGCGCGGTGGCGATCCGGACCTGGTCCTGGTGCTCCAGCCCGATCGCCGCGGCCACCTCCCGGCCCCGCTGCCGGACCAGGAAGATGTCCTGCTCGACCCGGAGCGCCAGGTGCAGGAGCGGTTCGGTGCGTTCACTCATTGTGCCGCCCGGGCGACCAGGACGCAGGCGTCGTCACGGCGGATCCCGGCGTCGCGGAGCAACGCGGCGGCGGCCAGCAGCGGCGGGCGGGCTACCAGCCCGGGGTAGTCGTCCAGGTCCCAGCGGTCCACCACGCCGTCGCTGTGCATCACCAGCGTCGCGCCGGGCGGGAACGGGTAGTCGTACCCGCGAACCGTGGGCCGCTGGTGCCCGGCGATGCCCGGCAGCGACACCAGGCCGCGCCGCCGCTCGCCGGTGGCCACGATCATGGCGGCGATGTTGCCCAGGCCGGCGTAGTGCAGTTGCCCCGTCCCGGCATCGGGCTCGGCCACCGCGAGCGCCGCGCCCCGGGTGTGCGAGATGGCGGCGTGCAGGTGCCGCACCACGACGTCCGGCGGGCCGGCCGGGGCCGAACGGAACGCGGCGACCGCGGCGCCGGTGGCGGCGGCGGCCAGCGGGCCGTGCCCCAACCCGTCGCAGACCAGCACCTGCCGTCGGTCCTCGACGAGCCGGACCGCGTACCCGTCGCCGCTGTCCTGCTCGCCGGTGATCGGCCGGGCCAACCCGCCGGCCCAGTCCGGCGCCGGTGGCGGACCGTCCCAGACCTGGGCGGTCAGGACCGTGCCCCGGCCGGGTCGTGAGTAGGCGTCGAACCGGCTCGACTGCCGGGCGATCGCGCCGAGACCGATGCCGAGCGTGCCGACCGTGGAGTGCCCGTCGGCCGAGGAGACCGTGAGATCGGCCATCCCCGGACCCGAGTCGATGGCCACCAGCTCCACCCCGGCCCGCCCGTCCCGACGCGCCGGACGGAGCAGCAGGGCGCCCTCGCGGGCGTGCTTGACCAGGTTGCTGGTGATCTCGGCGGTGACGATGGCCAGATCCGCGATGCGCTCCGTGCTGAGCCCGAGCTGCCTCCCGAGCCGCTCGGCCACCCGGCGTACGCCGCCGGCGGTCGCGCCGTTGTCGACCCGGAACCACACGCCGTGGTCGGGGACCACGTCGGTGCTCATCGTGACCACTTGGTGATGGTGATCTCCGTGCCCTCGCCCACGGCGGTCCGGATGTCGAAGTCGTCAACGAGCCGACGGGCGCCGCTGAGGCCGAGGCCCAGCCCGCCGCCGGTGGTGTAGCCGTCGGTGAGGGCCAGGTCGAGGTCGGGAATGCCCGGGCCCTGGTCGGCGAAGACGATCCGGACGCCGCGCCGGCGGCCGTCGGAGACGGTGGTCACCTCGGCGTTGCCCCCGCCGCCGTAGATCAGCGTGTTGCGAGCCAGCTCGCTGGCGGCGGTGACCAGCTTGGTCTGGTCGACCAGGGAGAGCCGGACCGCGACCGCGGTGGTCCGCACCAACTGCCGGACCCGCACCACGTCCTCGTCGCTACGGATCGCCTGCGTCGCCGGCACCCCCAGGTCGACGCCCGTGGTCATGGCGTCGCCGTCGTCTCGGTGTCCTCGTCGCCGACGAGCTCCGCGTCCCAGTCGTCGGCGCGACTCGCCGCGATCAGCTCCATGCCGCGCTCGACGTTCAACGCGGTCCGGATGCCGTTGAGCGACAGCCCCAGCTCGACCAGCGTGATGGCGACGGCGGGACGCATCCCGACCACCACCGTCTCGGCGTCCAGCACCTTCGAGATGGACGCGATGGTGGAGAGCATCCGGCCGACGAAGGAGTCGACGATGTCCAGCGCCGTGATGTCGATGATGACGCCGTGGCAGCCGGTGGCGACGATCCGCTCGGCCAGGTCCTCCTGGAGCTGGATCGCCGTCTGGTCGGACATGTCGACCTGGATGGAGACCAGCAGGATGTCGCCGATCTTGAGGATCGGCACCCGCTCCATCACGACTCCCGGCGGGCGCGGCGGGCGGCGGTCTCGACCCCGGTCAGGCGCAGCACGTGACGGAGCGCGTCGGCCAGGCTCGCCTTGGTGGCGATGTCGCCGAACTCGATGCCGAGCGCGACGATCGTCTGGGCGATCTGCGGGCGGATGCCGGAGATGATGCAGTCGGCGCCCATCAGCCGGGCGGCCACCACGGTCTTGAGGATGTGCTGGGCGACCTGGGTGTCCACCGCCGGCACGCCGGTGATGTCGATGATCGCGTACGGCGAACCGGTGTCGACGAGCGTCTGGAGCAGGCGCTCCATCACCACCTGGGCACGGGCCGAGTCGAGCGTGCCGACCAGCGGGACGGCGACCACGCCCTCCCAGAGCTTGACCACCGGGGTGGAGAGCTCCAGCAACTGCTCCGCCTGGTCGGCGATCAGGCTCTCCCGGGCCCGGACGAACGTCTCGAAGGTGAACAGCCCCATCTGGTCGATCAGCGAGGAGAACGCGACGAAGTCGCGGAGCGTGCCCTCGCCCCGCTCCTGCTCCATCAGCTCCAGCAGGGCGTCCTTGATCGCGAACACGCTGATCGCGGTCTCGGTGGCGCTGAATCCCTGGCGGGCCCGGTTGGTGGAGAGCTCGGCGAGCACCGCCCGCAGCTCCCCACCGTGCTCGTCGGCCAGGTCGCCGATGCCCTGCCGGCCGGCGTCGGCCACCGCGCGGTGCAGCTCCTGCACCTGGCGGGCCAGCTCGGCCCGGCTGAGCCGGCCGCGCAACGAGCCGGCGACGATCTCGATCCAGCGGTTGGTCAACCGGTCCTCGTGCCGACTCAGCAGTTCGGCGAGCCGACCGCCCTGCTCTGCGCCCAATGCCACGTTGACCTCCCAGATCTGGACGGGCGGACTCTATCACCGGGGGTTGCCGCACTACTTGCCACGGGGCAAAGAAATGATCGACAGCACCTGTGCCGGCTCCCGTTCTGCGCGGCGCGGTCATTGTGGGATACCGTTCCCCCGAACACAGGAGGTCGACGAATGTCCCTGACGGTGCACACGGAACAGCGCGGCGACGTGGTCGTGGTGTCGGTCGCGGGCGAGCTGGACATGGCCACCGCACCGCAGCTCCAGGATCAGATCACCGACCTGCTCGACAAGGGGCGCAGCCGCCTCGTGTTCGACCTGGCCGAGGTGTCGTTCTGCGACTCGACCGGGCTGTCGGTGTTCGTCCGCGCCAAGAACAGCTGCGACGAGGCCGGCGGTGTGGTCCGGTTGGCCGCCCCGCAGCGCGGCGTGCTGCGCATCCTCGAGGTCAGCGGTCTGGTCGAGGTGCTGCACACGTACCCGACGGTGGACGAGGCCGTCGCGGGCGACCCCACCCCGGCCTCCTCCTGACCGACTCCGCTCAGCGCTCGTCCTCGATGTAGCGGGGACGGGCGATCACCATGCCCGCGGTCGTCTGCACGGCGAGTGCCACCAGCAGGAAGCCGAGTGGGGCGGTCCAGCCGCCGGTCGCCTCGTAGAGGATGCCGACCAGCAGCGGGCCGAGCGCGGCGATGACGTACCCGGTGCTCTGCGCGAAGGCGGAGAGCGCCACGGTGCCCTCGGCGGTCCGGGCCCGCAACCCGATCGTGGTCAGGATGAGCGGGAACGCGCCCTGGCCGAGTGCGAGCAGCAGCACCCAGAGCGGCGCCAGGCCGCGCGGGGCGAGCGCCAGTCCGACGTACGCGGCGGTGGAGAACGCGGTCAGCGACAGCACCAGCGGACGCAGGGTCGCCAGCCGGCCGGCCAGCGCCGGCATCGTCAGCGCCACCGGCACGCCGAGCGCGGTCACGCCGGCGAGCAGCAGGCCGGCGGCCTCGGGCCGGTAGCCGGCGTCCCGGAAGAGCTGAGCCAGCCAGCCCATGATCGCGTACCCGCTGAGCGACTGCGCCCCGAAGTAGACCGCCATGGCCCAGCCGAGCCGGGTCCGGCCGGGCCGCACCCGCGCCGGGGCGGCGACGACCGCCGGGGTCGCGGCCCGGTCGGCGGCCCGGCGCGCGGCGCGCGCCCGCAGCGCCAGCGGCACCCACGGGATCACGGCCAGCGCGGCCAGCCCGGCCCAGACGCCGAGCCCGGCCCGCCAGGAGCCGAAGGCGTGGGCCACCGGCACCGCGGAGGCGGCGGCCACCGTCGTGCCCACCGTCAGCGCCATCGTGTACGCCCCGGTGACCAGCCCGGTGCGGTGCGGGAAGTGCTGTTTGACAAGCATCGGCAGCAGGATGTTCGCCACCGCGATGCCGGCCAGCGCGAGCGCGCTGGTGAGCACGAAGACGGCCGCCGAGCCGGTGACCGCGCGCAGCACCTGCCCGGCGGTGAGCGCGACCATGGCCAGTACCAGCACCCGGGGTGCCGCCCAGCGGCGGACCAGCCACGGGGTGAGCGCGCCGAGCCCGGCGAACGCGATGGTGGGCAGCGTGGTGACCAGGCCGGCCATGGTGCCGGAGAGGCCCAGCCCGACGCGGATCTCGTCGAGCAGCGCGCCGAGGCTGGTCACCGCCGCCCGGAGGTTCAACGCGACAAGCAGCATCCCGACCAGCACCAGGAGCCCGCCGCGCACCGGGGAGACCGCCGCCGGGTCCGGGGTGGCCGCCGGCGCCGGCCCGGGGGTGACGTCGGCGGTGGGCGCGGTCGCGGTGGGCGGGGGTGGCGGCGTCATGACCTCGAACCTACAATCATGGGATGAATTTCGGCAGCAGGTGTAACCGGTGACACCCGCCGTGGATTCCGTCGTCGTGCCGCCGCGCGGCCACCGGGTCCACCGGACGATCGAGCGGCTCCGGGCGCGCATCCTGGGCGGCGAGTGGCCGGTGGGCGCACGCATCCCCACCGAGCCGCAGCTCGTGGCCGCGCTCGGCGTGGGGCGGAACACGGTCCGCGAGGCGGTCCGTGCCCTGGTCCACGCCGGTGTGCTGGAGTGCCGGCAGGGCTCCGGCACCTACGTGGTGTCGACCGACGAGCTGGCCCCGGTGGTGGCCCGCCGGCTCACCGACGACCGGATGACCGAGGTGGTCGAGGTCCGGCGCGCGTTCGAGGTGGAGGCCGCCCGGCTCGCCGCGCTGCGGCGTACCCCCGAGGACCTGGCGGCGCTCGACGCCGCGCTCGCCGCCCGGGAGGCCGCGTGGCGCTCCGGCCGGGTGGACGAGTTCGTGGAGGCGGACGCCGCGCTGCACACGGTGGTGGTGGCCGCCGCGCACAACCCCATGCTCGCCGAGCTGTACGCCTCCGTCGGCGCCGCGCTGCGCCGCACCGTCGCGCAGGCTATGGGCCCGGCGCTGACCGCCGAGCGGTACGTCGACCACGGTCGACTGGTGGCGGCGATCCGGGCCGGCGACCCGACGCGGGCAGCGATCGAGGCCGGTGCGTTTCTTGAGGGGCCGACCGAGGCATAGGTTGTGCCGGACGCAGATTCGGACAGCACGGGAGAGCGAATGCTCAAGGGCTTCAAAGACTTCATCATGCGCGGCAACGTCGTCGACCTCGCGGTCGGCGTCGTCATCGGTGCCGCGTTCACCGGCGTGGTCACGCAGCTGACCAAGTCGTTCCTGGAACCACTGGTCCGCGTGTTCATCGTGTTGATCACCGGCAACAAGAACGGGCTCACCGGCTCGACCCCGAGCTTCCGGGGCATCCCGTTCGACTGGGTGGCGTTCATCAACGCGTTGATCACGTTCATGCTCACCGCGGCGGCCCTGTACTTCCTGGTCGTCTACCCGATGAACCGGCTCGCCGAGCGGCGCAAGCGCGGCGAGGAGCCGCCGCCCTCCGCGCCCAGCGAAGAGGTGAAGCTGCTCACCGAGATCCGGGACGCGCTGCTCGCCGGCAACCACGGCACGCCCGCCCAGCGCGGCGCGCTGGACGACGTGCTCGGCCGCCGGCAGGAGCCGCCGGCCCCGCGCTGACGCCATAGCCCACCGGCCCCCGCGGAGATTCCGCGGGGGCCGACCCGAATCGAACACATGTTCGATAGAGTCCCGGCATGGAGCAGCGTAGGCACTGGTGGAACGGGAAATGGGGCCGGCTCGCCCGGCGGGACGTCTTCCTCCGGGTGGACGGCGACCGCTGGCACGTGGAGCAGCGCGCCGGTGGCGCCGAGGGCGTCTCCCGCTTCTACGAGCACACCAGTGTCGAGGAGGCCGAGGAGACGGTCCGCGCGCTGCTCGACGGGCCGGACACCTGGCGCGAGCTGTCCCCCCGCCCGCCGGGCGGCTGGGCCCCCTCCGTTTAGCGCCCGCGCGCCCTGGGAACCGCTTCGGCATGAGCCAGCAGCAGGACACCGTCTCCCGGGTCACCACCGGCATGCGGGTGGTCGACTCCACCGGCGTCGAGGTGGGCACCGTGGATCTCGTCCAACGCGGCGACCCCGCCGCGGTGACCGTGGAGGCGCCTGCCCCGGTCGACCCGGGCAGCAGCCTCGAC
This sequence comes from Micromonospora sp. NPDC049201, assembly GCF_055586805.1. Taxonomy (NCBI): domain Bacteria; kingdom Bacillati; phylum Actinomycetota; class Actinomycetes; order Micromonosporales; family Micromonosporaceae; genus Micromonospora; species Micromonospora sp. NPDC049201. The sequence continues at coordinate 285,073 of NZ_JBVJHM010000008.1, read as the reverse complement.
GAGCTGATCGAGTCGGCCGCCGTCGACGAGCCGGACGTGCCCGCCGACCTGGCCGCGCGATTGCTGCGCGAGGGCTACCTCAAGGTCTCCACCGAGCTGGCCGACACCGGCGCGGTCTACGTGCTGGCCGACCGGATCGCGGCCGTGGCCGACGGCGCGGTCCGCCTCACCGTCCCGGCCGCGGAACTGCCCGCCGAGGAGTGACCACCACGACCTGCGCGCCCGGGTCCGATGCGGACCGGCCATCGGGATCGGCCGGCGACGCGGCGGGCGGCGGGCGGCGGAAGAGCAGGAGCATCAGGCAGCCGGCGACCAGGCCCCAGAACGCGCCGCCGATGCCGAGCAGGCTGACCCCGGACGCGGTGACCACCAGCGTGACCACGGCGGCCTCCCGGGTCTCCGGCTGGGCGACCGCCGCCGACACCGCGCCGGCCAGCGCGGCGAGCAGCGCGAGCCCGGCCACCGCCTCGACCAGCACCGGCGGGGAGAGCAGCACCAGGGCGGTCGCCACGCCGGCGCCGAGGCCGAGCAACGCCATGCCGATCCCGGCGGTGACCGAGGCGATCCAGCGCCGGTCCGGGTCGGGGTGGGCGTCCGGGCCGGCGGCGAGCGCGGCGGTGATCGCGGCCAGGTTCACCGCGTGGCCGCCGGCCGACGCGCCGAGCGTGGTGGCGAGCCCGGTGACCCGTAGCGCGGAGCCCAGCGGCGCCCGGTAGCCGTAGCCGGCGAGCACGGCGGTGCCGGGCACGTTCTGCGCGGCCATGGTGACCAGGAACAGCGGCAGCGCGAGCCCGACGACGGCGGGCAGCGTCCAGGTCGGCGCGGTCAGCGCGACGACCGGGGCGACGTCCAGCCGGGCCGGGCCGGAGGTGGTCAGCGCGATCGCCACCACGGCCACCGCGAGCGCGCCGGGCACCGCCCAGCGGCGCGCGAACCGGTGCAGCAGCAGCCAGACGAGCACCACCGGCCCGGCCAGCCGGGGCACCTCCACCAGGGCGCGTACCGGCGCGGTGCAGAGCGGCAGCAGCACCCCGGCGAGCATGGCGGAAGCGACCGGGGCGGGGATCGCCGCGACCGCGCGGCCGAGCGCGGGGATCAGCCCGGCGGCGATGATCAGCAGACCGGTGAGCAGGAAGGCGCCCACGGCGGCGGGCCAGCCGCCGGGGACCGGCCCGGTGGCGACCAGCAGCGCCGCGCCCGGTGTGGACCAGGCGATGGCGAGCGGCAGCCGGTGCCGCAGACCGAGCCAGACCGCGCAGGCGCCGCTTGCCACGCAGAGCGTGAGCAGGCCGGAGGCGGCCTGGGCCGGGTCGGCGCCGACCGCGCGCAGCCCGGCCAGCACGACGGTGAACGAGCTGGCGAAGCCGACCAGGGCGGTCACCACGCCGGCCAGTACGGGTTGGAGTCGACCGGCCACGCTTCCTCCTCCGGTGTTCCGTTTACGGAACGACATGATGTAGCACGATAGCCCCATGGACGTCGGCCCGCGGATCCGCGCCCTCCGGATGGAACGAGGGCTCTCACTCTCCGAACTCGCGCGGCTGGCCGGCGTCGGCAAGGCCACGCTCTCCGGCCTGGAGAACGGCGTCCGCAACCCCACCCTGGAGACGCTGTACGCGATCACCGCACAGCTCGGGGTGCCGCTGACCGCCGTGCTCTCCGCCCCCGAGCAGACGCCGACCGTACGCGGCGCAGCGGTCGGCGCGACGCTGCTGGAGGTGTTCCACGACCGCGACGCGACGTACGAGCTGTACCGGATGCGGGTCAGTCCGGGGCCGGCGCAGCTCTCCCCCGCCCACCAGGCCGGCGTCACCGAACACGTGACCGTCTTCTCCGGCGTGCTCCGGGCCGGCCCGGTGGACGCCCCGCTCACCGGCGGCCCCGGAGAGTATCTGCGCTGGACCTCCGACGTGCCGCACAGCTACGCCGCGGTGGGCGAGGAGCAGGTCCGGGCCAGCCTGCTGTTGCGCTATCCGCGTCCATCCGGGAAGGACGGTTGACGGATACCCGGGATGCAAGTCGGTGACATTTCTTTCCACCGACCCGGCAGCGCGTAGAGACGCGGAGCGGGTCTTCTTGGCAAGCTTGTCCCCATGACGCTCATCCTCCGCTCGGCCATCCTCAACGACGTCGGCCTCGTCCGGACCAACAACGAGGACTCCGCCCTCGCCGGTGACCGCCTGGTGGCGGTGGCCGACGGCATGGGCGGCCTCCCGGCCGGCGAGGTGGCCAGCGAGATCGTCATCCGGATCCTGGACGAGCTGACGCCGCCCACCGGCGCCGAGGAGGCGGCCGACGCGCTACGCGCCGTGGTCAGCACCGCCAACCAGCGGATCCGGGCGGCCATCACGGTGGACCCGGCCCGCGACGGCATGGGCACGACGCTGACCGCTGCGCTGCTGGCCGGTGAACGGCTGGTCCTCGCCCAGGTCGGCGACTCCCGCTGCTATCTGCTGCGCGACCACGAGCTGACCCAGCTCACCCGCGACGACACGTTCGTACAGGCGCTCGTCGACCAGGGCGCGCTCTCCCGCGACCAGGCCCGGCACCACCCGCAGCGCTCGCTTGTCACCCGCGCGGTGCAGGGCCAGGACGCGCCGCCGGCGGTGGGGGCGCTCACCGTCTTCCCCGGCGACCGGCTGCTGCTGTGCAGCGACGGCCTCTCCGACTACGTGGAGGACGCCGCCATCGCCGCCGCGCTCGCCACCTACGGCGACCGGCAGCAGTGCGGCGAGCAGCTCGTGAAGCTGGCCCACCAGGCCGGCGCACCGGACAACGTCACGGTGGTCATCTCCGACGTCGCCGAGGCCTGACGGCGACCCATTCGGGTTGCGACCCGGGGGCGGGCACGTTGGGATGAACGGATGCACATTCGCCGGCTGAGCGCCGAGGAACGCCCGACCACCAGCTTCCCGCTCCAGGCGTACGCGTTCGAGGCGTCGCCGATGACGCCGGCCCGGACCGACGAGTTCCGCGCCTACCTGCCGACCAACGCGGGGAACACCACGCTGGTGGTCGAGGAGGACGGCGTCGCCACGGCCGCGGCCTCGGCGATCCCGATGCGGCAGAACCTGCGCGGCGCGGTGCTCCCGATGGCCGGTGTCGCCGGGGTGGCCACCCATCCGCTGGCCCGCCGGCGCGGGCACGTCCGGACGCTGATGCACCAGCTCCTCGACGGGATGCGGGACGAGGGGCACCAGCTCAGCGCGCTGTACCCGTTCCGGCCCTCGTTCTACGAGCGCTTCGGCTACGCCGGGTTGCCCCGGCGGCGTACCGCGGTGTTCGCCCCCGCGGAGCTGGCGCCGCTGCTGCGCGCCGAGCTGCCCGACGAGCTGGTCTGGGAGCGGATCGGGACGGGCTACCCGCGGTGGCGCGCCTACACCGACCGGTGCCTGCGCGAGCGCCACGGCTTCGCGGTCTTCCCCGACTTCCGGGCGGTCGGCCTGCGCGAGCGGGACGACCGCTGGCTGCTCAGCGTGGTACGCGACGGCGAGACGGTCGGCGCGGTGACCTACCGGATCGACGACCACGCCGGCACGCTGGTCGCCGACGACCTGCTCTTCGACGACCCGTACGCCCGGGCGTCGCTGCTCCAGTTCTTCGCCCGGCACGTCGACCAGGTGAACCGGGTCAGCGTCGAGCTGGGTCCCGACGAGCTGCCCGAGCTGTGGCTCACCGACTTCGACGTGCACGTCGAGACGCGGGCGCGCCGGCCCGACTCCTCCGCACCGATGGCCCGGCTGCTCAGCCTGGAGGCGCTGGCCGAGCAGCCGGTCGGGGTGGGGCGGGTGCTCGTCGAGCTGGTCGGCGACCGCTGGCTCGCCGGCCGGCACCTGCTCGACGGCACCACCGGCAAACTGGCGGTGCTGCCGGCCGACAGCGCCGCCGAGGGCACCGTGCCGGCGGCCCGGCTGACCGCCGCCGGGCTGTCCGCCCTGGCGTACGGCGTGCTCGACCCGACCGAGGTGGTGGTACGCGGGCTGGGCGAGGTGCCGGCGGACGCCGCCGTCGAGCTGCGTCGACTCTTCCCGCGTGAGCTGCCGTACCTGTTCGCCGACTTCTGATCGGATTGCCGGCATCGACGCGGGGTAGGTTCCTGCGAGTGCCGGAATGGTGGGAAGCGGGATTCTGGGGTCTGCTGGCCGGGTCCGCCCTGTTGATCGGGGCGGCCGTCGGGTTCTTCGCGCGGGTGCCGCGCCGGGCCACCGCGTCGGTGATGGCGTTCGGGGCGGGCGTGCTGCTCTCCGCCGTCTCGTTCGAGCTGATCGAGGAGGCGCACGAGCAGGGCGGCCTGCTGCCGGTGGCGATCGGCGCGGCGGTCGGCGCGCTCACCTACACCGGGGCGAACGTGCTGCTGGCCCGGCACGGGGCGCGGCACCGCAAGCGCTCCGGCGACGAGCAGCCCTCCGAGCGGGAGCAGCCCGGCTCGGGTAACGCGATCGCGGTCGGCGCGCTGCTCGACGGCGTACCGGAATCGGTGGTGATCGGCGCGAGCCTGCTGGCCGGCGGCCCGGTCAGCCTCGTCACCGTGATCGCGGTCTTCCTCAGCAACGTGCCGGAGGGGTTGTCCAGCGCGGCCGGCATGCGGCAGGCCGGGCGGTCCCGGCGCTACGTGTTCGGGCTCTGGGCGGCCATCGCGCTGATCTCCGGCGCCGCGTCGCTGGCCGGTTACACGCTGCTCGGCGGCGCCCCGCCGGAGGTGCTGGCCACCATCACCGCGCTCGCCGCCGGCGCGATCCTGGCCATGATCACCGACACCATGGTCCCGGAGGCGTTCGAGGACGCCCACCTGCTGGTCGGCCTGGTCACGGTGCTCGGCTTCCTGGTCGCCTTCGCCCTGTCGCACGCCTGACCGCCGGCTTAGCCGCGGGTTAAGGATCGCCGACGGAGTCGTGCCGGGGCGGCCGGTCCCCCTAGCATCGGCGGGTGCGCGTGAAGTCCGCTGTCTCCCTCCTCGTCCTCGCCCTGGCCACCGCCACGCTGCCCGGGTGCGGCGGCGATTCGTCCGACCGGACCGCCCCGGCCGCCGCCACCGGCACGCCGGCCGACACACCGGCCGGTGCCCCCGATGCCGCTGCCCCGGCCGCCCCGGCCGCCTCGCCGAGCGCCCGCGCCGGCCTCGGCACCGCCAAGCCGAGCCCCGGCCCGGCCGCTGTCGCGTTCCGCGCCGGCAACCCGGACGGGCGGGCCACCGTGCCGGCCGAGGCGCGGGCCGTGGACACGTCGCGTCCGACCCGTACCGTCGGCACCGGCACGCCGGCGAGCTGCACCTCGGCGGCGGTGGTGAAGGCGGTGGCGGCCGGCGGCATCATCACGTTCGACTGCGGCCCGGCGCCGGTGACCATCACCATGAAGGCCACCGCCAAGGTGGTGAACGCGCACGGCCCGCGCATCGTGCTGGACGGCGGCGGCAAGGTCACGCTGAGCGGCGGCGGCAGCCGACGGATCCTCTACCTGAACACCTGCGACCCGGCGCAGGGCTTCACCACCTCGCACTGCCAGAACCAGGACCACCCGCAGCTCACCGTGCAGAACCTGACGTTCGCGAACGGCAACTCGACGGGCGAGCGGACCGAGGGCGGCGGGGGCGGCGCGATCTTCGTCCGTGGCGGCCGGGTCAAGGTGGTCAACTCCCGGTTCGTCGACAACCGCTGCGACCGTACCGGGCCGGACCTGGGCGGCGCCGCGCTGCGGGTGCTCAGCCAGTTCGAGAACAAGCCGGTGTACGTGGTGGGCAGCACGTTCACCGGCGGGGTGTGCGCCAACGGTGCGGCGTTGAGCAGCATCGGCGTCTCCTGGACGGTGCTGAACAGCGTCTTCCGCGACAACCAGGCGGTCGGCACCGGCGCGAACCCGGCCCGGGGCGGCACGCCGGGCGGCGGCAGCGGCGGCGCGATCTACTGCGACGGCAACGAGTTCGCGGTGAAGCTCGCCGGCACGATCGTCGAGGACAACAGCGCCAACGAGGGGGGCGGTGCCATCTTCTTCGTCAGCAACAACCGCACCGGCACCCTGTCGATCACCAGCTCGACCCTGCGCCGCAACCCCAGCAGGGGCTTCGAGACGAAGGGTGCCCCCGGCATCTTCTTTCTCGGCGCCCGCCTCACCCGCGGCTGAAGGCCGGGCCCCTGCTTAACGCCTCCGGTAGAGAAGGGGCACCTTCTCACCGCAGCGCGGAGGTCAGTACGGGTTGGGGTGGCCGGGGAGGTGGCCCTTCGGCACGGCAGCCGCGCGGCCGGGGAGGGTGGGGTCCGTCGACAGGGGTGGCGACGTGGTTCCCGACCTCGTCGACATGCCGGCGATCAGGTCCTTCAGGGCGGTCACCGTGTCGACCCGGGGCACCCAGCCGAGGTCGGTCTCGGCCCGCTGCGCGGACATCAGCGGGACGTTCAGCGCCAGGTCCACCCAGCCGGTGTCGACCGGTTGCAGCCGGGCCCGCCAGGTCACCGCCGCCGCGGCGCGCAGCACCGGCACCGCCACCGGCACGGTCCAGCCGTGGAAGTGCCGCGCCACCAGCGCCGGCGTCAACACCGGGTCGGTCGCCACGTTGAACGCGCCGCGCGCGTCGCCGAGGACCGCCCGGGCGTACGCGTCGGCCACGTCGTCGGCGTGCACCGCCTGCATCCGGAGCCGCCTGTGCGAGGGCACCAGCGGGATCCGGCCGTAGCGCAGCAGCCGCACCGGCACCAGCGGGCCGAGGAAGTAGCGGCTGATCTCGGTGCCGGCGTCACGCTGGAAGATCAGACCCGGCCGCAGCCGGACCACCCGCAGCTCCGGGTGCTCCCGCCGCACGTCGTCCAGCAGCGCCTCCACCTCGGCCTTGTCCCGGCTGTACGACGACGTCCGCACCCCGGTCGCCGGCCAGTTCTCGCTGACCGGATGGTCCTTCGGGCCGGGCGCGTAGGTGCCGACGGATGAGGCGTACACCAGGGCGGGAACGCCGGCCCGGACGGTGGCCTCGATGACCGCGCGGCTGCCGCCGACGTTGGTCCGGTAGAGCGTGCGCCGGTCGTGGCTGGGCTGGATCTGCCAGGCCAGGTGCACGACCGCCCGCGCCCCGGCGAAGATCCGCACCAGCTCGTCGGCGCCGCGGGCCGCGCCGATGTCGCAGGAGTGCCACTCGACGTCGTCGTACGGCTCACCGGCGTCCGGCCCGGGCAGCCGGCGGGCCACGCCGACCAGTTCCGCCCCCGACTCCTGCCGCAACCGGCGCAGGACCGCCGTTCCCACGTTTCCGGTCGCCCCCACGATCACGATGCGCATGCCCGTCCGGTACCCGCTGAACCGGACAGCAACCGTGCGGGAGCGCGACTTCCGGCCCGGGCGGGGAGACCGCCCGGGCCGCGCCCGTCAGCGCCGGACGAGCGTGAAGCCGCCGGGCAGCACCTCCGCCGGCACCGTGCCACCCCGGGTCCGGGTCCGGGAGCGCCGTACGCCCTGCGCGTCGTACGTCTCGACGCACGCCGTCCCCGCGCCGGGCACGGTGACCGGGACGGTCCGGGGCGAGCGGGCGGCACTGCGCAGCAGCGCCGTCGTCGATCCGGTGCCGGCGATCACGTACCGGGAGACGAGCGGTTCGAGCAGGACCGCGTCGACCACGGCGTCCCCGCCGGCCGAGACCGCGACCAGGTCGACGGCGTCGGCCGGCGCCTCCGCCGGGCCGCTCGGCGTCACCGGCAGCAGCGCGCCGGGCGCCGGCGAGGTCCCCTGCGCGCCGACCCGCCCGTGCCGGACGGTGCCCACGGTCCGCGACCGGCCGTCGGGCGAGGCGGCGGACCACCGGGTGACGGCCCGGCTGCCCGGCCGCAACTCGACCACCGGCAGCACCAGCCGGGGCTGGTCCGCGGCCGGCAACCGCCAGCGGGCGGTCGCGCCGGCCGGCAGCAGGGCGTACGCGCCGCTGAACGCGGACTCGCCGGTCCACGTCGACTCGGGGGTGACCACCTCCGCGCCGCCGGTCAGCGTGGCCTGTTCGGCCTCCACCACGGTGCCGCCGACCCGCGTCACGATCCGGCCCTGCCGGGCCAGCGCCGCCACCTCGGGGTGGGCGTCCAACGCCAACATGCTGAGCAGGCCGTGGATGGTCGACTCGGCACCGGCGTTGCGGTTGACCGTCCCGTCGCCGGCGATGCCGTCGACGGTGCGCCCGGTCGCCGGGTCGTACCCGGGCACGCCGGCCGCGTTCGCGCCGAAGTACCAGGCGGCCGTCAGGCCGGCGAGCTGCCGGAACCCGTCGCGCCCGGTGGCGACGGCGACGGCGAGCAGCGACTGCACGCGGGAGTCCACGCCGTAGGCGATCTGCGACCGGTCCGTCGGGGTGGGCTGCCGCCCGTTGTCCGGGCCGCCGGAGGTGAGCAGCCACGGCGTGAAGACCGCCGCGTCGGCCACCGCCGCCGGCAGCAGCCGCCGGTCACCGAGCACCCGCGCGGCGACGGCCAGCGCCGCGGGCATCTGCGAACCCCAGGCGTGCCACACCGACCGGGACAGCGCCCAGGGGCGAACCGCGCCGAACGGCCACTCCCGGACGTCCCCGTCGGCCAGCGCGGCGATGCCCTCGGCGAACCGGCTCAGCGCCCGCCGCGCCCCGGCGCCACCACCGGCCCGCACGTACGCGGCCAGCCCCAGCACGGCCTCCGCGGTGGCGTCCGCGCCGTCCGCGATCAGCCAGCCGGGCGTCCGCTCGCCGTCGACGACCTGCCACGTGCCGTACCGGACGAGCACCTGGCGTTCCAACGCGCCGACCGCGAGGTCGAGGCGCTCGCGCAGGAACGACGCGAACCCGGGGTCGGCGGTACGCCAGGCCGCGTACCCCTCGCCCAGCGCCCAGACGGTGCGGGCCAGCCAGTACGACGGGCCGCTGTCGGACGGGTCGGGCAGCTCGACCGGTTCGGCGCTCGGGTTCAGCGTGCCGTCGGGTTGCATCCAGAGCACCACGTTCCCGGCGTCCGGCCCGGTGGCGGTCTGGAGGTAGGTCAGGCCCCGCAGCAGGGCGTACGAGGCGTCGCGGCTGGTGGTGGCGCCGGTGGACCGCCAGTGTCGCAGGTAGACCACGGCGGCGCGGGCGATGTCGTCGGCGTTGTAGGCGCCCTGCCCCCAGGTGTCCGTCGCCGGGTCGTACGCCCCGCCGCCGACGCGCCGGAACGTGCCGTCCGGGTTCGGTTCGGCGTACGTCCACAGCACCCCGACCGTCGGCGTGTCGGCGAGCCGGTACGTGGTGTGCCCGGCCTGCGCGGGCGGGGTGACCCGGTCGAGCAGGAAGTCCAGGTGGGACAGGTTCGTCAACGGGTCGGCGGGGGCGGCCCCGGCGGGGGCGGGCGGCGCCAGCAGCGGTCCGGCCAGCGCGAGGCTGCCGCCCAGCAGGAGGGATCGGCGTTTCATGGTGGTCTCCTCGGGCGTCAGGGGGTGCGGTCGAGCCGGGCGACGCCGATCTTCGTGTCCGCCATTCCGTAGAACACGAACCGCACGCCGTCGACCTCCTCGATCGCGGTGGGGAAGACGACGTTGGGCACGGTGCCGGCCTTCTCGTCCTCGGTGTCCGGCACGAGGATGGGCTCGGCGGTGCGGGCCAGCACCCGGGCCGGGTCGGCCGGGTCCAGCAGCATCGCCCCGGCCGCGTACTCGACGCGTTGGGTGGTCGGGTCCCAGCCGCTGGGGACGTGGCCGGTCACCCCGTGGTGGAGCAGCAGCCAGCCCTCCGGCACCCGCAGCGGCGGCGGGCCGGCGCCGATCTTCAGCTCCTCGTAGGGGAACTCGGACAGCGCCACGCAGCGGTGGTCGCGGGGGCGGGCCAGCGCGGTGACGTCGGCGTGCACCTCGTCCGCCGGCACGTACGAGATCCAGATGCCGGGTCGCTCGTCGGTGGTGCCGGCCGGCAGGTGCACGCCCTCGCCGGGGCGGAACCAGCCGAGGTCCCACATCGGCCGGTGCAGCATGGCGTAGCAGGGCCGGCCGTCCGGGCCGGGCACCGGTTCGGGGAAGAACACCGCGTCCTTGTTGGGGAACAGGTTGAGGTCGGTGTCCAGGTCGGGCTGGTAGGCGAACTGCACCGGGCCGAGCCGCCGCCAGGAGCGCAGGTCGGTGGAGACGGCCAGCGCGAGGCGGGGGCCGAGCGGCCCGTACGCCACGTACGTCATCAGGTGCTGGCCGAGGTCCGGCACCCAGGTGGTGCGCGGGTCCTCCACCCCGGCGTTGTTCAGGCCGCGTTCCCAGCCCTCGTCCGGGGCCAGCACGACGCCGTGCCGGCGCACGCCGACCGGTACGCCGTCGCGCAGTTCGACCTCGGCGAGCCCGACGCGGGACACGTTACCGTCGGCGACCAGCCGGGGCAGCAGGTGCAGCCGGCCGTCCGGGGTACGCCCGCTCGCCGGGTTGAGCACGCCGGCGGCCTCGAAGGGTTCGGCCGGGTCCGGCGCCATCAGCACGCCCAGCCGGGTCAGCGTGTACGGGACAGTGGTCGAGACAGGCATGTCAACCTTTCACACCGGAGCCGATGTCGGTGGAGATGAAGTGTCGTTGGAAGGCCACGAAGAGGCCGACGGCCGGCGCGGCGAGCACACAGGCCCCGGCCAGCACCGCGCCGTACGGGTTGGCGGCGCGGGCGGCCACGTTGCTGATGTAGTTGGCCAGGGAGACCGCCAGCGGCTGCATGTCCGCCTGCTTGGTGATCAGGAACGGCCAGAGGAACTCGTTCCACGGCCCGATGAAGGTGAGCAGCACCGCGGTCAGCAGCGCGGGGCGGACCAGTGGCAACGCCACCGACCAGAGCACCCGCAGTTCCCCGGCGCCGTCGATCCGGGCGGCGGCGAACAGCTCGTCCGGCAGTTGCAGGAAGAACTGCCGGAAGACGAAGACCGCCGTGGTGTTGATCGCGAACGGCAGGATCATCCCGAGGTAGGAGTCGGCCAGCCCGTACCCGCGCACGATCAGCACGTAGAGCGGGATCAGCAGGAGCTGGAAGGGGATCACCTGGACCAGCAGCACCAGCGCGAACAGCGTGCCCCGGCCCCGGAACCGCAGCCGGGCCAGCGCGTAGCCGGCGAGCACCCCGAATACCACGGTGCCGAGGATGACGCCACCGGTGAAGACGCCCGAGTTGATCAGCGAGCCGAGCAGGTCGACCCGGGAGTTGATGTCCCGGTAGTTGTCCAGGGTGAGCCCGGAGGTGGGGAACGCCCCGGCGACCGAGGTGTCCGGTTCGGCCTGGAGGCTGCCGATCAGCATGTAGTAGAAGGGGAAGAGGAACAGCAGGGCCCCGGCGAACAGCACCACGTGGCGCAGCAGCCCCGGCCACCGGGCGGTGGAGGTCGGTGTCACGTCAGTCCCTCTCGATCAGTCGGCGGTTGACCAACGAGATGAGCAGCACCCCGATCACCAGCAGCACGCCGATGGCGGCGGCCACGTCCGGCTGGCCCTGCTGGATGCCGCGCTGGTACATCACCAGCACCGGGGAGGCGGACGCGCCGTTCGGGCCGCCCCCGCCGGTGAGCAGGTAGGGCTCGGTGAACAGGTTGGCGCCGGTGATGGTGGCCAGGATGACCACCAGGGCGGTCGCCGGGCGGACCGCCGGCACGGTCACCGACCGGAACCGCCGCCACCAGCCCGCGCCGTCGACCGACGCCGACTCGTACAGCTCCTTCGGCACGTTCTGGAGCGCGGCGAGGTAGAGCAGGATGAAGAAGCCGAGCTGCTTCCAGACCACGAACACCGCGATGACCGGCATCGCCAGACCGGCGTTCACCAGCCAGGACGGGTCGGGCGCCAGCGGGCCGAGCACGGAGTTGACCAGGCCGTCGGAGTTGAACAGGAACAGCCACACCCCGACCACCGCCACGCTTGCGGTCACGTACGGCACGTAGAACGCGACCCGCAGGAACGTCCGGGCGTGCACCACCCGGTTCAGCGCGACCGCAAGCAGCAGCGCCAGCACCGTGGTCAGCGGCACGTTGATGACCAGGAAGATCCCGATGTTGCCGAACGACTGACGGACCGCGGGGTCGGCGAGCACCGCGCGGTAGTTGTCCAGCCCGACGAAGGGCCGGTCCACCACCGCGCCCGGCGCGGCGAAGAAGTAGTCGTGGAAGCTCATCCAGATCGCGAACCCGAGCGGGTAGGCGAACACCACGGCGATGAAGACCGCGTACGGCGCGGCCAGCACCAGGCCCACCGGGTGGCGGCCCAGCACGGCCGCCACCCGGCCCCGGCCGGCCGGTTTCGGGCTTCGCGCGGCGGCCCCGGGGGCGGGGGCCGCCGCGGTGTGGGCGGTGGACATCAGGAGCCGGCGGCGAGCTGGTCGACCTTGTCCGCGGCGGCGCCGAGGGCGTCGGGCACCGGCTTCTTACCGAAGATCACCGACTCGGAGTACGCGTCGCGGAACGCCTGCCAGACGGCCACCGAGTTCGGCACGTTCGGCACCTCGACCGTCCGGGCCGCCTGGTCGGCGAACGCCTGGTAGGCCGGGTTCTTGGCGAAATAGTCCGGGTACGCGGCGGCCAGGTCGGTGCGCAGCGGCATCTGACCGGTCTTGGCCAGCAGCGCGCCGTCCTGCTCCTTGCTGGTGGCGAAGCGCATCACGTCCCAGGCGGTGGCGCGGTTCTTGCAGGCGGAGTACATGGCGACGTTCTTCGCGTCGCTGAACGTGCGGATCTGGTCGGCCGGCTTGCCGGTGGACGTCGGCACCGGCACCGCGCCCCACTTCACCTTGTTGCCGTACACCGAGATCGCCCACGGACCGACGATGGCCATGGCGGCCTTGCCGTCGGCGAACGAGTCGCCGTTGTACTTCTCCTTCGGGGCGAGGCCCTCGGCGTAGAGCGTCTTCCAGAACTCCGCGACCCGCTGGCCCTCCGGCGAGTCGAACTGGGCCTTGCCCTGGTCGACGAGCTGCTTGCCACCGGTCTCGGCCGCGAACAGCGGGTAGAAGTCGAACCAGGACTGGAAGAACTCACTGGTCGGGGCCGGGTAGATGGCGGCCGGCGCGGCGCCCGACGACTTGATCTTCCGGGCGGCGGCGAGGAACTCGTCGTACGTCGCCAGCGGGGGCCGCTCCGGGTCCAGCCCGGCCTTGGCGAAGACCGTCTTGTTGTAGAAGATCATCACCGGGTTCGACTTCCACGGCAGTTGGTAGAACTTGCCGTCCGGCGACTTGTACTGGTCAGCCGTCTGGCCGGTGCGCTCGGCGATGTAGGCGGCACCACCGTCGAACGAGTCCAGGGCGACCAGGCCGCCCTGCTTCTGGAACTGCGGCACGGCCGCCGGCGCGGTGTTGAAGATCAGGCAGGGCGCGTTGCCGGCGGTGATGGCGGCCCCGATCACCTCCTCCGAGCTGGTGCCCGCCGGGATTTCCTGGGCGGTGATCTTCTGGTCGGCGTGCTCCGCGTTCCACGCCTCGACCATCGCCTTGCCCCAGGCCAGTTCCTCCTGGTTGTTGGAGAGCCAGATGTCGATCGGGCCACGGGCGGCGTTGGCCTCGGCGGCGTCACCGCCACCGCCGCTGCCGTCGCAACCCGCGGTGACGGCGAGCGCGGCGGTCAGCAGCAGGGCCGGAAGGGTACGTTTCATGTCTGCTCCGATCGGGACGGTGCGGGGGAACGACGCCGCTGGGCGGGCGGCGCCGGTGGTGGTGGTGCGGTGGAGGCACGGAGAACGAGCTGCGCGGGCGGCGTGGGCACGTCGGCCACCGGCTCGCCGTCGATGAGTTCGAGCAGGACGTGCGCGGCGGACCGCCCCCACTCGAACGGGTCGGTCCGCACGGTGGTCAGCGGCGGGCTGACGTAGCCGGCCAGCTCCGCGTCGTCGAACCCGGTCACGGAGAGCTGCCCGGGCACGTCGACACCGAGTTCCCGGGCCACCGCGAGCCCGGCGATGGCCATCAGGTCGTTGCCGTACACGATCGCGGTGGGCCGCTCGGCCCGGTCGAGCAGCACGCGGGTGGCCTGCGCGCCGCCGGCCGCCGAGAAGTCCGACGCCACGCAGAGGTCGGCGGGCAGGCCGGCGTCCGCCAGCGCCCGCTCCCAGGCCAGCCGCCGGACCCGGCCGTGCAGGAAGTGGTCCGGCCCGGCGACGTGCCCGATCCGGCGGTGCCCCAGCTCGACCAGGTGGGCGACCGCCGCGGCGATGCCCGGCCGGTCGTCGATCAGCAGTGCCGGCCAGCGGCTGGGCACCATCGGGCGGGCGATCGTCACCGCCGGTAGCCCGAGCTGTTCCAACAGCGCGAGCCGTGGGTCGTCCACCCGCAGGTCGAGCAGGAAGACACCGTCCACCCGGCCGTCGGCGGCCAACTTCCGGTAGCCGGCCTCCTCGGCCGACTCGGGCACCACCTGGAGGACGAGCGCCTGACCCCGGTCGGACAGGGTCCGCTCCACCCCGGCGATGAAGGCGGGGAAGAACGGGTCCGCGCCGAGCAGCTCGGGCGGGCGGGCGATCACCAGGCCGACCGCGAACGCCCGCGAGGCGGACAGGGCGCGGGCCCGGTGGCTCGGCTCCCAGCCCAGGGCACGGGCGGCGGTGAGGATCCGCTCCCGCGTCTCGTCGGCCACCCCGGGGCGGCCGTTGAGCGCGAAGGACACCAGACCCTTCGATACGCCGGCCGCGCGGGCGACGTCGCGGATCGTCGGTCGACCTGGCCGGGTCACCGGCACCTCCCTCGTCGGACGGACTACTAAACCGGTTTAAGAAACGGAGGTTAGACCCGTTCCCGTGACTGCACAACAGGAGACGGCCGATCGATGTCCGGCGGCTCGGTGGCAGGTCAGCGCCTTGGCCGGGCAGATCCGTCCGGGGCGCGGACAGCGGTTGCGTGCACCGATGTCGATCTGGTCAGCCGCCCTCCGGCCCGAGCGCTACGCCTTCAGGAGAAGTTCGGCGACCTCGGCCAACACGTCGGAGTGATTGGCCTGAACAAATAGCCTGGCCCGATCCGGGATACGCCACCCCTTTTCCTGGAGGTAGTCCCGGTGGCGCCCCCGGGGCACCGGCGAGGCCAACCTGAAGAGCTGCCGAGCACCCGGGTCCCAACTGGACGATGCAGCAGCCGGCAAAGACCGCACGCGGTCCATGACGTCGACGGGTCCGATGTAGCAGGACACGACCGTGGCCCCCCCGCGCCGTAGGGCGGCGATTTCCGCGATCGGCTCACCGTCAGTGCTCTCGCCATCCGAGATGATGAAGAGAATCTCCGATACCCGGGGGGCCAGCGGCCGTCTGATCCGCTTCACGCTTCGACCCAGGATGAGCCGGGCGACAATCCGGACGCCGGAGCGAACACGCGGAGGACCGGCTTGCGCGGTTCGGAAGGCCACACGGATCGTGGCGAGAAGGGCCGCTCGGCCGGCAGCGCGTACGGCGCCGGGAAGAGCACGAACGGCGGCCCGAGCGGCGGTCAACCACTCCCCCAGATTCCACCTCGCCACTGGCTTCGCCACTCCTCGCCCTCCGAGCCCCCATCGGGTGGCGATGCGTTCTGCGGTGAACCGTTGGCCGGCGTGCCGCACCGCCGAAGTCAGTGGCGTGCTTCCGTAGAGAAAATCACCGAGCTCAGAATCCACCGACCCCGCGGCGGCCAGTCGACTCAAAATGCTCGCTAACTCACCGACCGTGAGCATGGTTGAGCCGGCGTCCTTCAGGCGTTCCTCAAGCAGGTCGACGAAGGTCATTCGCCGACTAGCCACGGTGCGGACCATTCGCTCGGCCTCGCGGGTCTTGGCTCGAAAACCGCTGATTTCCGCCTTCAGCCACAGCACCAAGGCGCGGTAGGCGTAGAAGGGCCCGCCACTGACGAGCTTTCGCCAGTGGTGTCCGTCGGCGACCTCAAACTCTTTCTCGGAGAGATTGGGAAGGCTGGTGGCGATCTCCTGCTGCACACGCGGTGAATCACGCAGGTTGGCCACCAGTGTCGCGGCCTGGGCCGAGTCCAGATGCTTCCGGGCCCAGAGAGCCCACCCCTCCTTGCCGTGGTGCAGGGCGAGACGGGTGAGTTCCGAATAGGGATCGTCCGCCGGCCAGCCCTGCGGACCGATCGGCACCGTCGTGCTGTTTGCGCCGTGCTTGTCGCGAAGACGCAGCAGCGTCAGCAGGTCGACCACGGGTCCGATCTGGCGGGTGCCGAAGGCGAACGCGAACACTCGGACCGACGGCGCCGCCGACAAGTTGTCCGGCCCCTCGGCCTGAGACTTCTCCGCGGCCCGCCGCAGGGCCGCGGTCCACCCCTCCAACCGGCTGAGCGTCTCGTTCGTATCGTTGCGTAGGCTCGCCTGCATCGACGCGGATACGTCGACCAGCAGCCCGACCAGGCTCGGCAAGGCGTCAGCGGCCCTTCGGCAGCACCTCGGCCCTGCCGGGAGCGGGTGCGGGAAGCGCCTTGACGAAACCGTCGAGGGCATCAGAGTGATTCACCTGGACGAAGCAGGCCGCATCACGTTCGACGGCCCATCCCTCTCGTAGCAGCCGGCGGCCCAGCGGCGAGTCGACATCGAGTCGAGAGGCCATCCGGAACAACCGGGCGGCGCCGACCGGCCAGTCGGCCGACGCTCGTGCGGGCATACGCCTGGGTGAGGCAAGGTCGAAGTTCGTGAGATAGCAAGAGACGATGGTGACACCCATGTCTCGAATTTCCGTAGCCACCGGTTCCGGGTCGCCGTCGGTCGACTCTCCGTCGGAGACGATCAACAGCAGGGCGTTCAGGTCCGGGACCTGCTCGAACTCGCGCGCGAACCGGTCACGGACCGCGGTGAGGGCGGCGCGCATCGGTGTATGTCCGAAGATCAGGGGCTGGGCATCGGCCAGCCGCTGCGAACTGCTCCGCCAGAGACGTGCGAAGTCCCGGATGTCCAGCGTGCTGTCACCAAGTGCGGCGAGGCGCTGGTTCAGCCTTCGCTGGACCTCCTGCGCGATTCGTTGTTTGATCTCATGGCGGGCGAGGTCCTCGGCCTGGTTGACAAGCGCACCCAGGCCGAAATCCCGAGCGAGCCCGCCGAGATCGCCCCAGCCGCCGCCGCCGGAATACTGAGCCTTCAGCTCTGCGGCGTACCGTTCACCGAGTTCCCGCGCCTCCTCCGGTGTCATCACCTCCTTCGCTGCTTCGAGCAGTGAGAAAAGGTCGCAGACCTCGCCGCTGCGCAGTCCGAACGCGTACCCGAAGATCAAGGCATCCGACTCGGACGAAACGTTCGCGCGCAGGTCGGCATCCGCGAAACGACTCAACGAACGCCGAACGGACTCCAGTCGGGTACGGCCGTCTCCGTCACGGTTGTCGAAGCTTTCCTCCATAGACCCTGAGACATCCAGAGCCAGCCCCACCAGCAGCCGCCCCGGCGAGGTGCCGATCGTGCGCTGGGCTTGTCTTGCCGGCTTCGCCGCAGCAGGCTCATGCGTCTCGTTCCGTCGGAGAAGCACCGGGACGTCACGATCCGGGCTTGACGCCAGCCGCAACTGGTGGACGCCCTGGCGGAACGAGAACTCGACGTCCTTGCCGGCGCCGATCGAGTCGTAGAAGGCAGCTGAGAAGCCGATTGCCGCGTGGTCCGAGATCGGCTGCTCCATCCCAATGGTGAAAGGGACGCCCATCGACATGAACCGGCCCTGACTCACCGAATAGCAGGCGTTCAGCAGCACGCACTCCAGCGGTGGCGCGTAGTCCGCCAGCAAATCGGCGAGCGCCTCCATCGGTGGCACCGACCACGCCTGGCTCGCGTCCTCGAAGACGAGGCCGGCCTTGGTTCCGTGACCGGAGAAGTGCACGATTGCGTAGTCGTCCTCGAGTAGTGCGCGGCGAACATCGTCAACCGTTGCGGCCAGGCACGAGTACAGGCTGATGTCCTCTCGGAAGCGGCTGCGCCTGATGCACTCGCGGATCGCCCGCTCCTCCGCGTCGAGGCGGAGCCGGGCACTTCCCCTGGGGTTGGCGAAGATCGCCAGAACTTTCTTCATTACCGAAAAAGCGTAGAGGATACTCCGCTGTCGGATGCCTGTCGGAACTTCGACAGCGATAGGCGACGATGGAGCGTCGGCGAACTCGTAGACTCGCAGTGCGTCAATCCAGGTGAACCGGGCTCCCGCACTACCCGTCATCGCGCGCTGCGGCACCGGCGTTGGTCTGCCCGCCGCTCTGTGCCGGCCGGGACGTGCCCAGCTCGCCCAGCAACTCCGCCGCCACCTGCTCCGGTTCGGCCAGGCAACGCCAGGCCGGCACTCGACGGACCGGCGTGGAACCGCCGATGATGTCCAGCCGGGCGAGCACCTTCCGCAACTCCCGGCCGTCGGGATTCCCCGCTGGATCGTCGACGACGACCGCCAACTCGGCGTCCCCATGCCGCATCACCAGATCGACAAGGTGCCCGGCCACGCCGACGTCGCGCCGCACGGTGAGACCGGCACCCCGAAGGGCGAGGTGCAACCGGTCCGCCGCCCCGGTCGCGGAGTCCAGCGGGACACTGGCGGCCTCGGGCCGCGACGCCAGGGCGGTCAGCAGTCCGCGTTGACCCGACCACCACGACCGGTCACCGACCACCACGAGCTGGGACCGGGCTCGGGTGACGGCGACGTTCCACAAGTTTGTCTGGTGCACCAGCCAGCCACGGGTTCGGTCCGGAACGCCGTGTGCGCCCACCGGTGAGACGACCATGATGTCCCGTTCGCTGCCCTGGAACTTGTGGATCGTCGCGCAGAGCAGGTTGTCGGTGAGGCTGGCACCGCGCAGGGCCGCCGCCAGCCGACGTTGATGCGCGGCCAGCGGCGTGACCACCCCGATCGAGGCCTCGGGGTATGCGTCACGCAACTCCGTCACCTCGGCGACGACCGCGTCGATCTCAATCTGGTTGAGCCCGGACCCGGTCACCCCAGGGCTGAACGCTCCGGGCACGTCGCGCCAGCGTACGGCCGGATCGGCCACGGCGGCCAGCCGGGCCGGATCGGTCAACACGGTAAGCCGGCCCTGGTAGACCTCCCGGTTGGGCACATCGACGATGTCCGGATGGCACCGGTAGTGCTCGTCGAGGAGAAATGCCGTGCCCGCGGCGGCGGCGAACGCGTCGTACGCGGAATGGGCGGTGTACGTCAGTCGGCGGCTGGTGAGCCAGCCGGCGCTCAGACCGACGCGGGCCCGTTCGGTGACGTCGTCGGGCTCGGGCAGGTCCACGACGGGCGCGAGCTGACGCGGGTCCCCGATCAGCAGGGCACGCTTCGCGCGGAACAGCATGGGCAGGATCGCGGGAATCGTGCACTGCGCCGCCTCGTCGATCACCACCAGGTCGTACAGGGCCGGGCTCCGCTTCAGGCGGCGGGCGGAGAGGGCGGTCACCGCCCAGCCCGGCAGCACCCGCAGCAGCTCTGGGAAGTAGGACCAACTGTCCGACTGCGGTCTGGCCATCTCGTCGGCCCGGTCCTGGAGCAGACGCGTCCCCGCAGCCACCCGCCGGGCGATCTGGGCCCGTAACAGGCCGATGCTGAGGGTGGGCCGTCCGGTGGTGATCAGCTCGACCAGTCGCCGCCAGGAGACGTCGGCATCCGGCGCCTCGGCGAGGAGCCGTCGGCGCTCCCGCCAACGCAGCTCGATCACCGCCCGCTCGGCGAGCACCTCGACGGCGTCGCGATCGACGAGCTGATACGACCGCAGTCGCCACCGGTACCACCAACCGAACCAGCGGCTGGAAAGCGCCCGATCGGTCAGCTCGACGAGCTGCGCCAGCGCCCCGTCGTCGGTCGGCAGCGTGACCGCACCGGCGTCGGGGGCAGCGGCACGCTCGACGGCCAGGTCCGTGAGGTCGCGTTCGAGCAGCCGCCGCTCGTCCAGCACCGCACGGAGGCCGGCGACCTCCTCAGCAAGCAGGCGCAACTCGTGCAGTGGGGTCCGGTCGTCCGGCGTGGCGAGCCGGTCCGTCGGCGGATACGCGGCCAGGACGTCGGCGATGTGGGTGGGTTCCTGGGTGCGGTGTTCCTTGTTGCCGGTACGCAGCAGCAGGCCCGGGCCGAGCAGGTCGGTCACCCGGCCGAGCACCGAGTCGACGGCCTGGTTGCTGGTGGAGCCGATCAGCACGCTCTGGCCGGCGGCGGTCGCGGTGGCGAGCAGGGCGGTGACGAGTTGACTCTTGCCGGTGCCCGGCGGCCCCTGGGCCACCGTCAACGGTTGGGACATCGCCGCCTGGATGATCTCTTCCTGCGCCTCGTTCGTCGCGCTCATCGCCACCGTCACGGCCGGCGTCGAGGACACCTCGTCCGGTCGGCGCGCCAGCGCGCCCAGCGCCGTCCGGTCGATGAGCCGGGGATTCTTGATCATGCCGCGCAGGTCGTCGACGAGCTGCCGCTGCGGGGCCTCGGCGGCGTCCACCGCATACATGATCGCGGCGTTCTGCACCCCGTTAACCGGTCCCGGCCGGATGGTGCCCACCAGCATCTTCGGGTCAAGCTCGGTCACCGGGTTCAGCCCGAACGTCTTCGCGAGCATTTCGACGGTGGCGGCGAGCGAGCCGGGATCTCCCGGCACGAATGCCTGCTCGACCCGTTGCAGCAGTTCGTCGCTCTCCACCTCGGAGAGCTGGAACAGGTCGACCAGCGCGGCGCTGGGGCGGGGTGGGAAGGAGGCGTGCAGGACGTCGTCCGCGCCGACGGTGACGTCACAGACCAGCAGCGGAGCGAGCCGGACCGGCTTCTGCCGGGCCGGACGGACGGCGACGACCGGATAGCCGTACTGCAGTTCCCTGCCACCGTCGCGGGCTCTCACGGCGAGCGCGGCCGCCGAACCGCTCAGCCTGACGGGTGTCTCCGAGGTGAAGACCGCCTCGGACCCCGGTGGCGCGGCGACGTACGACCGGGTCTCGTGCGGATCGATGAGCGACTGCAGCACTGTCGACCGCTGCATGCAGTTGATGTAGTAGGTCACGAGGCGGCGCCACTGGTCCGCGTCGAACGGCGCCTCGTCGGCCGGGCTCGGCGTGACGGCGGTGACCTGTCTCGTCGCGGCGGCGGATCCCGGTGCCGTCGCCAGCCTGATCGGCTCGGTGACGCCCTCACTCGACTCGACCGGGGTGTGCTGGCGGCGCCGCGCCATTTCAGTAAGGGCGTACCGGGAGAGGTCGTTGCTGGTGATCCAACCGTCGTCGGCCGGCCCTTCGGCCGCGCCGCGCAGACCCTCGAGAAGCACTTCGGTGAAGACCGACGGGCGATCCGGTCCCTGTGCCTTCGATGCCTTCATGTGCGAGCTGGACGTCAGGATGAAGGTGCCGCGTTGACGCTTCAGGCGGCGCGGCTCCTCCCGCACCCCACCTCGGAACCGGTTCCGTGCGGTGAACGCGCCGGAGAAGCAGCAGTCGAGGAGGACCACCTTCTGGCTGGCCTTGGTGTCGTTGAGCAGATGCCGCAGAGTGCCGTCGGTGTCCAACGCGGACGCGTGCAGACTTCCACTGACCGTGTCCGTGGCGGCCAGGAACAGTGACTGTCCGTCACCGTGAAGCACTCCGTGGCCGGAGTAGTAGAGCAGGGCCAGGTCGTCCCTTCGGCGCGCGCCGTAGAACTCCTCGATGATCTGGCGTAGGTGTTCCGCGGGCAGGTCCAGTTCCGCGCGTACGGTGTCGAACTCGCCGGCACCGTCGAGCAGCGTCTTGAGCTGCGTCACGTCGTGACGCACCGACGGAAGGGGCGCGAGTTCCAGGTCGACGTGGCACGTGGACGTGCCGAGCAGCAGCGCGTGCCGTCCCATCAGGGACGGGCCCGCTCGATCGCGGCCCGCACCGTCCTGATCAGTTCATCGGTCTGGCCGTGGGTCGGCCGGTCGATGGTCAGCTCGATGTCACCGACCCGCAGGTGCACCCGGCGCCCGTCGTGGCGTCGGAAGAAGGCCAGAACCACGTCGACGAACGCCTGAACGTAGCCCGGGTCCGTGCCCACCAGCACGGTCACCACGCCGACCGCCAGTTCGGCGACGCCTTTGCTGTCCGGGGTGACATCCGGGCGTTCGACGCGCTCCACGTCGCCGATCTCACGGAGTTCGTCCGTCAGATCGTCGGTCAGTTCACCGAGTACGAACTCGTCGTCGTCGACGAGCGGTGTGAAGTCGACCCGAACGCGGACGTGCGACATCCGACCTCCTGCATCAGCGGTGCTGACCAACCTACGCAAGAAGGTCGAGATCACCTCACATCTGTCGGTTTGCCGATCGAACGCCCCACGCCGCCCGACCACAACTCCGGCGAGCGTCCTACGGGCGGATCCTCTGCCAGAGCGCCGAAGCGACGGCGGGAGAGGCGGGTGGCACTCGCGGACGGAGCAGGTTCCGGGGGCCGACGCGGGGCTCTCCGCCACGGCGAGCAGCGGCAACTCGACGCTGAAGCGTATGCCTTGATCGGGTAGCCTGTGGCCCGACGGGCCGTTAGCTCAATTGGCAGAGCTGAGGACTTTTAATCCTTAGGTTCTGGGTTCGAGTCCCAGGCGGCCCACTCTCTTCACAGCTCGGCGCCCCTCGACGGAACCGCCGCGGTCACCGCGAGTTGGCCGGTCAGAACCGGACACCTGCAACGTGCAGGCATTGGCCCATCACCGACCCACTTGAGGTACATTTTTCTGTACTTGCCATGGAGGTGGTCATGCGGACCGTGAACTTCACCCAACTGCGGCAGAACCTGGCGGCCGAGCTCGACAGCGTCATCAACGACGCGGAGGAAGTGGTGGTTACCCGATCCGGCCATGAGCCCGTCGTGATCGTGCCGCTTGCGGAGTACGAGTCGATGAAGGAGACCGAGTACCTCCTACGCAACCCGAGCAACGCCGCCGCGTTGCGCCGGTCGATGGCGGAGCTTGAGAGCGGCGACGCGACCGACCGGGATCCGATCGACCCGACCACCGTACGGGACGTCGCGTGAGGTTGGTCTTCACCGCGACCGCGTGGAGCCAGTACCTCAGCCACACCGATCGAAAGCTGGTCACGCGCATCAACGAGCTGATCGCAGGCGTGATGCGCAACGGATACGAGGGCATCGGAAAGCCCGAGCCCCTTCGGGGTGAGCTGTCCGGCTTCTGGTCCCGCCGGATCGATCGGGAACATCGGCTGGTGTATCGAATCACCAAGGACGACGTCGAGGTCATCGCCTGCCGATACCACTACGTCGACCGCTAGCGTCAGCACATGGCGCACGGCACCCGCGACGAGTTGCTCGACCACCTGGCCGAGGCCGTCGGGTCCGTCACCGGCACCCACCCGACGCGCGTCGCCGTCGACGGGCCGCCGGCCGCCGGCAAGACCACCCTCGCCGACGAGTTGGCCGCCGTCCTGCGCGAGCGGGGCCGCGACGTCATCCGGGCGACCGTCGACGACTTCCTGTTCCCCCGGGCCCAGCGCTATCCGCGCGGTGAGTTCTCGGCCGAGGGCTGCTACTTCGACGCCCACGACCGGGAATCACTGACCCGGGTGCTGCTGGACCCGCTCGGCCCGGGCGGGGACCGGCGTTTCCGCCCCGCCGTCTACGACCACGCCGCGGACACGGTGCTGTCCCCGCCGGTCACGACCGCCCCCGCCGACGCCGTGCTGGTCTTCGACGGCGTCTTCCTGCTGCGCCCGGAACTGCTCGAACGGTGGGACCTGCGGGTCTTCGTGTCGATCGCACTCGACCGGACCGTGGAGCGGGCCGTGATCCGGGAGCGCCAGGTGTCGTCCCGGGCGGCGGTCGAACGCCGCTGGCGTGAGCGGTACCTCCCCGCCCAGCAGCTCTACTTCGCCACGGCCCGTCCGACCGAGCACGCGGACATCGTCGTGCACAACGACGAACCACGGCAGCCGGTCTGGGAGAGCCGCGCCGGTTGGAGGCAGGATGGTGGCCGTGACCGCCGCACCCCGTCCTCCGCTGGCCACGCTGGAAGCGGTCCTGGAGCGCCTGACGTACGTCAACGAGGAGACCGGCTACACGGTGGCCCGGGTGGCCACCGAGCGGGGCAGTGACCTGCTGACCGTGGTCGGCGCGCTGCTCGGCGCGCAGCCCGGCGAGAGCCTGCGCCTGCACGGACGCTGGTCGTCGCATCCGCGCTACGGCCGGCAGTTCGAGGTCGACTCGTACACCACCGTGCTGCCCGCCACGATCCAGGGCATCCAGCGCTACCTCGGTTCGGGTCTGGTGAAGGGGATCGGGCCGGTGTTCGCCGAACGGATCGTCGCGCACTTCGGCCTGGACACGTTGCGGGTCATCGAGGAGGAGCCGGCCCGACTGGTCGAGGTGCCGGGGCTGGGTCCGAAGCGTACGGCGAAGATCACCGCCGCGTGGGAGGAACAGAAGGCCATCAAGGAGGTGATGGTCTTCCTCCAGGGTGTCGGCGTGTCGACCTCGCTGGCGGTGCGGATCTACAAGCAGTACGGCGACGCCTCCGTCGACGTGGTCACCAAGGAGCCGTACCGGCTGGCCGCCGACGTGTGGGGCATCGGCTTCAAGACCGCCGACACGATCGCCCAGTCCGTGGGCATCCCGCACGACAGCCCGCAACGCGTGATGGCCGGCCTCCAGTACACGCTCTCCGAGGCCACCGACGACGGGCACTGCTACCTGCCCGAGCCGGAGCTGGTCGCGGACGCGACGAAGATCCTCGACGTGCCCGCCGACCTGGTGGCCCGCTGCCTCGACGACCTGGCGGCCGACGAGGGGGTCGTCCGCGAGGCGCTGCCCGGCGGGGACGGGGAACCGGTGCCGGCGGTCTACCTGGTGCCGTTCCACCGCGCCGAGCAGTCGCTCGCCAACTCGCTGACCCGGCTGCTGCACGACCGGGTCGACCGGCTGCCCCACTTCCACGACGTCGACTGGGACAAGGCGCAGCGGTGGTTGCGCGCCCGCACCGGCAACGACCTCGCCGAGGAGCAGGAACAGGCCGTCCGGCTCGCGCTGACCTCGAAGGTCGCGGTGCTCACCGGCGGGCCGGGCTGCGGCAAGAGCTTCACCGTACGCTCGATCGTCGAGCTGGCCGTCGCGAAGAAGGCGAAGGTCACGCTCGTCGCGCCGACCGGCCGGGCCGCGAAGCGTCTCGCCGAGTTGACCGGCCATCCGGCCGCCACCGTGCACCGGCTGTTGCAGCTACGCCCCGGCGGCGACGCCTCCTACGACCGCGACAACCCGATCGACGTCGACCTGCTGGTGGTCGACGAGGCGAGCATGCTCGACCTCATTCTCGCCAACAAGCTCGTCAAGGCCGTCCCGCCCGGCGCGCACCTGCTGCTGGTCGGTGACGTCGACCAGCTTCCGTCGGTCGGCGCCGGTGAGGTGCTCCGCGACCTGCTCGCCGCCCCGTCGATTCCCCGGGTGCGGCTGACGCAGGTCTTCCGCCAGGCCGCCGAGTCCGGCGTCGTCACCAACGCGCACCGCATCAACGCCGGCCGTCCGCCCCTCCTCCAGGGGCTGCCGGACTTCTTCCTCTTCGCCTGCGAAGACACCGAGGCCGCCGCCGCCCTGACCGTCGACGTCGCCTGCACCCGCATCCCGGCCAGGTTCGGCCTGGACGCCCGACGCGACATCCAGGTGCTCGCCCCCATGCACCGCGGCCCGGCCGGCGCCGGCGCGCTGAACACGCTGTTGCAGCAGAAACTCACCCCGCCCCGCGAGGGACAGCCGGAACGGCGGATGGGCGGGCGGGTGTTCCGCATCGGCGACAAGGTCACCCAGATCCGCAACAACTACGACAAGGGTCAGGCGGGCGTCTTCAACGGCACGCTCGGCATCGTCACCGCCCTCTCCCCGGAGGACCAGACGCTCACCGTCCGCACCGACGAGGACGAGGACATCGCGTACGACTACGACGAGCTGGACGAACTCAGCCACGCGTACGCCATGACCATCCACCGGTCCCAGGGCTCGGAGTATCCGGCCGTGGTGATCCCGCTGACCACCAGCGCCTGGATGATGCTGCAACGCAATCTGCTCTACACCGCCGTCACCCGTGCCAAGCAACTGGTCGTCCTGGTCGGTTCCCGCCGCGCGCTCGCCGCCGCCGTCCGCACCGTCGGCGCCGGACGACGCCACACCGCCCTCAACCACCGCCTCGCATAGCCCTCAACCCACCCCACCCCACCCCACCCCTACCCCACCCCACCCCACCCCGGCGCGTCGATCTTGCACTTGCCGCCCCGACGAAAGGCGCATAAGCCGCGCTTTGTGGACCCAAAGTGCAAGATCGACGCTTCGTAGGGCGGGCCAGGCGCACCGGGGCACGTCTTTGGCGACGGCACGGGCGAACGTGCCTCCACGATCACGAGCGGCTGCTCGGGCGGGACGCGTTGGCGGTGGGCGCGGCTGGCGGTGGGCGCGGTGGATCGGCGGGGCGGCCGAGCGGGGCGACGGCACCTGATCAATATCGGACGGCGGCGGCCCGCGGACGTGATGACGGCGCGCACGCTGTGGCGGCGGCGAGAGCGACGCGGGCGCGGCGGCGGCCTGGCATCGGTGGGCCGTGGACGGGGACGGGGACGGGGACGCTGGCGACGGCTGGCGCGGTCGACAGGCCGAAGGCGACGCTTGCCTGACCGAGCGTGGATAGTCCCCCACGGACCGTACCGGAGGTCCACCAGCGACGGTGACCCCCGTTCGCCGCCGACTTGACCACCCCTCCCCCGCGCGCGCGAGCGACAGCGTCGCTACCAGGGCATTTGCCCACCTTATTCGATCTTGACGGCGACGAGAGTCGAATGTAACGACTTGGCATCAAGGCGAGCCGCGTTCTTGTCCCGGGGTTTGTTAGCCCCCTGTACTAACCGGGTGACGTGCATTGATACCTCCGGAGCAACGCCGCCCGAGCAGCCGGGACAGGCGGTGGGCACCCTTCGGCGAGACCAGGTTCCGGCCCGGGTCCGCACCGGCGAAAAGGTGCGCCCGGAGCAGGCACGCGTGCACAACCGGGAACTGCTGCTGCGGATGCTGTACCGGGAAGGACCGCACAGCCGGGCGGATCTGGCGCGCCGCACCGGGTTGACGCGGGTCTCCGTCTCGGACGTGGTGAGCGATCTCCTCACCGACGACCTCGTGGTCGAGGTCGGTACGCGGGCCGGGACCCGGCCGGGCAAGCCGGCCATGATGCTCGAATTCAACGAGCGCGCCTACCAGACCGTCGCCCTGGACCTGAGCCACTCGACGCTCTACCGGGGGGCCGTGCTCGACCTCGGCGGCACCGTCGTGGCCCGCCAGCAGGTCGAGATCGAGGGCAGCACCGGCGCCGACGCCCTGGCGAAGGTGACCGGTCTCGTCGAGGCGCTTCGCCGGCAGGTGACCGCGCCGCTCCTCGGCATCGGCATCGGCACGCCGGGCATCGTGGACCTCGGCGGCGTCGTCCTCAGCGCACCCAACCTGGGCTGGCAGGACATCCACCTCCAGGCTCTGCTCAGTGAGCGTTTCGCCTGCCCGGTGGTCGTGTCCAACGACGCCAACGCCACCGCGCTCGCCGAACGCAGCTACGGCGAGAGCGCCGCGGACACGCTCCTCGTCCGGGTCGGCGTCGGCGTGGGGGCGGGACTACTGCTCGGTGGCACCCCGATCCTGGGCAGCCGGTTCGCGGCCGGCGAGATCGGCCACGTGGTCGTGGACGCCGGCAGCGAGCGGCCCTGCGTGTGCGGCAAGACCGGCTGCCTGGAGACCTGGCTGTCGACCCGGCGCATCCAGGAGGACCTGTCCGGGGCCCACACCGACGCGGAGCGCGCCCGGGTGCTGACCGTCGCGGGCGAGGCGCTCGGCTCCGTGCTGGCGCCGATCGTGGCCGCGCTCAACATCTCCGAGATCGTCCTCAGCGGACCGCACCGGGTGTTGGAGGGGCCGCTGGCCACGGCCGCGATGGAGACCATCCGCCGGCGCGCCCTGACCGAGGTCCACGGCGACATCGTCCTCCGGCTCTCCGAGCTGGGCGACGACATAGTCCTGCGCGGCGCGACCGCCATGGTCATGAGCCAACAGCTCGGAATCGCTTGACCCGACGCCGACCGGCGCTGGCTTTGCAGCACAAGAAGGGAACATAGTGCAACTACCCCGCACGCTGACGGCAGCGCTTGCCGCAGTCGCTCTCGCCCTCGCCGGTTGTAGCGGTGGCGGCCAGGCCAATGAGGCAGGCTCCGCCCAACTCGTCCTCGGCAACAACGGCGACGTCCTGACCTGGGACCCGGCAGAGATGAAGGAGGGCGCGGTCATCCACTACGCGGAGGCCGTCTACGACCCGCTGCTCCGCAAGACCGCCGACTCGAAGATCGAAGGCAACCTCGCCTCCGAGTACGCGTACAACGACGACCTCACCGAACTCACGCTGAAGCTGCGCGACGGCGTCACGTTCAGCGACGACACCGCGCTCGACGGCGAGGCGGTGAAGGTCAACATCGAGGCGCGGAAGAAGGGTGCCGGCAGCGCATCCGAGGCGGCCCGGGCGATCGAACGCGTCGAGGTCGTGGACCCGAAGACGGTCCGTCTGCACCTCAGCGAGCCCAGCCCCGGCCTGCTCGCCGGCCTGGCGACGTACCTGGGCTACATGGTGAGCCCCAAGGCGCTCGCCGCGGGCGGCATCGCCACCACCCCGGTCGGCTCCGGGCCCTACCTGCTCGACGCCGGCGCGTCCGAGAAGGGCGTCAGCTACAAGTTCACCGCGCGTGAGGGCTACTGGAACCGCGAGGCGTTCCCGTTCGAGACCGTGGTGATCCGTCCGTACGAGGAGTTCACCGCCCGCTACAACGCGCTCGCGACCGGGCAGATCCAGTTCATGTACGGGACCTCCGACATGGTGCCGAAGGCGAAGACCGACGGGCTCACCGTCAAGACGGTGCCCGGCGAGTGGCAGGGCATCATCCTCCAGGACCGGGCCGGCAAGGCGTCGGCGGCGCTCGGCGACGTGCGGGTGCGGCAGGCGATCAACCACGCGCTCGACCGCAAGGCCATCCTGGAGACCCACTACGGCGGGTTCGGCCAGGTCTCCACGCAGACGTTCAACCCGGCCAGCGAGGCGTGGGTGCCGGAGCTGAACGAGCGCTACCCGTACGACCCGGCGAAGGCGAAGGAACTGCTGGCGGCGGCGGGCTACGGCAACGGCTTCAAGATCAAGATTTCGTTCAGCGAGGGCTTCATGTCCCCGCTGGTGCCGATCGTCGCGCAGTACCTCTCCGACGTGGGCATCACTGTCGAGCAGGTGCCGGTCAACGGCTTCGCCAACGGCGGCCTGGAGACCCTCAAGGGCCAGCCGGCGTTCATGCTCTCCTTCTCCACCAACATCCCGGCGTGGACGGACGTGCTGAACAAGCTCACCCCGACGTCGCTGTGGAACAACTTCAAGTACACCGACGACACCGTCACCCGGCTGCTCAAGGAGATTCCCGCGGCGCAGGGCGACAAGCAGGCGGCGCTCTACAAGGAGCTGAACACCCACCTGGTGGAGCAGGCCTGGTTCGCCCCGATCGTCACGCAGGAGAACGTCTACCTGTTCAAGCCGGACATCGACGTGACCATGCAGCAGGCACAGCTCATGCCGAGCCTGCGCTTCTTCGCCCCGGCCAAGTAACCCGCCCGTCGATCCCCGGGTGGGCCGGTCACCACCGGCCCACCCGGGGGACCACCCCGGTCAGCTAGGAGGTAGCAGGCATGTTGGGCTTCATCGGCCGGCGACTGGTCACGGGCCTGCTGTTGGCGTTCACGGTGGTGACGGGGATGTTCTTCTTCCTCATGCTCACCGGCTCCGACCCCGCCCGGGGCGCGCTCGGCCTCTACGCCACGGAGGAACAGGTCGCGGTCAAGCGCGCGCAGCTCGGCCTCGACCGGCCGGTCGTCCAGCAGTACCTGGACTGGCTGGGCCACGTCGCGCGGGGCGACCTGGGTGTCTCGTCCGCGCAGAACGCCGACGTCATGGACCTCATCGTCTCGCGCCTTCCGGTCACCGTGTCCCTCGCGCTCGGCGCCGTCCTGGTGGCCGCCGTCCTGGGCGTCGTCCTCGGGCTGCTCGCGGCGACCCGGCCCGGGACGTTCGACCGCGCGCTCCAGGTGGTCATGGTGCTCGGCTTCAGCCTGCCGAACTTCTGGGTGGCGATCATCCTGGCGCTGATCTTCGCCGTGCGGCTGGGCTGGTTCCCGGCCACCGGCTACGTCCACCTGGGCGACTCCCCCAGCGGCTGGCTCTGGTCCATCACCCTGCCGATCATCGCGCTGTCGATCGGGTCGATCGCCGCCATCGCCCAGCAACTGCGCAACTCCGTGATCACCGTCAGCGGCCAGGCGTACGTCCGGACGCTCCGCAGCCGCGGCCTGTCGCAACGCCACATCCTGCTGGTGCACGTGCTGCGCAACGCGTCGCCGCCGGCGTTGACCATGCTCTCGTTGCAGTTCATCGCCGCGATGAGCGGCGCCGCCATCATCGAGCGGGTGTTCGGCCTCCAGGGCATCGGCGCGGTCGCCATCAATGCCTCGGGCAACAGCGACATCCCCGTCATCATGGGCGTCCTGCTCTTCACCGTGCTCGTCGTCGTGCTCGTCAACCTGACGGTCGACATCCTCTACGCCGCTTTGAATCCGAAGGTACGGAACGCATGAGCGCCGACACGACGGTCCGTGCGGGCCGCACCTCCAGAAGACTCCGCGCCTTCCTCGGCAACCCGATGGGGGTGGTGGCCGGCGTCGTGCTGCTCGCCATCGTGGCCGCGAGCGTCCTCGCCCCGCTCCTCGCCCCGCAGGATCCCAACCTGGTGGTGCTCTCCGAGGCGCTCCGGCCGCCGAGCGGCGACCACCCGCTGGGCACCGACGGGAACGGCCGGGACATCCTCAGCCGGCTGCTGTGGGGCGGCCGGGTGAGCCTCCAGGCCGGCGCGATCATGGTGACCGTCGCGCTGCTGTGCGGAATTCCCGCCGGCCTGCTCGCCGGCTACCGCGCGAAGTGGTTCGACGGGGTGTCGAGCTGGATCTTCAACATGCTCATGTCCCTGCCCGAGATCCTGATCATCATCGTGGTGATCGCCTCACTCGGCAGCGGCCTCGCCCCCACGATGATCACGCTCGGGGTGCTCGCCTCACCGGACATCTTCCGGCTGACCCGGAGCGCCGTGATCGGCGTACGCGAGGAGCTGTACTTCGACGCCGCCCGCGTCGCCGGACTGTCCGACGTCCGGATCATCTTCCGGCACGTGCTCTCCGTCGTGCTGGGTCCGGTGCTCGTGCGGTCCTCGTTCATCTTCGGGATGGCGATCATCGTGCAGTCCGGGCTGGAGTTCCTCGGCTTCGGCGACCCGCAGCGCCCGAGCTGGGGCGGCGAGCTGAGCAACGCGTTCCAGAACTTCCACCGCGCCCCCGAGCTGGTCATCGCGCCCGGCGTGGCGATCGGCGTCACGGTCATGGCGCTGGTGCTCTTCGGCACGGCGCTCGCCGACTCGCTCGGCATCAGCCTGCGGCGCAAGACCAAGCGCGCGGCGCGCCCCGCCCGCACCGACGACACCCCGGTCGACCGGATCGGGACCGGCGAGACGCCGGCCGACCGGGCCGCGGTCGGCGACGCGCCGGTGCCCGCCGCGCCGCCCGCCGACGCCCTCCTGCGCGTCGAGGACCTGGCGGTCCGGTACGTGGCGGAGGACGGCACCACCAAGGAGGTGGTACGCGGCGTGTCGCTGCACGTCGCGCGCGGCGAGGTTCTCGGCCTGGTCGGGGAGTCCGGCTCCGGGAAGTCCCAGACGTCGTTCGCGATCCTCGGGCTCCTGCCCCCCGACGCCACCGTCTCCGCCCGGCAGATCGCGCTGGACGGGCAGTCGCTCGTCGGGTTGCGCGAGGGCGAGCTGCGCAAGCTGCGCGGCACCCGGATGGCGTACGTCCCGCAGGAGCCGATGTCGAACCTCGACCCGTCCTTCACGATCGGCGCCCAGCTCACGAAACCGATGCGGCACCGGCTCGGCCTGTCCCGGAAGGCCGCCACCGCGCGGGCGCTCGACCTGCTGGACCGCGTCGGCATCCCCGACCCCCCGCGTACCCTCGCCGCCCATCCCCACCAGCTCAGCGGTGGCATGGCCCAGCGTGTGCTCATCGCGGGCGCCGTCTCCTGCGACCCGGAGCTGCTCATCGCCGACGAACCGACCACCGCGCTCGACGTCACGGTCCAGGCCGAGGTCCTCGAACTCCTCCGTGGCCTGCAACGCGAGCGCGACATGGGGCTCGTCCTGGTCACCCACAACCTGGGTGTGGTCGCCGACATCTGCGACCGGGTGGCGGTCATGCGCGACGGCCTCATCGTCGAGCAGCAGCCGGTCGCCGGCCTCTTCGCGAACCCGCGACACGAGTACACCCGCATGCTCCTGAACGCGACCCTCGAAGACGCGCCGCCCCGGCGGGAGCGCGGCGACCTCCAGGAGGTGGGGTCGTGAGCGCCCCCGACGACACCGGCACGCCCCTGCTCGACATCCGCGACGTCGACGTCGTCTACCGCGGGGCCGGCTGGCGCCGCCCGTCGTTCCACGCGCTGCACGCCGTCTCGATGCGGGTCGGCGCGGGCGAGACGGTCGGTCTGGTCGGCGAGTCCGGCTCCGGGAAGACCACGCTGGGCCGTGCCGTGCTGGGCCTCGCCCCGATCACCGGCGGCACGGTCACGTTCGACGGCGTCGACATCACCCACGCGAACCGGCGCGCCCGCCGCGCGTTGAGCCGCGACATCCAGGTCGTCTTCCAGGATCCGTACTCGTCGCTCAACCCGGCCATGACCGTGGAGACCATCCTCGCCGAGCCGTTGCGGGCCCAGGGCGTGGCCCGGGCCGAGGCCACCGCGCGGATCGGTGAGCTGCTGCGCCAGATCGGTCTGGAGGCGGACGCCGGCCGCCGGTATCCGCGCGAGTTCTCCGGCGGGCAGCGGCAACGCATCGCCATCGCGCGCGCTCTGGCGCTGAAGCCCCGGCTCATCGTCTGCGACGAGCCGGTGAGCGCGCTCGACCTGTCCACTCAGGCCCGCATCCTCGACCTGCTCATCGACGTGCAGGAGAAGACCGGCGTCGCGTACCTCTTCATCTCCCACGACCTGTCGGTGGTCCGCTACGTCTGCCACCGGGTCGCGGTGATGCTCAAGGGCCGGATCGTCGAGACCGGCGACGGCGACGTGGTCACGTCCCGGCCGGAGCATCCCTACACCAACCGGCTCCTCATGGCGTCCCCCATTCCCGACCCGGTCCGCCAGGCCGAACGACGCCGCCGGTACGCCGCTCTCTAGGAAAAGGAAACATCGTGCAATTCGGCTTCAGCTCCTACTCCTTCTACCAGCACCTGCGTACCGGCCGGATGAGCCTCTTCGAGGTCATCGACTGGATCGCGGCCAGTGACGCCACCCACATGGAGATCGCGACCGTGTCGCTCTCCCCGGAGATCTCCAACGACACCTCCACGCTCGACCAGGACCCCGATCTCGTACGCGAGATCAAGACGCGTGCCGCCGACCAGGGCGTCACGCTGTCCAACCTGGTCGTCCCGGCCGACCTGCTCGGGGCCGACGCCGACCGGCACATGCAGCGGGTCAAGCGGCACCTCGACGTGGCCGCCGCGCTGGGCATCACGCTCTTCCGCCACGACGTCGCCAAGTGGGCGCACCGGGCCAGGGACGTCGCCGAGTTCGAGGCGCTGCTGCCCCGCATGGTCGAGGCGTGCCAGGAGATCGCCCGGTACGCCGCGCAGTACGGCATCACCACCAGCGTGGAGAACCACGGGCTGCTGATGAACGGCGGCGAGCGGGTCCGTCGGCTCATCCACCTGGTCGACGAGCCGAACTTCAAGACCACGCTCGACGTCGGCAACTTCATGTCGGTGGACGACAACCCGGTGGTCGCGGTCGCCGACAACGCGCCGTACGCCAGCATCGTGCACCTGAAGGACTTCTACGTCCGCTCGCAGTTCCCCGGCGACGGCTGGCACCACACCCCCGGCGGCACCTACCTGCTCGGCTCCATCGTCGGCTACGGCGACCTGGACATGCGCCGGATCGTGCGCGGGATCCTCGACGCCGGCTACGACGGCTTCGTCTCCATCGAGTTCGAGGGCATCGAGGAGTGCCTGATGGCGAACCCGATCGGCCTGGCCAACGCGAAGCGGCTCTTCGCCGAGGTGGGGGCGGCATGAACGAACGCACCGAGCGAAGCGAGGGCCGTGAGGGCATGCCCGGTCGGCACGGCCTCGTGAGCCGGCTCGGGGTGGGCGTGATCGGCGTCGGGAGCATCGCGGACATGCACCTGGGCGCGTACGCCGCCAACCCGGACGTCCACCTCGCCGGCGTGTTCGACGTCAACCAGGAGCGGAGCGCGCAGAAGGCGGAGACGTTCGGCGTGACCCGCGTCCATCCCACGCTCGACGCCCTGCTCGCCGATCCGGAGATCGACGCGGTGAGCATCTGCACCTGGAACGACACCCACGCGGAGATCGCCACCGCGGCGCTGGACGCCGGCAAGCACGTCCTGGTGGAAAAGCCGTTGAGCCGTACCGCCGGGGAGGCGCAGGCGCTCGTCGACGCGGTCGCGCGCAACGACCGCCGTCTCCAGGTCGGTTTCGTCAGACGGTTCGGCGCGAACGCGCTGGTGCTCAGGTCGTTCGTCGACGCCGGGATGCTGGGCGACGTCTACCACGCGCGGGCGACGAACATCCGACGGCTCGGCAACCCGGGTGGCTGGTTCGCCGACCGGGCGCGGTCCGGCGGCGGGCCGCTCATCGACATCGGCGTGCACGTCCTAGACCTCTGCTGGTACTTCATGGGCACACCGCGGGCGGTCACCGTCAGCGCGGTCACCCACTCGCCGCTCGGCAACCGGGCGAACGTCACCTCGCTGTCGCGCTACAAGGTCGCCGACTACGACCCGACGCGCAGCGACGTGGAGGACTTCGCCGCCGCGCTGATCCGGTTCGACAACGGCGCGTCGTTGGTGCTGGAGACCAGCTATTCCCTGCACGCGCTGGAGGACCGCCTCGAAGTGGCGGTCTTCGGCGAGCGCGGCGGCGCGGAACTCGAACCGGCGCTGCGCATCGCCACCGAGATGCAGGACACGGTGCTGAACGTGGCACCCCAGATCGACAACCTGTCGTTCGACTTCGCCGAGGGGTTCGCCAACGAGATCGCGCACTTCGTCGCGCTCTGCCTCGGCGAGGCCGAGGAGGTCGCGCCCGTCTCGCACGGCGCGGAGGTGATGCGCATGCTCGACGGGGTCTACGAGTCGGCGCGGACCGGTCAAGAGATCAGGCTCTCCTGACATGGCCGACGCACGGGGACCGGTCCGGGTCGGCGTGGTGGGGTGCGGCAACGTCAGTTCCCGGTACCTCGCCAACCTGGCCGGCCAGCCGGCCGTCACGGTGGCCGCCTGCGCCGACGCCGACCCGGCGCGGGCCCGGGCGCTTGCGGCCGCCCACCGGGTGCCGGCGGTGCTCCCGGTCGACGACCTGCTGGCCGATCCGGGTCTCGACCTGGTGCTCAACCTCACCCCGCCCCGGGCGCACGCCGAGGTGAGCCTGCGCGCGCTGGCGCACGGCAAGCACGTCTACACGGAGAAGCCGCTGGCCACCACCATGACCGACGGTCGCCGCGTCCTCGACGCCGCGCGGGCCCGGTCGTTGCGGGTCGGCACCGCGCCGGACACGTTCCTGGGCGTCGGGGCGCGGACCTGTGCGGCGCTCGTCGCCCGGGGCGCGATCGGCACGCCGACCTCGGTGGCCGCCGCGATGATGAATCCCGGGCCGGAGCGGTTCCACCCGGAGCCCGAGTTCCTCTACCAGGAGGGCGCCGGCCCGCTGTTCGATATCGGCCCGTACTACCTCACGGTGCTGACCGCGCTGATGGGTCCCGTCGTCCGGGTGGGGGCGCTGGGCGGCACGGCGCGGGCGCAGCGGGAGGTGCTGACCGGGCCGCGCGCCGGGTCGACCTTCCGGGTGGGGACGCTCACCCACGTCAACACCGTGCTGGAGTTCGCCGGCGGGGCGCTGGGCACGCTGGTGACCAGCTTCGACGTCGCGGCGACGCGTACGCCGCACCTGGAGATCCACGGGACCGAGGGCACGATCGTCGCCGCGCAGGCCAACTCGTGGGGTGGCCCGGTGCTGCTCAAGGGGCCGGGCACCGACTTCGTCGAGGTGCTCCCCGGACCGCGCGAGTCCGACGGGTTCATGGGGATGGGGCTGGTGGACATGGCCGAGGCCATCCTGGCCGGGCGTCCGGCGAAGGCGACGGGCAACCGGGGGTTGCACGTGCTGGAGGTGCTCACCGCCATCGCCGACGCCGCCCGCGCCGGCGGCGGCTTCACCACGATCGGGTCGACGCTGGAGACCGCCGGCTGAGCGGAGGCTTGCGCTGGAGCGAACTCCAGCGCCTAGCGTCGCCGCCATGGCACAGACGACAGGCATGGCACTGACGGCTCCCGGCGGAAGCTGGACGCCGTACCCGTTCGAACGCCGGGCTCTGCGCCCGGACGACATCGCGGTACGCGTCACCTGGTGCGGGGTCTGCCACACCGACCTGCACGCGGCCGAGGCGCTGACCGCGGACGCCCCGCCGCTGGTGCCGGGGCACGAGTTCGTCGGCGAGGTCACGGCGCTGGGCAGCGAGGTGACCGGCTTCCGGGTGGGCGATCCGGTCGCGGTCGGCAACATCGTCGACTCGTGCGGCACGTGCGGCGCGTGCCGGGCCGGCGAGCAGCAGTTCTGCGTGGACTTCCCCACCCTGACCTACGGCGGTCGGGACCGCTTGGACGGCAGCGTGACGCGCGGCGGCTGGGCGCGGGACTACGTGGTGCGGGAGTCGTTCGCGTACCCGCTGCCGGCGGGGCTGGACCCGGCCGGCGCGGCGCCGCTGATGTGCGCCGGGGCGACCGTGTTCGAGCCGCTGCGCCGCTGGGAGGTGGGCGCCGGGGACCGGGTCGGCGTGGTGGGGATGGGTGGCCTCGGGCACCTGGCGGTCAAGTTCGCCAGGGCGCTTGGCGCGCGGGTGTCGGTGTTCACCACCTCGCCGGGCAAGGAGGCCGGGGCACGTGAGCTGGGCGCCGACGAGGTGATCGTCTCCGGTGACGCGGCGGCGATGGCGGCGCAGGCGGGCCGGTTCGACTTCATCCTCGACACCGCGTCGGCCAAGCACGACCCGTCGCCGTACCTGCGGGCGCTGCGGATGGACGGCACGCTCTGCATGCTGGGCATCCCGGACCGGTACGAGCCGGAGGCGCTGGCGCTGCTGCTCGGCTACAAGCGGCTGGCCGCGTCCGGCAGCGCGGGCCGCCCGCGTACCCGGGAGATGCTGGAGTTCGCGGCCCGCCACGGCATCGTCGCGGACGTCGAGAAGGTCCCGGCGCGGGAGGTGGGTCGCGCGCTCGACCGGCTGGCCCGCAACGACGTGCGCTGGCGGTTCGTGCTGGACCTCTCCGACCTCGGGTGACCGACGTACGGTTGGCAGGTGAACGCTACCGCGACCGCTCTGGGCATCCGTGAGGTGTCGGAGCTGACCGGCATGAGTCTCGACACCCTGCGCTGGTACGAGCGTGAGGGCCTGATCCCGCTGGTGAAGCGCACCTCGGACGGCCGCCGCCGGTACGGGCCGGCGGCCGTCCGCTTCGTGCGCCTGGTGCAGGCGCTGCGCCGCACCGGCATGCCGATCGCGGAGATCCGCCATTTCGTGGCGCTCGGCCCCGGCACCCCGGAGCACTCCGCGCAGCGGCTGCGGATCCTCCAGGAGCAGGAGGAACGGCTGCACCGCCGCCGCGCCGAACTGGACGAGGACCTGCGGGTGATGCGGCACAAGATGGCGGATTTCCGCGACCTGATGGCGCACGGCCGCACCTGCGAGGACGACGACCTGCCCGACGACTGCGGTGGCCCACCGTCACCACGGTGAGCCACCGCCTGTCGGTCAGTTGGCGACGAGCCGGAACTGCTGGTTGGCCTGGCCGTTGCAGTCGTAGAGCTGGACCTGCTGGCCGTTGGCGGTGCCCCAGACGTCGAGGCAGCGGCCGGACTGCACGCCGCTGATGGTGCCGTTGGAGTTGACGTTCCACTGCTGGTTGGCCTGCCCGTTGCAGGCGTAGATCTGGACCGCCGCGCCGTTGCCGGAGCCGGCCGCGTCCAGGCAGCGGCTGCCGCCGTAGATGGTCAGCTGCTTGCTGCCGGTGTACGTCCACTGCTGGTTGGTCTGGCCGTGGCAGTCGTAGAGCTGCACCCGGGTGCCGTTGGTCTGCGACGAGCTGGGCACGTCGACGCACCGGCCGGACTGGCTGCCGACGATCCGGCTGGCGCCGCCGGACGGCGGCGGCGTGGTCGGCCCGGAGGTCGGCGTCGCGGTCGGCGAGGTGGTCGGCCCGGGGCCGGCCGCGTTGAGCGCGTTCAGGACCGAGGTGTACGCGGCCTTCTTGTTGCCGCCGCCGTCGAACAGCAGCGGGTTCTCGTTGGAGCGCCACGAGTCGCTGTCGCGCACGCCCCACACGGTGATGCCGATGCAGCGCGGCACGTTCAGGCACGCCTGGGTCAGACCTTGGTACTGCGAGGTCGACGAGTTGGTGACGTCGACCTCGGTGAGCGCCACGTCCACGCCGAGCGCGGCGAAGCTGGACAGCGTGGTCTGGAAGTTGCTCGGCAGCGAGCTGCCGCCGGTGAAGTGGGTCTGGAGACCGACGCAGTCGATCGGCACGCCCCGGGACTTGAAGTCCTGGATCATCCGGTAGACACCCTGCGTCTTGCCGTACGACCAGTTCTCGATGTTGTAGTCGTTGTAGCAGAGCTTCACCGACGGGTCGGCCGCCCGCGCGGTGCGGAACGCCACCTCGATCCAGTCATTGCCGGTGCCCTGGAGGTTCGAGTTACGGCGGCTGCCGTCCTCGTTGAACGCCTCGTTCACCACGTCCCACGCGGCGAGCTTGCCCTTGTAGTGGGCCATCACACCGTTGATGTGGTTGATCATCGCGTTGCGCAGCGTGCTGCCCTGCATGTTCTGCATCCAGCCGGGCTGCTGGGCGTGCCAGGCCAACGTGTGACCGCGCACCTTCAGGCCACGCTGGGTGGCCCAGTTGTAGATCTGGTCACCGGAGTTGAAGTTGAACTGGTTCTGGTTCGGCTCCGTCGCGTCCGGCTTCATCTCGTTCTCGGCCGTGATCATGTTGAACTCACGCGCCGCGATCGTGCTGTACGTCGAGTCGTTCAACCGGCTCGCCGCGATGGCGGTGCCGAAGTAGCGGCCCGACTGCGCGGCGGCGGCGCCCAGCGTGCTGGCGGCCTGGGCCGGGCCGGGCACCACAAGCGCGGCCCCGGCCAGGGCCAGCGAGCCGGCGGTGGCGGCCAGCAGCAGGCGGTAGGGGCCACGCCTTAGTAGACGTTTCATGACACTCCTCTGCATAACGGATGAGGATGCGCAAGGCTGTGTGCACGGACCGCGCACCTGGCGGGGACACCACCGGGACGGTGGTGCGCGGTCCGGGTCACCGGCCCCGAAACTTCCGGAAAGCTACCGGTAACTTCACCGCAACATACTCGCGAGAAGTTGATCGGTCAACGTCAATGAGCGCAGAAACCGGCTCGGCACAGTCGCCGAAACTTCCAGTCCCCGGGCACCGTGCATCAGGCGATGCGGGACCGACCGAGATCGGTCAACTCGTCCGGACCACGGCTCGCACCGCGCCCGACGACGATCAGCCGAGCGCGGTGTACTGCGGCGGGAACCGCAGTTCCAGCTCGACCGTCTGCGCCTCCGCCCGGCTGACGGTTATCGGCTCGGGTCGTCCGGTCCGGTAACCCTGGGCGAAGTCGACCCCGAGGTTCCGCAGCAGTTCGATGGTCTGCTCGTCCTGGACGTACTCGGCGGCGACCCGGATGCCGAGCGCCTCGCAGAGCCTGACCAGCATGGACACCAGGGCCTGACTTGCCGGCGACCGGCAGAGGTCGACGATGAACGTCCCGTCGATCTTGACGAGGTCCACCGGGAGTTGTTTCAGATGGGTGAGCGTGCTGTAGCCGGTGCCGAAGTCGTCAAGTGCCAGGTGGCAGCCGACCTCTCTGATCCCCGTCGCGAAGGCCAGCGCCTCGTTCCGGTTCTCGATGAGGGCGGTCTCGGTGATCTCGAACGTCAGACACTCCGGCCTGACGCCGTGCCTGTCGATCGCCTCGGTCACGAAGGCGAGCAGTCCCGGGTCGGCGAGCGACCTGCCGGAGAGGTTGACCTGGTAGTGGGAGGTCTGGGCACCCCGGCCGATCAACTCCAGGGCGTGGTCGACGACCCACTTGTCCACCGTGAGGATCTCCCCGACCCGCTCGGCCATGTCGAGGAAGGCCCAGGGTGCGACCGGCTCACCGGTGTCACTCCGCACCCGCAGCAGGATCTCGTGGCGGGTGACCTGGTTGAGCTGGAGATCGACGATGGGCTGCGCGTAGAGGGCGAATCTGTTCGCCGAGACCGCGTGCCGCACCCGGGAACGGCACCGGTCCGCCCGCTCGCCGTCGGCGACCGGCTGGTCGAGCACGGTGATGGAGGCCGCGTTGCGGCGGGCGTCGCGGGCCGCGTGCTCGCCGTCGACGAGCAGGTCGAATCCGCTCGCACTGATCCCACCGCCGAAGTGCACCACGCCCGCCGAGGTGTTGAGTCGCACCGCCTTCTGCCGGACGCTGAACAGATGGTTCCGGAACCGCTCGACGATCCGGGCCGCCAGGCGCTCCGCGTCGTCCCCGCCCGGCGTGAGGAGCACCCCCCACAGGCCGGAGCCGACCAGGCCCCCCGTCAGCTCGCTCCCGACGACCGTACGCAGGAGACGGGCGACCGCCGCGGTCAACTGGTCGCGGTCCTCGTCGGTGAGCGCCTCCGGCAGCCGGGTGGCGGGTTCGGTCGCCACGACGACGACGGCGCCACCGGTGGTGCGGCGGGCCCGATCGACCTTGTCGATGACGTAGCCGCGGGTCGCCAGCCCGGTAAGGGCGTCCCGCGCGGCCGGGTCGGCGCAGAGCATGCGGCTGCGGACGGCGAGCCGGCGACGTTCCCGCCGGGCGAGTTCGAGCGTGGTGACGTCCTCACCGGTGGCGATGATTCCGGAGGGCTCGCCCTGGTCGGTCGTGATCTCCAGGTGGCAGTGCACGTGGCGGATGCTGCCGCCAGGGCGGATCACCCGGAAGCCGACCTCGCCGGGACGCTTCCGCTCCCATACGGCCCGGACCGCCGCACGGACCCGCCCCGCGTCCCCGGGATGCACGAGGCCGAGAAGCGTGTCGGGGGTGAGCCGGAACGTTCCTGGCGCGTGCCCGAAGATCCGCGCCATCTCGTCCGACCAGAAGATCCGCCCGACGCCCTCGGTTCCACCGGCCGTCCAGGTGACGGTGCCCAACTTCGACAGTTGGGCGGCGCGCGCGACCCGGGCCGCCTCGTCTGCGTCGCAGGTCAACGGGTCGACGAGGTCGGCGTCGACCAGGATCTTGTAGCCCTCGGCGAGTGAGACGTCGTACTGGCTCTGCGCGGCGCGTGCGACCCGCCGCGCCCGGGCGAGTTCCAGCGGACTGGGCGTGGTCTCGGCCAGCGCCAGGATGTCATCGAGATCCACGGCTCTCCCCCTGCCGCCGGTGACCGTCCGGGCCGGTGTAGCCGGCCTCCTCGGCCAACTCGCGCAGCCCTCGCCGGGCAGCCACCTTGTAGGAGCGGACGCTGTTCTCGGTCAGCCCGAGGATGCGGGCGATCTCCTGGTTGGAGAATCCCTCCTGCGCCATCTGGAACACCTCGGCGTACCGCGTCGGGAGCTGGTGCAACCAGCCCCGCAGCGTCTCCTGCGCCTCCCACACGTCGGCGATGTTCGAGCGCGGTCCCGGCGGCAGGTCCTCCGGGGCCATCGCGGCCTCCCGCTGACACCGCTGACGGTCCTTCATGATCTTGAACCGGGCGGTGACCACGATCCAGCCGATCGGCCGGTCGTGGGCCCGCAGCTCGGACCACTTGACCCGCCCGTGCAGGTACGCCTCGTTGAGCGCGTCCTCGACCACCTCGCGGTCCCGGCACGCCGACCTGAGGATCCGCTCCACCTGGTGGTAGGAGGCCTCGGCGAACACGGCGAACTCCTGGTCGTGCGCGGCCTTCACGCGAGCGGCCTCA
Source organism: Micromonospora sp. NPDC049201 (assembly GCF_055586805.1). NCBI lineage: Bacteria > Bacillati > Actinomycetota > Actinomycetes > Micromonosporales > Micromonosporaceae > Micromonospora > Micromonospora sp. NPDC049201. The sequence goes on along the minus strand of NZ_JBVJHM010000008.1, from coordinate 243,076 downwards.
GCCTTCCGCACCGTCTCGCGGTCGGCCTGGTCCGTCGTCAGGGCGGCGGTGCCCTCGAACTCCATCACGCCGCCTCCTCGACGGCCTCGGCCTTCGGCACGCCGCGGCCACCCAGCTCCACCTCGCGGTGCCCGTCGCGGTCGCGTTCCACGATCCGCACCATGTCGTGGTCGGTCTCCGCGAGCCTGATCAACCAGGTGACCCGGGCTGTGGTACGTGTCGTCGCCTCGCGTTCCTCCTGCATGCGTGCCCGGTACGCGACCCACGCGCGCACCAGTCCGGCCGCTGCCCCCGCGACGGCCACAGCCACGGCCATCACCTGATAGCCGGTGAGCGGTTCCGCCAGCGCTTCGTTCATCGTTCTCCTGCCCCCTTCGGTCGCCAATTACTATCCGTGGCGGGCAGCGGATGTAGACGCCTCCGCGTCCACAATGTTCTCGAAGATCGATGATCAAGGTTCCTGGCAGCGCATACAGCACAAAGTCATCTCATCGGAACGCTGCGCGAAGTGGTCATGACAATCCCATGGGGGCAATTTGCGCGTAGCTCTCCGTCACTCTCGGCTATCGGTCAACCACCACGGCCGGTCCCGCGCGCCCGGTCCAGCACCTCTTCGACCGTGAGCGGGCTGCGCGGGTGGTGGCTCAACGACAGCGGCGTCCGGATCTTCCGCGGCGCGGTGCCCTCGGCGGCGAGATAGAACTCGCCCACCGTCAGCCGGGAGATGTCCGGCACGTCCCCGCCCTTGGCCCGGGCCATCTCGCGAGCCGCCTCGATCTGGATGGGGCTGTTCATCAGGCCGTACACCTGGGTCGCCGCGTTGCCGGGGATGCGGTTGTGCAGCCCCTTCGGCGCCTGCGTGGCGAAGATCAATCCGAGCCCGTACTTGCGGGCCTGGGCGGCCAGCGCCAACGTGCTCTGGGTGCACGCGGTCATCGCCCCGGACGGGGCGAACGTCTGCGCCTCGTCCATCACGAGCAGCCCCAGCAGCGGCCGGTCACCGGCCGGGTGCTTCTTGATCCAGGCGAACAACGCCATCTGGAGCTGGTTGACGAAACTCTGGCGGACGTCGTCGGACGGCAGCCCCACCAGGCTGACGACCGAGACCCGGGCCCGCCTGCCGGCGGCGGGGGTGAGCAACACACCCGGGTCCATCGGCGTGCCCTCGCCGCCGAAGAGCGGGTCGTTCACCATGGCGGCGGTGAGCGTCTGGGCGAGACCGAGACCGATCTTGTCGGCGTCCTCCAGGTCGATGATCCCGTCCGGCAGGTCGGCGAGCGTGTCGACGAGGCCCTTCAACCGGGAACCGCCGCGCCGGCCGTAGTGCTCGACGGCCTTGCGCAGCACCGCCAGCCCCAGGTGCGCCCGGGTGGCCCGTCCGGTGACCATGGCCCGGGGCGCGAGCGCCGCGACGGCCGCCTCGACGGCTTCGCCGAACTCGTCCGGGTCGTCGCGCACGCTGGTGAAGTCGGGCAGCGGCTGGAAGCTCAGCGGACGGCCCGAGCTGCGGCGCGGCGTCCAGACCACCACGTCGGTGTGGGCCAGGTAGTCCGCCGCCCGGGCCGCGTCACCCGGCCGCCACTGCGGCGGCGGGTCGGGCCACGCCTCCCCGAGCCGGGCGAGGTCGTTGTTGGGGTCGAGCACGATGGCGGAGACACCCGCGAGGGCACACTCCTCGACGATGCGGCGGATGAGCACGGTCTTGCCCGACCCGGAGCCGGCGAAGATCGTGGCGTGTTTCCGGAGCGCCTCGAAAGCCAGCGGCACCGGGGCGTCGTCGTCGTACCCGTGGCCCACGACAAACGCCGGCCCGCTCGCGGCCGAGGGCGGCGTGGGCCGGGTCGCGGGCCGGGTCGACGCGGGCGCCGGTGGCGGTCCGTCGGCCGCCGTCCACCCGTCGACGTCCGCCAGCGCGTGCCGCAGGAACGTCAGGCTCCGGGCCGGACGCCGGTCGGCCAGCCAGCCTCGCAGGTCCATGGTGGTCTCGGCGAGCATCACCCGAAGCGCCGAGAGGGTCCGCAGGTCCTCGTCGTCCAGGCCGATCGTCCGGCCGCCCGCCGCGTGGAACGCGTCAAGCGTCCTCCGGGTGGCCGCGCTGGTCGACCAGTCGCGGTTGCGCAGCAGGAACAGTTTGCGTTTCGTCAGCCCGGTGTCCAGGGCCGACGCCACGCTCGCCTTGCGGAGCCGGGCCAGCGCCGCGTTGCCGTGGTGGTTGTCGCTGACCGCCCGGAAACACCAGTGCACCTGGTCCTCGGTGTGCTCGTTCAGCGTCAGGCGCAGCCGGGCGTGCAGCGGCGGGTCCGTGCTGGGCGGCGGATCGACACTGAACGCCGCCCCGGCGTCACCGCGTTCCAGGATCCAGGCGGTGAGCCCGGCGGTCAGCAGCGCCGGCATCGTCCCGTCCTCCGACGCCCGATCGCGCGGCGCGACGAGATCCGCGGCTGCTCGCAGCTCCGCGAAGCGGGCGTCGTAGCGGTCCGTCTCCTCGGCGGTGGCCGTCGCCGGAGTGGGCCGGGGCACCCGGGACGGCGCGGCGGACGGCTCGCCCAGGCCGGTCATCTCCCGGACCTCGTCGTCGGCGAGGCAGGCCCGGATGTGCCCGTCGATCTCGATCAGCAACTGGCGCGGGGTGAACGACCCGGCCCCGGCGAAGGCACGCGGGGACACCGGCCACGAGGGGTACGGCGGGGAGAACCCGACCCCCCGGTAGCGCAGCGCGAACCGCTTCTCGACGATCGCCCGGCCCAGGTCGGCGTCGTCGATGCGGCGCAGCATCGGCGTCTCCCGGAACCGGTCGGCCACCGTGTCGGCGGCGGTGGACCGGATGATGGTCCATGAGTTCGGGATGCAGGCGAGCACGGTCAGCGTGCGCCGCGTCGTCTGGCGCAGCGACATCAGGCCGTCCGCCATCCGGGCCAGCGTCAGCGCCTGCTCCGGGCTCATCGCGGCGCCCACCACCGCGGGGTCGCTCTGGATCGCCAACTGGGCGATCAGCGTGTCGATCTGGTCGATCGCCACCACGGACGGGCCGGTGAGCGCCAACAGCCAGGACAGGTCCTGCACGATCTGCTGGGCCGGGCGCGGCACCCGACGCATCCCCCAGGCCGCACGCTCGCCGGGCGTCATCTCCTCGCCGGAGAGGAAGTAGTTCTCCGCGACGTCCCGCTGGGAGATGTTCTCGGAGGCGCTCAGCGCGAGCGCCCGCGCCGTCTCCTGGCAGGTACGGGCCGCGTGCCTGTCGAAGTCGCCGAGCCCTTCCAGGAACGCGTCGAGTGCGGCGCGGGTGAGTCCGGTGTCGCCCATCACCGCCCGGCGGGCCGTCCGGGGCGCGCCCACCAGCGCCGACAGCCGCCGCAGCAGCAGCTTGAGCTGCGTCTCCGGGCTACCGGGCACCGGCCGGGCCAGGCCGTCCAGCATCGCGGCGAGCACCCCGTCCCAGAAGCTTTCGGCGTCGAGCAGGCCGACCAGGAAGAAGTAACCACCCCGCTCCTGCACCCGCTCGCGGATCACGCCCAGCAGGTGGGTCTTGCCGGACCCCCGCTGACCCTGGACGACCAGGCCGAGCGGGCTGCCGTGCGGGTTCGACGCGGCCTCGTCCACGCCGGCGAGGACGTCCCGGACGACCGGGAGGTGCAGGCCGTCGACGTGGAAGGGCAGCGGTCGCCACACGTCGTCGGGCACCGGCGCCCAGTCGAACCGCAGCGCTGCCAGCGCGGCCCGTTCCGCCTCGTCCATCACACGCCGATCGCCAGCAGGTGGTTCTCCTGCCCGCCGAGTCGCAGCGCCGCCGCGTGGTCCGCCTCGGTGAGCGTCTTCTGGTTCGACTCCGGTGCGATGCTCACGCCGTCGCTCCGGCTGAGCCCGCGCAGCGCCTCGTCCAGATGCTCCCGGGACACGTCGGCGAAGAACGGGCGCAGCCGGCGCAGGCTCACCCAGGCCCCCGGCTCGTCGGCGAGCGCCCGGTAGGCGCTGACCACGCGCGCCTCCATCGACCCGGTCGGCCCGGCCGCCGGAGCGCGCACGTCGGTCAGGGCGAACAGCTCGGCCAGCGTGGCGCAGCCGCTGCGCGCCAGGACGCGTTCACGCAGGTTGGTCTGGAGGGCGGCCAACGCGGCACCGAGCGCGGACGCGCCGCGCAGCGTGAAGTCGAGGTCGGTCTGCATGCGTACCCAGCCCTTGTCGTCGAGCTGGAGGGCGTACGTCGACCCGCTCCGGCGGCTGGCGACGTACTGCAGACGGGTGAGCTTGTCCCGCTGCGGCTTGCGTACGTCGAGCTGGTAACGGTCCCGGAGTTCGGTGTTCAACACCTCCCGCGCCTCGGCCATGAGCACGACGAGGATCGCGCTCTCGGATGCGGTCAGCTCATCGCCGGCCATGCTGCCGTCCTTCCGCCATGTCCCGGCGACGGGCCCGCAGATACGTGCCGATCTGCTGGACCACGGCGCCGACGTCGTGGATCACCCGGGCGTTCGTGAAGCGCAGGACCGTGTAGCCGTCCAGTTGGAGCTGGACGTCGCGCTGCCGGTCGGCCTCGTAGTGGACCGGACGGCAGTGCTCCGGCCCGTCGATCTCCACCACGCACCGTTCGTCCGGCCACAGTAGATCGAGTCGCACCGGCGTGGCCAAGCCGTGCGACTGAAAGCTCTGGTTCCACAGTCGTCCGGCCGCCCAGCTCTCGGCCGCGAGTGCCGCCTCCAACCGTTTCTCGACCTCGCTGCCCGGATGTGGCTTCCCCACCGCCACACCGCCGGGCAGCGGGGCGCGCGGCGGCGCGAGCCGGAACGCCGGCAGCCCCTCCGGCCCGGCCGCGCCGGCCCCCACCAGCCAGACGGCCGGACCGCCGTGCTGCCCGAGCCAGGTGGCCCCGGCCGCGACCACCGCGCCGTCGCCGGCCGCCGGTTCGACGAGCAGCACCACCCGCCGCCGCCCGAACGCGCCGGCGACGAGGCGGGCCAGCGCCGCCGCCCGGGTACGCACCGGAAGCGGCGTGGCCGTGGTGGCCCGTCCGCCGGTCACCGCGTAGCGGGCCAGGTCGGGCAGGAACGTGCCGGGATACCGCTCGCGACGGGCCCGCGCGGTGGCCGCGAGCCGGACCGCCGCCAGCCCGGCCGTGTCCGGGCGGACCCCGTCGGCGATCTCGGGCAGCCAGGCCGGCAGCAGCTCGACGGCGACCTGTTCGAGCCGGTCCAGCGCGGCGTGCACGACGTCCGCCGGCATGACGGGCCGAGCGGCCGGGCGGTGCACCACGGCGGCCAGGTCCGAATGGTCGCGGGCGATCAGCATGGCCAGCGCGTCGGTCTCCGCGTCGGGCAGGGCGACGACGCGATCGGTGGGGACGTCGGCGAGGCTCCGGTTCGACAGCAGCGCCAGCCCCTCCCCACCGTCGACCGAGACGTCCCGGATCAGGGTACGAATCCGATTCGGACCACACCAGGCTGTCGCACTGACCGCAAACCGACAGTGCCCCGGACCGGCCGATCCCCGGTCGGTCAGCGCAGCGCGGCGGCGAACATGCCGGCCTCGTACGAGCCGCCCCGCTGGTGCACGATCACCGCGACCCGGTTCGCCGCGTTGATCAACCCGACCAGGCAGACCAGCGCCGCGACCTGATCGTCGTCGTAGTGTTCACGCACCCGCGCCCAGGTCTCGTCGGACACCCCCTGGTGGGCGTCGGCGAGCCGGGTGCCCTCCTCGGCGAACGCCAGCGCGGCGCGTTCCGCCTCGGTGAAGACCGTCGACTCGCGCCAGGCGGCGACCAGGTGCAGCCGGACCGCGCTCTCCCCCGCGGCGACTGCCTCCTTGGTGTGCATGTCGATGCACCAGCCGCAGCCGTTGATCTGGCTGGCCCGCAGCGACACCAGCTCCTGGGTGGAGTGCGGCAGCGACGACTGCTGGATCACCAGGCCCGCGTTGGCGAAACGCTTGAAGAAGTTCGCGGAGATCGTGTTCTCGAACAGGTTGAATCGGGTCTCCATGGTTCTGCCTCTCCGGTGGTGTGGCGTTCGGTCGGACACGAGATGCCGGCGGCGGGGCCGGCGTGACACCGTGGCCGGGTGACGACCGCCACAGCGGTGCGGCGTCACAGCGGGCCGGCGGCCGGCGTCTGGTGGGGAACGCAGTCGAGCAGCGGAGGAGCCAGCCATGGCGGACCCGGCCACCGAGGAGTTCCTCGCCCACCGGAACCTGCTCTTCACGGTCGCGTACGAGATGCTCGGCTCGGCCGCCGACGCCGAGGACGTGGTCCAGGAGACCTGGCTGCGGTGGGCCGGTGTCGACCTCGACGAGATCCGGGACCGACGCGCCTACCTGGTCCGGATCACCACCCGCCAGGCGCTGTCCCGGCTGCGCGCGCTCGGCCGGCGCAAGGAGTCGTACGTCGGGTCGTGGCTGCCCGAGCCGCTGCTGACCACCCCCGACGTGGCCGACGACGTGGCGCTGGCCGACAGCGTCTCGATGGCGATGCTGCTGGTGCTGGAGACGCTCGCGCCGACCGAGCGGGCGGTGTTCGTGCTGCGTGACGTGTTCGACGTCGGGTACTACGAGATCGCCGAGACGGTCGACCGGACGCCGGCCACGGTGCGGCAGATCGCGCACCGGGCGCGCGCCCACGTGGCGGCCCGCCGGCCCCGCCGTACCGTCTCCGCGGCCGAGACCCGCGACGCGCTCGACGCGTTCCGGCGGGCGGTCGAGACCGGCGACCTCCGGTCGTTGCTCGCGGTGCTCGCCGAGGACGTCGTGCTGGTCGGCGACGGCGGCGGGATCAGGCAGGCGATCCCACGCCCGGTCGCCGGCGCCGACAAGGTGGCCCGCCTGCTGGCCGGCGGCTGGCGTCGGGTCGCCGAGGCGGCGTCGATGGCGCCGGCGCAGGTCAACGGCTACCCGGCGTTGCTCGTGCGGCTCGACGGCGAGCTGGACACGGTCGTGGCGGTACGCCTCGACGACGGCCTGATCACCGGGCTCTACGCGGTACGCAACCCGGAGAAGCTGTCCCGGATGAGCCGGGAGACGACGCTGAGCCGCCGTGCGACGATGCCCGGGTGAGCAGCGACGCCTCCGCCCGAGCCCGGATGAGCAGCGACGCCCCGCCCGACGTCACCGCCCTCGCCATCAACGTGGCCGTTCCGGAGGCGCTGCGCTGGACCGACACCCGGCGCGGCGAGGAGTTCACGTTGACCACGCTCAACATCCGGCTGCTGCCGGACGGCCGGCTCGCCGCGAAGGCGTACGGCCGGCCCACGGCGGGTGGGCGCGGCGCGTACGTGTCGTTCCGGGTGCCGGACCGGCCGGAGCTGGCCGCGCTGGTGGCGGCGGCGGCCGACCGCGCGGCCACGCTCTGGTCCGCCCACCGCGGCCTCGACTGAGCGTCACGCCGGGCGGTTCCGCTCCGCCCGGCGCACCACCTCCGGCGTCACCAGTCCCACCACCAGGAACACGCCGCCGAGCAGCAGCCAGCCGGGCGCGCCCCAGGTGATGCAGCACAACGCCAACACGGTCGGCGCCACCACGTTCGCCAGGCCGGCGCCGAACCCGAACACGCCCATGTACTGCCCCTGCGCGTGTGCCGGGGCCAGGCTGAAACGCAGCTCCATCGAGCCGGCGGTGTGCCACAGCTCGCCGACGGTGTGCACGCAGACACCGAGCCCGATGCCGGCGACGGCGAGCCAGGTGGGCAGCGTGGCGGTCGCGGCGACGACCGCCATCCCGGCGAGGAAGGCGACCCCGGCCCGGCGTACGGCCCGGCCGGCCGCGTCGCTGCTGTCCACGCCCCGGCTCGCCCGGACCTGGAGCAGCACCACGAGCGCGGTGTTGGCCAGGGCGGTCGCGCCGACCAGCCAGCGGGGCGCGTCGGTGTGCCCGACGATCCACAGCGGCAGCGCGAAGAGCAGCACCTGGTGGTGGATCGACATGACGCCGTCCAGCACGGTGACGGCCACGTACCCTCGGTCGCGCAGAGCGGCCCAGGGGCCGGCGCGTGGTGGCGCGGGCACCGGCGGCAGCGCCGGCAGGGCGGCGACCACGGTCGCGGCGGCGACGAAGCTGAGCGCGTTCGCCAGCACCAGCGCCAGATAGGCCGGGCGGCTGTCGAACTGCACGGCGAACCCGGTCGCGATCGCGGCGCAACTGCCGGCCAGATTGGCGACCGAGCGCAGGTACGCGCGATATCTCGGCAGGTCGTCGCCGCCGATTCCGCGAACGAGTGGTCCCCGCGCCGCACCCCCGGCGGAACGGGCCAGTTCCCCGACGCAGAGCGCCACCAGGACCAGCCAGAAACTGCGGACGACAAGCAGCGCGCCCATCGCCGCGCCCTGGATCGCGAGCATTCCCAGGTAGACCTCCCGGGGCCCGCGCCGGTCGGCGAGATGCCCCACCGGTACGCCCGCGAGCAGGCCGGCGGCGGCGGCGACGCCCATGCCGAGGCCGACCTGGGCCAGCGGCAGACCGATCACGCGGGTGAAGAACAGCGCGGCGGTGACCATGAAGACGCCGCTGCCGATCATGTTGACGAACGTCGCCAGCGCGAGAATGCGCTGTGGTCGCGTTTCCGGCACGATTCCCCGCCGGACCAGTGGCGGAATTCGCTTCTCGATTGTGGGCACAGTGGACACCGGTGACCTCCCCGTCAGATCAGCTCGGCGAATCTAACGAGGATTTCCGCCCGATCTGATCGGTTCGTCGGCCGATACCGCAGATGCCCGATGCTTGCTAACTTGGATGTCGTGGGGAGGTCAGCGCCGCACGCCCACCCCGCCGTAACCGTGCGACACCGCGGCCTGCGGCTCGCCGTCCGGCCGCCAGTCGGCCAGCCGGACCAGACCGGGCTCGACCAGGTCGTACCCGTCCAGGAAGCGGGCCACGTCGGCGTGGGTGCGGGGCACCAGCGGCGCGCTGCTGCGCCGGTAGACCTCGGTGCCGGCCCGCGCGGGCAGCGGCGGTGCGCCGTCCAGCGTCAGGTGCGACAACGCGAGCAGGCTGCCGGGGGCGGTGGCGTCGCGCAGCCGGGCCACGGCCGTCCACGGGTCGTCCGCGTCGGGCACGAAGTGCAGCACCGCGACCAGCAGCAGCGCCACCGGCTCGCGGAGGTCGAGCGTCGCGCGCAGCGTCGGGTCGGCCAGCAGCTCGTCGGGCCGCCGCAGGTCACCGCGGACCACCACGGTGCGACCGCCGTCGGTGGGCAGCAACCGCCTGGCGTACGCGACCGCCACCTCGTCGGTGTCCACGTAGACCACCCGGGCGTTCGGGTTCACCGCGCGGACCACCTCGTGCACGTTGCCCTGGGTGGGCAGCCCGGCGCCGACGTCGAGAAACTGGCGTACGCCCCGCTCGGCCGCCCACCGCACGGCCCGGCGCAGGAAGGCGCGGTTGGTCTGGGCCGCCACGCCGGTGTCCGGAAAGATCTTCAGGATCTCCTCCGCGGCGGCCCGGTCGGCCGCGAAGTTGTGGCATCCGCCCAGGTAGTAGTCATACATTCGGGCGACGTTGGGTCGCGTTTCAGCAGCCGTCACGCCCTGATGTGTAGCACCCTGGGCGACGAACCGCTGACCCGTTGTTCCCAGGAGGTACCGATGACCGATCGGCGGCAGACCGTGGAGGTCGACCCGGTGCTGTTCCGCGCCGTCTACGACTCGCCCGCCTCGCTACCGGGGCGGCACCGGTGGACCACTCCCGAGTCGGACGTACGCCGGATGGAGCGACTGCTGAACATCCCGGCGCACAGCATCGGCGCGCCGCTGTGGGTCAGCGGCGACGAGCCGGACTGCCCGAAGTGCGGACGCCGGGTGACCTGGTACGACATCGTCTCGTCCGCGCTGCACGGGGTGCACGACACGGCGATGATCGCGCGGGTGGTGCTCGGTGAGCGGAAGTACGTCAACACCGAGGTGCCGGACGCGGTGCCCGGTGTCCACTGTGCCGACTGTCGCACCCCGATCACCGGGCTGCGCAGCTTCAAGTGCCACAACTGGGCGTACGCGTTCGAGGCGCTGGAGAAGATCGTCGAGCGGATGTCCGGCGTACCGGCCCAGCCGCCGCGCACCGCCCCGTGACGCGCCCACCTCATCCACCTCCCGCACCGATGGTGGTCGATCATCCGCCTCGGGTGACGAGCAGCAGCGTGGCGGCGGTGCCGAGGATGAGGAACGGCCCGAACGGCAGGTGACTGCGCCAGCGGACCCGGCGGACGGCGAGCAGCACCAGCCCGCCCACGCCGGAGAGGGTGACCGAGAGCATCAGCCCGGCCACCAGCACCGGCCAGCCGTACCAGCCGAGCAGCGCGCCCGCGCCGAGGGCCAGCTTGGCGTCGCCGAGGCCGAAGCCGCGCCGGCCGAACAGCACGGTGGTGGCCGCGAAGCCGGCGGCGAGCGCCAGCCCGGCGGCGACGGCCCGCACCCAGGGCGCCGGGCCGGGTCCGGGCAGCGCGGTCGCCCCGAGCAGCACCGCGGTACCGGCGGCGGCCGGCCAGGTCAGCCGGTCGGGCAGCCGGTGCGCCGCGGCGTCCACGAGCGCCATCGGCACCGCCCAGGCGAGCCACCAGGCCAGCGCCAGACGCGCGCCGGGCAGCCCGCCGGCCAGCGCCAGCACCGCGACGGCGACCGCGAGCGCCACCTCCGCCACGGCCGGAGGCGCGCCGATCCGCGCCCGGCAGCCCGGGCAGCGGGCCGCCGGCCCGAGCGCCGGCCACGGCCGGTCCAGCCGGATCGGCGTACCGCAGGCGTCGCACGCCGTCCGGTCCGGGCGGTCCGGCGGTACGGCGTAGCGGGCCACCGCCAGCCGGACCGGCGGCCCGACCGCGAGGGTGGCCAACAGCCGGACGAGCGGGCGGCGGGTGACGGCCGGCGGGCCGGGGTGGCGGACCCGTTCGGTGGTCATGCCGGCTCCCCCGTCCGGTCGCCGGTGGCTCCACTGCGGAGCACGCAGAGTGACGGCACGTTGATCGGCGTGTGGCGGATGGCGCGGAAAGTGGCGTCCGGCGGGGCCCCGGAACGGCCGGTGCCGGCGATGGGTGCCGGGCGTGGCCGGCCGGCGGGACGGATGGGACGAGCGGGGTGCACCCCACCCATACCGGTGGCGCGGCGGCCGGCCGGCGCGGGCGGGTGGACGGGTGCGGGTGAGCGCACACCGACTGCCGGGGAGGCCGGGGAGGACCCGCTCGTCACCGTCCGGAACACCACCGGCCGCCACCACCCGTCTTCACTCAACGTGTTCACGTGAATTGCCTCTGTTGCATCGGCGGACGTCAGCCTATGCTCGCCCCTTGGGTACGACGCAACCCCCGCTCAATGGCGTCGGAGGCGGACCGGAGACATCACTTCCACATTTGACGAAGATCAGCACAGGTAAATGCACACGGTGGCGGTCGAGGTCCGGTCCGACAGATCCGGGCGTGCTTCCGCATGCCCGGAGCGCTCAGCGCGACCGCACCGGGCCGGCACCGAGGAGGGCTCGGCGTTGCGCACATGGCAATCCCGCCGATGGGAAGGCGGCCTGCTCAGCCTCGTGCTGGCGGTCGGCGCCGCCGGCTGCGGCACCGGGCCCGAGGCGGCCACCGGCCCACTGACCAGCCGCGCCGCGGCACCCGCCGCGCATTCCACCGCCGAGGAGAAAGCGGCCGAAAAAGCGGCACTCACCGCCTATTCCGGCTATCTCGCCGCGTCCCGGGCGGCGAGTGCCCGCAGCGATCCCGGCCATCCCGCCCTCGGCCGATTTCTGGCCGACCCGCTGCTGACCCAGGTTCGGTTGGCAATTCGTGACGCGAAGGAGCACGGCGCGATGCGTACCGGAAAACTGGTTTCCACCCCCACGGTGGTCTCGGTCGACCTGGCCGCCGAAACGCCCACCGTCGAGATCCAGGACTGCCTGGACGCGACCGGCTACCGGCTGGTCTACGTCAAGAACCGCAAGCCCGTGCCCGGCACCGACGGCGGCCGGTACCTGGCCACCGCGACCGCGGCCCGCTATCCCGACGGTCGCTGGCTCGTCAACGCCGGCGCCGCGCACCGGGACCAGCCGTGCTGACCTGGGGAGGAGGGAGCGTCCCGGCCGACCGGGTCGGGACGCCCCGCCGGTGGTTCGTCGCCGGCCTGGTGGCGGTGCTGACGCTGGCCGGCTCTCCCGCCCGCGCCGCCGACCCGGGCGGCTCGTGCCCACCCGACCAGAACAACTGTGACGTCTGGGACGACGACCCGGGCGTCCCGGGTGGCGGCGGCGGGCCGGGCGGCGGCGGCAACGACGGCGGCGGCAGCGGCAGCGGCGGGGGCACCGCGAAGTGCCAGTGGAACGGCCAGGTCGTCAAGTGCTACGACGAGTTCATGGGCTGGTTCAACAACAGCGACGGCTGCTACTACAAGCTGAACGAGCCCCAACTCCCCGCGCCCGACGGCAAGCAGTGGTACACCGCCAGTTGCCAGGACGGTGCCACCGGCCAGCAGGGAAGTGTGCTGCTCGACGCGCCGCCGGGCGGCTACGGCACCCCGCCCGACCCGGAGGAGCTAGCCCGTCGCGCGCTGGCCTCGATCTCGCTGCTGCCGCCCCGGGCGGCGGTCGCGCCCCGGCGCAGCAAGGGTCCGGGGCTGGTCGGGCTGCCGGTCTGGATGTGGGCCAGCCCCGGCAACTCCTACTTCGGGCCGCTCAGTGCCTCGGCCTCCGAAAGAGGACTGACCGTCACGATCACCGCGAAGGTCGACCGGATCGTCTGGCACATGGCCGACGACCTCGACGTCGAGTGCCGCGGGCCGGGCACGCCGTACAGCGCCAGCGGGCCGCTCGCCGGCGCCCCCTCGCCCGACTGCGGCCTGCGCAACGGCTACTCCAAGGCCGACACGTACGAGGTCTACGCCACCACGTTCTGGACCGTCGACTGGTCGTCCAGCGGCGGGGAGAGCGGCGTGATCGACCAGAGCCGGGTCAGCGGTGTCGTCCCGGTGCAGATCAACGAACTTCAGGTGGTGACCCGATGAGTGTCGTGGCGGCCCGGAACGGGACCCCGGTGGAGGCGCCGGTGGCGCCGCCCAAGGTGGTCCGGCAGCGGCGCATCCGGCCCGGCCTGCTCGGCCTGGCGATCCTGCTGATCGCGCTCGGCGGGCTGGGCGCGGCGTTCGCGGTCACCTCGGTCCGGTCCACCGGCAGCTACCTGGCGGTCGCCCGGCCCGTCGAGGTGGGCCAGCAGCTCACCGCCGACGACCTGGTGCCGGTCCGCGTCTCCGGCGGGCGCGAGCTGCGGCCGGTACCGGCCGACCGGATGAAGGAACTGCTCGGCCTGCGCGCCGCCGTGCGGCTCACGCCCGGCACGCTGCTCACCCCGGCCCAACTCACCGACGCGCCGCTGCTCGGCCCCGGCCAGCAGCAGATCGCGCTGGGGCTGGCGGCCGACCAGGTGCCCGCCCGCAAGCTGCACCCCGGCGACAAGGTGCTGCTGGTCAGCACGCCGACCGCCGGCACCAACGGCTCCGACGCGGCCCGGGGCGGCGGCACCCGGTTCGCGGCCACCGTGATCGACACCGCCACGCCGGAGAACGGCGACGTGGTGGTCTACCTGGCGCTGGCCGTCCGGGACGTGCCGGCGGTGGTGGTGCTGGCCGCGGACGACCGGATCGCGCTCGTGCTCACCGAGGCGGCCTGATGGCGATCATCGCCCTGGTCTCGGCGAAGGGTTCGCCCGGCGTCACCACCACCACGCTGGCCGCCGCGCTGAGCTGGCACCGCCGGCTCGTGCTGGCCGAGTGCGACCCGTCGGGTGGCTCCATCCTCGCCGGCTACCTGGGCGGCGCGCTCGACGGCCCGCGCGGCATCGGCGAGCTGGCCGTGGGCGAACTGCGCGACGGCAGCCTGGAGAGCACGTTCTGGTCCCAGCTCGTCGACCTGGACGCGCCCCGCCGCGAGCGGCTGCTGCTGCCCGGCGTGGTCGACCCGGCCCAGGCCGGCAGCGTGGTCCCGCTCTGGCAGCGCTTCGCCGACTACTTCACCGGGCTCGAACGCGGCATGCCCCCCTACGACGTGCTTGTCGACTGCGGGCGGCTGGCGGTCGCCGGTCCACCCTGGCCGCTGCTGCGGGCCGCCGCGGTGGTGCTGCTGGTCACCCGCGCACACCTGCCCGACCTCTCCGCCACCCGGGCCGCGGTCCGGGCGATCGAACGGGACCTCACCGAGCACCGCGTCCCCCCGGGCAACCTGCGCCTGCTGGTGGTCGGCGACGGGCACGGCACCAGCGAGATCAGCAAGGCGCTGCGGCTGCCGGTGATCGCCCGCCTGCCGCACGACCCGCGTACCGCCGAGGTGCTCGGCCGCGGCGGCACCGTACGCGCCAACCGGCCGCTCATGCGCGCGGCCGGCGCGTTGGAGGTGCCGGTCCGGGCGCTGCTCGACCGGCGTCGGGCCCGGCTGTCCTGGCCCGGCGTGACCGCCGCGGCAGCGGTCAGCGCGCCGACCGCGCCGGGGGTGCCCGGTGCGGTTTGAGCCGGTCTCGCACGACCCGCGCGGGCAGCAACCCGGCGTCGTCTCCACGGTCCCGCCGCTGCCGCCGCCGAACGGACGGCACCACGTGGCCGGCCCGGCGCTCCCCGCCGCACCGCCCGCCCCGCCACCCCGCCCCCGGGTCGACTTCGCGGTCGTCCGCGAGCTGCGACGGGAACTGAGCGAACGACTCACCCACTGGCAGCGCGGCCAGGAGTTCGACGTCGACGCCGAGGAGGTCGAGCGGGCCCGACTGGCGGTCGCGGTGGTCTCCGCGTACGCCGACTCGGTGCGCCGGGCCGGCACGCCGATGCCCGCCGACGCGGAACGGTTGCTGCTCGACCAGGTGACCGCCGAACTGGTCGGGCTGGGCCGGCTCCAGACGCTGCTCGTCGACGACACCATCGAGGAGGTGCACATCCTCGGCTGCGACCAGGTGCGCATCACCCGGCACGGCGGCGGCGTCGACTGGGCCGAGCCGATCGCCGAGACGGACGACGAACTGGTGGAGATCCTCCAGGCGGCGGCCCGCCGGGCCGGGGCCACCGAGCGGTCGCTCTCCACCTCCAAGCCCACGCTCGACCTGCAACTGCCCGACGGCAGCCGGCTCGCCGCGGTCTTCCTGGTCAGCCACCGCCCGTACGCGGTGATCCGCAAGCACAACACGCTGGACGTGAGCCTGGAGGACATCGCCGGCGGTCGCCCCGACCTGGACGAGATGATCGATCCGCTGCTGCGCGACTTCCTCCGCGCGTCCATGCGCGCCGGGTTGAACATCATGGTCGCCGGGCTGGCCGGGGCCGGCAAGACCACGGTCATCCGGGCGCTGATGGACGACATCCCGGCCGACGAGCCGTACGTGCTGCTGGAGGAGAGCCGGGAACTGCTGCCGGCCCGGCGCGGGCACAAGCACCGGGCGGTGATGAGCTTCGAGTCCCGGGAGGGGCACGGCGAACGCGGCGCGGACGGGCGACCGGCCGGTGAGGTGAGCATCGCCGACCTGATCCCGGTGTCGCTGCGGATGGGCGTGCTGCGGATCATCGTCGGCGAGGTGCGGTCCCGGGAGATCGTGCCGATGCTCCAGGCGATGACCACCAGTCGCGGGTCGATGTGCACCATCCACGCCCGTACCCCGGCCGGGGTGAGCGAACGGATCATCGAGCTGGCGCTCTCCCACGGCCGGGAGATGACGGTCGACCAGGCCCGGCGGATGGCCGGCAACGCGCTCGACCTGATCGTCTACGTCACGGTCGAGGACGAGACCGCGATCGGTGGCCGCAAGCACCGCTTCGTCTCGCACGTCGAGGAGGTCATCGGCGTCGGCGAGGGCAACCGGATCACCACCACCACGGTCTTCGGTCCCGGGCCGGACGGCCGGGCGGTCCCCCGCCACCTGCCGGAGCGGATCCGCGACCAGTTGATGCGCGTCGGCTACGACTCCCGCCTGCTCACCCGGTTCGTGGAGGCCGGCGTCGGCGCCTGGCGGCGGCCCCGGCACACCCGCCTCGGGCGACGGCCGAACGGGGGGCCGGCGTGACGCAGATCGAGCTGATCGCGCTGGTCTCCGGCGCGGCCTGCGTGGCCGGGCTGGTGCTGGCCGTGGTCGCGCTGGTCGGCACCCGCCGGCCACCGGGGTCGACGCCGGGCAGCACCGGCCCGGGTCTGAGCCGGCTCTGGACCGGCGCCGGGGCCGGTCGCGCCGACCAGCGACGCCACCAGCTCCTGCTGGGCGGCGCGGTGGCCGCCGGCGCGGTGGCGTTCCTGCTCAGCGGGCTGCCGGTGGTGGGCCTGCTGGTGGCGCTCGCGGTGCCCGGGGTGCCGTGGCTGTTCGCGGTCGGCCGGGCCGAGCAACGGGCCATCGCCCGGGTCGAGGCGGTCGGCGAGTGGACCCGGCGGCTCAAGGACATCTCGGCCACCGGGCAGGGACTCCAGCAGGCCATCGTCGGCACCATCACCACCGCGCCGGAGGAGATCCAGGAGGAGGTACGCACGCTGGCCGCCCGCCTCCAGGCCGGCTGGCTGGCCAAGTCCGCGTTGCTGGCGTTCGCCGACGAGATCGCCGACCCGGTCGCCGATCAGGTGGTGGCCGCGCTGATCCTGCACCTCACCGACCGGGGCGAGCGCCTCGGTGACGTGCTCCGCTCGATCGCCGGCGCCGCGTCCGCCGAGGTGGCCACCCGGCGCGAGGTCGAGGCGAAGCGGACCCAGCCCCGGTTCGCGGTCCGCTTCCTCACCGGCATGACGCTCGCCACGCTGGCGTACGGGCTGCTGAACAGCGACTACATCCGCCCCTACGGCACGTTCACCGGCCAGCTCGTGATGGCGGTGCTCGGCGCGGCCTTCATCGGCCTGCTGGTCTGGGTGCGATCGATGAGCCAGCCGCCCCGTCCGGCGCGTTTCCTGCCGGCGCCCGACCCGGAGGAGGCGATCGCATAGTGGTCCTCAACTGGCAGCTCGCGGCGGCGGTGCTGGGCGGATCGGCGGTCGGCCTCGGCCTCTTCCTCGTGGTCCGCGAGGCGCTACCGGCCACCCCGGCGCTCGGCCCGGCGCTGCGCCGGCTGCACCAGCCACCCGGTCAGGCCCCGACAGCCGGCGCGGGGCCGGACTGGCTCGGCGGCTTCGCCCGCTGGCTGCGCCCGCCGACCCGGCAGCTCGCCCTGCTCGACCAGACCCCCGAGCAGTACGCCCTGTCGGTGCTGCTCTCCGCGCTGATCGGGTTCGTCACGCCGGCGGTCCTCTCGGCCGTGCTCCTCCTGGGCGGGGTGTCCCTGCCGGTGGCCGTGCCGGTGCTGGCCAGCCTCGGGATGGCGCTGCTCGCCGGCCTGGTCGCGCACCGCTCGGTGCTGACCAGGGCGGACGCCGCCCGGGACGAGTTCCGCCAGGCGGTCTGCACCTACCTCGACCTGGTGGCGTTGCAACTCTCCGCCGCGCACGGCCCGGTGCAGTCGCTGGAACGCGCGGCGGCGGTCTGCGACGGCTGGGTGTTCGACCGGATCCGGGAGGCGTTGCGGCTCGCCCAGCTCCAGATGCACTCGCCGTGGGACGAGTTGCAGGAGCTGGCGGACCGGATCGGCATTCCGGAGCTGGGTGACGTGGGCGCCATCATGCGCTCCTCCGGCAGTGAGGGCGCCCAGGTGCACGAGACGTTGCGGTCCCGTGCCGACTCGCTGCGCGACCAGATCCGTACCGACAACCTGACCCGCGCCGAGGGGGTGACCAGCAAGTTGGACATTCCCGGATCGCTGCTGGTCTTCGTCCTGCTCGGCTTCGCCGTCTATCCGTTCCTCGCCCGCCTGTGAACCCCACCCCCGAGAAGGAGAAGACCATGCACCTCTACGCCTACCTCTACGCGACGGTGAGCACCCGCCTCGCTGAACTACGCGGGGACAGCGAGCGCGGCGACAGCCCGGTCCCGACCGCCGTGATCATCTTTGGCTTGGTCGCGGTGGCCATGGCGGTCACCACGCTCGCTCTGACCAAGGCGAACGACTGGATGAACGCCATCCCGAACAACACCGCGCCGTGATCTCCCACCCCGCCCGTACGGTTCGGCGCCGACCGGCACCCGCCGGTCGGCCCGTTCCGCGCGGTCCGGGGCGGATCGCCGCCACGCTGCGCGCCCGCCTCGACGCGGGCGGGCGCGAGCGGGGCGCCAACCCGGTCGAGCTGGCCGTGATGATGCCGGCCATCCTGGTGCTGCTCTTCGGCTCGATCCAGGTCGGCGTCTGGTTCGTCGCCCGGTCCACCGCGCTCAACGCGGCGCAGACCGCTGTGAACGCGCAACGCACGTACGACGCCGGGCCGGACGCCGGCCGGGCGCAGGCGATCACGTTCCTGCGCCGCTCCGGCGACTGGCTGGTCGGCTGGGACAAGAACGGCCCGACCTGCGTGGAGACCGCCACCGACGTCACCTGCACGGTGCGCGGGCGCTCCCTGTCGGTCGTCCCGGGCGTCGACTTCGAGGTCACGCAGACCGCGCACGGTCCCGCCGAACGCTGGACCACGGGATGAGGCCGGTGCCACGGGACCGCGGTTCCGTCTCGATCGAGGTGGCGGTGCTCGCCCCCGCCTTCATCGGGCTGATGGTGCTCGCCGGGGTCGCCGGCCGGACCGCCGTCGCCGACGAGGCGGTGGAGTCCGCCGCGCACGACGCCGCCCGGGCCGCCTCCCTGGCGCGCGACGCCCGCGCCGGCGAGAAGGCCGCCGAGCAGGCGGCCCGCGACCAGCTCAACTGGTCCGGCCTGCGCTGCACCGCCCCGCCGAGGCTGGACCTGAGCGGGTCGGTGGCCGGGCAGGAGACCACCTTCGCCACCGCGTACCGGAGCGCGGCCGGCGTGCCGGCGACCGTCACGGTGACGGTCACCTGCACCGTCTCCTTCGACGACCTGCGCGCGCCCGGCCTGCCCGGGGTGCCGGGCGGCAGGACGGTCGCGGCGCGCTTCACCTCGCCGCTGGACACCTACCGGAGCCGCGGATGACCGGCCGGCGTGGGGCGGAGAGCGGCCGGGTGAGCCTGTTCCTGGCCGTGGCGATGACCGGCGTGCTGGCCGTCGTCAGCCTCGCCTACGACGGCGCCGGGCAGCTCCGAACGCTGCAACGCGCCGACAACCTGGCCGCCGAGGCGGCTCGCAGCGGCGGTCAGATGATCGACCGCGCGAGCGCCATCGAGGGCGGTCCGAAGCGGATCGACCAGGTCGCCGCACGTGCGGCCGTCGCCGACTATCTCAGCGCCGCGGGTGGGGTCGGTGGCCACGACGTCGACTTCCCCGTGGTCGGCCTCGAGACCCAGATCCGGGTACGCGTCCGGATCACCTACCGCCGGGACCTGATCGGGCTCTTCGGCGCGCAGAAGACCGCCACCGTCACCGGTGAGGCCACCGCTCGGGCGCTCACCGGACCGTAGGAAGGGAAGGCCGCCATGGGTGCACCCCGACGCTCCGCCGTCCACCGCGCCGGCCAGGTTCTCACCGGGCTCGGCGCTCTCGTCGTGCTCGTGGGGCTGCTGGTCGGCGGACCGGTCGCCCTGCTGGCCTTCGCCGGCAACCCGCTGCCCGACCACCTGCCCACCCTGGCCGAGGTGGGTACGGCGTTGACCAGCCGCGACGACGGGCAGCTCTTCCTGCGGGCGCTGGCCGTGGTGGGCTGGTTCGGCTGGGCCACGTTCGCGTTCTCGGTCGTGGTGGAACTGCTCGCGTCGGCGTTGCGCCGACCCGCGCCGAAGCTGCCCGGCATGCACCGCCAGCAGCGGGCCGCCGCCGCGCTGGTCGGCTCCGTGGCGCTGATCCTGGCGGCGAGCCCGGCCGCGGCCAGTGCCGCGACGCTGGCCGCGCCGCAACCGGTGGTCGCCGCGCCGGCCGTCACCACGGCGTACACCGCACCTCAGCTCGCGACGCCGACGCCTGCCGCACCGGACGCCACCGGCCCGGCGGTGTACCGGGTGGCGAAGGGCGACTATCTGGGCGAGGTGGCCGACCGTTACCTGGACGACTTCGACCGCTACCGGGAGCTGGCCCGGTTGAACCGGCTCGCCGACCCGGACCGGATCCGCCCCGGCCAGTTGCTCGAACTGCCCGGCGGCGCGGTGGACGAGGGGGCCCGTCGACACGCCGCCGGCCGGCTGGTGGTGACGCCGGCGAAGCCCGCCCCGGCGAAGCCCGACGGGGGCGGTACGTCAGCGATGGCGCCGAAACCGAAGCCGAAGCCCGCGCCGCACACGCCGGCGCGGGACACCACGCCCACGGTGGAGGCACCGGAGGGACAACCGCCGGCCATGGCGGCGGGCGCGTCCCGGGCCACGGCCGAGGAGGGCATCAACCGCCCGCTGGCCATCTCGGCGGTGCTGGCGGTGGCGAGCATCGTGGGCGCCCAGATCGGCGCTGTCCTCGGACTGCGCCGCCGGCCGGTGCCGGCCCGCGCGCTGAGCAGCCGCGCGCTGGGCAACGGCCGGCACCGCCGCGACTGAGGCCGGTGCGTCGCGGCGCGACTGGGGCCGGTGCGCCGCCGCTTGCCGGATGCGCCGCCGGCGCGGGCGCCGGATCAGGGCAGCCGGGCCTCGACCCGGCCGGAGACCACGCGGGTGGGCAGCACGACCTGGTCGTTGGCGGCCGGGCCGTGCACCACCTCGCCGCCGTTGAGGCGGAACGCGCTCCCGTGCCACGGGCACACCACGCAGGCGTGGCCGTCGATCTGCCGCACCTCGCCCTCACCGAGCGGGCCGCTCTGGTGCGGGCAGCGCTCCAACATCACGGTGACGTCGTCACCGTGCCGGTAGAGGATCACCGAGACGTCGTCGATCTCCCGGGTGACCAGTTCGCGCTGCGGCAGGCTGTTCAGGTCGCCCACCGGGTGCCAGCCCTCGCCGATCAGGTGCAGGTCGGAGACGCTCTGGCTGACCTGGGCCCCCTGCTTGTAGGCGAGGTGCCCACCCAGGTACGCGCCGCCGCCGGCGGCGGACAGCCCCAGGTAGGCCAGCGCCCGGCCGAGGCCGTGCCGCCCGTTCAGTCGGGCCGCCAGCGAGCCGGCGTAGAGCGTGAGGCCGACGATGTTGGCCCCGGCGTGCACCAGCCCGATCCGCCGCTGGTCCCGGGAGAGCGCCGCCCAGTCGTTCCACCCGGCGACCGCCGCCGGCAACGCGCTGACCGTGCCGAGCCCGACCAACGCGGTGGCGGCCCGGCGCTGGCCCGGCAGCAGGTCCACCACGGCGGCGGAGATCCACGCGCCGACCGGGACCTGCACCATGGCGGGGTGCAGCGGATGGCCCAGCCAGACGCCGTGCAGCGCGTCCCGGACGCGTTGCGAGCGCAGCGTGCCCTGCACGACGCGCTGGACCCGGTCGCCGACCCGGTCGAGCCCGGAGGCCTGTTCGAGCTTCGTCAGTAGTTCGCGCACCTGTTCCGACTTCCCGGCAGCAGAGCCCCCAAACCGGACGCCGGGCAAAACCCTGACCGGACCGGCCGGGGCGGACGACATCCTGGATATACTGCAACGGTCGGTCGTATATAGGGGGCGGTATGACCAAGATCCTGGTGGACGTCGACGACGAGGCACTGGCGGACGCGGCCCGGGCGTTCGGCACCAAGACCAAGAAGGACACGGTCAACGTGGCTCTGCGCGAGGGCGCGGCCCGCCTCCGCCGCGCCCGCGCCCTGGCCGAACTGGCCGGCCGTGGACGGGCGGGTGACTTTGACGAGCTGCTCGACAGGGGGCACTACCGCTCGTGAAGCTCGCCGACTACCTGATCGACACCAGCGCCCTCGTCCGGCTACTTCGTGACCCGGAGGTACTGGACCGGTGGGAGCAGACGGTGACCGCCGGGCTGGTCGCCGTCTGTCCCCTCGTCGAACTGGAATTCCTCTACACCGCCCGGTCCGTCGCCGATCGCGCGCAACTGGCGGATCAGCTCCGGACCGTCTTCGGATGGGTGACGATGCCCGACCGGGTCTATGAGCGCGCGGCGGAGACGCAGCTCGACCTGACCGCACGGGGGGCGCACCGGTCGGCCGATGCGGTCGACCTGCTCATCGCCGCCGCCGCCGAATATCACGGGCTCTCGCTGCTGCACTACGACCGGGACTTCGACCAGGTAGGCGCGGTCACCGGCCAGCCGATGCGCTGGCTGGCCCCACCCGGCGCGATCAAGTAGTAGCGTGCCCGGCGCTCGCGCGGGCATGCTGGGACGATGGGGGTACGCGTCGAGCACGCCGACCGCGTGACCACGGTGATCCTGGACCGGCCGGAGGCCCGTAACGCGGTGGACGGGCCGACCGCCAGGGCGCTCGCCGACGCGTTCCGCGCGTTCGACGCCGACCCGGACGCGGCGGTCGCCGTGCTCTGGGGCGCGGGCGGCACGTTCTGCTCGGGCGCCGATCTCAAGGCGATCGGCACGGCGCGCGGCAACCGGGTCGAGGCCGAGGGCGACGGTCCGATGGGTCCGACCCGGATGCGCCTGTCCAAGCCGGTCGTCGCCGCGATCTCCGGCTACGCGGTGGCCGGCGGCCTGGAGCTGGCGCTCTGGTGCGACCTGCGGGTCGCCGAGTCGGACGCGACGCTCGGGGTGTTCTGCCGGCGGTGGGGGGTGCCGTTGATCGACGGCGGGACGGTCCGGCTGCCCCGGCTGATCGGGGAGAGCCGGGCGATGGACCTGATCCTCACCGGGCGGCCGGTGCCGGCCGACGAGGCGTACGCGATGGGGTTGGTGAACCGGCTGGTCCCGCCCGGTGCGGCGCGGGCGGAGGCCGAGCGGCTGGCCGCCGGGATCGCCCGGCACCCGCAGACCTGCCTGCGCAACGACCGGGCGGCGCTGCTCGACGGCGCCGGCCGGCCCGAGCCGGAGGCACTCGCCGTGGAGCTGGCCTACGGCACGGAGTCGCTCGCGGTCGACGGGGTGCGCGGCGCCGGCCGGTTCGCCGCCGGTGCCGGCCGGCACGGTGCGCCGGCCGGCTGAGGCGTCACTTCAGGTTGCGCAACGCGTCCTCGATGGCCCGGTGGAACGTCGGGTACGTGTAGATCATGTGCCGGAGCTGGCTGATCGGTACCGCCGCGTGCACGGCCACCAGCAGCGCGGAGAGCACCTCGCCACCGGCCGGGCCGGCCGAGGTGGCGCCGACCAGCACGCCCTGGTCGGCGTCGGCGACCAGCTTGACGAAACCGGCGTTGCCGGTCTTGTGGATCCAGCCCCGGGTGGACGAGGTCAGGTCGGTGTACCCGATCTGGACGTTGATGCCCCGGTCGCGGGCCTGCTGCTCGGTGAGGCCGACGGCGCCCACCTCGGGGTCGGTGAACGTGACCCGGGGCAGCGCCCGGTAGTCGGCGACCGGGACGCTGCCCGGCGCGACCGTCGACCCGCCCGCGCTCATCGCACCGCCGACGGCGCTGACCACGCCGGCCGCGCCGCCGACCACGCTCGCGGTGCCGCTGGCGTCCGGCCCGCCCCGGGTACGCCGCATGTGGTCGAGCACGTCGGCCACCACGATGCCGGCCTGGTACATGGCGATGTGGGTGAACGCGCCCTCGCCGGTGAGGTCGCCGACCGCCCAGATGCCCTCGGTGACGTGCATCCGGTCGTTGACCGGCAGGTAGCGCTGGTTGGCCTCCACGCCGACCGTGTCCAGCCCCAACTCCTCCAGGTGTGCCCGGCGGCCGGTCACCACCAGCAGCTTCTCGCCGCGGAACGAGACGCCGTCGCCGTGGACGGTGAACTCGTCGCCGTCGTGGCTGACCCGGCCGGCCTTGACCCCAGTGTGGATCTCCACCCCGTCGGCGCGCAGCGCGTCGGCGGCGAGCGCGGACGCCTCCGGTTCCTCGACGGCGAGCACCCGGTCGCCGGCCTCGACGACGGTGACCCGCACGCCGAACCGGGCGAACACCTGGGCCAGTTCCAGCCCGATCGCGCCGCCGCCGAGCACCAGCATCGTGCCCGGCAACTCCTCGACCTCGATGGCCTGGTGGTTGGTCCAGTACGGCGTGTCGGCCAGCCCGTCGACCGGCGGGATCGAGGGCCGGGTACCGGTGCCGAGCACCACCCCGTAGCGGGCCTCGAAGACCTGGTCACCGACGCGTACCCGGTTCGGGCCGTCGAGCCGGCCGCTGCCGCGTACGAACCGGCCGCCCTTGCCGGTGAAGCGGTCCACCGCCGCCTTGTCGTCCCAGGTGTCGGTGGCCTCCTGGCGGATCCGCTTCGCCACCGGCGCCCAGTCGGGGCGCACCTGCGCGGAGCCGGCCAGCTCGTTCACCCGGTGCGCCTCGGCCAGCGCGTTGGCTGCCCGGATCATCATCTTGCTCGGCACGCACCCCCAGTAGGGGCACTCGCCGCCGACCAGGTCCCGTTCGATGCCGACCACGTCGAGGCCGGCCTCGGCGAGCCGCTCGGCCACCTCCTCGCCGCCGACGCCGAGCCCGACCACGACCACGTCCACCAGTTCCGGCTCTGCCATCCCGCCAGCATTCCGCACGGCCGGGGCCGCCGACCACCGGACCCGGCCGGAATTCCTCCGCCGGTAATGAGTGCGACGGCCTACCGTGACCGGATGCACGCGCGTTTCGCCCCGGTCCGGGACTGCTTCCACGACCTGTTCACCGCCGGCCGGGAGACCGGCGCGGCGCTGTCCGTCTGGCACGACGGCACACCGGTGCTGGAGCTGGTGGGCGGCAGCCGCGCGGCCGTACCGCCCGGTGCGGTGACGCCGGCCGTCGGGGCGGGTCGGCCATGGCTGCCGGACACGCTCGTCGACGTCTACTCGGTGGGCAAGCCGGTGGTGGCGTGCTGCCTGTTGTTGCTTGTCGACCGGGGTCGGGTCGACCTGGACGCGCCGGTGTCCGCGTACTGGCCGGGGTTCCGCGCCCCGGCCACCGTGCGGCAGGTGCTCGACCACACCGCCGGGTTGCCGGCCTTCCCGGTGCCCCGACCCGCCGAGGCGGTCACCGACTGGGAGCTGCTCTGCGCCGACCTGGCCGCGGCCGAGCCCGAGTGGGTGCCGGGCACCGTCGCGGGCGAGCACGCCTGGACGTACGGGCACCTGGTGGGTGAGCTGGTCCGCCGGGTGGACGGGCGGTCGGTGGGGCGCTTCCTGGCCGAGGAGATCGCCGGCCCGTGGCGGCTGGATCTGGCCTTCGGACTGGGCCCGGCCGACCGGCGGCGGTGCGCCGACCTGTCGTACGGCGATCCGGGCTGGCCGGACCGGATGCGCGGTGAGCCCGGCTCGCTGCGGGCCCGGGCGCTGGACAACCCGCCGGGCGGGCGGGACGTCGCCGTGGTGAACGGCGACGCGTGGCGGGCCGCGGAGATCCCGGCGGTGAACCTGCACGCCACCGCGTCCGGGCTGGCCCGGTTCTACGCGGGTCTGCTCGCCGGCGGCATCCTCGACGGGATCCGGCTGTTCGGTGCGGACCTGGTGGCCGAGGCGACCCGGGTGCAGTACGCCGGCCCGGATCTGGTGCTGGACCGGACGGCGCACTGGACGCTCGGCATGCAGTGGGAGCCGGACGGCAGTTGGGGCATGGGCGGCATCGGCGGCAGCAGCGCCTGGGCCGACCCGGCGCGCGGCTACACGTTCGCCTACGCGACCGCGCGGCTGGCCGACCACGACCGGGTGGACGAGCTGGTCGAGGCGTGGCACGCCTGCCTGTGACCGGGTGCGGTCAGCGCATCCAGACCGGATCGCTGCCGGGGACGTCCAGCGGTGACGGGTAGTCGAGGCCCCGACGGGTCCCGTCGGGCAGCCGCCACGGCTGGTGCACCGCCTTGCCCGGCACCGACTCCAGCTCCGGCACCCAGCGCCGCACGTACGCGCCGTCCGGGTCGTAGCGCTCGGCCTGCCGCACCGGGTTGAAGCCCCGGTACGGCCGGGAGTCGTTGCCGGTGCCGGCCACCCACTGCCAGTTGCCGGAGTTGTTGACCCGGTCGCCGTCGAGCAACCAGCGGAAGAAGACGTCCAGGCCCGGCCGCCAGTCCAGCCCGAGATGTTTGGTCAGGTAGCCGGCCGTGATCAGCCGGGCCCGGTTGTGCATCCAACCCTGGGCGCGCATCTGCCGCATGCCGGCGTCCACGATCGGCATCCCGGTGCGCCCCTCGGTCCAGGCCGCCAGCGCGTGGCTGTCGTCCCGCCAGTCCTCCCGGGCGCTCCGCCGGTAGGCGGTGGTGGACAGGTCCGGGAATCCGGCGACGACCTGGTGGTAGAAGTCGCGCCAGCAGAGCTGCCGGACGAACGGCCCGTCGCGGTCCCCGGCCCGGTTCGCCACCGCCAGCGGGGAGACACAACCCCATCGGAGGTACGGGCTGAGCCGGGAGGTGTCGTCGCCGGCCATGTCGTCGTGGATGTCGTCGTACCGGTCGAGGGTGGGCAGCCAGGCGGTGAGGCGGCGCCGGGCGACGCTCTCCCCGCCCTCGGCGGCGTCCGGGCTGTCGCCCTTCGGCGGTTCCGGCAGCCGGCCCGGGTCGACGCCGTTGGGCAGCCGGACCCGCTTCGGCGCGGCCAACTCCTCCCGGAGCCGCACGCCCTGCCAGGCCCGGAAGTAGGGGCTGAACACCCGGTAGTGGTCGCCGCCGGCCGGCCGCAGCGCGCCCGGCTCGACGA
This sequence comes from Micromonospora sp. NPDC049201, assembly GCF_055586805.1. NCBI lineage: Bacteria > Bacillati > Actinomycetota > Actinomycetes > Micromonosporales > Micromonosporaceae > Micromonospora > Micromonospora sp. NPDC049201. Next base: position 216,560 of record NZ_JBVJHM010000008.1, on the reverse strand, counting down.
TGGTCAGCCCGGGGAAGAGCCGGAGGAACATCCGGTGCCGCTCGCACTCGGCGCGCAGGCGGCGTTCCCGCCGGTGGGCGTACCGGGTCACGTCGGCGGAGAGCCCGATGCCCTCGGCGCCGACCTGCCGCGCCAGCTTGACCGTCTCGGCCACCGGGTCGCCGCGTCGGACGACCAGGTCACCGCCGCGTCTGCGCAGCGACTCGCGCAGCTCGGCCAGGCTCTGGTGGAGGAAGCGGGTGCGGTTCGGGGAAAGCTTCTGCAATGTCGGGTCGAGCACGTAGAGCGGCACCACCCGGTCGAACGCCGAGACGGCCGCCGCCAGCGCCGGGTGGTCGTGCACCCGCAGGTCGCGGGTGAACAGCACGACGGCCGTACGCTCGGTCATCCGGCCAGGGCCGGGGTGAGCGCCGGGCCGGGCACCCGCACCGGCGTGCCGGTCGGGGTGAGCAGCGACCGGGCGGCCACCGACATCCGCCGCCGCTGCGGCACCAGGGCCCGGCGGACGAAGACGTCGAACTCCTGGGCGGCGACCTCGTCGAGGATGCCCCCGTAGAGCGCGTACGCGGTGCGCATGCACGCCTGCGAGGCGGGGTTGAGCAGCGGGATGCCGGGCGCGGCGGCGAGGTAGTGGGCCTGGGCGCGGGTCACCTCGTACTCGATCAGCTCGCGGATCGCCGGCGTGGTCCGCCCGGCGGCCTTCGCGGCGAGCAGGTCGTCGCGGGTGACCTCGAACTTGGCCAGGTCCTCGTCGGGCAGGTAGGTCCGGCCGCGGTCGAGGTCCTCGGCGACGTCCCGGATGAAGTTGGTGAGCTGGAACGCGAAGCCGAGCTGGCGGGCGGGTTCCCGGGCGGCGGCCGGATCGGAGCTGCCCAGGATCGGCAGCATCATGGTGCCGATGACGGCGGCCGAGCCCTCCATGTAGTCGAGCAGGTCGTCGTAGGTGGGGTACGACATCACCGTCAGGTCCATCGCCATGCTGCGCAGGAACGACGCGAAGTCGGCGCGGTCCAGGTCGAACACGGCGATGGTGTGCAGCACGGCGGGGAGCAGCGGGTCGTCGACCGACGCACCGTGCAGGCCGGCGACGAACCGGTCCGACCATTCGCGCAGCCTGGCGGCCCGCTCGGCGGGCGGCAGGTCCTCGGTGCGGTCGACGATCTCGTCCGCGTAGCGGGTGAAGCCGTACAGGGCGTGCACATGCCGCCGTTTCCAAGCGGGGAGCAGCCGGGTGGCGAGATAGTAGGTACGGCCGTGACGCCGGTGCAGCTCGCGGCAACGGTCATAGGCAGCGGTGAGATCCGTGTCCACCGGCCCTCCTCGGTTTCGACGCAGCAATCGACGCAACTCGTAACCCTAGGGTACGCTCCCTCACATGGCCAACGACGCAGTTGCGGGTAATGCGCTCCGCGTCGCGCCGGCACAGCCGGAAGCGACGGACGATCCGGTCCGCGGCGTACTGGCCGCGTTCACGAAAGACCTGGTCAGGGGCGTTGACGACACGTTGACGGCATTCCTGGCCGCCGAAGTCGACGCGCTGACCGAGATCGACGCAGCCATGGGTGGTTTCGCCGCGACCGCACGCGACTGCGTGCTGGCCGGCGGCAAGCGGGTGCGCCCCACGTTCGCGTACTGGGGGTGGCGCGGGGTGGTCGGCGGCGACGCGCCGCTCGGCACGGTGCTGCCCGCCCTCTCCGCGCTGGAGCTGCTGCACGCGTTCGCGCTGGTGCACGACGACGTGATGGACGCCTCCGACACCCGGCGCGGCCGGCCCACCGCACACCGCGCCGCCGCCGCGCGGCACCGGGCCGCCGGGCACACCGGGGATCCCGACCGGTACGGCGAGGCGGTGGCCGTGCTCATCGGCGACCTCTGCATGGTCTGGGCCGACCGGCTGATGGCACACGCCACCGTGCCCGCGGACCGGCTGCTCGACGTGCGCCGCTGCTACGACCAGATGCGGGTGGAGACGGTCGCCGGGCAGTTCCTCGACGTGCTCGGCGAGAACGACGCGGCGAGCTGGTCGGTCGACCGGGCACTGCGGGTGGCCCGCTACAAGACCGCCAGCTACACCGTCCAGCGACCGCTGCTCTTCGGTGCCTGCCTGGGCGGCGCCGACGCGGACGGCCCGTTGATCGCCGCGTATACCCGCTACGGGCTGGCCGTCGGTGAGGCGTTCCAGCTCCGCGACGACCTGCTCGGCGTCTACGGCGACCCGGCGACCACCGGCAAGCCGGCCGGGGACGACCTGCGCACCGGCAAGCCGACCGCGCTGCTGATGCTGGCCCGGCAGCTCGCCGACCCGGCCCAGCGCCGCACGCTGGACCGGGCCGGCACGGTCGCCGACGCGTCCGAGGTGGCCCACCTGGCCGACCTGGTCCGGGACACCGGGGCCGCGGCCGGGGTGGAACGGATGATCGCCGAGCGGGTCACCGAGGCGTTGGCCGCGCTCGACACCGCACCTATCGACGAGACCGCGCGCACCGCGCTGACCGGCCTCGCCACCGCCGCCACCGCGCGGCGGTCCTGATGAACACCTTCGTGAGCACGAGCAAGGGAGCCGGAATGCGCACCGTGAACGGACGGACCGACCGGGTGGTCGTGGTCGGCGCCGGGCTGGGTGGGCTGGCCTGCGCGCTGCACCTGGCCGGCAGCGGCCGTCAGGTGACCGTGCTGGAACGCGAGCCGGTGCCCGGCGGGCGCGCCGGCCGGCTCAGCGTCGACGGGTACGAGTTCGACACCGGGCCGACCGTGCTCACCATGCCCGACCTGATCGCCGAGGCACTGGGCGCGGTGGGCGAGGAGCTGCGCGACTGGCTCGACCTGACCCCGCTCGACCCGGCCTACCGTGCCTACTACCCGGACGGGTCGACGCTCGACGTCATCACCGACACCACCCGGATGGCCGCCGAGATCGCCAAGGTCTGCGGTCCCCGGGAGGCGGACGGCTACCTGCGCTTCGTCGACTACGCGCGCAACCTGTGGAAGTGGGAACGGGCCGACTTCATCGAGCGCAACCTCGACGCGCCGACCGACCTGCTCACCGGCAACCTGCTGAAGCTGTTCGCCAACGGCGCGTTCCGGCGACTCCAGACGAAGATCAACCAATTCTTCCGCGACCCGCGTACCCAGCGGATCTTCTCCTTCCAGGCGATGTACGCCGGCCTGTCGCCGCACGACGCGCTGGCCATCTACACCGTCATCGCGTACCTCGACTCGGTGGCCGGGGTCAGCTTCCCGCGCGGCGGCATCCACGCGGTCTCCCGCGGCATGGCCGGCGCGGCCGAGAAGCACGGCGTGCAGATCCGGTACGGCACCACGGTGACCCGGGTCGAGACCGCCCACGGCCGGGCCACCGGCGTGATCACCTCGGACGGCGAGTTCGTCCCGGCCGACGTGGTGGTGCTCAACCCCGACCTGCCCGTCGCCTACCAGGAGCTGCTGCCGGAGAGCCGGCAGCGCAAGCTCACCTACTCGCCGTCCTGTGTGGTCCTGCACGTCGGTTCGACGCAGGGCTATGGCAAGATCGCCCACCACAACATCCACTTCGGACGTGCCTGGAAGGGCACGTTCGACGAGGTGATCCGGCGAGGCGAGCTGATGACCGACCCGTCGCTGCTGGTGACGAACCCGAGCCGCACCGACCCGTCGGTGGCCCCGGCCGGCCGGCACACCTACTACGTGCTGGCCCCGGTGCCGAACCTCGACCGGGCGCCGTTCGACTGGGCCGGTGACCTCACCGGGCGCTACGCCGACCAGCTCGTCGCCACGCTGGAGGAGCGCGGCTACGTCGGTTTCGGCGACGGCATCGAGGTGCTGCGCACCGTCACACCGGCCGACTGGGCCGCGCAGGGCATGGCCGCCGGCACCCCGTTCGCCGCCGCGCACAGCCTCTTCCAGACCGGCCCGTTCCGACCGTCGAACCTGCACCGCACGCTGGGCAACGTGGTCTTCGTCGGCTCCGGGACCCAGCCCGGCGTGGGGGTGCCGATGGTGCTGATCAGTGGCAAGCTGGCCGCCGCGCGAATCACCGGGCAGTCCCGGTGAGCGCGAGGAGCGCAGCGAAGCGGAGCCCCGCAGTCGCGAACGAAAGGCGGGCCCGGTGAGCGCGAGGAGCGCAGCGAAGCGGAGCCCCGCAGTCGCGAACGAAAGGCGGGCCCGATGACCGGGCGGGAGAAGCACCTGGTCGAGCTGGTCGACGACGGTGGCCGGGTGATCGGCGAGACCAGCGTGGCCACCGCCCACCAGCCGCCCGGCCGGCTGCACCGGGCCTTCTCGGTGCTGCTCGTCGACCCCGCCGGGCGGGTCCTGCTCCAGCGGCGGGCCGCGGTCAAGACCCGGTTCCCGCTGCGCTGGGCGAACTCCTGCTGCGGGCACCCGCTGCCCGGCCAGTCGCTGGTCGACGCCGCCAACCGCCGGCTCGGTGAGGAGCTGGGCGTCGATCCGGTCGACCTGACCGAGGTGGGGACGTACCTCTACTACGCCGAGGATCCGGCCACCGGCCGGGTCGAGTTCGAGTACGACCACGTGCTGCGCGCCGACGTGCCCGCCGACCTGCCCACCCGGCCCGACCCGGACGAGGTGGCCGAGTTGCGTTGGGTGGATCCGGTCGCGGTGATCGCCGACCTCGACGCCGACCCCCGGGCGTACGCGCCCTGGCTGGGCGGCGTGGTGAACCGGCTCCTGCACCCGGCCGACCCGGCCCGGTCGGGCGAGCCCGCCGAATCATCCCGGTCGGGCGTGCCCGCCGCCGAGGCACCGGAGCGGTCGGGTGGCCGATGAGGCGCTGAGCGCGGGGGCCGTCGCGCGCCGGTTGGGCGTGGCGGTCACCACGCTGCGCACCTGGCACCAGCGGTACGGTCTCGGCCCCAGTGAGCACGTGCCCGGCCACCACCGGCGCTACACGCCCGCCGACCTGGCCCGGCTGGAGATCATGCGGCGGCTCACCGTGGAGGGGGTGTCGCCCGCCGAGGCGGCCCGCTGGGCCCGGCAGGCGCCGGCCGTGCCGCCGCCGGAACGGCTCGGCCTGAAGGCCGGCGTCAGCACCGCCCGGGACGGCGGCGGGGCCACCATCCCGGTCGGGCGGGCCGGCCCGGTCGCCCGTGGCCTGGCCCGGGCCGCCATGCGGCTGGACTCGGTGGCGATCGGCCGCACCATCGCGGACTCGCTCGCCGCGGACGGCGTGGTGGCGACCTGGGAGGGGCTGCTCCGGCCGGTGCTCGCCGGCATCGGGGAGCGGCACGCCGCCACCGCCGGTCTGATCGAGGTGGAGCACCTGATGTCCCGGTGCGTCTCCGAGGCGTTCGCGTCGGTGGCGCGCGCCCACCCGGCCGTCGGAACGCCTCGGATCCTGCTCTCCTGCGCGGACGAGGAGCAGCACTCGCTACCCCTGGAGGCGCTGGCCGCCGCGCTGGCCGAGATCGGTGTGAGCTATCGCATGCTCGGGGCCCGGGTGCCGACGCCCGCCCTGGTCGAGGCCGTCAACCGGACCGGGCCGGCGGCCGTGGTGGTCTGGTCGCACATCCGCGCCACCGCCGATCCGCACCAGCTCATCGCGCTGCTGGCCGCCCCGCGCCGGCCGCTGCTGGTGCTGGCCGCCGGGCCGGGCTGGCGGGCCGACTCGCTACCGGCCGGAGTGGTCCGCCCGGTCGACCTGGCCGAGGCGCTCTCGCTGGCCGTGGCCGTACGGGATTCGCTGGATCAGTCGACGGCGGGCTGAGGCCCCACTCCCGCTCCGGGGGCGGCGTCCACTACGGTCGGAAAGTCCGTCTGACCCGACCCCCTCCGGGAGCGACAGATGCCTCGACGCACCCTGTTGGCGTTCGCCCTCGGCCTGGTACTCCTCGTCACCGGCTGCGGCGGCCCGGGCAAGGCCCCCCAACGGGTCACCGCCCAGCCGTCCGTCCCGGCCGCGCCGTCGCCGACGCCGACACCCAGTCCGAAGCCCCAGCCGAGCCGCACCACCCCGAAGCCGAAGCCGACGCTGCGTCCGCTGCCCAAGAAGCTCCCGGCCGGGCTGCACCGGCGCAGTGGCAGCCCCGGGGTGGCGCTCACGTTCGACGACGGGCCGGACCCCCGCTACACGCCGCAGATCCTGGCCCAGCTCCGGGCGGCCCACGTCACCGCCACGTTCTGTCTGGTCGGTAAGCAGGCCAAGCGCTACCCGCACCTGGTGGCCCAGATCGTCCGCGAGGGGCACCAGCTCTGCAACCACAGTTGGCGGCACGACGTGGACCTCGGCCGGCGGCCGGCGGCCGAGATCCGGGCCGACCTGGAACGGACCAACCGGGCCATCCGCGCCGCCGCGCCCGATGCGCCGATCACCTGGTTCCGCCAGCCGGGCGGCCGGTGGACCGCCGAGGAGCTGACCGTCGCCCGGCAACTGGGCCTGCGTCCGCTGCACTGGAGCGTCGACCCGCAGGACTGGGACCACCCGCCGGCGAAGAAGATCATCGCGCGGGTGGAGTCGGCTGCCCATCACGGTTCGGTCGTGCTGATGCACGACGCGGGCGGCGACCGAACCCAGACCATGGCCGCGTGCCGGCGCCTGATTCCCGATCTCAAACGGCGGTACGGCATCGTCCGGCTCCGGTGACACCGTCGCTGAGCTGCGGCTTCGCTCGGCGGTGTGCGGGCGGCCATACCGGTTTGGCCGTCCGAGGAGGGATGGCATATGCTTCTCCTGCCTCCGGCGGGGCCGGATGGGAGCAAGTCCGCTTGAAGTTGCGAGTGTGCAATGATGGCGGGGCCGCCCTCATCGTCTAGCGGCCCAGGACGCCGCCCTTTCAAGGCGGTAGCACGGGTTCGAATCCCGTTGGGGGCACGGTCCGGCTCGCGCCGGATGCAACATCAGCAAGGTCCTGTGGAGCAGTTGGAGTGCTCGCCGCCCTGTCAAGGCGGAGGTCGCGGGTTCAAGTCCCGTCAGGACCGCAAGCGCTGACGCCGCGCACCTCATGCGCGGCGTTCTGCGTATCGGCAGTGCGATAGCATGTGCCGAGCACCACGGCCAGGTAGCTCAGTTGGTACGAGCGTCCGACTGAAAATCGGAAGGTCGGCGGTTCGACCCCGCCCCTGGCCACATAGCCTTTCGCCGGGCTACAGGAGCGCCGACCAGCGGAAACGCCGGTCGGCGTTCTGCTTTCCTACCGCCAGCCGTCCGTCCGGGTCGATTCGCGAGGACGAGCAGCTCGCGTCATGGCCGCGAGGGTTTCAAGCCCTCACGCACTGCGGCCACGGGGGTACATTCCAGCAAGGTATCGCCACTCTGAGTAACCGTCAGCTCCGCTTGGGCGCGGATCGCGCTAGCGCTCCGTAGTTGCAAACCCAGGCCCCAAATGTAAGTTTGGAACTCGAGACTTTAGATGTGACCTCGAGCGCTAAGCTGGACTTCTAATTACAGCGCTGAAATTAAAGTTTCTAGGGGATGGCTTACAAACCGTGGACCTCGAGGCGTTCGCCTCGTCTCCCGCCGGCATCCTGGTCCCGATCAACGGCCACGACGCTCGGTACGACGAGCCCTACGATCACCAGGCGTTCCTGCCGCACCCTCTGCCGATCCGCCTTACCCTCGAGCAGGAAACCTTCCGGAACCTCACCGCGGCAACCGCTGCCGTGGCGCGGCTTGATCAGGCAGCGATCAGGCTTCCAAACCCCATGCTTCTGGCAAGGCCGGCGATCCGCCGCGAGGCTGTCAGCACCTCCGCCCTTGAGGGAACCTATGCAGCACTGGACGACGTGCTTGAGGCCGACTTCCTGGCGGACCGGGAGGTATCAGCCACCGTTTCCGAGGTCGTGAACTACGTCCGAGCCGCCGAGCTGGCGTACGAGTGGATCAAGGACAGGCCGATCACCATCGGCATGCTGCGCGAACTCCAGAAGATCCTCGTACGGGGAACCTGCGGGGAAACAGCCGACGCCGGCAACGTCAGGACCATCCAAGTCTTCATCGGCCTCAGCGCCGGCCGCGTCAACGAAGCCCGCTTCGTCCCTCCGCCACCGGGCGACCAGTTGCAGGCTGGCCTGGAGGCGTGGGAGGACTGGATCACCGGCAGGGACGACTTTCCACTGATTGCCAAGATGGCCCTCGGCCACTACCAGTTCGAGACACTTCATCCGTTCAACGACGGAAACGGTCGCCTGGGGCGGTTGGTCTGCGTACTCCAACTCGCCTCCGAAGGAGAGCTGCGCGTTCCGGTTCTGAACCTCTCGCCATGGTTGGAGGTGCGACGGCGGGAGTACCAGGACCACCTCCTCCGGACCAGCATGACCGGCAAGTTCGATCCCTGGATCCGGTTCTTCTCAGAGGCAGTACGAGCACAGGCGGTCTTGGCCGTCGACCGCATCGACGCTCTACTCGATTGGAAGGAGCACGCGCTCGAGCGCCTCAGAGACGCCAACGTGCGGGGGGTAGCCGTCAGGATCGTTGAGGACCTGATCGGTTACCCGATGATCAGCCCAACCACCGCGTCCAAGATGTACGGCGTCTCTTATCCGGCGGTGAACACTGCCATCCGCCGGTTGGAGCATCTCGGGATCCTGCAGGAGCGGACGGGACGACGCTACGCCCGCCTCTTCGCCGCCAAGGACGTACTTCGGATCATCGATTCCCGGTAGTCGCAACTCGCGATCTCCTCGTCGTCACCCCCGGCCTCGGGGACCGGGTCAGCGCTCTGCGCGCTGTGGGCGCACACCGCTCTGGATGGCTTCCCAGACACTCCGGCCGGTTTGACGCAGCGCCTGGCCGGCCTGGCTGGCCAACTGTCCTGCCCCGCCACCCGGCGACTGTCCCCGCCCCGGCTCCCCGTCACCTGATCCGGCGCCACTTCCGCCGATCCCACCCTCGCCACCGCGGGTAGCGGTAGTGGCCGCACCAGCCGGTGGGGCACCGCGGGCCCCGGCCTCCGTCGCGGACGCGGACGGCTCCCCCGAATCGGCCGCATGCGTCGGCGCCGCACCGGCCGGCCAGGCACTCTCACCGCTCTCCGGGCCCACCTCCTCGGGCGGGACGTCCGCCGACCGGTCGCCGGTGGGCGGCGCAGCCCGGACAAGCGAGTCCACCGCGGCGGGTCCGGCCCGGTCGAGCACCTCACCGCTCTCGGCCACCTCCTCCACCACCGGCCCGGCGACCCGGCCGGTCGCCCGGTGCACGTCGTCGACCGTCACTCCGACGGAGCGAGCCAGCGCGTCGATCAGTTGCGGGTTGCGGTCGATAGTCGTCAGCGCCCGGTCCAGGATCTGCACCAGCTTCTCCAGCCGTACCTTGAGCAGGGCCTCGGCCCGGACCCCGGTGATGTCCAGCTCGACGCCCTCCAGGTGCACCCGCACGCCCGCGTCGAGTTGGAGCAGGTTGGCCAGCCGGGCCCGCAGCGAGAGGTCCGCGTCGAGCCCGTCGACCGCGAGCCGGATCTCGTCGACCGACAACTCCGGCACGTCGAGCAGGACGTCCGGCTCCGGCTCGGCCGCAGCCCGGGAGACGGTCGGCTCCCGGGCCCGTTCGGTGGCTCCGCTGTCGCTCATGCTCCGCTCCCCCATCGGTCGGTCCGGGCCAGCGGCGGTTACCCGCTTTCGGATCCGACATCCGCCGGGCGGTTCACGGTCGGGAACCGGCGTTCCCGCTGTCCGGAAGCAGCCGAAAGCAAAGCTGCACAGCGAGACATCAGCCGGTATGGTCCGGGCTTATGGGACAGGAGATGGCCGATCCGGATGAGGTCCGGCAGGAATCCGACCGCTTCTACCTCCGCAGCAGCATCCTCGTCCCGGCATCCGGCGAGCGGGCGTACGCCGTCTTCACCGGCGCGCTGGCCGACTGGTGGGTGCGCGAATACACCTGGTCCGGGCCGGAGGCGCTGGCCGGGCTCGGGGTCGAGCCGAGGGCCGGCGGCATGCTCTACGAGATCGGCCCGTACGGCTTCCGCAACGACTGGGGCCGCGTGCTGACCTGGGATCCGCCCCGCCGACTGGTCTTCACCTGGCAGATCGGGCCGGACCGGGTGCCGGTGCCGGACCCGGCCCGGGCCAGCGAGGTGGAGGTGCTCTTCCACCCGGAGGGCCCCGACTCGACCCGGGTGGACGTCGAGCACCGTTACTTCGACCGGCACGGCTCGGCCGCCGAGGGCTACCGCGAGGCACTCACCGCCGGCTGGCACGAGCTGCTCTGCCGCTACCTGGCGACGGTCACCCGGACCACCGACTGACCGACCCCACGCGACCGCGCGGCTCAGCCGGCGATGCCCCGGCTCGCGCCGCTGCCGGTCAGGCCGGTGTCGCCCAGGTCGGCCCGGCGGCCCGCGGCGGCACCCGAGCCGAAGCCACCTCCGGCGAGCCGGCGGCGCGGGGCGGTACGCAGTCGCGGGTACGTCTCGGCGAGCCGGCGCTGGACGCGGTCGGAACGGTCGGCGAGCACCAGCGCCACCGACGGCACGCCGGCCTCGGCGGCGGCGCCGGCCTCGGCCGCGCGGAGCCGCTCGGCGATCACCTGGGCGAAGCCGGCCAGCCAGGTGCGCCGGAACGCGGCCGGGTGCTCCCCGACCGGCACGGCGGCCCCGGCCAGCCCGTGCGCCGCTTGGACCAGCAGCGAGGTGAAGAGCAGCTCGACCCGTTCCAGGTCGCTGGCGAAGCCGAACAGGTGCATGGCGAAGCCGTTGCCGTGGCGGCGGCGGACGCAGCGGCAGCGCAGCGGGTCGGCGACGGCGGCGAGCAGGCCGGCCTTGTCCCGGGCGTACGGGGCGACCACCTCGACCGTCCGGTCACCGACCGGGTCGACGGCCGGGTCCCGGGCGGCGAGCAGCGCCCGGTCGACGCCGTACCGGGCGATCAGCTCGGTGGCCTTGGCCATGAACGTGGCCGCCTCGGCGGGCGTGCAGGCCGGGTCCTCGGCCTGGGCGAGCAGCTTGCGCACCTTGCTGAGCATCGCCTCGGACATCAGTCAGGGTTACCACAACCAGGCGACGGCTGGTCAGTCCTCCCGGCTGCGCAGCGTGGCGATGGTCGATCCGGCGAGCGTGAGCAGGCAGTCGGGCAGCAACCCGTCGGCCGCTGCCGCACCGAACAGCGCCTCGCCGGTGTCGGCGTCGTCGTTGGCGTACGCGCTGACGAACCGGGCCACCCAGCGGGTGTCGTAGTCGGCCTGGTCGATGTCGGGAAAGTCGAGCGCGGCGGTGCCCGCCGGGGCGTCGTCGCCGAGCATGGTGGCGGCCAGGCACCAGGCCACCCCGTACGCACCGGCCAGCCCGGAACGGTCCACCACCGCGTCGAAGGCGCCGACCACACCGGCGCCGTCGCCGGCCAACGCCGAACGGAGCACGGCGGTCGCGTCGTCCAGCGTCTGCTGTGCGTCATCGGTCACCTGCGGAACAGTAACGCCGGGGGTCAAGCGGTGACCCGGAACCAGCATGTCGATCACCGAGAGTGATACCCGCAGTCGGGGTGCCGACGGAGCCCGGTCCACAGTCCCGCGTGCCGCGCCGGCACGCTAATGTGCGCAGCGGACCTTCGCCGGAGGAAGGACGACCATGCTTGGAAATCGCACGTCGCGCGCGGCCCTGTCCATGGCCTGCGCGGCGCTCCTGCTCGCTACCAGCGCCTGCGGGAGTGACGAGCCGAAAGACGCGGGCACCACCCAGGTCCGCCTCTACGGCACCGACGGCAACATGCAGAACTCCTTCGCCGCGGAACTCAAGGACCGGGCGAATCTCCTCAACGGCATGAAGGGCACCACCCCGCTCACGCCGCTGCCGGAGAGCTTCAAGGAGCGGCTACGCAACGTCAATCCGAAGCTGACGGACTATCTCTACTCCGCCGAGTCGTACGACGCCGTGGTGATCAGCGCGCTGGCGGCCCAGCTCGCCGGCACCACCGCGCCGGCCGAGATCGCCAAGCAGATCGTCGGCGTGACCACCGGCGGCCAGCGCTGCGACGAGGTGGCCGTCTGCCTCCAGCTCGCCCGTGCCGGCCAGGACCTGGAGTACCGGGGGGTGTCGCTGACCCGGGCCGGTTTCACCGACAACGGCGAGCCGGCCACCGCGAGCTACGGCACGCTGCACTTCGACAACCAGCAGCTCGACGACGCGAAGACCGAGTTCGTCGGCGCCGGCGAGGAGTCCGGGGCGAGCACCAAGACGCCGCCGCGCGGCCGCAAGCCCCGCGCCGGCAAGGCGAAGGACGCGCCGCTGGTGCTCGGCGGCCTGCTGCCGAAGACCGGTGACCTGGCGTTGGCGTACCCGCCGATGGCCGCCGCGGTCACGCTCGCGGTCAACGAGATCAACGCCGGCGGCGGGGTGCTCGGCGAACCGGTGAAGTTCGTCGAGGGCGACGACGGCACCAACCCGGCGGTGGCGAAGGCGACCGTTGCCACGCACGTCGCCCAGGGCATCCCGGTCATCATCGGCGCCGGCGCGTCCGGCATCTCCCGGGCGGTGCTGCCGGACGTGGTGGCCGCCGGGCGGATCCTCTTCTCGCCGTCGAACACGGACGCGGGGCTGAGCACCGTGGACGACAAGGGGCTCTACTTCCGTACCGCCCCGCCGGACAGCCTCCAGGGTCGCGCGCTGGCCGACGTGATGCTGCGGGACGGCCCCCGCAAGATCGTGCTGCTGGCCCGTAAGGACTCCTACGGCGAGGGCCTCCAGGAGAACGTCCGGGCCGAGCTGGAGAAGGCCGGGGTCGGGGCGGACCGGGTCAAGCTGCTGACCTACACGCCGCCGGAGGACCCGAAGACGCCCGTCGACTTCACCGGCATCGCCGGGGACATCAAGAGCTTCGGCCCGGAGGCCGTGCTGGTGATCGGATTCGGCGAGTCGGCGGCCGCGATCACCGCGCTGGCCGACGCCGGGGTGCAGATCCGGGACTGAGCCCGACGAGCATCGAGGGCCGCGCCGGGAGTTCCCGGTGCGGCCCTCGGCGTTCGCGGTTCAGCGCGCCCGGCGCCGCTCCAGGAACTCGGTCATCCGCCGGTGCTTCTCCTCGTCCTCGAAGAGCACCGCCTGGCTCAGCAGGTCGAGCTGCGGGTGCGCGGCCGACGGCGCGTCCACCGCCAGCTTGGTCAGCCGCAGCGCCAACGCCGAGCCCTTGGCCATCTCGTCGAGCAGGCCGTGCGCGGTGGGCAGCAGCTCCGCCGGGTCGTCCACCACCCGGTTCACCAGGCCGATCCGCAGCGCCTCGTCGGCGTCCACCCGCCGGCCGGTGAAGAGCAGTTCCTTGGCCCGGGCCTCGCCGATCAACGCCGGCAGCCGGTAGGTCGCGCCGGCGCCGGCCAGGATGCCCAGCCGCACCTCGGGCTGGCCGAAGACCGCCCGGCCCGTGCACACCCGAAGATCGCAGGCGTACGCCAGCTCGGCGCCGCCGCCCAGCGCCGGGCCGTCGACGGCCGCCACGGTGGGCATCGGCAGCGCCCGGATGCGCGCGAAGACGCCCTGGTTGATGGCGGCCAGCGCGTCCAGCCGGCCGCGCTCGCGGAGCTGCCCGATGTCGGCGCCGCCGGCGAAGATGCCCGCCGCCCCGCCGGTGAGCAGCATCAGCCGGGGGCGCGCCTCCAACTCGGCGCAGACCGTGTGCAGCTCGCCGACCAGGTCGGCGTCGATCGCGTTGCGTTTCTCCGGTCGGTCCAGCGTGACCACGAGCCGGTCCGGCAGTTCCTCGATCCGCAGCCCGCTCATTGTTTGACGCCGCCTTCCCAGGTGTAGAAGCCCTGCCCGGACTTCTTGCCCAGCCTGCCGGCGGCGACCATCTCCACAAGCAGCGGCGGCGGCGCGAAGCGGTCGCCGTACGCGGCCTGGAGCGTCCGCGCGATGTCGAGTCGGACGTCCAGCCCGACCAGGTCGGTCAGCTCCAGCGGGCCGACCGGGTGCCGGTAGCCGAGCACCATCGCCTTGTCGATGTCGGCCGGGGCGGCCACCCCGTCGGCCACCATCCGGATCGCCTCCAGACCGAGCGTGACGCCGAGCCGGGAGGTGGCGAAGCCGGGCATGTCGCGTACCACGACGGGGTCCTTGCCGAGCCGGGCGGCAAGCGCGACGGCCGCTTCGGTGGTCTCCGGCGCGGTGGCCGCGCCGACCACGACCTCCAGCAGCGCCATCGCCCAGACCGGGTTGAAGAAGTGCAGCCCGAGGAAGTCCGCCGGGCGGTTCAGCCCGTCGGCCAGCTCGGCGATCGGGATGCTGGAGGTGTTGCTGCCCAGCAGCGCCGGCCGGCGGCCCTCGGCCTCGCGGAGCACGGCGCGCTTGAGGTCGAGGCGCTCCGGGACCGCCTCCACGATCACGTCCGGTCCCTCGGCCACCTCGGCCAGCCCGGCCCGCAGGGTCACCCGGACCCGGTTGGCGGTGGCCGCCTCGGCGGTCAGCTTGCCCCGCTGCACGGCGCGGTCCCACAGCTCGCCGAGCCGCCGGACCGCGTCGGCCCCCCGGTCGGGGTCCACCTCCACCAGCTCGACCGCGTACCCGGCGCCGGCCGCCACGTACGCGATGCCGAGGCCCATGGTGCCGGCCCCGACGACCACAAAACGACCACTCATCGTGTCCCCTCGCCGCGGCGGTGGCGCGCGGGGTCTCCGCCGCACCGGGCCGGCCGCTCGCTCGTCCCTGGATGCGACCCTATGCAGGACGGGCCCGCCGGGCATGCGTGGGGGCCGGCCGGATGGGGTAAAGACCGGCGTCAACGCCGAAGGAAGGAACGAGATGAGCCAGGCACCGGAGAGCGCGGAGCGCACCGAGACGGTCGAGACGCGCGGTGACGAGCGGGTGGACCTGCTTCGTGCGGACACCAACAATGACGGCAAGACCGACGTGTGGGTGGTGGACACCGACGGCGACGGCAAGGCCGACCTGTTCCAGTTCGACACCGACGGCGACGGCAAGGTGGACATCACCATGGTCGACATCGACGAGGACGGTACGCCGGACGAGGTGGTCGACGGCGACGGCGGCCTCCCCCCGCAGGAGACCACCCCCACCGTCCAGGTCTGAGATACAAGGAGGGGCCCCTTCTTATCGCGTAGGCGATAGCAGGGGCCCCTTCCTAACGGCGCAGCGCCAGCGTGGCGAGGTAGTACGGACGGTCGGTGTCGTCCACGTCGGTCAGTCGCCACGGGGAGCCGTGGACCAGCTCGGCGAACTCGTCGGGCGAACACACCAGGTAGTCGAACCATTCCGTGCCGAGCAGCCGGTAGCGCAGCCGCAGCCGGAGCTGCCCGCCGAGCCGGCCGCGCCGCCTGTTCGCCTCGTGGTAGCCGGTGTGCACCGGGTCGGTGGTGCCGTACGGGTCGGTGCCGTGCGCGATCACCCGCGCGCCGGGACGGGCCAGCGCGGCGAGCGCGGCCAGCAGCGCGGGGGCGCGCTCGCGCCCCTCGAACAGGCCGAGGTTGTTGCCGAGCAGCAGGAACGTGTCGTAGCGCCGGCCGTCCGCGACGTGCTCGTCGACGGTGCCGTGCACCAGCTCGCGGACGCCCCGGTGGCGGCTGACGCGCAACGCGCCGAGCGAGGTGTCCAGCCCGGTGACCGGCACGCCGCGCTCCTGGAGGTGCAGCGCGATCCGGCCGGCGCCGACGCCGACGTCGAGCACGTGCCCGTGCACCCGGTCGACCGCCCGGTGGTCGTGCGGCTGCCACTGCTGCGGCGGGTCCAGGTAGTGCCCGGCGGGCGCGCCGTTGACCAGCCCGTCGTCCCGTTCGATGATCTCGATGACCGGCCGTGGCAGCCGTCCACCGGCCATCGGCCGGGGGCCGACGCCGGTGGCCACCGCGTACGCGTCGCGGATCATCTCGCCGAACACGTCGCCGATCGTGGGCTCCCCGGTCATGGGTGCACGCTATCCGGGCTCGCTTCCGCCGTCGCAGCCGTATCCTGGGCGGCGTGACCGACCTGGACCGCCTGGCGGCGGAGAAGTACGTCCTGCTCACCACGTTCCGCAAGGACGGCCGGGCGGTGCCGACGCCGGTGTGGGCCGTGCGCGACGGCGACGCGTTGGCGGTGTGGACGGTGTCCGACTCCGGCAAGGTGAAACGGATCCGGCGGGACGGCCGGGTCACGGTGGCGCCGTGCGACGTGCGGGGCCGGCCGCACGGCGAGGCGGTGCCGGGGCACGCGACGATCGACGACCCGGAGAGCACGCGCCGGGTCCGTGGGCTGCTCAAGCGCAAGTACCGGCTGATCGGCCGGTTGAGCCTGCTGGGCAGCCGGTTGCGGCGGGGCGAGGGCGGCACGGTGGGGCTGCGGATCGTGCTGGACGCGCCGGCCTCCGGACACGATTGAGGGCGGCGGATCGTCGCTGTCGCGACGTCCCACCGCCCCTGATCGGAACGCCTGAGAGATCGTCCGGGTCGTCAGTCCCCCTGACGCTGCTGGGGGATCTGCCCCTGCAGCAGGGCCCGAACCTCCGACTCGCGGTAACGGCGGTGGCCGCCCAGGGTCCGGATGGCGCTGAGCTTGCCAGCCTTGGCCCACCGGGTCACCGTCTTCGGGTCGACACGGAACATCGACGCCACCTCGGCCGGTGTGAGTAGCGGCTCGGGTTCGTGCGTTCGCGATGCCATCGGGGTCACTCCTCCACATGTATAGACATCGGCCGGGGTCCCGCCGGCCGACGCGTCTCCCATGGTCCGGCTAGTCCCCGATGTCCGACATGGGCCGAACGGCTGAAGGTCCCTAGACGGACGGATGAACCATGCCCGATTTTTACGACTTTTACACCGCAGAAACCACCTTATTAGGACTCATGATCACGGTTCGTGATGCGTCAATTACGAGACACTCTCACAGTGCCCACCAGTGAAGGGGGCAAACCGGGTGTCAGTTGCAGCGTTCCAGGAGCTGCACCGCACGCCAGCGGGCGACCAGCTTGTCGTACGCCGCCGAGGCCTCCTCGGCCTCGCCCCGGGACAACCCGGCGAGGCCCGCCGCGACCAGCTCGGTCGAGTCGTCGGCCGCCAGCGTCTCATCCGGCAGCAACTGCACCAGACCGCCGTAGTCCAGCTCCACCACCGAACGCGGATGGAACTCCTCCAGCCAGCGGGCGGCCTCCTCGACCGCCTCGGTGATCGGCGCCTCGCCGACCGACTTGCGCAGCACGGACAGCGCCCGGGACGAGCGGCGGCGGGCCTTGGAGATCTCCGTGCGGTAGCGCAACGCGCGTCGTTCCGGCTCGGTGACCAGGTGCCGCTCACCGGCCTCGAACAGCACGAACCAGCGCAGCGGCACGCCCCACGTGGCGACCTGCTCGTGGACCCGGGGCACCCCGTGCTCCAGCACGCGTGCCCCGCTGCGCCAGTCCTCCACCACCGCCTTGGCCTGACCGGCCAGGACCGGCGGCACGAACGCGTCGGCGAGCACCGACGGCACCCCGTCGCGAGCGCTCAACGCCGCCTCGGCGACCCGGATCCGCAGGTTCCAGGGGCAGACCAGCAGCGCGTCGTCGGATTCCAGCACGTACGCCTCGTCGGGCAGGTCGGGCAGCCGGGTCCAGCCCGCGCCGAGCGCCTCGATCACCGAGGTGCGCTGCCGGCCCGGTCCGTCCAGCGGGGCGATCGCTCGGCCCTCGCTGACGTACCGGCGCCAGTACGACTGCCGGTCCCGGTCGAAAGCGGTCAGCGGCTCGTACACGCGCAGGTATGAAGCGAAGAGCGACGGCACGGCGCGATCCTCCCACGAGACGGGACCGTCCGTCGCCGCCGTCACACCGGCGGCGTGACGGGCGCGACAGTACGGTTCCGGCCGATATTAGGCTCAACGGCACCGGCACCATCCCGCCGGCGTGCCACCTCAGGTTCCGCGCCCCACAAGGGCGCACACCGACACAGGAGTCAGCCATGGGCGTATTCGCCAGCACCGACGACCCGTCATCCTCGGGTCACGAGCAGGTCGTGTTCTGCCAGGACAAGCAGTCCGGCCTGAAGGCGATCATCGGGATCTACTCCACCGCGCTGGGCCCCGCCCTCGGTGGGACCCGGTTCTACCCGTACGCCAGTGAGGCCGACGCCCTCGCCGACGTGCTCGACCTGTCGCGGGGCATGGCGTACAAGAGCGCTTTGGCGAACCTGGACCTGGGCGGCGGCAAGGCGGTCATCTGGGGCGACCCGGAGCAGCTCAAGAGCGAGGCGCTGCTGCGCGCGTACGGCCGCTTCGTGGAGTCGCTCAACGGCCGGTACTACACCGCGTGCGACGTCGGCACCGACGTCAGCGACATGGACATGATCGCCCGGGAGACCCGCTACGTCACCGGTCGCAGCGTGGCGCACGGCGGCGCGGGGGACTCCTCCGTCCTCACCGCCTGGGGCGTCTACCAGGGCATGCGGGCCGCCGCCGAGCACGTCTGGGGCAGCCCGACGCTGGCCGGCCGCCGGGTCGGCGTGGCCGGTCTGGGCAAGGTCGGCAAGTACCTGACCGCGCACCTGCTGTCCGACGGTGCGGAGGTCGTGGCGACCGACGTCAACCCGCGCGCCCGGGAGTGGGTGCGCACCACCCACCCGCAGGTCACCCTGGTAGACGACACCGCCGAGCTGGTCGCGTCCGACATCGACGTGTACGCCCCGTGCGCGCTGGGCGGCGCGCTGAACGACGAGACCGTGTCGGTGCTGCGGGCCAAGGTGGTCAGCGGCGCGGCGAACAACCAGCTCGCCCACCCGGGCATCGAGAAGGTGCTCGCCGACCGGGGCATCCTCTACACGCCGGACTACGTGGTCAACGCCGGCGGCGTGATCCAGGTCGCCGACGAGATCGAGGGCTTCAACTTCGAGCGGGCCAAGCTGCGTGCCACCCGGATCTTCGACACCACCCGGGAGATCCTGCGGCTCGCCGACGACGAGGGCGTTCCGCCGGCGGTGGCCGCCGACCGGCTCGCCGAGCGGCGGATGGCCGAGGTCGGCCGCCTGCGCACCATCCACCTGCGGTGAACCGGTGCCCGGGGGCGGGCGCCGGTCCACCCCCGGGCCGCACCCGGGCCCGAGTTGGGCGTTAAGCTGTTTTTGGTGTGTTTACGTAGCAGTTCGTCCGCTGTCACGGCCGGCCCCGGCTTTCACTCCTTACCGGGTACACTGTGTGACGGCCGGAACACTGCGACGCGCTGGGCCGGTCGACGGTGACCCGAGGTGCCGAACGGTGGCATCCCCATGTACCGTAAGAGCCACGAGAGATGCCTGACGTCATCGGGGCCCGCCTTCGGGCTGCCCCGCATTCTGTGCGAGGGGGTCGAGCCATGGGGCGCGGCCGTGCTAAGGCCAAGCAGACGAAGGTGGCCCGGGAGTTGAAGTACCACTCCCCGAACACCGACCTAACCGCCTTGCAGCGTGAACTGGCGGGTAGTGGTAAGTCTGAGCACAACTTCGACGACGACTACAAAGAGTATGTCGACGACGATGACGAGGACCATGCGGACGACGATCCGGACCCCTGGGCCCGTCCGACCCGCTGACCTCCGGTCACATCTGAGCACGCGGTAGCCCCCGCGTGCTCACGCATGTGCTCAGCCGGAGCCGACGGAGCACCGACGATCAGGGACCTGCCGCACCGGGACGCCTCCCCGGCTGCGCCGGCAGGTCCTTGATCGCGGACCCGGCACTCAGCGCGGGCGGTTGTTCCAGTTGTAGAACGTCGGAATGTTCTCGAAGTGGTTCCACGCGCACACCGCGGTGCCGCTCTCGCCCGGCGCCTCCGCCCGCAACAGGCGCGCCGCCTCCGCCTCGTGGAGCAGCGCGGTCAGCCCCGCGGCGGCGTCCCGCACCCGGCCGGCGACCGTTTCCCGGTCGGTGTCACTGGTGATCTCGGGCATGCTCCAACACTCCCTCCAGTAGGCGGATCTTGCTGTTGCGGCAGTGCTCGGTCTCCGTACCGTCGAACCGCCCCTGCTCGAAGTAGCGGTTGGCGGCGTGGCCACCGCCGCAGAAACCGAAGTACGGACAGGACGCCCGGCACGCCTCCACCCCGGTGAGGAACTCGCCGACCCACGGCGTCCGCCCGGCGCCGGCGAGGATCTCGCCCAGCGGGGTGACCAGCACGTTCCCGCTGCCGAAGTCGCCGTACCTCGGATCGGTGAAGCCGGCCAGCTCCGGCGAGAGCACCACCACCGAGCCGTCGTGGCCGACCGTCGGGATCGGGTCGAGCCGACGGGGCAGCAGATCGTCCGCGGCGCCGGCCAGCACCGCGCCGGCGTACCGCAGCGACCACTCCACCTCGCGCAGGTGGATCCGGGGATCCCGACGCCAGGCGGCGACCAGCTCGGCCCAGAACCCGGTGACCGAGGCGCCGTCCCGGGCGTTCGACCGGGTGTTGACCCCCTCGGTCTCCTCGATGTTCACGCCCAACACCTCGCAGCCCAGGTCGAGGAAGTAGGCGTACAGCTCGGCCGCCAGGCCCGGCTCCGGCCGGGAGACCACCGCCAGGGCCGAGAACGGCAGCCCGTGCCGGCGCAACGCCGCCACCCCGGACACGATCCGGTCGTACGCCGGCCGGCCGCCCCGGGTCACCCGCTCGGCGTTGCGCGCCCGCGGGCCGTCCACGCTCACGCTCACCCGCACCCGGTGCTCGGCGAAGAAGGCGCACCAGGCGTCGTCGATCAGCGTGGCGTTGGTCTGCACGTGGTGCTCGACCTCCGCCCCGAACGGGGCCAGCAGCGCGGCCAGGTGCTCCCGGCCGGCCGCGAGCGGCTCCCCGCCGTGCCAGACCACCGAGCACCGCCCCTGGGCCGCCCACCGGTTCACCGACGCCGCCACCGCCTCGGCCACCGCCACCGACATCCGCCGGTCCGCCGCGCGCAGCGGCAGGTAGCAGTAGGCGCAGTCGAGGTTGCACAACGTGGTCGGCTGCATCACCACGTACGAGGGGACGGCGGCGATGCCGCGCATCCCTCCCGGCGTGCGTGCAGCCATCGAACCTCCCCCGCGCGCCGGAAAACCGAACCTTCAGGCTAGGCGGAGGCGGCCACTCGGGTGAACCCCCGATCAGGTGCCCGGCTGATCGGCGCAGGGTGACCAGCGCGATCAGCCCCGGGTGTGCTGCCCGACCATCTGCACGTTGCCGGAGCCCTCGATGATCTCGCCGGCCTGCCACGCGTCGACACCGCGACCGGTCAGGGTGGCCAGCGCCCGGTCGGCGTCCTCGGCGGCGACGATGGCGAACATGCCGACGCCCATGTTGAACGTCGACTCCATCTCCGGGTCCTCGATCCGGCCCTTGGACTGGATCAGGTCGAAGATCGGCTGCGGCTTCCAGGTCGACCGGTTGACCACCGCGTCGACGTGCTCCGGCAGGACCCGGACCAGGTTGCCCGGGATGCCGCCGCCGGTCACGTGGGCCAGCGCCCGCACCTCGGCCTCGGCGATCAGCTTGAGGCAGTCCTGCGCGTAGATCTTGGTCGGGGTGAGCAGCTCCTCGCCCAGCGTGCGCTGGCGGCCGAAGTCGTCGAGCACCACGTCCAGCCGCATCCGGCCGGCGCCCAGCAGCACGTGCCGGACCAGCGAGTAGCCGTTGGAGTGCAGACCGGAGGAACGCATCGCGATCACCACGTCGCCCACCTCGACCCGCTCCGGGCGCAGGATCTCGCTCTCCTCCACCACGCCGACGCCGGTGGCCGAGATGTCGTACTCGTCCGGGCGCAGCACGCCGGGGTGCTCGGCGGTCTCGCCGCCCAGCAGCGCGCAGCCGGCGTACCGGCAGCCGTCGGCGATCCCGGCGCCGATCTCGGCGACCCGGTCCGGGACGACCTCGCCGGTGGCGATGTAGTCGAGCAGGAACAGCGGCTCGGCGCCGCAGGCGACCAGGTCGTCGACGACCATGGCGACCAGGTCGATGCCGACCGTGTCGTGGATGTCGAGCTGCTGGGCGATCACCAGCTTGGTGCCCACGCCATCGGTGGAGGAGGCCAGGATCGGGCTCTTGTACTTCTTCGTGTCCAGCCGGAACAGGCCGGCGAAGCCGCCCAGGTCACCCATGACCTCCGGGCGCCGGGTCTCCCGGACCTTGGACTTGAGCAGCTCGACCGCGCGGTCGCCCGCCTCGATCGACACCCCGGCGTCAGCGTACGAGACCGAGCGTTTGCGCTGCGTGCGGCCGGACCCCGCCGACCAGGGCTGGCGGTCGCCGCCGGCGCCCGTCGGGCTGGATCCTGCGCCGCTGCGCTCGGACACGTGCGTCACGGTTCTCCCCTTTGTGGTTCCGCGGGGCCGGAACGCCGGACCCGCGTCGGTGGTGCTACGGGTGATGGGTCGGTGTGGCGACGAGCGGGCCGGTGGGCTCGGCCGCCTCGGCGACGACCCGGCGGCCCACTCCCTCGAGCACGTGCTTGCCGATCAGGTTGCCGGCCGGCAGTTCGATCGGGTACTCCCCATCGAAGCACGCCCGGCAGAGTCGGGTCTTCGGCTGCTCGGTCGCCGCGATGAGACCGGGCAGTGAGACGTAGCCCAGCGTGTCGGCGCCGATCGACCGCCGGATGCCATCGTTGTCCAACCCGTTGGCCAGCAGCTCGGCCCGGGTGGCGAAGTCGATGCCGTAGAAGCAGGGCCAGCTGACCGGCGGCGACGAGATCCGCACGTGCACCTCCAGCGCGCCCGCCTCACGCAGCAGCCGGACGATGGCCCGCTGGGTGGTGCCCCGGACGATCGAGTCGTCCACCACCACCAGCCGCTTGCCGCGGACGTTCTGCCGCAGCGGGTTCAGCTTGAGCCGTACGCCGAGCGCGCGCAGCGTCTGCGAGGGCTGGATGAACGTGCGCCCGACGTACGTGTTCTTCATCAGGCCCTGGCCGTAGGTGATGCCGGACTCCTCGGCGTAGCCGATGGCCGCCGGGGTGCCGGACTCCGGCACCGGGATCACCAGATCCGCCTCGACCGGGTGCTCCTTGGCGAGCTGGCGGCCGATCTGCACCCGCGCCGCGTGCACGTTCCGGCCGGCGATGGTGGCGTCCGGCCGGGCGATGTAGACGTACTCGAAGAGGCAGCCCTTGGGCTCCGGTGCGGCGAACCGGCTGGAACGCAGCCCGTCCTCGTCGACGGCGATCAGCTCGCCCGGCTCCACCTCGCGGACCACGCTCGCGCCGACGATGTCCAGCGCGGCGGTCTCGCTCGCCACCACCCAGCCGCGCTCCAGCCGGCCGAGCACCAGCGGGCGCACGCCGTGCGGGTCACGCGCCGCGTAGAGCGTCGACTCGTCCATGAAGACGAAGCTGAACGCGCCGCGCAGCTGCGGCAGCACCTCCAGCGCGGCCGCCTCGACCGAGAGGTCGGGCCGGCTGGCCAGCAGCATGGTGACGAGCGACGTGTCGTTGCTCGACCCGTCGGAGTCCAGACCGCGGGCGGACACCTCGCGCTGCAACTCGGCGGTGTTGACCAGGTTGCCGTTGTGGGCCAGCGCGATCGTGGTGCCGGCGCTGGTGGCCCGGATCGTCGGCTGGGCGTTCTCCCAGGTCGAGCCGCCCGTGGTCGAGTAGCGCGCGTGCCCGATCGCGACGTGCCCGCGCAGGCTGGCCAGCGTCGGCTCGTCGAACACCTGGGCGACCAGGCCGAGATCCTTGTAGACCACCACGCCGGAGCCGTCGCTGACCGCGATGCCCGCGGCCTCCTGGCCGCGGTGCTGGAGGGCATAGAGCCCGAAATAGGTAAGGTTCGCGACTTCCTCGCCGGGCGCCCAGACACCGAAGACGCCGCACGCGTCCTGGGGGCCGGGTCGCTGGGGGTCAAGGTCGTGGCTCAGCCGGCCATCGCCTCGGGGCACCTGCCGCTCCCTCGTGCTGGGGGGTCTGGACTGGCCTGGCGGAGTCGGGGGGCAGCTCCGCACCGTGGGCCGGGACCGTCGTCGGCCACCAGTGTACGCGAACCCGCGTCGCCACCGACAGTCACCAAGTGTCCGCTCAGCGTGGCTCGGAACGCCGACGCCGGACGGTTAAATCGGGAGGTACGCGGAGAGGTCGGCGCGGTTGCCGGAGACCCGGACGCGACCCTCGGTGACCGCCTCCACCCAGCCGAGCCGGCCGGTGGCGATCGACAGCCAGGTGCCCGGGTCCATCTCCACCACGTTCGGCGGGGTGCCACGGGTGTGTCGCGGCCCGGCCACGCACTGCACCGCGCCGTAGGGTGGGACGCGCACCTCCACCGATCGGCCGGGAGCGCGCTCCGTGAGGGCGGTCAAGAGCATCCGGACCGCTTCCCGGAGCACCGGCCGTTCGGGCGTACGCCCCTCGTCCAGTGCCGCCAGAGCGGTGAGCACCGAGTCGGAATAAGCGTGCGGAGAGGACACGACGGGACGATACGACCCGGCAGAAGGCGGCCCGACGCCGGCCCTGGGTAGAGATGATCCGGTCAGACAAGGCATAGTTGCCGACGGCGTAATTCGTACCGTGAGTGATCAACCCGGCCGGACCGGCCGGCGGGAAGATCAGACCCGGAAGGCGGTGGACGTGTCCACACACCGACGTGCCTGGCAGCATCGGGCCGGTGTGGTCGTAGCGCTGATCTTCGGCGCCCTGCTCACCGTCCCCGCCACACCCGCCCTCGCGGCCGACGTCAGCGTCTCGCCGGGCTCGGTCACGCTCAACGCCGGCAGCGACACCACAGTGACCGTCCGGGTCACCCCAGGCGAGGGCGACCAGAACGCGCAGATCGGCATCACCGGCCTGCCCTCCGGCGTCAGTTGCGTCTCCGGCTGCGGCCAGGTCAACTTCGCGCCGGGCAACCCGATGCCCAGGACGCAGCTGCTCACCATCCGCGCGAACGACAACGCCGGGGACGCCAACGGCTCGGTGACCGTGCAGGTGCAGCCGGACAAGTCCGACGCGGCGACCGGCAACTTCAACCTCACCGTCAAGGGCAAGGCCGCGCCGCCGCCGCCGCAGCAGCCGCAGACCGTCAAGACGGTCTCCGGCAAGGTGGTCGACTCCAACGGTGAGCCGATCTCCGGCGCGCTCGTCATGCTGCGCGACAGCGCCGGCAAGGAACGCCGGACGAACACGAACGGCAGTGGCAACTTCAGTTTCGGCGGTTCCGCCGACAACCCGATCGCGCCGGGCCGCATCGACCTGGGCGCCTCCGCCGACGGCGCGACCCCGAGCGCCAAGTCGATCAACGCCGCCGCCGGCCAGTCCGTGACCGGCGTCCGGCTCAACGTGGCGCTCAAGGCGTCGGCCAGCCCGAGCGCGACGCCGTCGGCCAGCGAGTCCGCTCCGCCGTCCGAGGAGGTCACCGAGGACGAGGCCACCGACGGCCCGGCCACCGAGGCCCCGGCCGCCCAGCAGCCGACCGGGGCCAGCGAGGACTCCGGCGGCTTCGGCAACTGGCTGCTGATCCTGCTCGGCGGGCTCTTCGTCGCCGTCGGCGTGGGCACCATCGTGCTGCTCTACATGCGCCGCAAGAACGACGAGGGCGACGGCGACGGTCCCGACGGGCCGGTCGGTCCGGGCGGCCCCGGCGGCGGCGCGGCGGGCGCGGTCCCCGCGGCCCACGGCGCCTACCGGGGTGTGGACGACCAGACCCGGGTGGTCAACGGCATGGGCGCCGGGCCCGCGCCGACCATGGTCGGGGGTGCCGCGATGAGCGAGGCGCCGACCATGCTCCAGCGCCCGGTGGTGGACGACGTCCCGCCGGACCCGTACGGCGCGCCCCCCGGGCCCGCGTACGGCGTCGGGGCGGGACAGGCCGGCTACGGCTACGGCGACGACGCGCCCGGTCAGGGCGGCTACGGCTACGGCAACGCGCCCTCCTCGGGTGCCGGCAACGGCTACGGCAACGCGCCCTCCTCGGGCGGCGGCTACGGCAACGGCCCGTCCTCCGGCGCCGGCTACGGCAGCCCCGACTACGCGGCCGGTGCTGCCGGGGCGGCCGGCGCGGCCGGCTACGCCGCGGCCCAGGGCGGCGGCGGGTACGCCAACGAGCGTTTCGACGAGCCCACCGGCCGCTACACCGGCGACAGCACCCAGTACGCGCCGGCGGCCGACCCGTATCCGACCAGCACCTACCAGCCGGAGCAGGGTCGGGGCTACGACCAGCCCGGCCCGGGCCAGTACGGCCGGGGTGCGGAGCAGGCCGACGGCTACGGCGCCGGGGCTGGCTACGGGGCCGCGTCGGGCGGCGGCTACGACGGCAATCCCGCCGGTGGCTACGCCGGCGGCCGGCAGCAGGGCGGCTACGGCGACGCCCCCGGCTACGGCGACAGCCGGCCGGGTGGCGGTTACGGCGACGCGCCCACCGGTGGCTACGGCGGTGCGCCGGCGGGGGGTGGCTACGACAACGCCCCCGCCGGTGGCTACGGCGACGCCCCGGGCTCGGGCTACGGCGACAGCCGGCCGGGTGGCGGCTACGGCGACGCGCCCACCGGCGGCTACACCGGCGGCCGGCAGCCGGGCGGCTACGACGACGCCCCGACCGGCGGCTACGGCAGCCACCAGGGTGGCGGCTACGACGGCCGGCAGCCGGGCGGCTACGACGGCGGCACGGCCGGCGCGGCCTACGGCAACGCCCCCGGTGTTTACGACGGCGGTCACCAGCAGGGCGGCTACGACCAGCAGGGCGGATACGACCAGCGCGGCGGGTACGGCCAGCAGGGCGGCTACGGTCAGGAGCCGCCGCAGCAGCGCGGTCCCGGCTACGACAACCAGGCCGGCTACCCCGACGACCCGGCGCAGTCCGGTCGGGGCCGTGCGGACGGTACGCCGGAACGGGGCGGGCGACGCCTCGACTGGCTGGACGACTGACCCACGTTCTTCGTGCCACCCGTGGCCGTCCGGCACCCGCCGGGCGGCCACGCTCGTCAGGTCACCAGAGCACCGGTCCATCGGCCCACGATCTTGGTACGGCACGGCCCCTCCGGGGGCGGTCTCGTACCAAGATCTTCAGTCGCCGAAGGCGAGGAAACCGTCAGGCGGGGGCGAAGTAGCCCTGGCGGAGCACCGGCACGACGTCGGAGACACCGATCTCGGCGGCGACCTCGACATCCTCGGCGAACCCGCCTTCGGTCAGCTCCCGGCCGGAGACGCAACCCCGCACCGCCGCCGGCACGTCGGGCGTGCTGGCGAGTGCCGCCAGCGCCATGGCCGCCTCCACCGAGAGGCCACCCGGCACGCCGGCCAGGGCGTCCAGCACGCAGGCGGCCCCGAGTTGGTCCTCCACGCTGGGGCGCAGCGACCCGTCCGGCCAGCGCTCACCGGCGGCCACCACGCCCACGGCGGCGTCGTTCGTGCCGTACCCCTGGTGGCGGAGCCATCGCCCGACGGCGCGTGCGTTACGCAGGCACGCCGCCACCACCGGCATCCCGGTGGCGCTCGCCGCGGCGCTGATCGCCGAGCCGTTGGGCGACGGCAGCACCAGGTCGGCGACCACGGGTGCGGACCGCAGCGCCGCCGGGGAGAGCGACCACGGATGCTCCGGAGTCGTCTGCCGGCGGCCCACCGCGGCGACGGCACCGACCCGGCGGGCGTACTCGGCCGCCTGCTCGCCCCACGGGAACGGGTGCACCCGTGAGCCCCGGCTCACCGCCACCTCCACGGCGGTGGTGAACGACAGGACGTCCACCACCACCAGGACGGCGCAGACCCGGCCGAGTTCCGCCGCTCCGGTCAGGCCCCAGTCGAATCGGGCGCCGGCGCCGGGCTGCGTGAAGACGCCCACGTTCGTGACCTCAGCGCTGGTCCGGCTCACCGGCAGCCGGGCGGGCATCGCCCGGGGTGGAGTCGGACGGCGGCCCGGTGACCTCCGCCGGGGACGCCTCGGCCCGTCCCGTGGCCGGCCCGGCCGGTTCGTCGTCGACGCGCGCCGGAGCGGACCCGCCGGACTGCGCCTCGGCCCGCGCCGGAAGCGACCCGGAGGACCCGGTGTCGCCCCGCGACGGGTCGGCGGCGTCGGTGCCGGCTGCCGTGCCGGTCGGCGTGTCCCCGGCTTCGGGCGTGCCGGCTCCAGCTTCGGGCGTGCCGGCTCCGGCCTCGGGCGAGACCTCCCGGGCCGGGGCGGAGCCAGTGCCCGCTTCCGCCCGCGTCGGGCCGTCCGACGGTGCCGGCGCTTCCGCGTCCGGGGCCGTCCGGGCGATGGGCTCCGCGTCGACCCGGGCGGGATCCACCCCCACCGGCTGCTCGGCGGTCGCCGGCAGCACGGTGGCGGTGCCGGTACGGGTCGCCGCCACCTCCACCCGCGGCGCCTCGGCGGCGCCGAACAGGCGCGGCAGCGTCGCGCCGTGCGCCTCACGCAGCTCGTCCAGGCCGATCCGGAACTGGCCGCGCACCTCCAGCGCGCCACCGGCCGGGTCGGTCACGCCGATGTACTCCCACGGCACCCCACGCTCGGCGCAGAGGGCGGTGAACGCCTTCTCGTGCCCGCGCGGCACCGACACCAGCACCCGGCCGGCGGACTCGCTGAACAGGAACACGAACGGCATCGAGCCGTCGGCGAAGTGCTCCGGCAGGGTGACCCGGGCACCGACGCCGCGACGCAGGCTGGACTCGACCAGGCTCTGCGCCAGGCCGCCGTCGGAGAGGTCGTGCGCCGAGCTGACGTGCCCCACCCGGGCCGCCTCGGCCAGCAGCTCGCCGAGCTGCCGCTCGCGGGCCAGGTCCACCTGCGGCGGAATGCCGCCCAGGTGCTCGTGGGTCACCCAGGCCCACTCCGAGCCGGACAGCTCGACGTGCGTCTCGCCCAGCAGGAAGAGCTGGTCGTGGTCGCCGGCCGGCCGCGGCACGAAGCCCATCGGCACCCGCGCGGCGACGTCGTCGAGGATGCCCAGCACGCCGACCACCGGGGTCGGGTGGATGGCCGCCGCGCCGGTCTGGTTGTAGAAGCTGACGTTGCCGCCGGTCACCGGGATGCCCAGCTCCAGGCAGCCGTCCGCCAGGCCGCGTACGGCCTCGGCGAACTGCCACATCACGCCCGGGTCCTCCGGCGAGCCGAAGTTGAGACAGTTGGTCACCGCGATCGGCTTCGCGCCGGTCACCGCCACGTTCCGGTACGCCTCGGCCAGCGCCAGCTTCGTCCCGTGGTACGGGTCGAGGCGCGCGTACCGGCCGTTGCCGTCGACGGAGAGCGCGACGCCGAGGCCGCTGCGCTCGTCGATCCGGATCACGCCGGAGTCCTCCGGCTGGGCGAGCACGGTGTTGCCGAGCACGTACCTGTCGTACTGCTCGGTCACCCAGGTCTTGTCGGCCAGGTTGGGCGACGCGATCATGCGCAGCACGGTCTCCCGGAGCGCGTCCGGGGTGCTCGGGCGGGGCAGCGTCTCGGCCCGGTCGGCCTGGAGCAGGATCAGGTCGGCCGGCTCCCGCATCGGGCGGGCGTAGACCGGCCCGTCGTCGACGAGCGAGCCCGGCGGCACGTCCACCACGAGCTGGTCGCGCCAGGTGATGACGAGCCGGCCCGGGCGGCCGTCCGGCGACGGCGCGGTGACCTCGCCGATGGCGGTGGCCCAGACGCCCCACTTCTCGGCGGTCTTGAGCACCGCCTCCAGCTTCTCCGGCGTGACGACCAGCAGCATCCGCTCCTGGGACTCGCTGGCCAGGATCTCGTGCGGCTCCATCGAGGGCTCGCGCAGCGGCACCCGCTCCAGCCACACCCGCATGCCGGTGCCGGCGGAGGCGGCGGTCTCGGTCAGCGCGCAGGTCAGGCCGGCGCCGCCGAGGTCCTGGATGCCGACGACCAGTTCGGCGTCGTACAGCTCCAGGCACGCCTCGATGAGCAGCTTCTCCATGAACGGGTCGCCCACCTGCACGGACGGGCGGCGCTGCTCGCTGCCCTCGTCGAAGGTGGCGCTGGCCAGCACGGACACGCCGCCGATGCCGTCGCGGCCGGTCCGGGCGCCCATCAGCACCACGACGTTGCCGGGGCCGGTGGCGTCCTTCTTCTGGAGCCGGTCGACCGGCAGCACGCCCAGGCAGAGCGCGTTGACCAGGGGGTTTCCCTGGTAGCAGGGGTCGAAGACCACCTCGCCGCCGATGTTGGGCAGGCCGAGGCAGTTGCCGTAGCCGCCGACGCCGGCCACCACGCCGGGCAGCACGCGGGCGGTGTCCGGGTGGTCGGCCGCGCCGAAGCGCAGCGGGTCCATCACGGCCACCGGGCGGGCGCCCATGGCGAGGATGTCGCGGACGATGCCGCCGACGCCGGTCGCCGCGCCCTGGTACGGCTCGACGAAACTCGGGTGGTTGTGCGACTCGACCTTGAAGGTCACCGCCAGCTCGTCGGAGACCCGGACCACGCCGGCGTTCTCCCCGATGCCGGCAAGCAGCCGGTCGCTCGGCGGCGCCTTCTCCCCGAACTGACGCAGGTGCACCTTGCTCGACTTGTAGGAGCAGTGCTCGCTCCACATGATCGAGTACATGGCCAGCTCGGCCTGGGTCGGCCGGCGGCCGAGGATCTGCCGGATCCGGTCGTACTCGTCATCGCGCAGGCCGAGTTCGGCGTACGGCTGAAGCTCCTCCGGCGTGCCGGCGGCCTGCGGCACGGTGTCCACGCCCGGCGCCCAGTCGTCGGTCGGGCCGGCCTGCGGCGACACGCCCTGCGGCGCCCGCAGGCCCGGATCCGGATGGGTGGTCATGACGTCTCCTTGCTGCGCTCGCCGTCGGGACGGCGGGTGAGCCGACCGATGGTCACGCCGGGGCTCCCACCAGGTGCTTGAGCACCGAGGTGAAGAAGCCGAGGCCGTCCAGGGAGGGGCCGGTGAGCGCCTCCACCGCGTGCTCGGGGTGCGGCATGATGCCGACGACGTTGCCGGCCTCGTTGGTGATCGCGGCGATGTCGCGCTGTGATCCGTTGGGGTTGCCACCGACGTACCGGGCCACGACGCGGCCCTCGGCCTCCAGCCGGTCCAGCGTGGCGGCGTCGGCGACGTAGCAGCCTTCGCCGTTCTTGACCGGGACGAGCACCTCCTGGCCCGGCTGGAACGTGTTGGTCCAGGCGGTGCCGGTGGCCTCGATCCGGAGGACCTGGTCCCGGTTGCGGAAGTGCAGGTGCTGGTTGCGGGTGAGCGCCCCGGGCAACAGATGCGCCTCGCAGAGGATCTGGAAGCCGTTGCAGATGCCCAGCACCGGCAGGCCGCCACGGGCGGCGTCCACGATCGTCTCCATCACCGGCGCGAACCGGGCGATGGCGCCACAGCGCAGGTAGTCGCCGTAGGAGAAGCCACCGGGCAGGACGACGGCGTCCACGCCGTGCAGGTCCGGGTCGCCGTGCCAGAGCCGGACCGGCTCGGCGCCGGCGATCCGGACGGCCCGGGCCGCGTCCCCGTCGTCGAGCGAGCCGGGGAAGGTCACCACACCGACCCGGGCGGTCACGAGTGCGCGCCCGCGGTCTCGTCGGCCTCGACCACGCGGACCGTGAAGTCCTCGATGACCGGGTTGGCGAGCAGCTTGTCGGCGATCTCGCGGGCCCGGTCCAGGTCCGTTTCGCCGGTGAACTCGATCTCGATCCGCCTGCCGATCCGGACCGAGGCGACGTCACCGACGCCGAGCCGGGGCAGTGCGTTTGCGACGGCCTGGCCCTGCGGATCGAGGATCTCGGGCTTGAGCATGACGTCGACGACGACGCGAGGCACTGGGCACTCCTGACTGTGTACGCAGTTGGGTGCCGGCCCACAAACGGCCGAGCGCAGCCAGCCTACCTGGCAGATACCGCCCGACCCGCACCGGCCGGGGCCAGTTCGAACAGTGGACGGCGGGACCCGGGAGACCGTTGCGCGTTCGTTGCGGCGTCGATACGTATTCGTTGCGCGGCGCACCCGACCAGAGGCCGGGGCAACGGCTCTCACCAGGGGTTTCACGTCCCACCACCGGGCGGACGGGGCTGACTTCCGACAGCGGGCCGCCAAGCCGCCGACACACCCCAAGGCATCGGCCCAACTCGATTCATGTCTTGTGACGGGACTCGGCCCGGCCGTAGCATGCATCGTCAGATGTCGATGCTAGTGATCGACGTCTCCCGCCGGCCCACCCCGCCCGGCGGGTACCGATCCGCGCCCGGGGATCCCGGGTGTCGCGCAGAAGGAGCCCCGACATGCGCCTCCGTCCCCTGCTCGCGGTGCTGACCACCGCGCTCGCCGGCGTGCTGGCCACCGCGTCCGGCGCCGGTGCCGCACCGGCCGGTCCGCAGCCGATCATCGGCGGCAACACCGTCTCGTCCGCGCCGTGGGCCGCGGCCGTCTTCAGCAACGGCTCGTTCACCTGCTCGGGCAGCGTGATCGCGTCCCAGTGGGTGCTCACCGCCCGGCACTGCGTCAGCGGCACCATGTCGGTACGGGTCGGCAGCGTCTACTACGCCTCGGGCGGCGTCACCCGCAGCGTGAGTGCCTCCTACACCCGCTACGACCTGGCCCTGCTCCGGCTCTCCAGCACGGTCAGCACCTCCGCGGTGTCGCTGGCCAGCAGCAACCCGCCGGTCGGCTCCACCAACTCGATCTACGGCTGGGGCATGACCTGCTACAGCGGCTGCGGCGCGTCGCCCCAGCTCAAGACCGCCAACGTCCAGGTGACCAGCACCAACGTCACCGACGCGTACGGCGGCCAGGCGATCCGGAGCACCCGGATCAACGGCAACGCGTGGCGCGGCGACTCGGGCGGCCCGCAGTTCTACAACGGCCGGCAGGTGGGCGTGGCCTCCACCGCCGACGGCTCCAGCATCCAGAACTACGGCAGCGTCGCGTACAACCGGTCCTGGATCACCTCGGTGGCCGGTGTCTGACGGTTGGCGTCGAAGCGGCGCGGATGGCCGGGACCCGCCCGGCCGTCCGCGCCGCGCTGTTTTGCAGCATCCGATCGGGTGCCCACGGCACCCGAACGCCTCCGCCGGTGGCTGACAGCATCGAAACCGTGCTGGTCGTGACGACGGATCAACTGCCCGGCTACGAGATCCGCCAGATCCTCGGCGAAGTGGTCTCCTCGATGGCGAGGACCCGCAACCCGTACCGCGAGGGGGTCAAGAACCTGCGCGGAGGCGCCTACGACCCGATGGCCCCGGACAACCTCACCCGGTGGCGGACCGACTCGGTGGCCCGACTGGGTGAGGAGGCCCAGCGGCTCGGCGCGAACGCGGTGATCGGGATGCGTTTCGACAGCCGCGACTGCGGCGAGATGTGGATGGAGATCTGCGCCTACGGCACCGCCGTGATCGTCGCGCCGAAGATGCCCGACGTCATGCCGCCCGACCAGCCGATGATCGCCGCCGAGACGGCCCACGACCCGGAGATCGCCAGCGCCCCCGGCGGCATCGCCGAACCGGCCAGCGCCCCCAACCTCTCGACGGCCGCCGAAACCCCCACCGGCCCCTGACCCCGCGTCTCGGCGTCGTGCGTCTCGCCGCCGTCTTGTCGCTGCTGATTCACGGAAAGTGCGGCCATCGAACGCGAAACAGCCACTCTTTCCGTGAATCAGCGGGCACCAGCGAAGGTCGGTCAGAGGATGGGGGGTGGGGAGTAGGCGGCAGCGTCGGGGTGGGACTGGACGATCTTGGTGATGCGGGCGACCAGGTGGGCCACCTGGGTCTCGGCGGCGCCGGTGAAGGTGTTGCGGTCGGTGACCAGGGCGTCGATGTCCGCACGGGTCAGGTTCAGGCGACCGTCGGCGGCCAGGCGGTCGAACAGATCGTTCCCCGCCGCGCCCTGCTCCCGCATGGCCAGCGCCACGGCCACCGCGTGCTCCTTGATCACCTCGTGGGCGACCTCCCGACCGACGCCCCGACGCACGGCGGCGACCAGGATCTTCGTGGTGGCCAGGAACGGCAGGAAGCGCTCCAGCTCCCGGTTGATCACCGCCGGGTACGGGCCGAACTCGTCGAGCACGGTCAGGAACGTCTGGAACAGGCCGTCGGCGGCGAAGAACGCGTCCGGCAGCGCCACCCGCCGCACCACGGAACAGGAGACGTCCCCCTCGTTCCACTGGTCACCGGCCAGCTCGCCGACCATCGACAGGTAACCCCGGATGATCACCGCGAAGCCGTTCACCCGCTCCGAGGAACGGGTGTTCATCTTGTGCGGCATCGCGCTGGAGCCCACCTGCCCCGGCTTGAAGCCCTCGGTGACCAGCTCCTGCCCGACCATCAGCCGGATCGTGGTGGCCAGCGACGACGGTGCGGCGGCCACCTGCGCCAGCGCGGAGAGCACGTCGAAGTCCAGCGAACGCGGGTAGACCTGCCCGACGCTGTCCAGCACCCGGGCGAACCCCAGGTGCCCGGCCACCCGGCGCTCCAGCTCCGCCACCTTGTCCGCGTCGCCGTCGAAGAGGTCGAGCTGGTCGGCGGCCGTGCCCACCGGCCCCTTGATCCCGCGCAGCGGGTAGCGGTCGATCAGGTCCGTCAACCGCTCGTACGCGATCAGCAGCTCCTCCGCGGCGGACGCGAAGCGCTTGCCCAGCGTGGTGGCCTGCGCGGCGACGTTGTGCGACCGGCCGGTCAGCACCAGGCCGGAGTATTCACCCGCGTGCCAGGCCAGCCGCGTCAGCGTGGCGACCACCCGGTCCCGGATCAGCTCCAGCGACGCCCGGATCTGGAGCTGCTCGACGTTCTCGGTGAGGTCCCGGGAGGTCATCCCCTTGTGCACGTGCTCGTGCCCGGCGAGCGCGCTGAACTCCTCGATCCGGGCCTTCACGTCGTGCCGGGTGACCCGCTCGCGAGCGGCGATCGAGGCCAGGTCGACGTCGTCGACCACCCGCTCGTACGCCTCGACCACCCCGTCCGGCACCGGCACGCCGAGGTCCCGCTGGGCCCGGAGCACCGCCAACCAGAGCCGGCGCTCCATCCGCACCTTCTCCTCCGGCGACCAGAGGGCGACCAGCTCGGGCGAGGCGTAACGGTTGGCGAGCACGTTCGGGATCGTCGTCACGTACCGCATTCTTTCGTACGCCCCGGAAGGCCGGCCACCAGGCCGGTCCCGGCGGCCGTTCCGGCGGGATGTCGACGATGCGACAGTGACGCTCCGGCGTGAATTCCACGGATATGCTGTCCGCCCTCCGTCAATGATCCTCGATCCGGGAAGGCGTCCCCGATGTCCCAACCCGTAACCGATGTCGACACTCTGCCCTTTCTGGTGTCCGTGGACGTGTCGGACGACCCGGACACCATGGGGTTGTTCCGCAAGGGCGAACGCGAGGTGGCGGTCCGGCACATCCCGATCGCCGTGCTCCGGGAGAGCGTCCGGCACACGGTGGCCGCGCTGCGCACGGTCTTCGACGAGGTGGCCGAGGAGACCGGGCGGCTCCGGCTCGCCGAGGCGCAGTTCAGCTTCGAGGTGTCGGCCAAGGGCGGTCTCAACCTCGTCGGCACCACCGAGATCGGCTCCAAGGGCACGGTCACGCTGACGTTCCGGGAGTAGCCGTCGTGGCCGCCTTCCGCGCTCTCCTGCTCGGCGTCGCCGAGTACGACGACCCGCAGATCGTGCCGCTGCCCTTCGTCCCGAACGACATCGGTGCGCTCAGCGTGGCCCTGGAGGAGACCGGATACCGCGTCCGAACGCTCGACGGTGGCCGGCTCAGCCGGCCGAAGATCTGCGCCGAGGTGGGCCAGTTCCTCGGCGACGCCCGCCCGAACGACAGCCTGCTCGTCTATCTCAGCGGGCACGGCGCCCACACCGAGGGCGTCGACTACCTGGTGCCGTCCGAGGCCGACCTGCGGATCCCGCTGCGGGAGTCGATGGTTCCGCTCACCTACTGGGCCGGTGCGCTGGAGCGCAGCCGCGCCGGGCAGGTGCTCTTCGTGGTGGACGCCTGCCGGGAGGGGTTCGACCAGCAGTCCATGGCGGTGGAGCTACAGCGGTGGAGCACCGGGCGAATCGACCACGTGGCGCAGCAGCGGATCGCCTTCCTGTTCGCCTGCGGGCCCGGGGAGAAGGCCCAGTTCGTTCCCGGTACCGCCGACTCCTTCAGCGTCTTCTCCCGGGCGTGGCAGCAGATCCTGGTCAACGGTCAGACCGGCCACACCCTTGACGACCTCGTCGCCGCGCTCAACGAGCAGATGCGGGAGCTGGCGGCGGCCCACGGCCGGCGGGTCCAGACCGCCCACGTCGAGCCGGCCGGCGTGGAGATCACCCCCTTCCCGATCTCGTCGCGCCGGTCGACGCGGCGTTCGTTCGACTGGGTGGCCCAGGCGCAGTCCCACCGGGCCTGGGACCTGGTCACCCCGTCGCTGGTCAACGAGGAGCTTCGCGCCTCCACCGTCAGCCTGGTCGAGCACGTGGTACGCCTGCGCCGGGACGCCGCCCGGGAGTTGACGCGTGATCCGTGGCACGAGCCGGACCTCGCCACGCGCATCAGTCGTCGGGTCGAGTTCCTGACGAGCCTTCTCGCGTTTCCCGGCGCGAACCCCGACGGCGAGCTGCACCTGTCCGCGGCCGAGGCCGCGCTGCTGGTCGCCGGCCCGTACCTGTACGACACGTGGTGGGCGCTGCGCGCCGCCCGAGCCGCCCACGTCGATCCGGCCACCTGGCCCGCGCCCGAGCAGCCCGATCCCGACAGCGACTCCTACCGGCGCTTCGCACAGAGCTTTCCGCGGCTGTCGCGCCGCCTGAACAGCCAGGCGCAGCACCCGGACGTCGCCGGGCAGATCGGCTGGTGGCTACTGCACCGCTGGATCGCCCGGCAGTCCCTGACCCACTCGTCGGACGACGACGTCGCCGAGTTGATTCCGCTCGGCGTCGCGTCACTGCACCTGTCCGCGCGGGTCTTCGAGAAACCCCGGGTGATCGAGCTGATCCGGAGCCTGCGCGGCGGTCCGGGCTTCCTCACCCGTACCGACCGGCCCGGCCGGCTCCGGAGCCGCCGCACGGTCGGCGCGGGGACCGCCGACGAGCAGCCGGTACGGGAGCGCCTGGTCGCCTACCTCCTGGCCGCGGGACGCGCCATGGCCATCGAGGCCCCCGCGCTGCCCGAGGTGGTCGTCGAGCACATGGGGATCAGCGACCCGGTGTCACCTGACGAACTGCACGCCTCCATCGACGCGGTGGAGTGGGAATCCCGCGGGCCGGTGCGGGTGCTGCGCACCACCTGCGCCCACCCGGCCATCGAGATCGCCCTGCGGGCCCACGTCGAGTTCTTCGACACGCTCCTGGTCGAGATCCAGGACGCCGCCGCCGAGGACACCCACCTCCACCCGCTCTCGGCCCTGCCGGCACACGCCTCCGCGGACCAGGTCCGCCCGAGCGAGGGGCCGGACGGACGGGCCTACCAGTCCGCCGGGGTGCGGTTCCACCTCGCCGAGGACCGCATCCAGGAGCTGCTCATGGGTGAGCAGCTCTACGGTGATCCGCTGCTGGCCATCAGGGAGCTCTACCAGAACGCGCTCGACGCGTGCCGCTACCGAGCCGCCCGGAACGAGTACCTCAGGCGTACCGACAGGGCCGTGCCGCCGTGGGAGGGCCGGATCGACTTCGTCCAGGGCCGGGACGAGCAGGGCCGCGCCTACCTGGAGTGCACGGACAACGGCGTGGGGATGGGGGTCCGGGAGCTGACCGACGTGTTCTCACAAGCCGGCACCCGCTTCGTCGAGACGTCCGAGTTCGTGGAGGAACAGTCGCGGTGGGCACGCCTGGCACCGCCGATCGAGTTCTTCCCGAACAGCCGCTTCGGGGTCGGCGTGCTGAGCTACTTCATGCTCGCCGACGAGATCACGGTGGAGACCTGCCGATTCGGTCAGGAGGGGCGTCCCGGCAGCCGCCTCTGGGTGTCCATCGCCGGGCCGGGCAACCTGTTCCGGATCCGGGAGACCGGGCTGGGACAGGACGCCGGGACGAAGGTCCGGCTCTATCTGCGGAAGGACACCGAGGAACTCTCCAGCTTGGACTTCCTCCGTCGGCTCCTCTGGGTGGCGGAGTTCCGGACCACCGTGACGTACGACGGCGAGACGGCCGTGTGGGAACCTCGCCGGCTGTCAACGATCGCTCCGTTGGGGACCGACCCGGTGGACGGGAGAGAGGAGACCGGCCGGGCGCGTAGGGCTCCGACAGTGGTCAGCTCGGAGCCTCATCCGGTGTGGTGGTGCAACCGTTCCGGCGCCGTCCTGGTGGACGGCATCTGGGTCGAGGCGTCGGCCATCACCGCCGTGGTCAACCTGCATGGCACGCGCGCGCCACGGCTGTCGGTCAACCGGACAAGGCTGTTGGACGACGAGTCGCGGCAGGTGACCGAACTCCTTGAGATGGCAGCCGAAGCCGCCGGTGCCGCCGACAGTCCACTGTTCCACCACGACTGGCTCTCGGAACTCACCTCGCGCGTACCGCTGGTGGCGGATGCGGTGTTCGAGTTGGCGCTCCGGGCGGGTCGGACGTCCTGGCCCGGAAGCCCGCTGGTGGACGAGCTCCACACCGTCGGCTGTTATCCGCCCGACGCGGGGATGCCGGTGTTTCACCTCGGCTCCCCCGCAGCAGCCCGCCCCGCAGGGGAGCGGCCAAGTGTAGATCTCACCGAGCTGACCCAGCCGGACGGAACCTGGCGCCTGGTCGCATGGATCGCCGCCGGCCTTTACGGACCCGAGCTGACGGTGGCCCACGGAGGGATCGTCCGGGCGAGACCGAGTGACTCCCTGCTCACCCGGACCGACGCCAACAGGCGCTCAGTCGATCCGTCCGAGCCACTCCCGATCGGTCACCTCATCGCGATAGCCACCAATCCCGGCCCGTCCCTTTCGGCGGTTGTCGAGCGACTCGTCGAACTGGGTTTTCCGGCGCCCCGGCACGAGCTGCCCGATCTGTCGAGTCCGATCGACCGGCTGCTGCTGAGCAAGGACCTCGACGGGCACGAGCCGTGGTTGGACCAGGCCGACGAGGTGGCGGTCCCGCACGTCATGGCGGCGGCGGCGGAGGCGGGCGTCGCCGCCGACGTGGCCGCCGATCGGCTCCGCCGGCTCGGCTTCACCGTACGAGACATTCCGACCGGTGACCTGGACGCGATCGACTACATCGTCGCGAGCCCCCGGTTGGACGGCCAGCGGCCGTGGCTCCCGCCTGACCAGGCCGTCTCCGGTGGGCACGTCGTCGCCGCCGCGTTCGTGGCCGGCATCCCGGCGGAGGAGGTCGTCGGCCGGCTACGTCGGCTCGGGTACCTCGCCGTGGTGCCGCCACCCGGTGGTCTGCCTTCCGAGGTGGAGATGAAACTGGTCTGGACCGACGACGATCTGCCGAGCGCCGCACCCCGCGTACCGTCGGTCAAGCGCTCGACCAACCGCCCCGGCCCCCGGGGTCGCCGGTACGTTGCGTCCGGCTTCGACGGGGTGCTGGACGCGTCAGAGTCCCTCCCTCCGCACGTGGTGGCCGAAGCGGCCGCCCGCAGCGAGCTGAGCCCGCGCCAGGCCGCCGAACGGCTACAGCAGCTCGGTTACCGGCTCGTCAGACAGCATTTTCCCGACTTCGCGGCCGAGAACGATCTCATGTTCCTCAGTCAGGATCTCGACGGGCAGCAACCGTGGTTGGACCCGGACGCCATCGTCCTACCCGCCCATCTCGTCACCGCGGCGACTCGGATCGAGGTGACTCCCGCCGAGGTGGCGTCACGGCTCGCGGAGTACGGCTTCACCATTCCGGCGGTGGTGCTCCCGACCGCCGCCACCTTCACGGACGTCGGCCTGCTCAGCCGCGACCTGGACGGAGACACGCCCTGGCTGGACGGGACGAGGACCGTTCCTCCGGGCCACGTCCTGCTCGGCGCGAGACGCACTGGGCTCACCCACGCCCAGGTGCACGAACGGCTCCAGGAACTCGGCCTCACCACCCGGCCGGACCTGCCGCCCGACGACGTCACGTCGGCGGACCTGATCATTGTCAGTGTGCAACTGGACAGTGAGCCGCCCTGGCTCGACGCGGATCAGGAGGTACCGGTCGGCCACCTCGTCGCCGCGGCGCACCGCACCGGCCTCAGCCCGGCCGGGGTCGCGGAACGGCTCCGGGCTCTCGGCCACGCGACATCCCAGCACGCGCTGCCGGAGTACGTCTCGGCTGACGACCCGGTGCTCGTCAGCCGGTCCCTCGACGGTCAGGCCCCCTGGACGGACCCGGCCGAGCCGCTCGCCCTCGGGCGCCTCGTGCTCGGCTCCGACATCACCGGGCTCAGTCCGGCGCGGGTGTCGCAGCGGCTCGAAGAACTCGGTTTCCAGGGCTTCGACGAGTGGCACGTCGGGCCCTCGATCGGTCTGCCCGAGGGTGCCACCGTCCGGCTCGTCCCGCCGGTGGTCAGCGCGGAGACGGACGGCCGGTGAGCGCGCGCCAGAGCCCGTCGCCCGCCTCCTCCTCGGTGTCGAAGCGCTGCCGGACGTCGTACGTCCCGCGCTCGTAGGCGCCGATCTCCCAGCCGCCGGCGCGGGCCCGGCGCAGGAACCAGAAGTCGGGCGGGACCGGCACGTGTTCGTGCACGCCCTCCAGCGCGAACGCGTCCGGGGACAGCCCGGCCGCCAGCAGCGCGGCGCGTACCTGGTGCCGGTCCACGCCCGACCTCCCGTCTCGTGTCAGGGCCGTGGCCTGTGCTCACACCCCGGCGGTCAGATCCTCTTCCACCAGGAAACCGTTGTCGAGCAGCCACTGCACGGTCAGCGTGGCCCCGGCCTGCGGCAGGTACGCGGGGTTGAGCTGGAACTGGGTGCCCATGCCGGGCTGGGCGAACCACGACGCGATCGGGCCGGAGTCGACAGTGAACGGCTTGACCACGCAGTAGGCGTGGTAGTTGGCCAGCGGGGCGTTCGCCGGGGTGTTCAGGCTCTGCGGGGTCAGCGCGCGCGAGCTGAACGGCGTGCCGAGCGGGGCGAGGAACGCGCCACCGGTGAAGCCGAAGCGGTCGAGCCGGTAGCCGGCCAGCAGCGTCTGCGCCTGCTTGATCGGCCGGCCGTCGGGGGCGATGACGAACCCGTTGGCCGGCGGGTAGACGTACGCCGCCGGGGTCCCGGTGGTGTACTGCGCCAGGAACTGGCTCTCGGTCAGCGCCCCGAACCGCTGGTAGCCGGCGAGCAGCGGCCCGACCGGCGAGGCGAAGGGCAGCGTGGCCGGGCCGAGCATCGGGTTGTTGTCGTAGAACTCGGTGGTCGGCGGCGCGGTCGGCGGGGTGCCCGGCCGGCAGAGGCTCTGCGTGGGCGGGGGCTGCGGCCCTTCGGACGCGTCACCGACCGGGGCGGGGGTTACCGTCCGGGCGGCGAGCGTGGTGGCGGCGACCGCACCGACCGGTTGGGCGGCGCCGGGTACGAGAACGAATGCCGC
The DNA here is from genome assembly GCF_055586805.1 of Micromonospora sp. NPDC049201. Lineage (NCBI taxonomy): Bacteria > Bacillati > Actinomycetota > Actinomycetes > Micromonosporales > Micromonosporaceae > Micromonospora > Micromonospora sp. NPDC049201. Next base: position 175,467 of record NZ_JBVJHM010000008.1, on the reverse strand, counting down.
CCCGGAGACGAGAGCGAGCAACCAATGGCGTTTTTTCACCGATAACCTCCAGTTTGAGTCGGATCAGCGCGACTCATCCTGAGGGATTCTCGGTATTAACGTGAGGTTTTGTCCGGTTGGCTACCTGATCGAGGCGTTCCTTCCGTTCAGCGCTCCAGGATCGCGGTCACGCCCTGTCCACCGGCCGCGCAGATGGAGATCAGGCCGCGTCCGCTCCCCTTCCGGTCGAGCAGCTTGGCCAGCGACGCGACGATCCGGCCACCGGTGGCGGCGAACGGGTGCCCGGCGGCCAGCGAGGAGCCGTTGACGTTCACCCTGTCCCGGTCGATCGGGCCGAGCGGCGCGTCCAGGCCGAGGCGCTCCTTGCAGAACTCCGGCGACTCCCAGGCGGCCAGGGTGGCCAGCACCTGCGAGGCGAACGCCTCGTGGATCTCGTAGAAGTCGAAGTCCTGGAGCGTGAGGCCGGCCCGAGACAGCATCCGGGGCACCGCGTACGCGGGGGCCATCAGCAGCCCTTCGTCGCCGTGCACGAAGTCGACCGCGGCCGTCTCGGACCAGGCGAACCAGGCGAGCACCGGCAGGTTGTGCGCCCGCGCCCACTCCTCCGAGGCCAGCAGCACTGTCGACGCGCCGTCGGTGAGCGGCGAGGAGTTGCCGGCGGTCATGGTCGCCCGGTCGGCGTCCGGGCCGGTGGTACCGAAGATCGGCTTGAGCGAGCCGAGTTTCTCCAGGGAGGTGTCCGGGCGGAGGTTCTGGTCGCGGGTCAACCCCAGGTAGGGGGTGATCAGGTCGTCGAAGAACCCGTCCTCGTACGCGGCGGCGAGCCGCTGGTGCGAGCGGAGCGCCAGCTCGTCCTGGGCGGCCCGGTCGATGTTCCAGCGCAGCGCGCTCCGGGCGGCGTGCTCGCCCATGGACAGCCCGGTACGCGGCTCGGCGTTGCGCGGGATCTCCGGCTTGAACGGCTGGAGCGGGCGCAGCTTCGTGGCCAGCCTGAGCCGCTCGCCGAGGGTCCGGGCGGAGTTGAGCTGGATCAGCGTGCGGCGCAGGTCCTCGTTGACCGCCAGCGGCGCGTCCGAGGTGGTGTCCACGCCGCCGGCCACGCCGACGTCGATCTGCCCGAGGGCGATCTTGTTGGCGACGCCGATGGCGGCCTCCAGCCCGGTGCCGCACGCCTGCTGGACGTCGTACGCCGGGGTGTGCGGGTCGAGCCGGGAGCCGAGCACCACCTCACGGGTGAGGTTGAAGTCCCGGGAGTGCTTCAGCACCGCACCGGCCGCCACCTCGCCGAGCCGCTCGCCGGCCAGCCCGAACCGGGCGACCAGCCCGTCGAGCGCCGCGCCGAGCATGTCGGCGTTGGACGCGTGCGCGTAGCGCGAGTTGGACCGGGCGAAGGGGATGCGGTTGCCGCCGACCACTGCGACCCGCCGGACACTCTGCACGATCGGCCTCCTCGAAGCTGTCGCCGAACCCTACTCGCCAGTAGGCTACGCCTATGACCGACAGGTACGCGAGCTTCGTCCAGACAGGGGCCGGTCGCGCGCTGGTCAAGCGCCTCGGGCTGCCCGACCCACCCCGACTGCGCCGGCACACGCCGGGCGACCCGCTCGCCCCCGGGCCGGTCCTGCTCGGCTCCTCGACCGGCGGCCAGCTCACCGAGCCGGTCCGCCAACGCCTGACCGCCGCCGGGGTCGAGCTGGCCGACCCGGCCGCCACCGCCGCCGACAGCCGCTTCGCCGCCCTGGTGTACGACGCCAGCGGCGTCACCGACTCCACCGAGCTGCGCCAGCTCTACGACTTCTTCCATCCGCAGGCCCGGTCGCTGCTGCCCAGCGGTCGGGTGATCGTGCTGGGCACGCCGCCTGTCGAGTGCGACTCGCCCCGACAGGCGACCGCCCAGCGCGCGCTGGAGGGGCTGACCCGCAGCATCGGCAAGGAGTTCGGCCGGGGCGTCACCGCCCAGCTCGTGTACGTCACCCGGCACCGCGACCCCAGCACGCCGGTGAGCCTGGAGTCCACGCTGCGCTTCCTGCTGTCCGGTCGCTCCGCGTACGTCTCGGGTCAGGTCGTCCGGGTCGGCACCGGCACCGCCGTCGTGCCGGCCGACTGGAACCGGCCGCTGGACGGGCAGGTGGTACTGGTCACCGGCGCGGCCCGGGGCATCGGCGCGGCGCTGGCGAAGGTGCTCGCCCGCGACGGCGCCCGGGTGGTGGCACTCGACGTGCCGGCGGCCGGCGACGAGCTGGCCGCGGTGGCCAACGACGTCGGCGGCAGCGCCGTGCAGCTCGACCTGACCGCGCCGGACGCGCCGGCCCGGCTGGCCGAGCACCTGGCGTCCCGGCACGGCCGGGTCGACGTGGTGGTGCACAACGCGGGCATCACCCGGGACAGGACGCTCGGCCGGATGGACGCCGACCGCTGGGACTCGGTGATCGACGTGAACCTGTCCAGTCAGGAACGGATCAACGACGTGCTGCTGGAACGCGACCTGATCCCGGCCGGCGGGCGGATCGTCGCGGTCTCCTCGATCGCGGGGATCGCCGGCAACCGGGGGCAGACCAACTACGCGACCAGCAAGGCCGGCGTGATCGGTCTGGTCGACTCACTCTCCCCGGTGCTGCGCGAGCGCGGGATCAGCCTGAACGCGGTCGCGCCCGGGTTCATCGAGACCCGGCTGACCGCGCGCATCCCGCTGACCATCCGGGAGGCGGGCCGCCGGATGAACAGCATGGCCCAGGGCGGCCTGCCGGTGGACGTGGCCGAGACGATCGGCTGGCTCTCCTGGCCGGCGACCGGCGCGGTCAGCGGCAACGTGGTCCGGGTCTGCGGCCAGAGCCTGCTGGGGGCGTGATGGCACCCCACGACCCCGACCGCGAGGACCTGACCCTGCCCGACCTGATCGAGGGCCCCACCCGGGACCTCACCTCGGCCCGCGCCGCCGCGCTGGCCCACTCCGACGATCATGAGGTTGACGGCGCTTCAGGAGATCCACAAGGCCGCCAACCTCATGATCGACCGGATGGGGGGCCGGGTGGGCGACGTCAGGAAGTGCTGGGGCGGCTGCCGGCGGCCGGCGGGCTGTACCGGCGGGCGCTGCTGGGGGCGGTGCCCGGTCTGGGCGGGCGGCGGGGGCGGGGGCGGGAGCTGCCGGCCGTCGAGCTGACCGTCGCCGGGGTGCCGGTGGATCCGGCACACCTGGCCGCCTACGACCGGGTCTGCGGGTTCCGGCTGGCCGACCGGCTGCCCGCCACGTACCTGCACGTGCTCGGGTTCCCGCTGTCGCTGCGGCTGATGACCGCCGCCGACTTCCCGATCCCGCTCACCGGCGTGGTGCACGTGGCCAACCGGATCACCGTGCACCGACCGGTCCGGGTCGGCGAGACCGTCGACTTCCACACGTACGCGGAGAACCTGCGTCCGCACGAGCGGGGCCGGCAGCTCGACGTGGTGCTGGTCGGCTCGATCGACGGCACGGAGGTGTGGCGCGGCTTGTCGACGTACCTCGGGAAGGAGCGTGCGGCCGGCGGTGGCCCGCGGCGCGATCGTGGTGACCGCCCGACGCCGCCGGCCACCACGGCGCAGTGGCGGGTGACGCCGCGGGTGGGTACGGACTACGCGCGGGTCTCCGGCGACCACAACCCGATCCACACCTCGAAGCTGGGCGCCCGGCTGTTCGGCTTCCCGCGCCCGATCGCACACGGCATGTGGAGCAAGGCGCGTTGCCTGGCCGCGTTGGAGGCCCGGCTGCCGGACGCGTACACGGTGGACGTGGCGTTCAAGCTGCCGGTGCCGCTGCCGTCCACGGTGGCGTTCCGGGCCGCCGCCGACGGGGGCGGTTGGGACTTCGGGCTGCACGGCGCACGGGACGGACGACCGCACCTGGTCGGCACCGTCCGCTGAGGAGAGGGGGCTTGCCGGCCCCCTCTCTCGTGCGTTAAGTTGTTCTCAGATTGAGTTGTTCTCAACCTGAGAGAGTGAGCGCCGTGAACGAGCAGGACTTCCTCGCCGGATACGACCCCCGCGACTACCCGGCGGTCGCGGTCACCGTCGACGTGGTGGCGCTGACCATCCGCGAGGACGCGCTTCACCTGCTGCTGATCCGCCGGGGCGCGCCGCCGTACGAGGGGCACTGGGCGCTGCCCGGCGGCTTCGTCCACCCCGACGAGGACCTGGCCGCCGGCGCGCGACGCGAGCTGGCCGAGGAGACCGGGCTCGGCGGCGAACGGCTGCGCCGGGTGCACCTGGAGCAGCTCGGCAGCTACGGCGCACCCGACCGGGACCCGCGCATGCGGGTGGTCTCCGTCGCCCACCTGGCGTTCGCACCCGACCTGCCCGACCCGGTCGCCGACAGCGACGCCGACGAGGCGATCTGGCTGCCGGTCACGGCGCTGACCAGCCGGCAGCTCGCCTTCGACCACGGCCGGATCATCGACGACGGCTTGGAGCGGGCCCGCTCCAAGCTGGAGTACACGCCGCTGGCCACCCGGTTCCTCGCGCCCGAGTTCACCGTCACCGAGCTGCGTGCGGTCTACGAGACGGTCTGGGGACACCCGCTGCACGCCGGCAACTTCCACCGCAAGGTGCTCTCCGTGCCGGGCTTCGTGGAGAGCACCGGCGCCAGCACCGAGCGCGGCGGCGCACGCGGCGGCCCCCGCGCCAAGCTCTACCGCCCCGGCGACGCCCGCCTCCTCCACCCCGCCCTGCTGCGCCCCGCCCGCGAGGAATCCATCCGATGAGGTGCAAGGACGGGCCCCCGCTTAACGCCTCCGGTAGAGAAGGGCTCCCCTCTCACCGGCAGCTCAAGGCGCCGCAGCACCCGAGCGACAACGACCTGATGGCCCGGGAGGCACGCGCGCTGCGGCGGATCGCCGCGCGAGGCGACGCCCGCCACCTGGCGTACGTGCCCCGGCTGGTCGACTCCTACCCGGTGCGTGACCCGTCGACCGGCGCGGAACTGCTGGTCAACGAGTTGGAGACGGTCCCCGGGCTGCACAGCCTGGAGGACGTGCGCCGGGCGTACCCCGATGGGGTCGACCCCCGCGACGCGGCCTGGATGTGGCGACGGCTGCTGGTCGCGCTCGGCCTGGCCCACTCCGCCGGCGTGGTGCACGGCGCGGTGCTTCCCCAGAACGTGCTGATCGAACCGGACGCGCACGGCCTGGTGCTCGTCGACTGGTGCTTCTCCACCGAGCCCGGCGGGCTGGTGCCGGCCCTGGTCACCGGCATGGCCGACTGGTACCCGCCGGAGGTTACCGGGAAGCGGCCCTGCGGCCCCGGCACCGACATCGCGCTGGCGGCCCGCTGCCTGGACTGGCTGATGGCCGACCGCGCGCCACGCGAGCTGCGCGCGTTCGCGGCCGGCTGCCGGCAACCCGCGCTGACCGCCCGGCCGGACGACGCCTGGCGGCTGCTCCGCGAACTCGACGAGGTGCTGGAGCGGCTCTACGGGCCGCGCACCTTCCGACCCTTCACCCTCAACCCCTAGGGAGGCTGCCATGGGCAGCGGAATCTGGTCCACCGACGTGTACGACGCCGCCGACCGTTACCGGCGTCGGACCGGCAAGAGCGCGTTCTCCTACAGCGACAGCGGGGCCCGGCAGGTGCACCCCGCACTCGACCCGCGCGACGCGACGCGGGAGAGCCGCGACTCCGCCGAACACCCGCAGTCGACGCCGATCGCGGTGCTCTTCGACGTCACCGGCTCGATGGGCCACGTGCCCCGGGTGCTCCAACGCAAGCTGCCGCAACTGCTCGGCCTGCTGCTCCGCCAGGGGTACGCCCGCGACCCGCAGGTGCTGTTCGGCGCGATCGGCGACGCCACCTGCGACCGGGTGCCGCTTCAGATCGGGCAGTTCGAGTCCGACAACCGGATGGACGACGACCTCGGCCGGATCGTGCTGGAAGGCGGCGGGGGCGGCCAGATGATGGAGTCGTACGAGCTGGCGCTGCACTTCATGGCCCGGCACACCGCCACCGACAGTTGGGAGAAGCGGGGCCGACGCGGCTACCTGTTCATCATCGGCGACGAGCTGGCGTACCCCCGGGTGAAGGCGCGTGAGGTGACCCGGCTGATCGGCGGTGGCCTGGCCGAGGACCTGCCGATCCGGCAGGTGGTGGACGAGGTGACCGCGCGGTGGGACACCTACTACCTGCTCCCGGCCGGCAGCCACTACGCCGGCAACCGCAAGGTGCTCGACTTCTGGCGCGGCCTGCTCGGGCAGAACGCGGTCGAGCTGGACGACCTGGACGCGGTCTGCGAGACCATCGCGCTCACCGTCGGCCTCGGCGAACAGGCCATCGACCTGGACGCCGGGCTCAGCGACCTGGACCGGGCCGGCTCGACCGCCGCCCGGACCGTCTCCCGGGCGCTCGCCGGGCTCGGCGGCGGCCGGCGCGCGGTCGCGGCGCTGCCGTTCGCCCCGACCGACGGCGGGAACGGGGTCACCCGGCTGTGAACCACGTGCTGGTGGTCGACCTCGGCTACGGCGACGCCGGCAAGGGCACCGTCGTCGACGCGCTCTGCGCGACCCGGCCGGTGCACACCGTGGTCCGCTTCAACGGGGGCGCGCAGGCGGCGCACAACGTGGTGCTGCGCGACGGGCGGACGCACACGTTCGCGCAGTTCGGCGCCGGCACGTTCCGTACCGGGGTGCGGACGCACCTGGCGCGGCACGTGGTGGTGGACCCGCTGGCGCTGGCCGCCGAGGCCGACCACCTCGCGTCGGTCGGCGTGCCCGACGCGTTCGACCGGCTGACCGTGGACGGGGAGGCGCTGCTGGCCACGCCGTACCACCGGGCCGCCAACCGGGCCCGGGAGATCGCCCGGGGAGCCGACCGGCACGGCTCCTGCGGGCTCGGGGTGGGCGAGGCGGTCGCGTACGGCCTCGCCCACCCCGACGAGGCGCCCCGGGTCGAGGACTGCCGCCGGCCGGCGGTGCTGCGCCGCCGGCTCACCGCGCTGCGCGACCGGCTCACCGCCGAACTGGGAGCGCTGGACGCGCCGCCGGTCGACGACTGCCTGCCCGCGTACGCGGCGTTCGCCGACCGGGTGGCGATCGTCGACCGGAGTTGGCTTGCCGGGGCGCTGCGCGCCGGCACCTGCGTGTTCGAGAGCGCGCAGGGCGTACTGCTGGACGAGTGGCACGGCTTCCACCCGTACACGACGTGGAGCACCACGACGTTCGCCAACGCCGAGACGCTGCTCGCCGAGGCCGGGATGGCCGGGACCGCGCAGCGGCTCGGGGTGCTGCGGGTGACCACCACCCGGCACGGCCCCGGCCCGCTCGTCACCGAGGACCGGGCGCTGCCGTTCACCGACCCGCGCAACCCGACAAACGAATGGCAGGGCCGGTTCCGGTTCGGGCACTTCGACGCCGTCGCCCACCGGTACGCCCTCGACGTGGCGGGCGGCGTGGACGGGCTGGCGCTGACCCACCTCGACCTGGCCGGCCCTCGCCTGCGCATGTGCCGGCGGTACGCGGACGGGCTCGACCGGCTCGTGCCCGGCCCACCCGGGGACCTGGACCGGCAGGCCGCGCTCACCGCCCGGCTGATGCGTGCCCGGCCGGTGCTGGACGAGTCGCCCACCGACTGGCCGGCAGCGGTGTCGGAGGCGCTGACCACCCCCGTCCTGCTCACCTCCCACGGCCCCACCGCCGAGGAGAAGGAGGGGCCCCTTGTTAACGCATTTTGTATAGGAAGGGCCCCCGCTTAACGCCCAGCGTCGAGCATGGGGGCATGGGGGACGTGCTCGACCTGCTGCACCAGACGGTGACCTCGCCGTGGGTGTACCTGGTGATCGTCGCGGTCACCGCGGTCGACGCGTTCTTCCCGGCGGTGCCGGGTGAAACCGTGGTGATCACCGCCGGCGTGTTCGCGGCGAGCGGCGAGCCGAACCTGGTGGCGGTGATCGTGACCGCCGCGCTCGGCGCACTGGTCGGCGACCACGTCTCGTACGCTATCGGGCGCGGCGGGGGCGCGCACCGGCTGGCCCGGTTGCCCGCCGACAGCCGGCGGCGGGCGAGTTCCGAGTGGGCCCGCCGGGCGGTCGACAGGCGTGGCGGGATGATCCTGACGACCGCGCGCTACGTGCCCGGCGGTCGCACCGCGGTCACGCTCACCATGGGCGCGGTCCGCTATCCGCTGCGCTCGTTCCTGCTCTACGACGCGTTGGCGTGCGGCACCTGGGGGATCTACTGCGGGCTGCTCGGCTACTTCGGCGGGCTGGCGTTCGAGCACAACCCGGTCACCGGGCTGCTCGCCGGCATCGGCATCTCGGTGGCGGTCACCGGCCTGTTCGAGGCCGCCCGCTGGGCCCGTCGCCGGGCGCGCGCCCGGGCCGCGGCGCGACGCGGCGGTTGTTAAGAGGGGGCCCGACCTATACCGCAGGCGTTAACAGGGGGCCCCTCCTTCCACCGCTCCCGGGCGCCAGGTGATGCCGCGCAGGAGTTGGTCGGCGCCCAGCCAGGCGACGTTCATCATCCGGGTGGCGGTCTTCTCGGCATCGGCCTCGGGGTGGTCGGCCAGCCAGTCGGCCAGCGACTCGGACGCGCCGACCAGCGCGTACGCCACCACCTCCAGGTCGGTGGCGCCGACCTCGCGGCCGGAGGCGCGCAGGGCGTGGTCGAGCATGCCGGCGACCACCTCGACCAGCCGGCCGCGCATGGTGGCCAGCTCGGCGGCGAACGGCTGGGAGCCCCGGGCCTGCCGGTAGAGCACCGCCCAGCCGTCCCGGTGCGCGCCGACGAAGCCGAAGAACGCGCGCAGCCCGCGCCAGAGCCGCTCGTCGGCCGGCAGGTCGGGGGCGGCGGCGCCGGCGATGGCCTCCATCATCCGGGTGCCCTCGCGGTGCAGGCAGGCGACGAAGAGTTCCTCCTTGGTGCCGAGGTAGGCGTAGACCATCGGCTTGGAGATGCCGGCGTCGTCGGCGATCTCGTCCATGCTGGCGGCGTGGAAGCCGCGTCGGGAGAAGACCTTGACCGCCGCGTCGAGCATCTGCTGCTCGCGTACGGCGCGGGGAAGGCGCTTGAACGTCGGTGTGCTGGACACTCTTGCAAGCATACCTACTCGTGCGTAAGGTTACGCTGGAGTAACCAAAATCGAGAGGTGTCTTCCATGACTGACTTCGACCCGGCCAACTTCGCGAACGTCGGCCCGAAGGAGTTCGCGCAGCTGGTCAAGTCCACGCCGGACGACAAGATCGCCGAGATCATGTCCGGTGACGCGCGCGGCAAGATCCTCAGCGAGGTCTTCAACCGGATGCCCACGCTGTTCCGGGCCGACCGCGCCGGCTCCACCAACGCGGTCATCCACTGGAACATCACCGGCCGTCCGGACGGTGGCACCGACACCTACGAGATCGTCATCGAGAACGGCACCTGCACCGTCTCGGACACCCCGACCCGGGACCCGAAGCTCAGCCTCACCATGGGCCCGGTCGAGTTCCTGAAGATCGTCTCCGGCGGCGCCAACCCGGTGATGATGTTCATGACCGGCAAGCTGAAGGCCAAGGGCGATCTGGGCCTGGCGGCCAACATCGCCAACCTGTTCGACATCCCCAAGGCCTGACCATGGCCGAGTTCTCGCTCGACCTGAACGAGGAACAGCGGGACCTTCGCGACTGGGTGCACGGCTTCGCCGCCGAGGTCGTGCGCCCGGCCGCGGCCGAGTGGGACGCCCGGGAGGAGACTCCCTGGCCGGTCATCCAGGAGGCGGCGAAGGTCGGCCTGTACGGGTTCGAGTTCCTCGCCACCTGCTGGGCCGATCCCACCGGCCTCTCCCTGCCGATCGCCAGCGAAGAGCTCTTCTGGGGCGACGCCGGCATCGGCCTGAGCATCTTCGGCACCGCCCTCGCCGTCGCCGGCATCTACGGCGCCGGCACCCCGGACCAGCTCGTCGAGTGGGTGCCGCAGTGCTTCGGCGACACCGACCAGCCGGCCGTCGCCGCGTTCTGCACCACCGAGCCGGAGGCCGGCTCCGACGTCGGGTCGATGCGGACCCGCGCCGTCTACCACGAGGCCACCGACGAGTGGGTGCTCAACGGCCAGAAGGCGTACGCCACCAACGGCGGCATCGCCGGGGTGCACGTGGTCACCGCCTCCGTCGCCCCGGAGCTGGGCTCGCGCGGGCAGGCCGCGTTCGTCGTACCGCCGGGCACGCCCGGCCTCAGCGCCACCCGCAAGCTGCGCAAGCTCGGGCTGCGCGCCTCGCACACCGCCGACGTCTTCCTCGACGACGTCCGGGTGCCGGGCCGCTGCCTGCTCGGGGGCAAGGACGCCCTCGACGAGCGGCTGGCCCGGGCCCGCGCCGGCCAGCGCGCCTCCGGCCAGGCGGCGATGCGCACGTTCGAGCTGTCCCGGCCGACCGTCGGCGCGCAGGCGCTCGGCGTGGCCCGCGCCGCGTACGAGTACGCGCTGGACTACGCCAAGGAGCGGGTGCAGTTCGGACGGCCGATCATCGAGAACCAGGCGGTCGCGTTCGCGCTCGCCGACATGCGGATGGAGATCGACGCCGCCCGGCTGCTGGTCTGGCGGGCGTCCTGGATGGGCCGCAACAACCGGCCGTTCACCGCCGGCGAGGGCTCGATGTCGAAGCTCAAGGCCGGCGAGGTGGCGGTCTCGGTGACCGACAAGGCGGTCCAGCTCCTCGGCGGCGCGGGCTTCCTGCGCGACCACCCGGTCGAGCGGTGGTACCGGGACGCCAAGATCTACACCATCTTCGAGGGCACCTCCGAGATCCAGCGGCTGGTCATCTCCCGGGCCATCTCCGGGATGCAGATTCGCTGATCGCCGCCGGACCCCGGCCCGCGACGGCACGCCGTGCCGGGCGTACCGATGCGCGGCCGGGGTCCACCTGGTCGCCGTCGGCGCCGTCGCGGGCCGGGCCCCCTCGCGTGACCGACCAGGTCGGATGCATGATCGGGAGACTCGAACGCGAAGGAGGTTGCGCCGTGGACCTGCCGTTCATCGTCGCCACGCTGACCCGACGCGGACTGCTCACCCCGGGCCGCCCGATCCGGGTGGCCTCGCAACTGAACGCGCTGCGCCGGTGGGGCTGGAGTCTCGCCGGGGAGTTGCGCCAAGCCGCCGCCCGCGACCCCGGCCGGGTCGCCGTGGTGGACGAGCACGGCGCCGCACTGACCTACCAGGAGCTGCTGGACCGCTCGGAGCGGTTGGCCCGGTCGCTGCGCTCCGGCCTCGGCGTGCGGGCCGGCGACCGGGTGGGGCTGCTCTGCCGTAACCACCACGGGCTGATCGAGGCGATCGTCGCGTCGATGCTGCTCGGCGCGGACGCCGTCCTGGTCAACACCGGCCTCTCCGCGGCCCAACTGGTCACCGTCGCCGACGAGCAGGGCCTGCGCGTGCTGGTGCACGACGCCGAGTTCGCCGACCGGGTGCTCGGCCTCCCGGCCGAGCTGCACCGGGTCGACGAGCGACGGCAGGAGGAGCTGATCGCCGGCGCGGTGCCCGGCGACAAGCTCCAGCCGCCGGAACGCGACGGCCGGACCATCGTGCTGACCTCCGGCACCACCGGCACGCCCAAGGGCGCCCGCCGGCCCACCCCGCACGGCTTCGGCCCGCTGGTGTCCATCATCGACCGGATTCCGCTGCACGCGCGGGACGTCGTCATGATCGCCGCCCCGGTCTTCCACACCTGGGGGTACGCCGCCCTCCAGGTCTCGTTCGCGCTGCGCGCCACCGTCGTGCTGCACCGTCGCTTCGACCCGGCCGCCACGCTGGCCGCGCTGGTCGACCAGACGTGCGACGCGCTCTTCGCCGTACCGGTGATGCTGCAACGGCTGATGGAGGTCGCGCCGCCGGCGCACCGGCCGCCGCTCAAGGTGGTCGCGGTCAGCGGCTCCGCGCTGCCGGGCAACCTGGCCACGGCGTTCATGGACCGCTACGGCGACGTGCTCTACAACCTGTACGGCTCGACCGAGGTCTCCTGGGCGTCCATCGCCGGTCCGGTCGAGTTGCGCGCCGCGCCCACCACGGCCGGCCGGCCGCCGCACGGCACCCGGCTGGAGATCGTGGACGAGGCGGGCCGGCCGGTCCGGGACGGTCGGGTCGGCCGGATCTTCGTCGGCAACGAGATGCTCTTCGAGGGCTACACGTCGGGTGCCGGCCGGGAGAGCCGCGACGGGCTGCTCGACACCGGCGACCTGGGCCGACTGAGCCCGGAGGGCCTGCTCTTCGTGGACGGGCGTGCCGACGACATGATCGTCTCGGGTGGCGAGAACGTCTTTCCCTCCGAGGTGGAGGATCTGATTGCCCGGTTGCCGCAGGTCCGCGAGGTGGCCGTGCTCGGCGTGCCGGACCCGGAGTACGGGCAGCGGCTGGCCGCGTTCCTGGCGCTGCGCCCCGGCGAGACGCTCGACCCGGAGGCGGTCCGCGAGTACGTCCGGCGCTACCTGGCCCGCTTCTCGGTGCCCCGCGATGTGATCTTCGTCAAGTACCTGCCCCGCAACGCCACCGGCAAGGTGCTGAGTCGGGAACTACGCCGGTACTTCGACTGATCGGCTGACCACAGAGGACGGAGCATGGTGCTACCTTTGCCCGCGTTTCAGTGGGCGAACGGGGAATAACACCATGGTCCGACTCCGCCGACGAACCGCGCTCGGCCTCCTCCTCGGCGGCGCGTCCGCCTCCGCGCTCGGCCCCCTCGAACCGGTGCGCGGCGAGCACCGCGAGAGCGCCCCGGTCCCCCGGCAGCTCCCACCGGTCGAGATCGAGAACCGCGCGGCCGGCGCGCCCTGGTGGCCGGCGACCGGCGGCCGGGCCGCCGACGACCGGCGACGTCAGATCCAGGGGTACGCCTCGACGACGAGCGTCGCCCCCGGCGAGACGATCGACTTCCACGTCGCGGTCGACCCGGCCGGCCCGTTCCGGATCACCGTGCACCGGATCGGCTGGTACGCCGGCGCCGGTGCCCGCACGCTGCTGACCAGCCCCGAGCTGGCCGGCGAGCCGCAGCCGGTGCCACCCGCCGACCCGGACACCGGCGCGCTCGACTGCCGGTGGCCGCGCTCCTGGCGCCTGCGCGTGCCCGAGGGCTGGGCCTCCGGCCTCTACCAGGCGGTCTTCACCTCGGCCGCCGGCTGGCGGGCGGCCACCCCCTTCGTGGTACGCGACGACCGGCGGGCCGCCGCACTCTGCGTGGTGCTTCCGGTGACCACCTGGCAGGCGTACAACCAGTGGCCCCGCGACCGGCGGGCCGGTCGGAGCCTCTACAACGGCTACCGCCCGAACGGGCGACGCGATCCCGCGCTGCGGGCCCGCGCGGTCTCCTTCGACCGCCCGTACGCCGGCGCGGGCCTGCCCACCCAGGCCGACCGCGACCAGGACGCGATCCGGTGGCTGGAACGCAACCACTACGACGTCAGCTACGCGACCAGTTTCGACCTGCACTCCGGTCGCCTCGACCCGGCCCGGCACCGGGGCCTGGTGTTCTGCGGGCACGACGAGTACTGGTCGGCGGAGATGCGCGGGGCCGTGGAGGCCGGGCTGGCCGGCGGCACCAGCCTCGCCTTCTTCGGCGCGAACAGCGTCTACTGGCACGTACGCGTGGCCGCCGCCGCGGACGGCCGCCCGGAACGCCTGGTCGAGTGCGCCAAGACCCGCCCCGACCCGGGCGAGGACGCCGCCGGCCCGACGGTCACCTGGCGCGACCTGGACCGGCCGGAGCAGGCGCTGCTCGGCGTGCAGTACAACGGCATCGTGCTGACCCCGCAGCCGCTCGTGGTGCGCTCGGCCGACCACTGGGTCTGGGCCGGCACCGGGGTGGCCGACGGGGACCGCATCCCCGGCGTGGTGGCCGGCGAGGCGGACGGCCTGAACGCGGGCGTCCCCCGCCCCGGCGGGACGATGCTCAGCTCGTCGCCGTACCCGGCGCAGCAGGGTGGCCGGCGGCTCCAGGCCACCCACGTCCACGAGACGCCGCAGGGCGCGGTCGTGTTCGCCACCGGCACGCTCGGCTGGACCATGGCACTCGATCGGCGCGGCCACCGCGATCCACGTATCGAGCGGGCCACCGCCAACGTGCTCGACCGGATGGTCGCCCGGGACCGGTCCGCGCCCGCCTGACGGCCACCTACGGGACTTCCACCCAGGACCGACACGGGTGCGGTGCGGTGATCGGCGCGGCGCTCGCCATGGTGCCGCCCGCGCTCCCGGTCAGCCCGGGATCGTGATCCGGCCGTCCACCGCCGCCGCCGCGATGTCGGTGCGGTGGTGGGCGCCGGCCAGCTCGATGCCGCGTACCAGCGCGTAGGCGGCGTCGCGCGCGGCGGCCAGGTCCGGGCCGGTGGCCGTACCGCAGAGGACCCGGCCGCCCGCGGAGCGCAACGTGCCGTCGACGTCGCGGCGGGTGCCGGCGTGGATGATCCCGGCGCGGTCCGCGCCGGTGATCACATCACCGGTACGCGGGCCCGCCGGGTAGCCCTCGGCCGCGACCACGACGGTGACCGCCGCGCCGTCGCGCCACCGCAGCGGCGGGTGCGCGCCAAGCGTGCCGGTGGCGGCGGCGTGCAGCAGCCCGGCCAGCGGCGTCTCCAGCAGGGCGAGCACCACCTGCGTCTCCGGGTCGCCGAAGCGCGCGTTGAACTCGATCACGCGAGGACCCTTCGCGGTGATCGCCAGGCCCACGTAGAGCAGGCCGGCGAACGGGGTGCCCCGGCGGCGCAACTCGGCCAGCGTCGGGTGCACCACGTCACGCATCACGTCGTCGACCAGGCCCGCCGGCGCCCACGGCAGCGGCGCGTACGCGCCCATGCCGCCGGTGTTCGGCCCGGTGTCGCCGTCGCCGACGCGCTTGAAGTCCTGCGCCGGCAGCAACGGCAGCGCCGCCTCGCCGTCGGTGACCACGAAGAGCGAGACCTCGGGACCGTCGAGGAACTCCTCGATCACCACCCGGCCACACTCGGCGGCGTGCCGCTCGGCGACCGCCCGGTCGTCGGTGACCACCACGCCCTTGCCGGCGGCGAGCCCGTCGTCCTTCACCACGTAGGGCGCGCCGAAATCGTCCAGCGCCCGCGCCACCTCGGCCGCGTCGACGCAGGTGTACGCGCGGGCGGTCGGCACGCCGGCGGCGGTCATCACGTCCTTCGCGAACGTCTTCGAGCCCTCCAGCCGGGCCGCGTGCGCGCCGGGGCCGAACACCGCGATGCCCTTGGCGCGTACCGCGTCGGCGACGCCGGCCACCAGCGGCGCCTCCGGGCCGATGACCACCAGGTCCGCCGCCAGCTCGACGGCGAGCGCGGACACCGCGTCCGGATCGGTGGGAGTCACC
Organism: Micromonospora sp. NPDC049201; assembly: GCF_055586805.1. Classification (NCBI taxonomy): domain Bacteria; kingdom Bacillati; phylum Actinomycetota; class Actinomycetes; order Micromonosporales; family Micromonosporaceae; genus Micromonospora; species Micromonospora sp. NPDC049201. Next base: position 160,185 of record NZ_JBVJHM010000008.1, on the reverse strand, counting down.
TCCCGCAGCGCGGCGACCTCCGCGATCCCCGGATTCCCCGGTGCCGCGACAAGCGCCTCGACGGCCGGGTCGCCGGCCAACCCGAGCGCGAGCGCATGCTCCCGCCCCCCACCACCCACAAGAAGAACCCGCACGACCGGCATCCTACTGACCCCACCACCCCACCCCGTCGATCAAGGAGTTCGCGTCTCATTTCCGGCCCTACGTGACGCAAATTTCTTGATCAACGGGGGCGCCGGAGGGCGCGTGCGACGGTATGGGGGATGTAGTCGGGGCGGAGAGTGTCTTGCCAGGTGAAGCGAAGGACCGTCCAGCCGGCGTTGGCCAGGCGGTTCTGTCGGGTGCGGTCCTCGTAGATCGCCCGGGGTGACCCGTGCGCGGCCCGGCCGTCCGCCTCGGCGATGACGCGGGCGGTGCGCCAGCCCAGGTCACCCACGCCGAGCAGGTAGCCGTCGTCGTCGCGGACCTCCACCTGCAACACGTCGGGCGGCACGCCGCCGTCCACGCACCGCAGTCGGACCCGCGTCTCCAGGGGTGACTGGGCCCGACCGTCCGACTCGGCCAGATGACGTCGGGCCGCCACGGCACCCCGCCGCCGGGCGATGAGCGCCACGATCAGGGACAGATCCGACTCGTCGATCAGCTCCCGGTTGAGCGCCGAGTCGACGACGCACACCGCGGGGTAACGATCGGCGCGGAGGATCACATCCGCCACTGTGCGGGCAGGGGTCGTGACTGCGACGCCGTCGGTGGTGCGGGCATCGTCAGGGCCGAGGGTGAGCTGGTGCACCACCAGATCGGGGTCGGTCGGGCGCTGCGGACGCGGACGGTCCGGAGGCACCGACACGTGGACCGCCGGCGTGGCACGCAGGCCGCCGATGCGGTGCAGCTCGGCGGCGGTGTCCAGCACTGCGACGGCACCAGCACCGAGGCTCTCCACGGCAGCCCGGATCCTGGCCCGCCGGAGTGACGCGACGTCCACCTGCGGCACCGGCACGAAACAGCCACGAGCGACCCGAATCCACCGCCCGGACCGAGCGAGATGACGCACTTGGTCCCGACTGAAACCCAGAGCGAGGGCCTGCACGGCGGTCACCACCCCGCCCTGCCGAGCAGCCACCCGCCCCAGCGTCACACGATCAGCCACCACCCCAGGCTGCCCCCGAACCGCCCCCTCCAGAACCCCTGTGGACAAACCTGTGGACAACCCACACGCCGGAGCGTCGTTGATCAAGAAGTTTGGGTCTGGATCAGCTCGAATCCTGACGCAAACTCCTTGATCAACTCGGGAAAGGGCGGGGAGGGAGGGGGTTGGGGGTTAGGGGAGGAGGGGGTGGCGGAGGACGTTTTCCTCGCGGCCGGGGCCTACGCCGACGACGCTCACCCGGGTGTTGGTCAGCTCCTCGATCCTTGCGATGTAGCGGCGGGCGTTCTCGGGGAGCTCGTCCTCGGTCCTCGCCTTGGTGATGTCCTCCCACCAGCCGTCGAGCTCTTCGTAGATCGGCGTGGCGTGGTGGAACTCGGTCTGCGTCATCGGCATGTCGTCGAAACGCTCGCCGTTGATCTCGTACCCGACGCAGATCGGCACCTTGGGCAGGCCGGTCAACACGTCCAGCTTGGTCACCACCAGGTCGGTGACGCCGTTCAGGCGGCAGGCGTACCGGGCCACCACCGCGTCGAACCAGCCGCACCGGCGCTCCCGACCGGTGGTGGTGCCGTACTCGTGGCCGACCTTGCGCAGGTGCTGCCCGTTGTCGTCGAACAGCTCGGTCGGGAACGGGCCGGAGCCGACCCGGGTGGTGTACGCCTTGCTCACCGCGATGACCTTGGTGATCGCGGTCGGCGGGATGCCGGCGCCCACGCACGCCCCACCGGCGGTCGGGTTCGACGAGGTGACGAACGGATACGTGCCGTGGTCCATGTCGAGCATGGTGGCCTGGGCGCCCTCCAGCAGCACGGTCTCGCCCCGGTCGAGCGCGTCCCAGAGCATCACCCGGGTCTCGGCGATGTACGGCCGCAACCGCTCGGCGTACGCGAGGTACTCCTCGACGGTCTCGTCGACGTCGATCGCCTTGCGGTTGTAGACCTTGAACAGCGTCTGGTTCTTCTCCCGGAGCGCCAGCTCCAGTTTCTTGCGCAGGATGCCCGGGTCGAGCAGATCCTGGAGCCGGATGCCCATCCGGGCGACCTTGTCGCCGTACGCCGGGCCGATGCCCCGGCCGGTGGTGCCGATCCGGGAGCTGCCCAGGTAGCGCTCGACCACCCGGTCCAACGCCCGGTGGTGCGGCATGATCAGGTGCGCGTCGCCGGAGATGCGCAGCCGGGAGACGTCCACACCGCGCTCGGCGAGCCCGTCGATCTCCTGGAGTAGCACCTTCGGGTCGACCACCACGCCGTTGCCGATGACGATCATCGCGCTCGGCGAGAGCGCGCCGGACGGCATCAGGTGCAGCGCGTACTTCTGGCCGTCCGGCGTGATCACGGTGTGGCCGGCGTTGTTCCCGCCGGAGTAGCGCACGACGTAGTCGACCCGCTCACCCAGCAGGTCGGTAACCTTGCCCTTGCCCTCGTCGCCCCATTGGGCGCCGAGGAGCACGATCGCTGGCATCTTCTCCGCCTCCAGAAGGCTCGGGTGCCAGGTGGCGACCGGTCGGCGAGCCCGGGGTGTCAGGCTAACAAGTAGTGACGGCGGGACCGGCAGGGGTTCGTCGAGAAGCAGGAGGCTCGTTCGTGTACGACGTGGTGCTGCTCACCCTCGGCTCGGAGCGGGACGCTCCCGGTGCGGGCTGCGGCAGCGGCGGGGCCTGCTGCGGTGGCGCGGACGAGACCGTCGAGGCAGCCGGCGAGGAGCGCTGCGAGACGCCGCGCGTACCGGTGCTGGCCTGCGCGGACGCACTGACCGCCCGGGGCGCGCGGGTGACCACGGTGACCGCCCGGTCGGATGCGGAGATCGACGAGGTGCTGGCCCGCCTCGACGGCCCACCCCGCCCCGACGGCCTCACCTGGCCGGACCCCGACGGCAAGACCCGGCTGATCGTCGCCACGGCCAGTGACGGCCAGTTACGCGCCGTGCTGCGCCGGCTGGTCCGCCGGTACGCTCCGCCGCCCAGCCGCCGCCCCGCCGACCTCGCCGAGAACCGCACGCTGCCCGACCTGCCCCCGGTCGGCGTACTCCCGCTCGATCCGGCCCGGTCCGGGCCGGCGCGGGACCTGGCCGCGCAGCTCGGGCTGCCGCGTGACCCGGCGGCGGTGGCCACGGCGGTGCTGGACGGCACGGCACGCCGACTGGACCTGCTGCGCAACGACGGCGGCTCGGTGACGCTCGACGGCGCGCTGCTCGGCGCCGCCGACGACGCCGGGCGGCCACTGCACTGGCGGGCCCGCGTCGAGGTCGACGGCGCGGTGCTCAGCGACGGCACCGAGCCGATCACCGCGTGCGCGATCGGCAACGCCGGCGGGTACGCGCGCCTCGGCGAGGTGACGCTGCTGGCCGACCCGGATCCGACCGACGGCCGGATCGCGGTGGGCGTGGCCGTGCCCGTGGTCACCCGATCCGCGTTGGGCCGGAAGAAGGTCCGGCTCGAGGTACGCCGGGCCCGGGGCCGGGCCGTGGCGGTCGTGCCCCGGGACGATCGGGTGCCCTTCCTCGACGACGGCGTCGAGGGTGAACTGAGTCGGAAACGGTCCTGGTGGACCGAGCCGGGCGCCTGGGCGGTCTGGACGGGCTGACCCTGATCGATCCGTGCCGGGCCACACCGCTGGCCGGACCGCCTATCCTCGGCGGGAGGGATCTGGAGGAACCGTGGTGCACGAGAACGACGACCGGGCCCACGTACCGGGCCGACCGCAGGTGCCGGAGCGGGACATCGAGCCGCTCTGGCCGCCCGAGGAGATCGACGGGGTGGTCACCGCGCCGCCGTGGGCGGCCCCGGCCCAGCCGGCCGTGCCACCTTGGCCCCTCCCGCCGGCCGACGCCCCGGTTCCGTCGCCACAGGCCACCCCGGTCCCGTCACCACAGGCCACCCCGACCCCGTCGCCGCAGGCCACGCCGGTCCCATCGCCACAGGCCACCCCGGTTCCGTCGCCGCAGGCCACGCCGATGCCCGTTCCGGGCCCGGGTGGGCCGCCGGCTCCGGCGTGGGCCGCCTCGACAGCCGACGTCGATCGAGCCGGGCCGGCGGCGCATCCGTACCAGCCGGCGACGCATCCGTACCAGCCGGCAGCGCATCCGTACCGGCCGGCGACGCTGAACGACCAGCCCGCCGCCCCGGCGAACGGCCCCGGGGCCACCGCCGCACCCGTGGACGACGCCGGTCCAACCCCGACCCCGACGCGGGTGAACGGTGGCGGTGACGTCCCGGCGAACGGCCGGACCGAGTCACCGTGGGCGCAGCCACCGCAGCGCGCCACCGTCGAGGCCGCCACCGCTCCGGTCGGTTCGGCACCCGTGGACGGTCCGCAGCCGGCGGCCGGGCCGGGCGACCCGGCCGAGGAGTCCCCGCCCCGGCTCGGCCCGTTCCCGCCGTCGCCGGGCGTGCCCCTGCCGCAGCAGCCGCACGGCACCGGCACCGGCACCGGCACCGGCACCGGCACGGTCTACCCGCCGGTCACCTACCCGCCGCAGCCCGGTCAGCCGGGTTGGTACCCGCCGGGATGGCCGCCGCCGCAGCCGGGAACGCCACAGGAGGGGGGCGGGCCGTCCCCGGCCGGTGGACCGGTCCAGGCGGGAGCACCGCCACACGGCGGCGTACCGCCACACGGCGGCGTACCACCCGTACCACCACAGGCGGTCAGGTCGGCCCAGGCCGGGGTGCCGCCGCACGCGGTGATGCCGCCACAGGCCGGGATGCCGCAACCGGGTGTGCCGGCACAGCCGCCGCAGCCGCCGATGTCCGGGCCGCCGGCGACCGGGACGGCGTACCCGCCGCTGCCCGGACCGGCGCGTCAGCCGGCCGTGCCGCCCGGGGTGTACCCGGAGCAGGGCTGGCCGGCGCCGCAGGTGGTGCCGCCGACGGCGGAGGACTTCGCCCGGCGGCGTCAGGTGCGGCCGGTCGACCCGGTGGCCACCATGGGCGTCCGCGCGGTGGTGAACCGGATCGGGCTGGTCCGGCTCGCGCCCGGTCGGCACGAGCAGGAGATGAAGCGCGACATCGAGATGGTCCGCCGCAACTTCGGCGGGCTGCGCCAGGTGACCGTGGTCAACCCGAAGGGCGGCGCCGGCAAGACGGTGGCCATCCTGCTGCTCGCCATGACGTTCGGTCAGAAGCGCGGTGGTTACGTGCTGGCCTGGGACAACAACGAGACCCAGGGCACCCTCGGCATGCGGGCGCAGCAGGACTTCCACGCCCGTACGGTGCGGGACATGCTGCGCGACCTGGGCCAGTTCCAGGGTGCGCAGGGGCGCGTCGGCGACCTGTCGCAGTACGTCCGCTCGCAGGGCGAAGGGATGTTCGACGTGCTCGCCTCGGACGAGTCGGCGACCGGCGGTGAGATGTTGACCGCCGCCGCGTTCGCCGAGATCCGGGACGTGGTCAGCCGCTTCTACAAGCTGATCTTCGTGGACACCGGGAACAACGTCCGGGCGCAGAACTGGCAGGCCGCCATGGACGCCACCGACCAGTTGGTGGTCACCATGTCGGCGCGGAACGACTCGGCCGAGACCGCCGCCCGGATGCTGGACCACCTGGAGCAGAGCGGCCGGCAGCGGCTGGTCCGGCAGGCGGTCACGGTGGTCTCGATGCCACCGTCGCGCAAGGAGATCGACCTGCCGGCCATCCAGGCCCACTTCGCCGCCCGCACCCGGGCGGTGCTGCTGGCGCCGTACGAGCGGCTCATCGACACCGGCGAGCCGTTGCGCTACGGCCAGCTCTCGGCCGCCACCCGCGACGCCTGGCTGAAGATCGCCGCGTCGGTGGCGGAAGGGCTGTAGGACGGCGCGACGGCCGGCCGGGTCCGGGCCGGCCGTCGCGGGACGGATCAGTCGCTGGCCAGCGCATCCCCGGCGGCCGGGTCGCAGTCGCGGAGGAACTGGGCGCAGCGGGCCGCCTCGTCGGCCTCGCCGATCTCACCGGCGGCCCGGGAGAGCACGTAGAGGCAGCGGAGGAAGCCCTGGTTGGGCACGTGCGACCAGGGCACCGGCCCGTGTCCCTTCCAGCCGCTGCGGCGCAGCTGGTCCAGGCCCCGGTGGTAGCCGGTGCGGGCGTACGCGTACGCCGGGACGACCTGGCCCGCGGCGAGCGCGCGGCCGGCCAGCGACGCCCAGGCCGCGCTGTAGGTCGGGAAGCGGGCTGCGACCTCGGCGTACGCCTCTTCGGTGCCCTGCTCGACCGCGGCGGCGAGCGCGGCGTCGGCCTCCTCGGAAACCGGGAGCAGGGTGGCCGGTGGCTCTGGCAACAGGTTCTGCATCGCCCCATTCAACCCGCTTCGCCCTGGCGCGCGCGAGGGGGGCCGGCCGGTCGGTCGGCTGAACGGCTGAGGGTTTCGTCACGCCTCGGCGGGACCACACGTACCCGCGGCCCATGCCGCCGCGGTGGTTCTTGCACTACAACTACAGGTCCGGAGCCTCCCCAGGACCGGTTACGCAGGAGCCCGGCGGCGCACCCGCCGGGCTCCTGTCCGTACCGCCCGGGTTTGCGAGGTTGCCCGGCCGGGGCAGGATGATCTGGTGCCGACCCCACCACCCGCGGACGTCATCGAGCCGCACGCGCCCCACGTCGACGAGGTCCAGACCCGGACCGAGTTCGATCACCGGCTGGCCGGGGGGACCCTCGCCGGCCTGACCGTGCAGGGGCTCCGCCTCGACCTTGATCCGGTTCCGGACCTGCGCGACGTCGACGTCGCCGGCACGCTCTTCGTGGGCTGCCGGTTCGCCGACCGTGAGGTGGGCGCGGACCTGGTCCGCCGGGGCGCCAACGTCGTGCCGCCGTTCTCCGGGCTGCCCTACCCGACCCAGCCGTCGCACCTCTACACGGCCGACGACCTGGCCGCCGGCTTCGCCGAGGGCGGGTTCGCCGGGATGTACGACACCCGGGTGTACGCGCACTTCCGGGCGCACGGCGGCGCGCTGCCGGACGTCCGCGAGGCGCTCGGTCAGCGGCTGCACGACCACGGCGTGGACAACGCGCTGGCCGACGCGACCCGGGCGTGGCTGGCCGTGCACGGGCCGCAGTCCGTGGTGGGCGTGATGGGTGGGCACGCGGTGCCGCGCGGCAGCGCCGCGTACCGGATGGCGGCGGTGCTGGGTCGGGAGCTGGCGCGGGCGGACCGCCTGGTGGTGACCGGCGGCGGTCCGGGGGTGATGGAGGCGGCGAACCTCGGCGCGTTCCTGGCGGCCTGGCCGGCCGAGGAGCTGTCCGCCGCCATCGACGTGCTGGCCGCCGCGCCGGACTTCACCGATCACGACCGGTACACGGCGGCGGCGCTGGCGGTACGCAAGCGGTACGCGGACGGCCCGTCGCTGCCCTCGCCCCGGCCGGCCGCGCCGGACACCGGGTGGGCCCGCTCCGGCGGCCTGGCCATCCCCACCTGGCTGTACGGCCACGAACCGGCGAACCTGTTCGCCGGCCGGATCGCCAAGTATTTTTCCAACGCCATCCGGGAGGACACCATCCTGCGCCTGGCCCGGGGCGGCATCGTGTTCGCGCCCGGCCGGGCCGGAACCGTGCAGGAGGTGTTCCAGGCCGCCACCAAGACGTTCTACGGCACCGACGGCGCCAGCGGCGCGTACGTCTTCCTCGACCGCGCGTTCTGGACCACGGAACTGCCGGTGGAGTCGCTGCTGCGACCGTTGTTCGCCGCGTCCCCGTTCGGCGACCTGTCCCGCACGATCCACCTGACTGACGACGCCCGCGAGGCGGTCGCCCTCCTCGTGCGCTGACCGTGCAAGGAGGGGCCCCCTTTTAACGCCTGCGGTAAAGGAGGGGCCCCTTGTTAACAGACGTCTGTTAACAAGGGGCCCCTCCTTTCACGCGGAGCGCGTTACTTCATCCGGGTGCCGGTGGAGCGCAGGTGCTCGCAGGCCTCGACCACGCGGGCGGCCAGGCCGGCCTCGGCCAGCTTGCCCCACGCCCGCGGGTCGTACTGCTTCTTGTTGCCGACCTCGCCGTCGATCTTCAGCACGCCGTCGTAGTTGCGCAGCATGTGGTCCGCGACCGGGCGGGTGAAGGCGTACTGCGTGTCGGTGTCGATGTTCATCTTCACCACGCCGTAGTCCAGCGCCTCCCGGATCTCCTCCAGCAGCGAGCCGGAGCCGCCGTGGAAGACCAGGCTGAGCGGCTTCTCCTTGCCGTACTTGGCGCCGACCGCGTCCTGGATCTGCTTGAGCACCTCGGGACGGAGCTTCACGTTGCCCGGCTTGTAGACGCCGTGCACGTTGCCGAAGGTCAGCGCCGCCATGTAGCGGCCCTTCTCGCCCAGGCCGAGCGCCTCGACCATGGCCAGGCCGTCGTCCACGGTGGTGTAGAGCTTGTCGTTGATGGCGTTCTCGACGCCGTCCTCCTCGCCACCGACGACACCGACCTCGATCTCCAGGACGATCTTGCCCTTGGCGGCCTCGGCGAGGAGCTGCTCGGCGATCTCCAGGTTCTCCGCCACCGGCACGGCCGAGCCGTCCCACATGTGCGACTGGAACAGCGGCTCCTGGCCGTTCTTGACCCGCTCCTGGGAGATGGCCATCAGCGGCCGGACGAACTTGTCCAGCTTGTCCTTCGGGCAGTGGTCGGTGTGCAGCGCGATGTTCACCGGGTACTTCTTGGCCACCTCGTGCGCGTACGCGGCGAACGCGGTCGCGCCGGTCACCATGTCCTTGACCGACGGGCCGGACAGGTACTCCGCGCCGCCGGTGGAGACCTGGATGATGCCGTCGCTCTCCGCGTCGGCGAAGCCCTTGAGCGCCGCGTTCAGCGTCTGGGAGGAGGTCACGTTGATCGCGGGGTACGCGTACCGGCCGGCCTTGGCCCGGTCCAGCATCTCCGCGTAAGCCTCGGGGGAAGCGATGGGCATGTCGAACGCTCCTTACTTACCGCTCTCGGCCGTACAGGCCGTCGTCTTTCCTCGGGTGCGCCGGACCGCGCTGTCCACCGCGGGCAGTATCCCGTAGAAGCGAACGCGGGACACAACCGACCCGGGCACCGCTCACCGTTCCTCCAGACGGTCCGGCACGGCGACGCTGATCAGCCAGCTCACCACCGACACCACGATGGCCCCCCAGAAGGCGGCCCAGAAGCTGTCGACGTGGAACGGCAGGCGCAGTACGCCGGCGATCCAGTCGGTCAGCAGGAACAGCAACGCGTTCACCACGAGCGCGAACAGACCGAGCGTGAGCAGGTAGAACACGCAGCCGAACACCTTGATGAGCGGCTTGAGCACCGCGTTGACCACGCCGAAGACGAGCGCCACCACGATCAGCGTGAACACCGTGTTGCCGCCGTTGCGGCCGGTGACCTGCACTCCGGGCACGATCAGCGTGGCCACCCACAGCGCGACCGCGGTGATCGCCAGCCGGATGAGGAAGCCCACGCCTTCATCCTGGCACCGGCCGCGCGCCCGGGGAGGCGCAATCGCCGACTCCGCGCTTCGCCCGGCTCCGAGCGGTGGCCCCGACCAGCCCGTACGGTGGTGGGGACACGGTCGGAACGAGACGCAGGGAGGGACGATGGGACAACCCGACGAGGACTTCGCCCCGAGCGACCACCTCGCTCCGGAGGAACGCGACCCCGAGGCGGAGCCGGCCGACGCGGTCGAGCAGGCCGCCCCGGCCACCCTCGACGACACCGACGGTGAGCCGCACCGGGGCCTGGAGGTCGCCGACTGGGACGCCATGGAGCAGGCCCGCGTGGTGGGCGCCGACGAGGACGACTACCGCTGACGCTGGTCAGCGCAGGCTGACGACCTGCGCCGGGTGGGCGGCGGTCCAGCCGGCCAGCCGGTCGCCCCGCAACGCCTCCAGGAACCCGTCGACGAGTGTCGGGTCCGGTTCGAAGCCGCGCGCCGTCCACTCCTGGAAGCGGACCGGCAGGCCGAGCGCGACCGGGTCGGCGGTGCCCGCCCGAACGGCCACGGAGAGCAACGCCGGCAGGGACAGGTCACCGGTGTCCGTGGTCAGGGCCGGTCCGACCTGGCCGATCAGCCGGCCGAGGCGTACCGGATCGGTGGTGATCCCCTGCTCGCGTATCTGGCGGAGCAGGCCGGCCGCGTACCGGAGCGCGTTGCGTTCCCGGTCCAGCACGGCCTCGCGCAGGCCGTACCGCTGTCGGAGCAGGTCCACCGCCTGCGCGCCGTCGAGGCGCTGACAGCCGGCCGGGAAACGCCTGTCGGTGTGCACCGAGCGCACCGCCGCCGGCAGGCAGACCGGTACGCCGCCGACCGCGTCGGTGAGCGTCCGGGTGGCCTGGTAGGTGAGCACCGCCCCGGCGTCCACCGACGCCCCGGTCAGCCGGGTGACCGCCTGGCGGGTGGCCCGGTAGCCGGCCGCCAGGTCACCCGAACCGGCACCCCGGGCGAAGGTCGCGCTGAGCTTGTCCGTCCCGCCGTCGGGCATCGGCACGAGCAGGTCACGCGGGATGGACACGAGGTAGAGCCGGCTCCGGTCGGCCGGCACGTGCACCAGCACGATCGAGTCGGCCCGCCGGCTCGCGTCCGCCTGGTCCAGGCCGAGCAGCAGCACGTTCAGCGCGGTGGCGGGGGGCGGCGGCGCGGCGGTGGCGAGCGGCGTGGGCTGTGGCGGTCGGGGCGCCACCACGGTGAAGCCGACGAGCGCGACGGCGGCCACCGCCAGCGCGGTGCCGGCCAGGCGTACCCGCCGACGGCGGCGACGTCGACGGGCCACCGCCCGGTCGATGGCGGCCCGGACCGGGCCGGTGGACGGCGTCAGCGCCTCGTACCGGGCGAACGCGGCCCGCAGCTCGTCCTCGATCATGAGCAGACCTCCACGTGTTCGGCTCGGAGCGTGGCCAGGGCGCGCGAGATGTTCGACCGGACGGTGCCGACGGCGCAGCCGAGCACCTCGGCGATCTCCGCGTCGGACAGGTCCTCGTAGTAGCGCAGCACCAGCGCGGCGCGCTGCCGTCTGGGCAGCCGGGACAGCCAGGACCAGACCTGGTCCCGGTCCACCGCGGACTGGGCGTGGTCGGCGGGCGCGGGCACCGCGTCGTCCGGCTCGCCACGCAGCAGCACCCGGCGGGCCCACGAGCCGCGCCGCCAGTCCACGAACTGGTTGGTGAGCATCCGGCGCACGTACCGTTCCGGCGCGTCGGCGCGGGCCACCCGTCGCCAGTGGAGCTGGACCCGGACCATGGTCTCCTGCACCAGGTCCTGGGCCTGGTGCGGGTCGCCGGTCAACATGACCGCGTACCGCAGCAGCGCGCCCAGCCGCGCGTCGACGAACTCCTCGTACGTCACTGCACCTCCCGGTGTCCCGCTCGGTAGACGGGCGCGGGGGCACCGAACATTGCGTCGGTGGTGATCAACCGTTCGGTCAATGTTCGTCGTTCGGGGCACCGGACCGGCTTAAGGAATCTTTAAGCTCCACGGGCTCCACCTGATCATCCCCACGGGAGGACCCCCTACATGCTCAGCAACTCCACCCGGCGCTGGCTCGCCGGGTTGGGCGTCGCAGGCGCGTTCGTCGCCGCCTCCGCCACTCCCGCCGTCGCCGCGGCCCCCCAGGTCAAGCTGGGCCTCTACTTCAGCGACACCACGATCGCGACGAACTCCGACGGCAAGATCGACAGAAGCAGGATCTACAGCTCCGCCCCGACGGTGCTGCACGACGTCGCCGTCCGCTACGACTTCTCCGACCTGGCCGGCAAGGTGACCGTCAGCAACGCGGACGACCCCTACTGCAGCACCCCGTCGGAGTACGTGCTGCTCTGCGCCGACCCGTTCGACATCGACGCGGACGTGTGGGGTTCGAGCGGCATCTTCGAGGTGCAGCTCAAGGCCACCGCCAAGGCGAAGGACGGCGATGCCGGCACGCTGAAGGTGACCATGACCGCGGCCGGCTACGAGCCGGTCTCGCACGACGCGAAGATCCGGGTCGGCGAGGGCGTCGACCTGGCCGCCGGTCCCGAGACCAAGACGTCGGTCGCGCCGGGTGGCACCTTCACCGCTCCGGCCACGGTCAGCAACGCGGGCGAGCTCACCGCCAAGGGCGCAGTCGCCATCTTCTACAACGACTACGGCCTCAACGCGGCCAAGCACTTCAACAACTGCACCTACGCGGGCGACGAGCTGCGCACCTGCACGTTCGACGCGGAACTGCCCTCGGGCAGCACCTTCAGCGCGTCGCTGCCGTACGTCCTCGGCGCGGACACCTACGCCCCGAGCTCCAAGTACGGCGAGATCATCTGGATGACCCCGGCCGAGTTCGAGGACTTCCAGAAGGACGTGGGCTTCTACCAGGAGACCATCGGTAAGCCGGGCACCGACGGCGAGCTGGCCCTCACCGCGGTCCCCGGCAAGGCGACCGCCCGGGGCTTCCAGGCCGATCGGCAGCCGGAGAACAACGGCGCGATCATGACGGTGACGGCGACCGGTAAGAACGGCACCGATCTCGAGGCGCTCGGCACCTCGGTGACCGGCAAGGCCGGCGCCACCGTGAAGGCGACCTTCGGGCTGCGTAACAACGGTCCGGCGACGCTCGACTACAACCGGGCGGGCAGCTCGGTCACCTACCTGAACTTCGACGTGCCGCAGGGCACGACGGCGGTCGCCGTACCGGAGAACTGCATCACCAGGAACGGCGAGGAGTGGGGCGAGCCGGGCGAGCCGGGCCAGCGCCACTACTTCTGCTACTTCGGCAGCGTGCTGAAGGCCGGCGAGTCGGCGATGCTGGACTTCTCGCTCCGGATCGACAAGGTGATCGCCAACGCGACCGGGCCGGTGAAGATCAATGTCACGTGCCAGTGCGACGGCGGCTTCATCCGTGACCTGAAGCCGGCCAACGACACCGCCAAGGTCGTCGTGAACGCCGCCGCGGGTGGCGACGGCGGCCAGGGTGGCGGTGACGGCGGCACGCTGCCGATCACCGGTTCCTCCACCGGCCTGATCGCCGGCATCGGCGCGCTGCTGCTCGCCGCCGGCTTCGGCGGCTACGTGGTGGCCCGCCGCCGCAAGACCCGCTTCGTCGCCTGACCGAACCACCCCGGGTGCCCCGCCGACCACCACATCGGCGGGGCACCCCCACATCCAGAGCACCCCGAAAGAAGACCCCAAAAGCAGCACGGTCCGACGGAGACCGACCACGACAGGGTTTCCGGGGGAGCCCGACCCGCGCAGGGATCAAGCCTGACCGCCCGGAGCGGGTCGGGCTCCCCCGGAAACCCCCACGACACCACAGCAAAGATCAAGGAACATCAACCCCGTGCTGCTGACCCTCACCACGACCCACCACCCCGCCACCGACCTCGGCCACCTCCTCGTCAAGCACCCGGACCGCGTGCAGAGCTTCGACCTGCCCGCCGGCACCGCGCACGTGTTCTACCCGGAGGCGGACGAGGCGCGGTGCACGGCGGCGCTGCTGGTCGAGGTGGACCCGCTGAAGCTGGGCGGGGGCCGGGGCCGCAGGCAGTCGACCTCCCCGGAGGGCTTCACGCTCGGGCAGTACGTCAACGACCGCCCGTACGCCGCCTCCAGCCTGCTCTCCTCGGCGCTGACCAAGGTGTTCCGTTCGGCGCTGCGCGGCGAGTCCCGGGACCGCCCCGAACTGGCCGCCACCGAACTCCCGCTGACCGTACGGGTGCCGGTGCTGCGCTGCCGGGGCGGTGCCGAGCTGGCGGTGCGCGTCTTCGCCCCGCTCGGCTGGACCGTGACGGCCACCCCGGTCCCGCTCGACGAGACGTACCCGGACTGGGGTGACAGCCGCTACGTCGACCTGACGCTGACCGGGACGCTGCGGCTCGCCGACGCCCTCAACCATTTGTACGTGCTGCTGCCGGTGCTGGACGACGCCAAGCACTACTGGGTCGCCCCGGACGAGGTGGACAAGCTGCTGCGGGCCGGCTCCGGCTGGCTGGCCGACCACCCGGAGCGGGGCCTGATCACCCGCCGCTACCTGGCGCACCGCCGGGCCCTGGCCGGCGCGGCGCTGGCCCGCCTGGCCGAGCTGCGCCTGGCCGACGAGCCGCCCGCCGACGACAGCGTCGACCCGGGCGCCGCCGAGGACGCGCCGGCCGGGAACGCGGACCCGCGTCGCGCGTCGCTGGCGGTACGCCGGCGGGAGGCGGTGCTCGCCGCGTTGCGCGACAGCGGCGCGAGCCGGGTGCTGGACCTGGGTTGCGGTGGTGGTGCGCTGCTCACCGCGCTGGCCGCCGACCGGCGGTTCACCGAGGTGGTGGGCGTCGACGTGGCCGACCGGTCGCTCGCCATGGCGGCCCGTCGGCTGCGGCTGGACCGGCTGCCGGAGCGGCAGCGGGACCGCATCCGCCTGCGGCAGTCGGCGCTGACGTACCGGGACGACCGGCTGCGCGGCTACGACGCGGCGGTGTTGATGGAGGTGGTCGAGCATCTCGACCCGCCCCGGCTGCCGGCGCTGGAGGACGCGGTGTTCGGCCACGCCCGGCCGGGCACGGTGGTGGTGACCACCCCGAACGTGGAGTACAACGTCCGCTACGAGGGGCTCGGGCCGGGCCGGTTCCGGCACGCCGACCACCGGTTCGAGTGGACCCGGGCGGAGTTCGCGGCCTGGGTGGCCCGGGTCGCGGCGGCGCACGGCTACACCGCCGCGCTCGGCGGCGTCGGCGACGACGACCCCGAGGTGGGTACCCCGACCCAGCTTGCGATCTTCACCCGCGACGACCGGAAGGAGGAGACGAGCCGATGACCGTCCTGGACATCCCCGAGCTGGCGCTGGTGGCGCTGGTCGGCGTCTCCGGCGCCGGCAAGTCCACGTTCGCCCGCCGGCACTTCGCGCCCAGCCAGGTGCTCTCCTCGGACATGTTCCGTGGCCTCGTCGCCGACGACGAGAACGACCAGTCGGCGTCCGCCGACGCGTTCGACGCGCTGCACCACGTGGCCGGCATCCGGCTGCGGCGCGGTCGGCTGACCGTGGTGGACGCGACGAACCTCCAGCCGCACGCCCGGGCCGGGCTGATCCGGGTGGCCCGGGAGCACGACGTGCTGCCGGTGGCGATCGTGCTCGACGTGCCGGAGACGGTGGCCTGGGAACGCACCGAGGCGCGCGCCGACCGGACGCACGGCCGGCAGGTGCTCACCCGGATGCGCCGTGACCTGCGGCAGTCGTACGGGCGGCTGGCCCGGGAGGGCTTCCGCAAGGTGCACGTGCTGCACGGCGTCGAGGAGATCGACGCGGCCGAGGTCCGCTACGAGAAGCTGTTCAACGACCGGCGCGAGCTGACCGGCCCGTTCGACATCGTCGGGGACGTGCACGGCTGCCGCGCCGAGCTGGAGGGGCTGCTGTCCCGGCTCGGCTACGCGCTGCGCCGCGACGACGCGGGCCGCCCGGTGGACGCGTCGCACCCGTCGGGGCGTACCGCGGTCTTCGTGGGTGACCTGGTGGACCGCGGCCCGGACTCGCCCGGCGTGCTCCGCCTGGTGATGGGCATGGTGGCGGCCGGGCACGCGATCTGCGTGCCGGGCAACCACGAGCAGAAGCTGCTGCGCAAGCTGCGCGGCCGGGACGTGCGGCTCACCCACGGCCTGGCCGAGACGATGGCGCAGCTCGCCGCGGAGCCGGCGGAGTTCGTCGCCGGCGCGGAGGCGTTCATCGACGGTCTGGTCAGCCACCACGTGCTCGACGGCGGACGGCTGGTGGTGGCGCACGCCGGCCTGAAGGAGGCGTACCACGGCCGGGCGTCCGGCCGGGTGCGGTCGTTCGCGCTCTACGGCGAGACGACCGGTGAGACCGACGAGTACGGCCTGCCGGTGCGTTACCCGTGGGCGCGCGACTACCGGGGTTCGGCCATGGTCGTGTACGGGCACACCCCGACGCCGGAGCCGGAGTGGGTCAACAACACGATCTGCCTGGACACCGGCTGCGTGTTCGGCGGCAAGCTGACCGCGCTGCGCTACCCGGAGAAGGAGCTGGTGGCGGTCCCGGCGGAGCGGGAGTGGTACGCCCCGGCCCGCCCGCTGGTCCCGCCCGTCCCGGCACGGCCGGACACCGTGCTGGACGTGGCGGACGTGACCGGTCGGCGGCACCTGACCCACGCGTACGGGTCGCTGACCGTGCCGGCCGAGAACGCCGCCGCCGCGCTGGAGGTGATGAGCCGGTACGCGCTGGACCCGGGCCGGCTGGTGTGGCTGCCGCCGACCATGGCGCCCTGCTCCACGTCGACCGTGGCGGGGTTCCTGGAGCACCCGGCGCAGGCGTTCGCCGACTACCGCGCGGCCGGCGTCGACCGGGTGGTGTGCGAGGAGAAGCACATGGGCTCCCGCGCCGTGGTGCTCGTGGAACGGGAGCCGGGCCGGTTCGGCGGCGGGGCGGTGCACACGCGTACCGGCCGGCCGTTCTTCGGGCCGCCGCTCGACGACGAGCTGCTGGCCCGGGTGCGCGCCGCGGTCACCACCGCCGGTCTCTGGGCCGAGTTGGACACCGACTGGCTGCTGCTCGACACGGAGCTGCTGCCCTGGTCGGCGAAGGCGGGCGGCCTGATCCGCGAGCAGTACGCCAGCGTGGGCGCGGCCGGGCGGGCGGCGCTGCCGGCGGTGCTGGCCACGCTGGACGCCGCGGCCGGGCGCGGGCTGCCGGTGGACGGGTTGCGGGCGCGGATGGCCGAGCGGGCCGCCGAGGTGACGGCGTACTCGGCGGCGTACCGGGCGTACGTCGGTCCGACGGACGGGTTGCGCGGCGTCACGCTGGCCCCGTTCGCGGTGCTGGCCGGTGCCGGGGCGAGCTACGCGGACCGCGACCACGGCTGGCATCTGGCGCTGGCGGACCGGCTCCGCACGGCCGACCCGGAGTTCTTCACGCCGACCCGGCGGCTGGTGGTGGAGCTGGCCGACGAGGCGGCGGTGTCGGCGGCCACCGACTGGTGGCTGGCGCTGACCGCCGCCGGTGGCGAGGGCATGGTGGTCAAGCCGTACGCCGGCCTGGCCGCCCGGTCGCCGAAGGGCTCGTTGCTCCAGCCCGGGATCAAGTGCCGGGGTCGGGAGTACCTGCGGATCATCTACGGTCCCGGGTACACCGAGCCGGCGCAGCTCGCCGCGCTGCGCAAGCGGTCGCTGGGCCGCAAGCGCGGCCTGGCGTTGCGGGAGCACGGCCTGGGCCTGGCCGCCCTGGACGCGCTCGCCGAGGACGCTCCGCTCTGGCGTCGTCACGAGCTGGTGTTCGCGATCCTCGCCTGCGAGTCCGAGCCGGTCGACCCGCGCCTCTGACCTACCCTCGCTGTTTCCGGGAAAGTGGGCCCATCGACGGGCGAATGGGCGCTCTTTCCGGGAAAAAGCGGGGGTGGGCCGGGGGTGGGGGGTGGACGGGTACCCTATGTGGCCGTGGACACAGCAGAGAAGACCCGGATGATCTCCGAGAACGTGGCGTTGAACCCGCTCGACCCGAAGGACCTCATCCACACCTTCGGGATGATCGGCGTCTGGGCGATCCTGTTCGCCGAGACCGGTCTGCTGGTCGGCTTCTTCTTCCCGGGTGACTCGCTGCTCTTCCTGGCCGGGGTGGCCGCCTCGCCGGTGGCCGACGCCATCTTCGGTGACGGCACCCGGTTGTCGCTGGCCGGGCTGATGATCGGCGGCCCGATCTGCGCGATCGCCGGCGCGCAGCTCGGGCACTGGCTCGGCGCGCGCTACGGCCGACGCATGTTCGACAAGCCCAACTCCCGGCTGTTCAAGCGGGAGTACGTGGCGAAGGCGGAGCACTACTTCCAGAAGTTCGGCCCGGCCAAGGCCGTGGTGCTGGCCCGGTTCATCCCGATCGTGCGGACGTTCCTGAACCCGGTGGCCGGGGTGCTCGGCATGCCGGCCCGGCAGTTCTTCGTGTGGAACGTGGTCGGCGCGGTCCTCTGGGTGGACGGCATCCTGCTGATCGGCTACCTGCTGGCCCGCCAGATCTACGACGCCATCGGCGACAAGATCGACAGGTACATCCTGCCGGTCGTCGCGTTGATCATCCTCATCTCGGTGCTGCCGATCTTCTTCGAGTTCCTCCGCGACCGGCGGGCGCGCAAGCGCGGCGAGGCGGTCGCGGTGATCGCCGCGGCGACCGCGGCCGGCGCCGTGGACGCCGCCCGGGACGCCCTCGACGGCGACGACCACCCACACGGGCACGGCGGCCAGCACCGCCGCTGACCGATTCGGACACACCGAAGGCCGGCCCCCGGGCGGGGGCCGGCCTTCGCGTCTGACCTGTCGGGTCGCGGGTGACACGGATGACGGCAGCCGTCACCGTGCGTCGATGGCGCCACCCCTGGCACGCCACCGGTCACCCACATCCGGGCGGAACGGCCTGTCGGGTTCGACGCGCGTGTCAGCGCGCCGGGACCCGGCCGGCCGACCCGTCCGCAACCGGGCAGTGGTGTCAGCGAGCCTTCTTGGTGGCCCGCTTCCGCGGCGGGGTGAGCAGATCCGCGATCGTGGCGATCGCGGTCGGCACCAGCCGGTAGTACGCCCAGACACCGCGCTTCTCCCGCTCCAGCAAGCCGGCCTCGGTGAGGATACGCAGGTGGTGACTGACCGTCGGCTGCGAGAGGCCGAGCGGCGCGGTGAGGTCACACACGCACGCCTCCCCCTCGGGAGCCGACTGGATCAGGCTGAGCAGCCGCAGCCGGGCGGGGTCGGCGAGGGCCTTGAGGACCCCCGCCAGCCGCTCGGCGTCGGCGCGTTCGATCGGCTCGCCGGCAAGCGGCGAGATCTGAGGCATGGTCATTTCAGCCAACGCAGTTCCCACGTATTCCATCCTTCCACCAGCAGCATCGATCCGCCTGCATATCAGCAGATCCGAATCGGCAAACTTTTAGGCCACAAGGCCGAGGTCAGCCAACGTATAGGCCGCCCGATAAGGCAGTCCGGCGGCTCGCACCGCGTCGCCGGCGCCTCGATCAACAATAACCGCCACGCCCACGACTTCCGCGCCCGCCTCACGCAACGCCTCGATGGCGGTCAACACACTTCCGCCCGTGGTCGAGGTGTCCTCCACCGCCAACACCCGACGCCCGGACACGTCCGGGCCCTCGATCCGGCGCTGGAGGCCGTGCGCCTTGCCCGCCTTCCGGACCACGAAGGCGTCCAGCGGGCGATCGGTGCCGGCCGAGGCGTGCAGCATCGCGACGGCCACCGGGTCGGCGCCCAGGGTCAGGCCACCGACCGCGTCGTACGCCCAGTCCGCGGTGAGGTCGCGCATCACCCGGCCGATCAGGGGAGCGGCCTGGTGATGGAGCGTGACGCGACGCAGATCGACGTACCAGTCCGCCTCACGGCCCGACGAGAGCACCACCCGACCGTGGACCACAGCCAGGTCAGTGATGAATTTACGCAGGTCGTCGTGGTCGCCCATGGCGATAGAGCGTACTTCCCGAGTCTGTACGCCGTCTGTGGGGCCCACCGCCGTCAACCCTCCGGGCAACCGATGAGTGGCGATGCCCGGCTACGCTGTGCGACCGTCCATCCCGGTCAGGCGACGGATCGACCCGATCGCCGGGAGCACCGCCCGGTCACCCACCAGCCCGGTCGACAGCTCCCCGGGTGTCGCGCGTGAAGCCGCGCAGCAGCCGTTTCGGCGCGTGCCGCAGCCCGGCCACGGCCAGCTTGTACTTCCAGTCCGGAACGCTCACCAATTTGCCTTTGCCCAGGTCACGAAGCCCTTCATCGACGACGGAGTCAGCCCGCAGCCAGGCCCAGGCGGGCAGTCGGGACATGTCTATGCCGGTTCGCTCGTGAATTCCGGTGCGCGTGTAACCGGGGCAGAGCGCCATCACACGTACACCGAGCGGAGCCACCGACTGGCCGATCGACTCACTGAAATTGGTCACCCACGCCTTGCTGGCGGAGTATGTCGATCCGGGCATGGGCACCCCGAACCCCGCAACCGAAGAGACATTTATCACTGCCCCGTGACCTCGTTCGATCATCGGACCGAGAGCCGCGTGGGTGAGCCGGAGCACCGCCAACACGTTGAGTCGGACCAACCGCACCTCGTCCGGCACGGCCGACCTGACGAACGGGGTGTCCAGACTGATCCCGGCGTTGTTCACCAGCAGTTCCACCGGCGAGCCGGCGGTCAGCCGGCGCTCGACCATCGCCCAACCGTCGTCGGTGGACAGATCGGCCGGGAGCGTCTCCGCCGCGCCGCCGTGCCGGCCGGTCAGCTCGGCCGCCAGCGCGCCGAGCCGGGCGGCGTCCCGGGCCACCAGCACCAGGTCCCACCCGTCGGCGGCGAGCCGGCGGGCGAACGCCTCGCCGATCCCCAGGCTGGCGCCGGTGATGAGGGCCCGGCGACGGACGGGTGCGGCGGCGTCGGTCATGGACGATCCTCCGGAGGGGGCGGGCCGGACGGGGACGACGGCGGCGCGGACGGAGGCATCGGCGGCGCGGACGGCGACGAGGGCGCGGACGGCAACGGGTGCGCGGACGGAGGCATCGGCGGCGCGGACGCGGGTGGCGCGGACGGAGGCGACGACAACGGCGGGGGCCCGGTCGGTGTGGTCAGGCCGGGTGGCGGGCCCCAGGGCGTCGGCCCCGAGGCGGGACCGCCGGACACGGTCGCGCCGTAGCCGGTGGCCGGGCCGGACCGCGCCGGGGCCGGACGGCGCAGGAAGGCGTTCGCCGAGGGCGCCGCGAGCAGCGCGACGACCACCAGGTACCCGAGGATCTGCGCGACCAGCATGGCCGCGTTCGCCGCGATCCAGAAGTCCGGGTACGCGCCGCCGACCAGTCCCAGCAGGTCGGCGGTGACCCGGTCGTCGGCACCGAGCCGCAGCGGGGCGGCCCGCTGCCCGACCAGCGTCGCGAACCCGCAGCAGCCGCAGAGCAGCCCCAGCCCGGCGACCGCCCAGGTGGCCACCCGTGCGCCGGGGCGGCCGGCGCGCAGCCCGAGCGCGAGCCCGACCAGCAGCAGCGCGGCCAGCACGCCGAGCACGGCGGCCAGCACGGTCGAGCCGCGCAGCAGGCCGGCGACCCGGTCGATGTCGTCACCGCCCGCGTCGGTGCCCGCCGCGGCGGCCCGGAACCGGTCCACCGTGCCGCCGGCGATCACCAGGTTCGTCGCCGCGTACGCCACGGCGCCGACCGCCATCAGCAGCAGCACCGCCACCGCCGCGACGACCGTGCCCGGCCGGCGGGGCGCGGCCCGATCGGGGTACGACACGACAGGTCCCTCCGGTAGGCGTCGGCTTGCAACCTACTCGGAGGGACCGTCGGCGTCGCTGATATCCGGACGTCAGTTTCCGGAGGGCGGCTCCGGGTCACGACGCTCGCCCGGCTGACCGGTCGGCCCGGCCGGCGGTGGCGTGGTCGGCGGCTGGTCGGGGGTCGACGGGTACGCCGGGTACGCCGGGTCGCCCGACTGCCCCGGAGCCGACGGATAGCCGGGGTCGGCCGACTGGCCCGGTGCCGACGGGTACGCCGGGTAGGCGCCACCCGGCACCGGCGGCTCCCAGCCCGCCTTCGGCTTGCGGAAGAACTCGTTCGACTTCGGCAGCGCCAGCAGGATCAGCGCGCCCAGCAGCGCGAGCAGCGCGACGACGCCGAGCAGCGTGCTGACCGGGGCGAACCAGGACGGCAGCGCGTCCTCCAGCCGGCGCTGGATCTCCTGCCCGCTGGGCAGGTCGCCGCTGGTGTTGCCGCCGCCCATGGTGCCGCCGGAGACGCCGTTGAGCAGGCTGCCGCCGGTGCAGCAGAACAGGATGCCGCCCACCACCCAGGTGGTGATGCGGGAGGCGTTCTTGCCCCGGTTGTTCAGCAGCGCCAAGACGACGAGACCGGCCGCCAGCAGCAGCGACAGGATCGACGTGCCGATGGTGAAGGCGTACGCGACGTCGCCGGCCGACTCGGCCGAGGTGCCGGCGTACGCGTCCTTCAGCACGTCCCGGATCTTGCCGATGACGGACAGCGTCACGATCAGGTTCAGCACCTGGATCGCGGCGACGAGAATGAGCAGCCAACTGGAAAGCGTCACCACACTGGGACGCACGCGGGGCGAGGTGCCCGGAGCATCGACCATGATTCTCCCTCCCTGGATGAGATCACCACCGTAGCGATCCCGGGCCAGGTGAGCACGGCAGGAGGCCTCAGCGGTCGGCGGCGCGGCGCAGCCGCCGGTGCTCGGCGGTGACCACGCCGAGCAGCGCGAGGTCGAGCGCGACCGCGGAGACCGCGCCGAACTGGTTGACCGTGAAGTTGAAGACCTGTCCGAACAGCAGGTCGACCAGGATGGCCAGCTTGAACAGGCGGAACGCCTCGGTCCGGTCCCGGCGCAGCAGCCAGGCCGCGCGCAGGCTGAGCACGGCGGTGACCAGCGCGGTGGCGCTCACGCCGAGCACCGCGCCCCACTCCCGTTCCTGGTCCAGCGCTCCGGTCACGCCGTCGACGACCACCGCCACCACGGTCGCCACCGGCTCCACCACCAGCCAGACCACCACCGGCCAGACCAGCCAGCGGCGGCCCACCGCCCAGGCGGCGAGGCGTCGGGCCCACGCCGCCCCGCGCTGCCAGAAACGCACCGGCGGCGGTTCCCGGCGGGGCACCGCGTCCAGCACCTGGGCCAGGGCCGCCTCGGTGGCCGGCCCGGTGCCCTGCACCAGGCGCAGCACCGCGATCCGACGCCTGTCGGTCAGCCCGCCGGGCAGGCCGCTGAGCACCAGGTCGAGCGCGTTGGCGGCGCGTTCGGCCGGGGTCAGCCTGGCCCGGCCGGTGCGCCCGCGTACCGCCTGGGTGAGCAGCACCAGCAGGGCGAACGCGACGTAGATGATGGCCGCGGCGGGTGCGTAGAAGTAGTCGGTGCGGGCGGTGACGAACTTGCCGACCTCGTCGATGAAGAGCCCGAACCCGACTCCGCCGACCACCGCGCCGGCGGTGCGCGGCCCACCACCGAGGAACACCAGCGCGATGCCCAGGCCGACGACGAGCAGCAGGCCACCCCAGAGCACGTGCGCGATGTGCAGCCCACCGCCGCCGAGCTGCGGATAGTTGGCGGCCTGGAGGTAGGCCCGGACGGCCAGCACGGTGACCACACCGGAGAGCACGAACGCCTGGAGGTACGCGGCGGCGTCGATCGCCCGGGTCGGCAGCCGGCGGACCAGCCGATGGTGTGCCCGCATGCTCCGAAACCTAGTAGCCGCGCCACTCCTCGCGGGCGTACTCCAGGACCCTGGGCTGCAACAGCGTGGAGGCGGGCACGTCCACCCGGCCCCGGTCGGCGGGGAACGTGGCGGCGGCGGCGAGCACGGCCGGGGTGAGGAAACGCAGCGGCGGCGCGTCGGCCGGCAGGGCCAGCTCGGGCGCGGCGTCGCCGGGCGCGGCGAGCACGAACCCCCAGTCGCCGAAGCTCGGCACGTCGACGTGGTACGGCACGGTGGCGAACCCCGCCTCCCGCACCGACCGCTCGATCGACCAGTACGACCGGGGCGCGAAGTAGGGCGAGCCGGACTGCACCACCAGCCGCCCGCCCGGGGCCAGCACCGGCCGGACCAGCGCGTAGAACTCGACCGTGTAGAGCTTCGCGGTGGCCGTCTCGTCCGGGTCGGGCAGGTCGGCGATCACCACGTCGAAGCGTTGCGTGGCGGTCCGCAGCCAGCCGAACGCGTCCAGGTTGAGCACCCGTACCCGGGGGTCGGTGAGCGAGGCGTGGTTGAGGTCGCGCAGTTGCGGCTCGCTGCGGGCCAGCGTCACCACGGCCGGGTCGAGGTCGACGAGCGTCACCGAGCGCACGTCCGGGTACTTCAGGATCTCCCGCGCGGCCAGCCCGTCGCCGGCGCCGAGCACCAGCACGTCACCGTGCGGCCCGCGCATCGCCGGGTGCACCAGCGCCTCGTGGTAGCGGTACTCGTCGACGGAGCTGAACTGAAGGTCACCGTTGAGGAAGAGCCGCAGGTCGGTGTCGGTGTGGCCGACCTCCCGCACCGAGCGGGTCAGCACGATCTCCTGGTAGCGGCTGCGCTCGGCGTGCACCACCGGGTCGCGGTAGAGCTGCTGGCGCGCGGTCACCTCGAAGTCGTGGGCGGTCACCCAGGCGTACCCGAGCAGGAGCGCGACCACGACGGAGCCGGCGCCGAGGCCGACCCGCGCCCGGCGGCTCAGCTCGTCGCGGAACACGGTGAACACCAGCACCACCCCGGCGACGGCGTTCACCGCGCCGACCACGAGCGCGCCCTTGAGCTGACCGAAGATCGGCATCAGCAGGAACGGGAAGGCCAGCCCGCCGAGCAGCGCGCCCACATAGTCGGCGGCGAACAGGTCGGCCACCGCGCTGCCCGCCGACTGCTCGCGGATGCGTTGCAGCATCACCATCAGCAGCGGGATCTCCGCGCCGATCAGCAGGCCGAGCACGAACGCGGTGCCGACCAGCGCCGGGCCGTAGAGGTCCAGCCAGGCGAACGCCGCGTAGAGGCCGAGCACGGAGAGACCGCCGAGCAGCGCGAGCGTCAGCTCGATCGCCGCGAACGCGGGCGCGGCCCGGGACTGCAACGGCTTCGCGACCAGCGCGCCGACGCCCATCGCGAAGACCATCACGCCGAGCACGATCGACGCCTGCCCGACCGCGTCGCCGATCAGGTAGCTGCCGAGCGCGACCAGCGCCAGCTCGTACACCAGGCCGCAGGCCGCGCAGACGAAGACCGCGAGCAGGACCGCCGCGCGGGCCGCGCGCCACCGCGGCCGTGCGGGCACGTCGACGGTCACGCTCCCTCCCGGGTACGCCCGGCGGGTCCCGCCCCGGCGCGCTGCGCGGGCACCGGTCCTCGAAGCTGTCGATTCCGCTGTCGCACGCCCACGGCGATGAACAGCGCGGCGACCAGGAACAGCCCGACCGTGGTGAGCAGCAGGACCCACCGGTCCCGCCAGAAGTCGCTGCCGGCGTCCGGCAGCGGGGCGGCCGGGGTGGCCGGCTCGGCGGTGGGGGTGGCGGCCGGGTCGGCCAGCCCTCGCTCGGCGGCGAGCAGCGGCAGCATCGTGGCGGCCCGGGTGACGGCCCAACCCGGTTCGTCGACGAACGCGTCCTCGTCCAGCCCGAAGCGGCCCAGCCCCGACTCGATCGCAGAGAGGTCCGAGAAATCGATGTCCGACGAGCCTCGGACCCGGATCGCGGCGGAGTCGTTCGACTCGCTGCTGGACGACGTGTAGAAGACGTTGGCGGTCACCTCGATCCAGCGCGCGCAGCCGGCCGCGCCCTCGACCGCGGTGCCGTCGCCGAGGTTGGAGCCGACGCTCACCGGGTCGTACCCGTCGAGCAGTCGCCACCCGTAGCAGATGCCCTGGCTGTCGGCGGCGGTCTCAAGGATCGGCACGGTGCCGGAGCGCTCGTCGGCGGCCGGCGTGGGAACGGTGGTGTCCGAGTCGCCGGTGATCGCCCCGAGGACGCAGGCACCGACCGTGACCCCGATGATCACCGTCCAGATCAGCACCTGTTGGCGCTTTTTCTGCGCGCCCGTCGCGGTGGTCTTGCTGTTGGTCATCAGCTGATGGCGGCGGCGATGATCGCGCCGGTGGCGACGTGCACCGTGGCGGAGATCCAGACCGCCGGGTGCGGGTCCGGGTCGACCAGCAGCTCGCCGAGCTTGCCGGGGGTGGCCACGTCGAGCAGCACGAACGCCGCCGCCATGATCACCAGACCGAGGAACCCGTACGCGGCGGCGCCGACCAGCCCGAGCGTGAAGTCGTCGTCACTGGCCACGATCGCGGCGACCACGACGGTGCCGACGCCGACCAGGTTGGAGGCGAGCAGCAGCGTGGCGTTGCGGTTGCGCTCGACCCAGATCAGCTCGTGGAGCTTGCCGGGGGTGGCCAGGTCGACAAGCAGGTAGCCGACGGCCATCAGGACCACGCCGATCACGCCGTAGGCGAGGGTGACCAGCAGATCGGTGACGAGATGCTGCACAGGAACTCCAGGGTGAGGGAAGTCGGACGGGCTACTTGCCGGCGCCGGGGCCGCCGCCCCGGACGGTGCTGCCTCGGCCCCAGCCCCAGCTGTTGCCGACGACGCTGTGGTACCGGGGGTACGCGGTGGACATCCGCTCCAGCAGGATCACCGAGCCGACGGCGAGCGGGAGGATCACCACCGAGTCGTCGTCGTAGCGCAGGTACACGCCGCTGCCGTCGACGTACTGGTCGGCCGGCTGCCAGGTGTCGGTGATCTCCTTCGAGACCTGGCTCGGCGACCGGTTCGAGGTGTACGCGACGGCCTGCGAGCCGATGTCCCGACCGGACGCCCGGGAGTAGTGGTCCTGCACGTAGCCGCGTGGCGAGAAGTTGCCGTAGAAGATCGCGAAAGCGGCGACCAGCGCGCCGACCACGGCGACCGCCACGCCCACCACGAACCACCGTCGGTACGTCACAGCTCCTCCACCACCGTCTCGGTCAGGACCAGCTCGTTTGTCTGGGGGTAGGCGTGCCAGGTGCGCCAGGCGACCGGGCCGCCCGGCGGGTCGGGTCGGACGGCGAGCGCGGTGACCGCGTCCTCGTCGCCGGGAAACACCCCGACCAGGGCGTACGGGTCGCCGGCCAGTTCGGCGCGGAGCGCCGCGACCCGGGTGCGCAGGCCGTCGCCGGCCGGCCGCAGCACGGTGGCGGTGAACCGGTAGCCGGCGGTCGCGTCGTGCAGCGTGTCCGGCAGGTGCGGCCGGCGGCCGGGCAGGCAGGCGACCGTCTCGGTCAGCCCGCCGGCGACGACCTGGTGGGAGGCGCCGAGCAGGCGCAGCCGCAGCCGGGTCCCGCCGGGCAGGTCGACGTCGCGGACGGCCAGCGCCGGCAGCTCCGGGCCACCGAGCGTCAGGCTCAGGTCGGCGGCGCGGCTGTCGACGTACGGGGTCTGAAGGGCGACGAGCACGCTTACTTCACCTGATCCGGGCCGCCCTGCGGGTAGATCATCACCTCGGCGCGGCGCAGTTCCTCGCCGAGGTTCACCTCCCAGCCGGCCTCGCCGTACGCCTCGAACGACAACCGGGCCCCGCCGGGTGCCTGGTAGTCGTGGTAGCGCATGGTGCCGCGCGGGTCGAGGCCGGTGCCCTCGGTCGCGGTGTAGCGCGCCTGGCCGGACTCGTCCCAGTTGTAGCGGCGACCGGCGATCTCCAGCGTCGGGGCGCCCGGCGTCACCGTGGCCCCCGGCTCACTGGCCCAGAGCACCATCTCCAGGTCCGGCTCCGCCTCGACGGAGAGCCAGCGCTTCACACCACCGGCGTCGTCGAGCAGGTGTTCCGCCCAGCTCCAACCGCCCTCGACCAGGTGCACCGAGCCGCGCACGGTGTACGGCACCTGGCGGATCTCGACGATGTCGCCGGGCTTGAGCGCGCGCGGGTCGCCGCGCAGCGCGTCCGAGTCCCGGTCCCGGAACGGGTCACCGGGTGCCGCCTTCGGGCGTGGCGCCGAGCGGGACCTGCGCAGCGCGATCACGGCGATCACCACGCCGGCCACCCCCAGCAGGCACCCCAGCGTGGCCACCACGTACGCCACCGAACCGTTCATGACCGCTCCCCCCAACCTGCATTGGCGGAGACGGTAACAACCCCGCGCACCTCGACCGAAGCGCTGTTCGCTGAGTGTGGGGTCAGCTACGTTCTGCCGCGAGCCGCTCGGCCGCGTACTCACGCAGCGTGGTGCGGCCCATCACGCAACCGTGGAACGTGGTGAACTCGCCGTCGTCGTCGCGCAGCCGTTCCCAGGCGTCCCGCCCGGCCGCCGGGTCGACGGCTTCCAGCAGCGTCGCCGCGTACGCCTTCCCCGCCGGCGAGCCCTTCTTCAGCAGCCGCTCGACCCGCCTCCGGCCCGACTCCGGGTGCTCGCGCAGCTCCTGCTCCAGCCGCCGGTACGCGTAGGTCGCGGGCAGCACCTGCCCGGCGAACCCGACCCCGCCGAACGCAAGGGTGTCCGCGTCGTCAAGCTCCCGCACCGCCTGATCCAGCTCCCGCTTCCCACTCATACCCCACTATGTGCCCACCCCACCCCCTCCCCACCCCTCCCCCCTCCTCCCCCCGCCCTCAGGTGTTGATCAAGGAGTTTGCGTCGGCCAAGGGCCCTCCGGATGACGCAAACTCCTTGATCAACGATGTGGGGGGTTGGGGGGTGGGGGGTGGGGGTGGGAAGGGGGGCGGGTAGGGGAAAGGCCCGGCCGGAGGCCGGGCCTTTCGGGGTGGAGCGGGTCAGGCGGCGGTTACGGTCAGGCCGTCCTTCGTGTCGGCCAGGTCGACCTGGACCGTGTCGCCGTCGCGGATCTCGCCGGCCAGGAGCGCCTTCGCGAGGCGGTCACCGATGGCCGACTGCACCAGCCGGCGCAGCGGGCGCGCGCCGTAGATCGGGTCGTACCCGTGGTCGGCCAGCCAGGTGCGGGCCTCGTCGGTGACGTCCATGCCGAGCCGACGGTCCGCCAGCCGGCGCCGCAGCCGGTCGAGCTGGATGTCGACGATGGCCCGCAGGTCCTGGCCCTGGAGCGCGGCGAACACCACGATGTCGTCGAGGCGGTTGAGGAACTCCGGCTTGAAGTGCGACCGGACCACCGCGAGCACCCCCTCGCGGCGCTCCTCCTCGCTGAACGTGAGGTCGCTGATCACCGACGACCCCAGGTTCGAGGTGAGGATCAGGATGGCGTTGCGGAAGTCCACCGTCCGGCCCTGGCCGTCGGTGAGCCGGCCGTCGTCGAGCACCTGGAGCAGGATGTCGAAGACGTCCGGGTGGGCCTTCTCCACCTCGTCCAGCAGGATCACCGAGTACGGCCGGCGGCGCACCGCCTCGGTGAGCTGGCCGCCCTCCTCGTACCCGACGTAACCGGGCGGGGCGCCGACCAGGCGGGCCACCGAGTGCTTCTCGCCGTACTCGCTCATGTCGATGCGGACCATGGCCCGCTCGTCGTCGAAGAGGAACTCGGCGAGCGCCTTGGCCAGCTCGGTCTTGCCGACGCCGGTCGGGCCGAGGAAGAGGAAGCTGCCGGTCGGGCGGTCCGGGTCGGCGACGCCGGCCCGGGCGCGGCGGACCGCGTCGGAGACCGCGCCGACCGCCTCGGCCTGGCCGACCACGCGGGCCCGCAGCGACTCCTCCATCCGGAGCAGCTTGGCGGTCTCGCCCTCCAGCAGCCGGCCGGCCGGGATGCCGGTCCAGGAGGCGACCACGGCGGCGATGTCGTCCGCGCCGACCTCCTCCTTGAGCATCGCGCCGTCGGCCTGGAGCCGGGCCAGCTCCTCCTCGGCCTGCTTCAGCTCACCCTTGAGCGTGGGGATCCGGCCGTAGCGCAGCTCGGCGGCGCGTTCCAGCTCGCCGTCGCGCTCGGCCCGCTCGGCCTCGCCGCCGAGCCGCTCCAGCTCCTCCTTGGCGGTGGAGAGCTTGGTGATGTGGCTCTTCTCGGTCTGCCAACGCTCGGAGAGCGCGGTGAGCTGCTCACGCTTGTCGGCCAGCTCCTTGCGCAGCCGCGCCAGGCGCTCGGCGGAGGCGGCGTCGGGCTCCTTGGCCAGCGCCATCTCCTCGATCTCCAGCCGGCGCACCGCCCGCTCGATCTCGTCGACCTCGACCGGGCGGGAGTCGATCTCCATGCGCAGCCGGGACGCGGACTCGTCGACCAGGTCGATCGCCTTGTCCGGCAGGAACCGGTCGGTGATGTAGCGGTCGGAGAGCGCGGCGGCGGCGACCAGCGCGGCGTCGGTGATGCGTACGCCGTGGTGCACCTCGTAGCGTTCCTTGAGCCCGCGCAGGATGCCGATGGTGTCCTCGATGGTCGGCTCGCCGACCAGCACCGGCTGGAAGCGGCGCTCCAGCGCCGGGTCCTTCTCGATGTGCTCGCGGTACTCGTCGAGCGTGGTCGCGCCGACCATCCGCAGCTCGCCCCGGGCCAGCATCGGCTTGAGCATGTTGCCGGCGTCCATCGAGCCCTCGCCCTTGCCGGCGCCGACCACGGTGTGCAGCTCGTCGAGGAACGTGATGACCTGCCCGTCGGAGTTCTTGATCTCCTCCAGCACGGACTTGAGCCGCTCCTCGAACTGGCCGCGGTACTGCGCGCCGGCCACCATCGCGCCCAGGTCCAGCGAGACCAGCTTCTTGTTCCGCAGCGACTCGGGCACGTCACCGGCGACGATGCGCTGGGCCAGGCCCTCGACGATGGCGGTCTTGCCGACGCCCGGCTCACCGATCAGCACCGGGTTGTTCTTGGTACGCCGGGACAACACCTGGATCACCCGCCGGATCTCCGAATCCCGGCCGATCACCGGGTCGATCTTGCCGTCGCGGGCACTGGCGGTCAGGTCGACGCCGTACTTGGCCAGCGCCTGGTAGGTCTGCTCCGGATCGGCGGTGGTGACCCGACGGTCCCCGCCCCGGACGGTCGGGAACGCGGCGACCAGGTTCTCCTCGGTGGCGCCGGCGTTCTTCAGCGCGACCGAGACCGCGCCCCCGACCCGGGCCAGCCCGGCCAGCAGGTGCTCGGTGGAGGTGTACTCGTCGCCGAGCGGCCGGGCGATCTGCTCGGCGGCGCCGATGGCGTTGACGAACTCCCGGGCCAACGTCGGCTCGGCCAGACTGGAGCCGCGCGCGGCGGGCAGCGCGTCGACCGAGCGCTGGGCGGCCCGGCGCAGCTCGGCGGCGTCTGCGCCGACGGCGCGCAGCAGGCCGGCGGCGGTCGAGCCGTCGGTGTCCAGCAGGGCCAGCAGCAGGTGCCAGGGCTCCACGGTGGCGTGACCGCGCTGGTTCGCCAGCGCGACGGCACCGGTGATGGTCTCGCGGCTCTTGGTGGTGAGGCGTTCCGTATTCATGGGCTCCCCCGGGATCGGCGTGTCCACTGGACATGACACAACCAGAGTTGAGTCTATTCCGCTCAACTCCGCCTGTGTGACCCGGGTCACTCTTCGCCCTTCGGGTGCACCCGTTGCCGCTCGGACGACAACCGGTGCACCCGGTCGTCAGCGACCGCGGCGGCCGGGGAGACGCGTGGTGCAGGGCGTCACGTGGTCGGCGCGCAGCACGCAGCGCCGGCCGCCGTCGAGCTTGCGGTCGCAGAACACCCAGTGGCGTACGCCCTGGTCGTCCTCGGCCGAGACGGTGATCCCGCCCAACTCCACCGCCGCGAGGAACCCCAACGACCGGCCGGCCGTGCGGCCGAGCATTTTCGCCCGGGCCAGGTCCGACGCCCGCACCGGCAGGTGGATCACATATCGCCCGGTCATCGACGACCTACCAGGTCACGCATCACGTTGATCCCCTCTCGCCGAACGGGGTCGGGACGGACCACCGGGGCGCCCGCCCCGACCCGGGAAGCACTCCAGGTGCCATCCGGGAGCGTTCACGAGCAACCTACAATCGGTACCGGTTGTAGGTCAACGACCGACCCACGATTGCTTGAGGTTGGAGGTGGATGCGTGATCGAATGGGCGTGCCATCCGGGGAGTGTGTATGCCCAAGCAGCAGTACCAGGTGCTCGCAGACGAGCTGAAGAGCAAGATCGATTCGGGAGAGTGGCCGCCCGGCCACAAGCTGCCGAGCCGCGCCCAACTGTGCAAGGAGCACGGCGTCTCCGACACCGTGGTCGGCAAGGCGATGATGATCCTTCGCGCGACCGGCCTCACCGAGACGCTGGAGGGCGTCGGCGTGTTCGTCGCCGACCCGAAGTAGGCGGGCCAGCACTCGGATCGGGTGGTGGCTCGGCCTCGGGAGCAGCATGTGCCTGGCAGAGGTAGCCTCACCGGCGTGCGAGTACGTGTCGAACAGACCGCCTTACCGGG
The DNA here is from genome assembly GCF_055586805.1 of Micromonospora sp. NPDC049201. Taxonomy (NCBI): domain Bacteria; kingdom Bacillati; phylum Actinomycetota; class Actinomycetes; order Micromonosporales; family Micromonosporaceae; genus Micromonospora; species Micromonospora sp. NPDC049201. Next base: position 128,380 of record NZ_JBVJHM010000008.1, on the reverse strand, counting down.
AATCGGCGTACGTCATGACCTGATGACGGAATCCGGCCGCCGGCTCGGCGTGGTCTCCCATCGCAATGGCCGCCGCGACCTGGTCCTCTACGACCCGGACGATCCCGACTCCTGTCAGCACGACATACCGCTGACCGACGACGAGGCGGAGGCGCTGGCCGACATCCTCGGCGCGTCGCTGATGCTGGGTCAGCTCTCCGGGCTGCGCGAGCAGGCCGCCGGGCTGCTGACCGAGCAGATCGTGATCCCAGCCGGCTCGAAGTACGTCGGTCGGCGGCTCGGCGACACGAAGGCCCGCACCCGGACCAGCGCGTCCATCGTGGCTGTGCTGCGTCAGGGCGAGGTGAACGTCTCGCCCGACCCCACCTTCCGGTTCGAATCCGGCGACGTGGTCGTCGTGGTCGGCACCCGACAGGGGCTCGACGGCGTCACCTCCATCCTCGCCGAGACCGACCCGGACGGCTGACGCGTATGCACGAAACCCAAATCCTGCTCGTCGAGGTCGGCGCGCTGCTGCTCCTGCTCGGCCTGCTCGGCCGGCTCAGCCGTCGCGTCGGCGTCTCGCCCATCCCGCTCTACCTGCTCGCCGGCCTCGCCTTCGGGCACGGCGGCCTGCTGCCGCTCAACGCCAGCGAGGAGTTCTTCGCCGTCGGCGCGGAGATCGGCGTGATCCTGCTGCTGGTCATGCTCGGGCTGGAGTACAGCGCGAACGAACTGGTCGGCAATCTCCGCTCGGCCGCGCCCGCCGGGCTCATCGACGCGGTGTTCAACGCGCTGCCCGGCTTCGCGTTCGCGCTGCTGCTCGGCTGGGGCTGGGTCGCCGCCGTGGTGCTCGCCGGCGTCACCTGGGTGTCGTCCTCGGGCGTGATCGCCAAGGTGCTCGGCGACCTGGGCCGGGTCGGTAACCGGGAGACCCCGGTGATCCTCTCCATCCTGGTGATCGAGGACCTGGCGATGGCGCTCTACCTGCCACTGGTCACCGCGCTGCTCGCCGGGGTCGGCCTGATGAAGGGCGGCATCGCGCTCGCCATCGCGGTGTTCACCGTGGTCGTCGTGCTGGCCGTGGCGATCCGGTACGGGCACCTGATCTCCACCGCGCTCTCCGCCAAGGATCCGGAGGCGCTGCTGCTCGGCGTGCTCGGCCTGACCCTGCTGGTCGCCGGTATCGCGGCCAAGCTCCAGGTCTCCGCCGCGGTCGGCGCGTTCCTGGTCGGCATCGCGCTGTCCGGGCCGGTCGCGCACCACGCCACCCAGTTGCTGTCGCCGCTGCGGGACCTCTTCGCCGCGGTCTTCTTCGTGTTCTTCGGGCTGGTCACCAACCCGCTGGACATGCCGCCGGTGCTGCTGCCCGCGCTGCTGCTGGCCGTGGTGACCATGGCGACCAAGGTGGCCACCGGCTACCTGGCCGCCCGTCGGGCCGGGATCGCCGAGCCCGGACGCTGGCGGGCCGGCCTGGCGCTCACCCCGCGCGGTGAGTTCTCCATCGTCATCGCCGGGCTGGCCGTGTCGGCCGTCTACCCGGTGGAGCCGAAGCTGGCCGCGCTCGCCACCGCGTACGTGCTGATCACGGTGGTGACCGGCCCGCTGCTCGCCCGGCTGCCGGACACCACCTGGTTCAAGCAGTGGCTGCGCCGACGCGCCGCCGCCACCCGACCGGTCACGGTGCCGGTGGGCGACTGACCCCGTGGCCGGGCCTGATCGGCTGCTCAGCCGGTCCGGCCCGGCAAACGGTTGTCAAATTGATTCTGGGAAGGTCTACCACTGCTCCGCCGAAGCGCGTTAACGTGTCGCCCCAGCAGTCTGGGTCCGCGGGTGGCCGGAGCCCCCGTCAGCGTCAGCGGAAGGTCGGCCGGTGAACGTGCGGGAAGAGACGTTCCACGGCTTCGCCAACCCGGTCGACCCGTCGCCCGCCGAGCTGCGGGCCTGGGCGTACCAACCGGACTCGGTGCCGCTGGCCTCCATGCCACCGGACTGGGACCTGCTGGTCGCCGGTGACCACCTGGTGCAGACGCTGTTCGACCTGGCCATGGACCGGTCCTGCCCGGCCCGCCGGTTCGCGCTGCACTGCCTCTACATCTACGCCGCCGACGGCATCCGGACGAACTTCCGCGCACACCCGAAACGCCGCTTCCGCAAGCTCGTCGAGCAGGCCGAACGCGCCGGCGACGACCTGATGCGCAACTGGGCGCACAACAGCCGGGTGCTGCTCGCCCGTCCGGATCTCTTCGTCTACCGCGACTGGTGCGAGGGCGGCCTGGTGCGCGAGAACCGCCGCCTCTGACCCCACCCGCGGCACCCGGCCCGCGCGAAACGACGAACGGGCCGGGGCCCCCCGTGGGTCCCGGCCCGCACGTCGACGGATCGGTCAGGTCGATCCGCCCTGCTTCTTGCGCCGTTCGTCGTCCCTGGCGCGGTCCACACCGTGGTCGGTCTGGTCGGCGAAGCGCCCTTCCTTGACCTTGTCGCTGAAGCGGCCCTCGGTGACCCGGTCGAACCGCTCCTTGACGTTCTCGGCCACCTTCTCGAGGCGTTCCTCCGCGCGTTCCGCCACTTTCTTCGCCGGTTCCGCCATGGCTCCCCCCGCCAGCCCGGATTCCGTTTCAGGGCTTTCATCCCTGATCCGAAGCCTAGTGGAATCCACTCCGCCGCACTCCCTCTTCCGCAACCTCCGGCCGGCACCGGTGGGACGCCATGGATCCCTCCGCGGCCCGGAGACACCCATCGCGTTCCACCCACTTGCTCTGCAGCCAGGGGGGCAACGGGGGAGACGACGGAAGGCCGGCAACGGCCCCGGGAACAGCGGGGACGTGCCGGCCCTCGGACGAGCGCGAGCAGCAGGTGTCAGCGATCGGGGGTACGGCGGGGACGCCAGACCACGAGCGCGGTGGAGGTGCGGTTGGTGGGCACCAGGTCGCCGCGGGGGAAGCCACCCAGCGACTCCAGCTCGGCGATCCGCCGGTACGCGGCGTCCAGCTCCGCCTCCAGCCGGGCCACCCGCTGCTGCGCCTCCTCCAGCAGCCGCTCCAGCCCGATGATCCGCTTGACCCCGGCCAGGTTGATCCCGTCGTCCTGACTGAGCCGCTGCACCTCGCGCAGCAGCACCACGTCCCGGACGCTGTACCGGCGACCGCCGCCGGCCGCCCGGCCGGGCTGCACCAGGCCCAGCCGGTCGTACTGGCGCAGCGTCTGGGGGTGCATGCCCGCCATCCGCGCCGCCACCGAGATCATCAGAATCTTGGCTTCGTAGGCCGGGTCACCCGAGCCGACGTACTCCTCCGACATGCCCGCTCACCTCCGCTGCCGCCGTCAACTGAATCGACGTACCCGCGCGTCGAGATGTTCCCGCGCGGCGGGCGGGGTCTGTGCCGCGAAGGTCTCCAGCGCCGCCCGCGCCTCGTCCGACACCTTCGCCGGGACCACCACGTCGAGCGTGACCAGCAGGTCACCGGCGCGGCCGTCGTTGCGTACGACGCCCTTGCCGCGGGCCCGCAGCACCCGCCCGGCGGGGGTACCCGGTGGCACCCGCAACGTCACCGTGCCGTCCAGGGTCGGCACCCGCAGGTCGGTGCCGAGCACCGCCTCGGCGTACGTGATCGGGACGTTCAGGGTCAGATCGTCCCCGGTGCGTCCGAACAGCTCGTCCGGGCGCACCTTCACGTGCACGAACAGATCTCCCGCCGGGCCGCCCCGGTCGCCGGGTTCGCCGCGGCCGGCCAGTCGGATCCGCTGGCCGTCGGCCACCCCGGCCGGGAAGCGCACGGTCAGCGTGCGGGTCTTGGTGACCCCGCCGGTGCCGTGGCACTCCGGGCACTTCTCCTCGACGATCGTGCCGACACCCTGGCAGTTGCGGCACGGCTCGGAGAAGCTGAACGACCCCTGGTTGCGGGTGGTCACGCCGGCGCCGTGGCAGACCGGGCAGGCCAGCGGCGTGGTGCCCGGCTTCGCGCCGTTGCCGTGGCAGGTGTCGCAGACCCCTGGTGCGCGCAGCGTCAGCGGCAGCGTGACGCCGCGGACCGCGTCGGAGAAGTCCAGCGCCACCTCGGCCTCGACGTCCCGGCCCCGGGCCGGACCGCGCGGGCGTGCCCCGCCGCCGGCGCCGCCACCGGAGAAGATCGTGCTGAACAGGTCGGTGAAGCCGCCGCCACCGAACCGGGCGTCGCCACCACCGCCGGCACCACCGCCACCGCCGAACAGGTCGGAGACGTCGAACGGCGCGCCCCCGGACTGGCCCGCGCCGCGGGCGCCGCGCCGGAACGCGCCCGAGCCGAAGAGCGACCGCATCTCGTCGTACTCGCGACGCTTCTTCTCGTCGCCGAGCACCGCGTACGCCTCGGAGACGGTCTTGAACCGCTCCTCGGCCCCGGCATCACCGGGGTTGTGGTCCGGATGCGACTCCCGGGCCAGCTTCCGGTACGACTTCTTGATCTCGTCCGAGGAGGCGGACTTGTCCACGCCCAACGCGGCGTAGTAGTCCTTCTCGAGCCAGTCCTTGGAACTCACCGGTCCACCCCCTTCCACGGGTCGAATCCCGGTCGTCCCGCCCGCCCGGTGCGGGCGGGCGGGACGTCACGGGTCGGCACTACTCCGGGTCCGCGACCGCGACCAGAGCCGGCCGCAGCAGGCGCTCGCCGAGTTGGTAACCCCGGCGCATGACCTGCACGCAGGTCGGCTCGGTCACGTCGGCGGAGGTCTGGTGCGCCACCGCCTCGTGCCGGGTCGGGTCGAACGGGTCGCCCTTCTCGCCGAACGCGGTCAGGCCGAACTTGCCCAGCGCGGCGGTGAGCTGGTCGGCCACACTGCCGAACGGACCCACCAGGTCGCCGTGCTCACGGGCCCGGTCCAGGTCGTCGAGGATCGGCAGGAGCGCGGTGAGCACCCCGCCGGTCGCCTGCTCCTGGACCAGGTTGCGGTCGCGGTCGACCCGCTTGCGGTAGTTGGCGTACTCCGCCGACACCCGCTGGAGGTCGCGGGTGCGCTCCTCCAGGTCGGAGCGGAGCGACTCCAGCTCGGCGCCGAGCGGCGCCTTGCCGGTCTCGTCGCTCGGCTCGGCCGGCGCGTCGACCACGGGGGGCCCGGCGACGTCGGCGTCGCCGCCGATCTCGTCGACCACGACCTCGGCCTCCTCGACCAGCCCTTCGGCGGGCGCGTCGGCGGCGGCGTCGGCGGCGGACGGGTCGTTCGCCGGCTCCTCGGTCACCTTGCCGAGCTTGCGCTTGTCGCGGATGACGACCCGCGGCTCGTCGCCGGCGTCCTTGCCGGCGCCCGCGGAGCCACCCGGCGCCGACCCGGTGGAACCCGGGTCGGCCGCTCGTGGCGTGTCCGTCATGCGGTCACCTCATCCCTCTGCGGTGCGGATCGTGCCGGGACCGACTGTCACTTCTTGTCCTCGTCCACGATCTCCGCGTCGACCACGTCGTCGGCGCCGCCGGCCTGCGGACCGCCGGTCGCACCCGCGCCGGCACCCGGCCCGGCCGCACCCGCACCGGGAGCACCCGGCTCACCCTCCTGCTGCTGCGCGTAGAGCAGCGAGCCGGCCTGCTGGGAGACCTGGGCCAGCTTCTCGTGCGCGGCCTTGATCTTCTCGATGTCCTGCCCGCCGAGGGCGCTGCGCAGCTCGCCGAGCGCCTCGTTGAGCTGGTCCCGGTTCTCGGCCGGCAGCTTGTCGCCGCTCTCGGCGAGGAACTTCTCGGTCTGCCACTGGAGCGCCTCGGCGACGTTGCGGGTCTCCGCCTCCTCGCGGCGGCGCTTGTCCTCGTCGGCGTGCTCCTCGGCGTCCCGGCGCATGCGCTCGATGTCGTCCTTCGGCAGCGAGGAGCCGCCGGTGATCGTCATCTTCTGTTCCTTGCCGGTGCCCAGGTCCTTGGCGTGCACGTTGACGATGCCGTTGGCGTCGATGTCGAACGTGACCTCGATCTGCGGCACGCCGCGCGGCGCCGGCGGGAGGCCGGTCAGCTCGAACGTGCCGAGCTTCTTGTTGTAGGCCGCGATCTCCCGCTCGCCCTGGAACACCTGGATCAGCACCGACGGCTGGTTGTCGTCGGCCGTGGTGAAGACCTCGGAGCGCTTGGTCGGGATGGTGGTGTTGCGCTCGATGAGCTTGGTGAAGATGCCGCCCTTGGTCTCGATGCCGAGGCTCAGCGGCGTCACGTCGAGCAGCAGGACGTCCTTGACCTCGCCCTTGAGCACGCCGGCCTGGAGCGCGGCGCCGACGGCGACGACCTCGTCCGGGTTGACGCCCTTGTTCGGGTCGCGGCCGGTGAGCTGCTTGACCAGGTCGGTGACGGACGGCATCCGGGTCGAGCCGCCGACCAGGATGACGTGGTCGACGTCGGCGACCTTGATCCCGGCGTCCTTGACGGCCTGCTCGAACGGGCCCTTGCAGCGGTCCAGCAGATCCTGCGTCATGCGCTGGAACTCGGCGCGGCTCAGCGTCACGTCGAGGTGCAGCGGGCCGGCCGCGCCGGCGGTGATGTACGGCAGGTTGATGTTGCTGGTGGTGGCCGCGGACAGCTCGATCTTGGCCTTCTCGGCCGCCTCCTTGAGCCGCTGCATGGCCATCTTGTCCTGCGAGAGGTCGATGCCGTGCTCGCCGCGGAACGTCTTCACCAGGTGGTCGATGATCCGCTGGTCCCAGTCGTCGCCGCCGAGCTGGTTGTCACCGCTCGTCGATTTGACCTCGACGACGCCCTCGGCCAGCTCCAGCAGGGACACGTCGAACGTGCCGCCACCGAGGTCGAAGACCAGGACGGTCTGCTCCTTGGAGCCCTTGTCCAGGCCGTACGCCAGGGCGGCCGCGGTCGGCTCGTTCACGATCCGCAGCACGTTGAAGCCGGCGATCTCACCGGCCTCCTTGGTGGCCTGGCGCTGCCCGTCGTTGAAGTAGGCCGGGACGGTGATCACCGCGTCGGCGATCTGCTCGCCCAGGTACGCCTCGGCGTCCCGCTTGAGCTTCATCAGCGTCCGCGCGGAGATCTCCTGCGGGGTGTACTTCTTGCCGTCGATGTCGACGGTCCAGTTGGTGCCGATCTCCCGCTTGACCGAGCGGATGGTCCGGTCGGGGTTGGTCACCGCCTGGCGCTTGGCGACCTCACCGACGAGCACCTCGCCGTTGCGGGCGAACGCGACGATCGAGGGAGTCGTACGCGAGCCCTCAGCGTTGGCGATGACGGTGGGCTCACCGCCCTCGAGAACGCTGACGCAGGAGTTCGTCGTGCCGAGGTCGATGCCGACCGCACGTGCCATGTTCGCTTCCTCGCTTCATAACGGGTGAGCAGGTCGGTTGGCCTGCCCGGCGGGGTCGCCCGGAAGGCAGCCGCCACAAGTTGAGTGAACTTGACTCAATAGTGCCACGCGATCGGCAAACCGCAAGTCGGGGTTGAGTCGACTCGACGCAACCTGACCGTTATTACCGTCCGGTTGTCTTACCTTGCGTCGGTCGGGCACGCTTTAGCGGTGACGACGCATGGCGATTCCGCCACCCGTGCCGGCGCGCCCGCCGTCGCAGCCCGCACCGGAACCCCCACCGGCGACGACCAGCCCGCCGAAGCAACGGCGGCCCTGTCCGCCGCGCTCACCGAGCTGCGGGCCGCGATCGACGCGGCTCGCTTCCCGCTCGCCCTGCCCTCGGCCGAGTCGGCCCGGCACGCTGCCCGGAGCCTCACCGACCAGCTCGACGACTACCTGCTGCCGAGGTTGGCCCGACTCGACGCCCCGCTGCTCGTGGTGGTCGGCGGCTCGACCGGCGCCGGCAAGTCGACGCTCGTCAACAGCCTGGTCCAGGCGCGGGTCAGCGCGGCCGGGGTGCTCCGGCCCACCACCCGGTCCCCGGTGCTGGTCTGCAACCCGGCCGACGCCGCCTGGTTCCGCCAGGGCGAGCTGCTGCCCGGCCTGACCCGCACCACCGAGCCGAGCGAGCACCCAGGCACCCTCCAACTGGTCACCGCCCCGGCGCTGCCGGCCGGGCTGGCCTTCCTCGACGCCCCCGACATCGACTCGGTGGTGGACGCCAACCGGGCGCTCGCCGGGCAACTGCTCGCCGCCGCCGACCTGTGGTTGTTCGTCACCACCGCCGCGCGCTACGCCGACGCCGTGCCCTGGGAGCTGCTGCGCAGCGCCCGGGCCCGGGGCACCGCCGTCGCCATGGTGCTCGACCGGGTCCCGCCCGAGGCGGCCGACGAGATCGCCGCCCACCTGTCCGAGATGCTCGCCTCGCAGGATCTGGGCGCCGCGCCGTTGTTCGTGCTGCCGGAGACCTGGGTGGACGGGCAGGGCCTGCTGCCGGACCGGATGACCGCGCCGCTGAGCGGCTGGTTCGCCCGGCTCGCCGGCGACGCGGAGGCCCGCTCGGCGGTGGTCCGGCAGACGCTCGACGGCGCGCTGGCCGCCCTGCACCCGGTGGTCGAGGGGTTGGCCGACGCCGCCGACGAGCAGATGACCGCCGCCGAGGCGCTCGACGAACGGGTCCGGGCCGCCTACCGGGGTGCCGAGCGCACCGTCGACCAGGGGCTCCGGGACGGCCGGCTGCTCCGGGGCGAGGTGCTGGCCCGCTGGCAGGAGTTCGTCGGCACCGGCGAGTTCTTCCGCAGCCTGGAGGCGCGGATCGGCCGGCTGCGGGACCGGATGGTCGCGGCGGTCACCGGTCGGCCCGCCCCGGCGGCGGAGCTGCGGACCGCGATCGAGTCCCAACTGGTGACGCTGCTGCGCGGGGTGGCCGCCGAGGCGGCCGAGAACGCGTACACCGGTTGGAAGGCGCACCCGGCCGGCGCGGCGCTGCTCGAACCGGAACTGGCGTACGCGTCGGCCGACCTGCCGGCGCGCGGCGAGCAACTGGTCCGCGACTGGCAGCGCGCGGTGCTGGAACTGGTCCGCGTCGAGGGCGGCGACCGGCGGTTCGTGGCCCGCACCGCGGCGTACGCGGTCAACGCCACCGGCCTGGCCGTCATGATCGGCGTCTTCGCCTCCACCGCGTTCATCCCGACCGGCCTGGAGGTCGCCGCCGGCACCGGCACCGCGGTCGCCGGGCAGACCGTGCTCCAGGCCATCTTCGGCGACCAGGCGGTGCGTAACCTGTCCCGCAAGGCGCGGGTGGACCTGCTCGACCGGGTCGGCGCGCTGCTCACCGAGGAGGCCGCCCGCTTCCTGGCCCGCACCGAGGCCGCCCGCCCGGCCACCGACGCCGGTGCGGCGTTGCGCCAGGCGGCGGTGACGGTCGAGCGGGCCCGGCACCGCAGGGGCCTCACCACCGCCGACGGCGCCCCGTCGCCCACCACCACCGACCAGGACGGACGCCACCACCCGTGAGCGCGAGGAGCGAGCCGGGCCTGCGAGCCCCGCAGTCGCGAACAAGGACGGCATCATGACGAACCTCGTGGGACGGATGCGCGAGGCGTTCCGAAGCGACCAACGGATCGACCCGGACGTCCTGATCGCGCGCCTCCAGGCGGTCCAGCGTTTCCTCGGCGCGGTGGACGGCCAGGTGCCGGACGCCCAACTGGTGGCCGCGCACACCGTGGTCGAGCGGGCCGGCGACCGGCTCGCTCTCTCCGGCCGGCACACCGTGGTCGCGCTCGCCGGCGCCACCGGCAGCGGAAAGTCGAGCCTGTTCAACTCGCTGGCCCGGATGGACCTCTCCCCGGTCGGCGTGCGCCGGCCGACCACCGGCGTGGCCCACGCCTGCGTGTGGGGTCCGCTCGACGGCGCGGTACGCCTGCTCGACTGGGTCGGGGTGCTGCCCCGGCACCGGTTCGTCCGGGAGAGCCCGCTGGACGGCGACGACGAGTCCAACCTGCACGGTCTGGTCCTGCTGGACCTGCCCGACTTCGACTCGGTGCAGCACCACCACCGGCTGGAGGTCGACCGGCTGCTCGGCCTGGTCGACCTGGTGGTCTGGGTGGTCGACCCGCAGAAGTACGCCGACCGCGTGATCCACACCGGCTACCTGCGCGAGTTCCACCGGCACAAGGACGTGACCGTGGTGGTGCTCAACCAGGCCGACCGGTTGCACCCGACCGCGCTGCCCACCGTCCTCGACGACCTGCGCCGGCTGCTCGACGCCGACGGGCTGGGCGGGGTGCCGCTGCTGCCCACCGTGGCCACGGACCCGGCCGGGCTGGCCGGGCTGCGGGCCGAGCTGGAGAAGACGGTCGCCGAGCGGCAGGCCGCGCTGCGCCGGCTCTCCGGCGACGTGGACGCCGTGGTGACCGACCTCGAACCGCTGGTCGGGCCGGAGCCGCCACGCACCCGGCCGGGTGACGCCAGTGCCCAGGAGCTCACCCGGGCACTGGCCGGGGCGGCCGGTGTGCCGACCGTGGCGCAGGCCGTCCAGGGCGCGTACCGGCACCGGGCGGTGAGCAGCACCGGCTGGCCACTGGTGCGGAGCTGGCGGAAGCTGCGCCCGGATCCGCTGCGCCGGTTGCACCTGCCGGGGCGGGACCCGGACGCGCCGGCCGAGAGCCTGATCTCGGCCACCTCCGTACCGGATCCGACCGCCGCGCAGCGCTCGGCGCTGAACCTGGCCATCCGGGCGGTGGCCGACCGGTCCGGCGCCGACCTGCCGGCGCCGTGGCCGACCGCGTTGACGGCGGCGGCCCGGTCCCGGCTGGCCGAGCTGCCGGGCGCGCTCGACCACGCGGTCGCCGCCACCGACCTCGGTATGAACCGGCGACCGGCCTGGTGGCGGGTGGTCGGCGCGATCCAGTGGCTGGTCACGCTCGCGGCGGTGGGCGGCCTGGTCTGGCTGGTCCTGGGGTACGCGCTGCGCTTCCTCGGCCTGCCACCGCTGGAATACCCGAAGCTCGGCGAGGTGCCCTGGCCCACCGTGCTGCTGCTCGGCGGCCTGCTGGCCGGGCTGCTGGTGGCGGCGCTGACCCGGCCGGTGGTCGGGTGGGCGGCCCGGCGGGCCCGCGACCGGGCCGAGCAGCGCCTGCTCACCTCGGTCGGCAGCGTCGGCGAGAAGTACGTGCTGGATCCGGTCTGGGCGTTGCTGGCGCGGTACGGCGCGGCACGGGACGCGCTGCACGAGGCCGGCCGGCGCTGAATCGGGTGCGCGGAGCGGTGTGACGGCCGTCGGCGCGGCGTAGGGTCGATGCATGGCCACGCCACAGACCCCCTACGACGCGGTGCTGCACGCCGCGCGCGACGTGACGAGGCTCGACTCCGCCCTGGACGCGGAGATGCTCGGTGCCGCATTGCTGGGCAGCGTCTACGCCGTCGCGGAGCACGACCGACAGCGAGCCGTCCACGAGTTCGTGACCGGCTTCCTCGCCGCCACGTCACGCCGGCGCAGTGCCGCCGCGACCACCATCCGCGCCGTCTTCGCCGCCCTGGTGCCGGACGCCGAGGGCGCCGCCCGGGTCCGGCCCGGCGCGTACGCCCCGGCGTGGGCCGGTCAGCTCGGCCGGGTGCGCCTCACCGGCACCTGGGCGTACGGCGACGTGTACGGCGACCAGACCTCCTACCTGGCCACGTTCGCCTACGAGGACGAGGAGCAGGGCGGGCCGGAGCACGCCCTGGTGGCCCTCGTCGACCACAACATCGGCATCACCAAGGACGTGTTCGTCGGCGGTCCGGCGGCCCGGATCGTCGAGCAGGCCCGGGAGATCTGCACCGAGGACGAGCTGACCTGGTTCCGTGCCGAGGACCCGGCCCGGATGCACGCGGAGGTGGGCCGCCACCTGGCGGTCACCGACGACCTCGCCGAGTTGCCCGCCCAGGGCTCGCTCGCCACCGACCGGGCCCTGGTGGGCGCCCGCCTGGCGGCCCTGCCCGGGCCGCGACCGCCGATCGGGCCGGAGGTCGTGCCGCCGGCCACCGACGAGGAGCGGACCAGGCTGGTACGCGCCTTCCTCGACTCGCCCGAGGCCGCCCGTTTCGGCCTGCCCGAGGTGGCCGACGGCGAGCTGGCCTCGCTGCACTTCTGCCTGGGTCTGCTACTGGATCACGCGGCGAGCTTCCCGGACGCCGACCCGATGCGGTGGAGCCCGATGGTCGTCGAGCTGTTCCTGCTCGACTGGGTGCACCGTCGTGCCGTGCTGGACATGGACGACGCCGCGATGCTGCCCCGGGTGTTGCGGGCCTGGGCGGCGTACGCGGGCCGACAGCGTGGGCTGACGCCACCCGCGACCGCCCGGACGGACGAGGCGATCACCGAGATGGTCCCCGAGTTCGCCCGGCTCTACAGCACCGGTGAGCGGCGTAGCGCGGCCACCGCGGCGGTGGCGCAGTTGATGGCGGACGGGGTGGACCCGGACGACCCGGCGGCGCTGGACGCCTGGATCGAGGCGAACCGGCACCGCCTCACCGACGACCCCGCCTGAGCCGTTCCGGCTCGCCACTCGGCGACGGCCCCTGGCTCGGCTCCGACGTGGGCCCGGAGGTCGGCGCCGAGGTCGGCCCGGACGACGACGGCTCGGCGGTCGGCCCGGAGGTCGGCACGGACGTCGGCTCGGCGGTCGGTCCGGACGAGGTGCCGGTCGGCTCGGGGGTGGGCGCGGAGGAGGTGGTGGTGGGCTCGGGCACCGGGACCGGATCCTGCGCCGGTTCGGACGCCGAGGGCGTGGGCGAGGGCGTGGGCGAGGGCGAGGGCGAGGGCACCGGCGACGGCCTCGGCGGCCGGACCGGTGTGGACCGGGGCGGTTCGGGCGGGGCCACCGGCGCGGTGGCCGGCCGGGACCGACGCGCGGAGTCGAGGTCGCTCCTGTCGGGCGGGATCGGGGCGGCCGGGAACGCCGGTCGCGGCGGCGCGGTGGTGGTGACGGCGTCGACCGCGGGCGTGGACGCCGTCAGCACCGGGGCCGGCGTGGTCCGGGGCAGCGGGATGACCACCGGCCCGACGGAGGGCGTCGGGATGAACGGCGTGCCGGCGTCGGGCAGGGCGCTGTTCCCCACGGTCGCCGAGCCGGTGCTGATCGCGGCCAGGATCGGCATCGAGGCGGTACCGGCGAGCAGCGCCACGGTCAGCAGGTAGCCCCGGCTCGGGCCACCGACGCCGGGGGCGCGGTGCGCGCCGACCACCCGGCGGTAGCGGGCGGCGGGCAGGGCCCGGTGCCGGCCCAGGAAGGGGGCACCGGGAGGACCCTCTGGCTCGGACACCGGCACACTCCTCGTACGCGTCGACGGAACGGAACAGCACGCCCGAATATCCGGACAAAAGCGGCGTGAGCGCTCATCGCCAGCTTGACCGAGTGACAGTCAGTTCACCAGCCGCAACCGCGTGTCGACACACATTTTGTCCGCCGGGGCCCGTCACCTGTCGGGACAAAAGCGCTCATCCGTCGCGAAGCCGATGGAAGCTCACCGACGGGGGAGGCCATACTGTGGGCCCGCTCACCTCCTCTGCAATCATTCAGGCACGACGGCAACGCAGCCGCTACCTCCGCGCACCCCGCGGCTGGTGCGGAACGGCGCCGGCGCTCCCGGGCCTGGGTCCCCCGACGGACCCCGGCTCACGCCGCGCGGCAACCCTCACCGGGGCTAGGCGCGGTCGCCAGGGACCGACCCGGCAGCAGCCGGGCGGGCGCACGAGGTGCGCGGCTCGGGTCACCCCCGGCGGCGCAGACAGACAGGGAGAGACCGATGGCAAAGGGCGACCCCGGGGCCGCCACCCGCAGCAAGCGGGCCGCACCCCGTACCAGGCGCGCCGCCGCGACCGGCGAACCGGAACTCGTACAGCTGCTCACGCCGGAAGGCGAGCGGATCGAGACCGCGCTCGGCCCGGACGGGACCGAGTACCGCGTCGACTTCACCGACGAGGAGTACCGCGGGCTCTACCGCGACCTCGTGCTGGTCCGCAAGCTCGACGCCGAGGCGACCGCCCTGCAACGCCAGGGCGAGCTGGGCCTGTGGGCGAGCCTGCTGGGCCAGGAGGCCGCGCAGGTGGGCTCCGGCCGGGCGCTGCGCGCGCAGGACATGGCGTTCCCGACCTACCGGGAGCACGGCGTCCTCTACTGCCGCGGCATCGACCCGATCATGCCGCTCGGCCTGTTCCGCGGCGTCGACCAGGGCGGCTGGGACCCGAACGAGTTCAAGTTCAACATGTACACGATCGTCATCGGGGCACAGACCCTGCACGCGACCGGGTACGCCATGGGCGTCGCCATGGACGGCAAGACCGGCGGCGAGGACGGCGAGGCGGTGATCGCCTACTTCGGTGACGGCGCCACCAGCCAGGGCGACGTCAACGAGTCGTTTGTCTGGGCCAGCGTGTTCAACGCGCCGTTGGTCTTCTTCTGCCAGAACAACCAGTACGCCATCTCCGAGCCGCTGGAGCGGCAGACCCGCGTCCCGCTGTACCGGCGGGCCGGCGGTTTCGGCTTCCCCGGCGTCCGGGTGGACGGCAACGACGTGCTCGCCTCGTACGCGGTGACCCGGCACGCGCTGGACACCGCGCGCAGCGGCCAGGGCCCGTCCCTGATCGAGGCGTACACCTACCGGATGGGCGCGCACACCACCTCGGACGACCCGACGCGTTACCGGATCGCCAGCGAGGTCGAGGCATGGCAGGCCAAGGACCCGATCGCCCGGATGAAGGCGTTCCTGCTCAAGCAGCAGATCGTCGACGAGTCGTTCTTCACCGAGATCGACGAGCAGGCCCGTACCGAGTCGGTGCACCTGCGGGAGCGGGTGCTCAACATGCCCGACCCGCAGCCGGTCAGCATGTTCGACCACGTCTACCCGCACGGCTCCCCCGAGCTGGACGAGCAGCGGGCCCGGTTCTCGCAGTACATGGAGTCGTTCGAGGGGAGCGCGCACTGATGGCCACGGAGACGCTCACGCTCGGCAAGGCACTCAACACCGGTCTGCGACGGGCCCTGGAGAACGACCAGAAGGTCGTCATCATGGGCGAGGACGTCGGCAAGCTCGGCGGCGTGTTCCGGATCACCGACGGCCTCCAGAAGGACTTCGGCGACCAGCGGGTGATCGACACCCCGCTGGCCGAGTCCGGCATCATCGGCACCGCGGTCGGCCTGGCCATCCGCGGCTTCCGGCCGGTCTGCGAGATCCAGTTCGACGGCTTCGTCTACCCCGCGTACGACCAGATCGTGTCGCAGGTGGCGAAGATGCACTACCGCTCGCAGGGCAAGGTGCGGATTCCGATGGTCATCCGGATCCCCTACGGCGGCGGCATCGGCGCGGTAGAGCACCACTCGGAGTCGCCCGAGGCGTACTTCGCGCACACCGCCGGCCTCAAGGTGGTCACCTGCGCGAACCCGCAGGACGCGTACGTGATGATCCAGCAGGCCATCGCGTCGGACGACCCGATCGTGTTCCTGGAGCCGAAGCGGCGCTACTGGGAGAAGGGTCAGGTCGACCTGGACGCCCCGCTCACCGACGCGTACCCGCTGCACGGCGCGCGGGTCGCCCGGCCGGGCACGGACGCGACCGTGCTGGCGTACGGCCCGATGGTGCGCACCGCGCTGGACGCGGCCACCGCCGCCGCCGAGGACGGCCGGGAGCTGGAGGTCATCGACCTGCGGACGCTGTCGCCGCTGGACCTGACCGCCGCGTACGAGTCGGTGAAGCGCACCGGCCGCTGCGTGGTCGTGCACGAGGCGCCGGGCAACCTGGGTCTCGGGTCGGAGATCGCGGCCCGGATCACCGAGGAGTGCTTCTACTCCCTGGAGTCCCCGGTGCTGCGGGTGACCGGTTTTGACATCCCCTACCCGGCCGCCCGGGTGGAGGAGGAGTACCTGCCGGACCTCGACCGGGTGCTCGACGCCGTCGACCGCACCTTCGGCTGGTGAGCGGCATGTCCCGGATCAAGGAGTTCAACCTGCCCGACCTGGGCGAGGGCCTGACCGAGGGCGAGATCCTCGCCTGGCTGGTCAAGGTGGGCGACGACATCGAGCTGAACCAGCCGATCGTCGAGGTGGAGACCGCGAAGGCGGCGGTCGAGATCCCGGCGAAGTGGGCCGGCCGGGTGCAGGCGATCTTCCACCCGGAGGGTTCGACGGTCGAGGTCGGCGTGCCGATCATCGCGATCGACACCGACCCGGGCGCCGGGCCGGTGGAGCAGTCGACGACCGGCACGCCCACCGCCGACCTGCCCACCCCGTCGGCGGCCTCGCTGGCCGCTGTCGAGGTGGCACCCGAGGAGGGCATGGTCGAGCCGGGCCTGATCGGTGGCGTGGCGCCGGGTGGGCGTACCGCCGTGCTGGTCGGCTACGGCCCGCGCAACGCGCCGGCCAAGCGCCGCCCGCGCAAGGGCGCCGCCCCGGCGCCGGCCGCCCCGACCCAGGCGGCCCCGGTCCCGACCGCGCCGGTCCAGGCCGCGCCGGTGCCGGTGCCGGCGGCGACCCCGGTGGCCCCGACGCCCGCGCTGAACGGCAACGGCAACGGCCGCGCGGGCGGCGGCCCGGTGCTGGCCAAGCCGCCGGTCCGCAAGCTCGCCAAGGACCTCGGGGTCGACCTGGCCGCGCTGACCGGTTCCGGTCCGCTCGGCTCGATCACTCGCGAGGACGTACAGCGGGCGGCGAGTGGGACCCCGGCGGCGGCCGAGCCGCTGACGGTCACCGCGCCGGCGGCATCGGCCGCGTCGGCCGCGAGCTTCGGCGCGGACCGCGAGCAGCGCATCCCGGTCAAGGGGGTACGCAAGCTCACCGCGGAGAACATGGCCCGCTCGGCGTTCACCGCCCCGCACGTGACGGAGTTCCTGACCGTCGACGTGACCCGGGCGATGAAGGCGCTGGACCGGCTCCGCGACCGGCGCGAGTGGCGCGACGTGCGGGTTTCCCCGCTGCTGCTGGTCGCCAAGGCGGTGCTGCTGGCGGTCAAGCGGTACCCGATGGTCAACTCGACCTGGGCCGGCGACGAGATCGTGGTCAAGGAGTACGTCAACCTGGGCATCGCGGCGGCCACCGAGCGCGGCCTGATCGTGCCGAACATCAAGGACGCCGGCCGGCTGACGCTGCGTGAGCTGGCGGACGCGATGACGGCGCTGGTGCAGACCGCGAAGTCGGGGAGGACGTCCCCGGCGGACATGTCCGGCGGCACGCTCACCATCACCAACGTCGGCGTCTTCGGCGTCGACACCGGTACGCCGATCCTGCCCCCGGGCGAGTCGGCGATCCTCGCCTTCGGCGCGGTACGCGAGCAGCCGTGGGTGCACAAGGGCAAGGTGAAGGCCCGGCTGGTCACCACGCTCGGCCTCTCCTTCGACCACCGGATCATCGACGGTGAGCTGGGGTCGAAGTTCCTGCGCGACATCGGGGACTTCCTGGCCGATCCGGAGGCGGCGCTGCTCGCCTGGACCTGACGTACCACCGCTCCGGCAACGGCCGGTGTGTCACGGGTGAACGCCCGGCACACCGGCCGTTGCCGTTGATGAAGGAATCATCGGCTCAGCGATGAAGATGCCTACGATCCTTAGGCAGGTGGCTCAGCTCACCTTGTAATCGATGGCGATCATGCGTGCGGTGCGCTTAAATAGAGACATCAAGGGCTGACAACCGAATAGCCAGGAGGAGAGACCCAAGATGAGCATGATCGAGCGAATCCGCACCCGCCGCGACGCCAACCGCCGGGCCCGTGCCATCGAGCACGCCCTGCGTTCCGCCAACTCGCCCGCGGTCCGCGCAGAGCTTCTCGCCATCGCCCAGCGTCACCTGAGCTGACGCCACCGACGTTCCACACTCCTCCAACGCAGAAGACCCGCCCGGCACCCCGGGCGGGTCTTCTGCGTTCCCCGTCGTCCGGCACCGGGATTCCACCCCGCCGCACCGCCCGGTACGGTTGGCACGGTCGCCAACCGGCTGCTCCGGACCGACGTGGAGAGTGAAACTCATCGACGTCGCCCGGTGACTTTCGGTGATGACCGATGCTCCCCGAGCGTCCCCGGGCGGCCACCGGATACGGTGCGGGGAGCCCGCACGGCCGGTACCCACCGGCGACGCCGGCAGCCATGCCGACGGTCCCCGGCCGGCATCGGCGGTCGACCTGTGATGGAGGAGGAGCACCCATGACGTCCGAGGCTCCGCACCACCCCGGCCAGGAGCCGGGCGAGGTGTCGCCGGGCACCGGCGGACCGGTGCCGTACGGCGACCAGCCGGCGCAGCAGGACAACGGGTACAACGGCACGCCCGACCTCGGCTGGGCCCCGCCCCCGCCGGCCGGTCGGCCCGCCCCGCCGGCTCCGGCCTGGGCCGCGGCCGACGACCAGCCGCCCGCCTGGGCCCCGCCCGCCGGCCAGCACGTCACCGGTCGCGCCACCGCCCAGGTGCCCCCGCCCGCCGACCCGGGCGGCCGGGGCGCACAGCCCGCCTGGGCCGGCTCCGGCGACCGTAGCCCCGAGCAGGGCGCACCGGCCTGGGCCGGCTCCGGTCCGGGTGCTCCCGCGTGGGGGCCGGGCGAGTCGACCCGTCCGGACGCCTCCGGCGAGCCGGCGCCGCCGGCCTGGGCCCCGACGTCGGGCGGTCCCGCCGAGCCGGCGCCGCCCGCCTGGGCCGCCGAGCAGCACCGTCCCGCCCGCGGCGCCGCCGGGGAGCAGCCCGCCTGGGCGCAGCCCGAGACGGGCGCGCGGAGCACCGGCTACGTCCCGGCGCCGGCCACCGTGCCGAACGAGTCCTGGGTCACCCCCGCCGGCTCGGACGACCCGCACCGCTCCGGCGGGTACACCCCTGCCGCGCAGCAGGGTGACGACGCCGGCCACTCCGGAGGCTGGGCCGTCGGCACCGCCGCCCAGTCGGACGACCCGAACCGCTCAGGCGGCTGGAACCGCCGCGACGAGCAGCCCGGCGCCCAGTCGGACGACCCGAACCGCTCAGGCGGCTGGAACCGCCGTGACGAGCAGCCCGGCGCGCAGCCGGACGACCGGTCCGGCGGCGGTTGGGCCCCGCGCGACACCCAGCCGGCCTGGGTTCCGCCCGGCCAGCAGAGCGGGGCCACCTGGCCTCCGCCCGAGCCGACCGCCCGGGCCGCCGCCAAGGTCTCCGTGCCCGGCGCCGTCCGGCCCGAGCAGGCGTGGTCCACTCCGGAGCAGTCCGACCAGGACAGCCGCTCCACCCGCACCGAGGACGATCCGCACCGCCCCGGCGGTTGGCCGGCGGCCGGCGGGCAGCAGCACGACGAATCGGCCCGATCCGGCGGCTGGCCCGCCCCGCAGGGAGAGAACCGGGTGGGCGGCCGGGACGGTTCCACTCGGGACGACGACCCGGACCGCTCCGGCGGTTGGGCCGCCGGCGGCCGCGCCGCCGGCGCGGCCGAGGTCCCGCAGCCGGCCGGCTGGGGCGAGTCGAATCAGCCCCACCCCGCGGGCTGGAACGACGGCCCCGTCCGACCTCGGCGCGACGGCGACGACCAGGCCGGTGGCTGGAACGACGCTCCCGCGATGCCGCAACGTGACGCCGATGACCAGGCCGCCGGCCGCCACGCTCCGGCGTTGCCGCAGCGTGGCGGCGAGGGACCGGCCGGCGGTTGGGGCGGTGCCGCAGCCGGGCCGCAGCAGCGGGAGACCGAGCGGCCGGCGGAGGAGCCGGCCCGGCCCGGGTGGAGCGGCAGCCAGGACGAGCTGGCGTCCGCCGAACCCTGGTCGCCCGCCGAGGCGTGGGGCCACGCCGACGAGGCACAGCCGGCACCGTCGCGCGGCTGGCAGCCCGCCGAGGACGGACCGGTCTACCAGCCCGCGCCCGCACCGGGCATCTCACCCGGCCACGCGGTACCGCTGCCCGCACAGAGCCAGCGGGTGCCGGGGGCCGCACTGGCGGCCTCACCGCCCGCCGACCATGCCGCCGCCGCGCAGTTCGGCCCGGCCGAGCGTGCACCCCAGGCGTACGAGCCGGAGCGTGGTGACGCCGGCTGGGGCGCCGCCCGGTCCGCACCTGAGGAGCCGCAGTCGCCGGCCGGTCCGGTCCTTCCCGGCCCGCGCACCTCGCCCGAGGCCGGCGCCGCCGGTCCTGTCTCGGCCAGCGCCTCCGTCCCGGTGGCCAGCCGGGTCGCCCCGCCGGCCGACCAGCCGGCACATCCGACCGGCGCGTCCACGCCGCAGCCCCGGGTGTACGGCCGGCCGACCCGACCGGAGCCCGAGGACGCCCCGGAGGCGGACGACGCGCACGGCTACCCCGGCCAGGACGCTCCGTCCGCCTTCGCCGGCCCGCAGGCCCGACCGGACGACGGACCCGGCTTCGGGTCGCCGTCCCGGGCCGACGACGGGTACGGCTACGGCGGGTCCCCGTCCCGGGGCGACGACGGACACGGCTTCGGATCCCCGTCCCGGGGCGATGACGGACACAGCTTCGGATCCTCCTCCCGGGGCGACGACGGACACGGCTTCGCCGGGTCGCAGGGGCGTGCTGACGACGCACCCAACTTCGCCGGCCAGCAGTCCCGCTCCGACGACGCACCCGGCTTCGGCGGACCGCGCTCCCGGCCGGACGACGCACCCGCCTTCGGTGGTCCGCAGTCGCGGCCCGACGGTCCGCACGGCTACCCCGGTCAGGACGGTCCCCCCGGCTTCGGTGGGCCACAGTCCCGGTCCGACGGTCCGCACGGCTACCCCGGCCAGGACGGTCCCCCCGGCTACGGCGGGCCGCAGTCCCGGTCCGACGACGACCCACGCGGATACGGCGACCGGCCGTCCTCGCCGGCCGGCCCGCCGCCGTTCCCGGTCGGTGTGCCGTCCTTCGTGGACCCGCCCGGCAACAACCGCCCCGCCAACGGGGTGCACCCGCAGGACGACGAGCAGCCCGGCGGGTCACGCGACTCCTTCGGCGGCCCCGGCGGCCAGCAGAACCCGTTCGGCGGTCCGGGCGGCCAGCAGGACGCGTTCGGGGGCCCGGGTGGCCGTCAGGACGTGTACGGCGGTCCCGGTGGCCGTCCCGACCCGTTCGGCGGTCCGGGTGGCCAGCAGGACGTGTACGGTCCGACGGCCGGTGGGCGTGCCTCGGTCGCCGTACCGGGTCAGGGTCCCGGGGGTGAGCCGGGCGGCTTCCCGCCCGCGTTCCCGCCGCCGTCCCCGCAGGCCCCGCCGGCCTGGTCCCCGGAGGGTCCGGCCGACGAATCGGATCAGGGTCGCTTCGACGCGTTCAAGCCGGACGCCGAGCCGAAGACCGAGGCGCCCGCGCCGAAGGTGCGCAACGGTCGGGTGCTGGCCCTGGTGCTCATCGCGGCCGTGCTGATCCTCGCCGTGCCGCTCGGCCTGCTCACGCTGCTCGGCAAGATCGGCGGTGACGACAAGCCGGCGGGCTTCGACCCGGCGGTCGGCTCCTGCATCAAGCAGACCGGCACGACCGCCGTGGCTGCGGACTGCGGCGAGCAGGGCGCGTTCACCGTGGTGTCGAAGGTGGACAACAAGGACAAGTGCGCCGACCTGTCCCAGCCCACTGTCGTCCTCCAGGGCGGTGGCACCAACCGGGTGCTCTGCCTGAAGCCGGCCGGCCAGTAACTCTCACGTGAAGCGCCCGTCCCCGGTGGGGGCGGGCGCTTCACGTTGTCCCCACCCCACACGCCGAGAGGTCGGGGGTGCGGCACCATGGGGGGATGAGCGCACGAGTACGGGCACCTGAGCTGCGCGGTCGTGGCTGGCTGAACACCGGCGGCAGAGCCGTCACGCTGGCCGACCTGCGCGGCAAGATCGTTTTGCTGGATTTCTGGACCTTCTGCTGCATCAACTGCCTGCACGTGCTGGACGAGCTGCGCCCGCTCGAAGAGAAGTACGGCGACGTGCTGGTCGTGATCGGGGTGCACTCGCCGAAGTTCGAGCACGAGAAGGACCCGGACGCGCTGGCCGCGGCCGTCGAGCGGTACGGCGTGCACCACCCGGTGCTCGACGACCCCGAGATGGACATGTGGCAGCAGTACGCGGCGAAGGCCTGGCCGACGCTGTCGGTGGTCGACCCGGAAGGCTACGTGGTGGCCACCATGGCCGGCGAGGGGCACGCCGAAGGGCTGGCCCGGCTGGTCGACGACCTGATCGCCACGCACGAGGCGAAGGGCACGCTGCACCGGGGCGAGGGCCCGTACGTCCCGCCGGCCGAGCCGGAGACGGCGTTGCGCTTCCCCGGCAAGGTCGTCCCGCTCGAGGGCGGCAACCTGCTGGTCTCCGACTCGGCCCGGCACTCCCTGGTCGAGCTGGCGCCGGACGCGGAGACCGTGGTGCGCCGGATCGGCGCGGGCACCCGTGGCCGCACCGACGGCCCGGCGGCCGGCGCGACGTTCGCCGAGCCGCAGGGGCTCTGCCTGCTGCCCCCGCACGTGGCCGAGGTGGCCGGCTACGACCTGGTCGTCGCGGACACGGTCAACCACCTGCTGCGCGGCGTACGGCTGGAGACCGGCGAGGTGGTCACCGTGGCCGGCACCGGGCGGCAGTGGCGCTCGACGGTCGACGACCACGCGCACGACGCGCGCGCCGTCGACCTTTCCTCCCCCTGGGACGTGGCCTGGTACGACGACCGGGTGGTCGTGGCGATGGCCGGCATCCACCAGCTCTGGTGGTTCGACCCGATCAAGCGGACCGCCGGCATGTACGCCGGCACCACGGTCGAAGCGCTGCGGGACGGTCCACTGCCGGACGTCTGGATGGCCCAACCGTCCGGGTTGTCCGTCTCGGCGGACGGTTCCCGGCTCTGGATCGCCGACAGCGAGACCAGCGCGATCCGCTGGGTCGAGGCGGGCGAGATGCACACCGCCGCGGGTCAGGGGCTGTTCGACTTCGGGCACGTCGACGGCCCGGCCGATCAGGCGTTGCTCCAGCATCCGCTGGGCGTGTGCGCGCTGCCGGACGGCTCGGTGCTGGTCGCGGACACGTACAACGGCGCGGTGCGCCGCTTCGATCCGGCGGCCGGCCAGGTCGCGACCGTGGCCGACGGGTTGGCTGAGCCGAGCGACCTGGTGGTCACCCCGGCGGGGGAGGTGCTTGTGGTCGAGTCGGCCGCGCACCGGTTGACCCGGCTGGCGCCCGGCGCGCTGACGGCGGCCGGCGCGAGCACGGTGGCGGGCGCGCGGCACCGGATGGAGCGCAGGCCCACGGATGTGGCGGCGGGGGAGCTGACGCTTGACGTGATCTTCACGCCGGCGCCGGGGCAGAAGCTCGACGACACGTACGGGCCGTCGACCCGGCTGGTGGTCTCGGCGTCCCCGCCGGAGCTGCTGGTCGACGGCGCCGGCACGACCACCGACCTGTCCCGGCGGCTGGTGGTCAGCGGGGACGTGACGCAGGGGGTGTTGCAGGTGACCGCCCAGGCGGCGACCTGTGACGCCGACATCGAGCACGCCGCCTGCCACCTGACCCGGCAGGACTGGGGCGTACCGGTCCGGGTGGTCACCGACGGCGCCACCCGTCTCCCGCTGGTACTGCGCGGCCTCGACGAGTCCTGAGCCGACGAGCGTTAGGAGGGGCCCCCTGTTATGCGTCAGGCGTTAACAGGGGGCCCCTCCTTTCACGCGAACGGAGTGAGCGTGACCCCCGCGTCGACGAGTGCGGCGCGGACCAGCTCCGCGCACCGCACCGCGCCGGGTGTGTCGCCGTGCAGGCAGATCGACTCGACGGGGCAGGAGACCACGCTGCCGTCGACCGCGACCACGGTCCGCTCGACGGCCATCCGGACGGCCCGCACGGCGACCTGATCCGGGTCGGTCACCAGCGCGTTCGGGGCGCCGCGCGGCACCAGCGCCCCGTTGGGCAGGTAGTTGCGGTCGGCGAAGCCCTCGGCCACCACCCGCAGGCCGGCGCCGACCGCGAGCTGGGCGAGCACGGTGCCGGGCTGGCAGAGCACCGGCAGCTCGTGGTCGTACCCACTGATCGCCGCCACCAGCGCGGCGGCCTGGGCCTCGTCGCACGCCGCCGCGTGGTAGAGCGCGCCGTGCGGCTTGAGGTAGCGCACCCGGGTCCGGTAGAGCCGGCAGAACGCGTCGAGCGCCCCGAGCTGGTAGATCGTCTCGTCCCGCAGCTCGGCGAAGTCGTAGGCGATGTGCCTGCGGCCGAAGCCGGCGAGGTCCCGGTAGCCGACCTGCGCGCCGACCGCGACGCCGCGTTCGGCGGCGGCGGCGCACACCCGGTGCATGGTGGCCGCGTCCCCGGCGTGGAAGCCGCAGGCCACGTTGGCGGAGCTGATCAGCCCGAGCAGCGCCTCGTCGTCGCCGAGCCGCCAGCTACCGAATCCCTCACCGAGGTCCGCGTTGAGGTCCATGGAACCTCACCGTAGTCCCCGGGCGGGCCTGGGCGAGCGCTGTCACGTCGTCCACCACCCCGATGACCGGGTAGCCACCGGTGGTGGGGTGGTCGGCCAGGAAGATCAGCGGCTGGCCGTCCGGTGGCACCTGCACCGCGCCGAGCACCAGCCCCTCGCTCGGCAGTTCGCCGGCCACCGCGCGGGGCAGGGCGGCGCCGGCCAGCCGCGCGCCGACCCGGTTGCTGTCCGACCCGACGGTGTACGCGCTGCCGTGCAGCAGGCCGAGCGCGGCGGGCGTGAACCAGTCCTGCCGGGGGCCGGGGCGCACGGCCAGCGACACCTCGGTCGGCACCGGCGGGGTGACGGTGAGGTCCACCGGGGGCGGCGGGCCGGTCGGTGCGCCCAGCGGCAGCCGGTCCCCGTCGCGCAGCGGAGGCGGCCCGAGGCCGGAGAGCGTGTCGGTGGACCGGCTGCCGAGCACCGGTTCGACGGTGATCCCGCCGCTGACGGCCAGCCAGGTCCGGACCCCGGCGCGGGCCGGACCGATCCGCAGCACCGCGCCGGCCGGCAACGACAGCGGTCGCCCGACGTCGCCGGGGCGTCGCTCGACCTCGCCGGGGCGCGGCTCGACCTCGCCGGGGCGCGGCTCGACCTCGCCGGGGCGCGGCCCGGTTGGGCGCGCCTCGGCGGGCCCCGGGTCGGCGGTCCGCGAACGCTGCTCGACGAGCACGTCGGCGGGTGCGCCGGTGAGCGCCACGGTGACCGCCCGGGTGACGCGCAGCACGCACCCGGTCAGGGTGATCTCCAGGCCGGCGGCGTGCTCCGGGTTGCCGGCGAGGCGGTTGGCCAGGCGCAGGGCGGCCGGGTCGAGCGCGCCGGACCGGGGCACGCCGAGGTGCGCCCAGCCGGGCCGGCCCTGGTCCTGGACGGTGGTGAGCGCGCCGGCCCGCAGCACCTCGATCATGGCGCGTCGACGAACCGGACCCGGGTGCCGGGCGTGAGCCGGGCCGGCGGGTCGGCACGCACGTCGAAGAGGATCAGCTCGGTCCGCCCGAGCAGCAGCCAGCCGCCGGGTGAGGCGGCGGGGTAGATGCCCGCGTACGGGCCGGCCAGCGCGACCGAGCCGGCCGGCACCCGGGTACGCGGGGTGGTGAGGCGCGGCACGGCCAGCTCGGGCGGCAGCCCGGTGAGGTAGGCGAACCCGGGCGCGAAGCCGCAGAACGCGACGCGGAACTCGGTACGCCGCAGCCGGTCGACCACTGTCGGCACGTCGACGCCCCAGTGGCCGGCGACGGTGGGCAGGTCTTCCCCGTCGTACGTGACGGGCACCCGGACCTCGGCGGCGGCGGAGCGGTCGGTGGTGTTCCGGGGGTGCCAGCCGGCGATCCGCGCGGCGGTGGCCGCCGGGTCGGGCACGCCGTCGAGCAGGACGGTGACCGCGGCGGGGACGATCTCGACGGCGGCCAGCTCGCCGGCCGCGCGCCGGTGCCACAGCTCGGCGCGCCACGCCTCGACCTGGTCGGGGTCGTCGCAGTCGAGCAGCAGGGCGTGCGCCCCGACGGGTCGGATCCGCATCCGGTCATCCTCGCGTCGTCGGGCGTGACGGTCCACACTACTTGCAAGTAACCTACGGTGTCGTAACCTGATGAGGTGACCACCTCCGCACCGCTCCGGCTCCGGCCGGTCGACATCGGAAAGCCGCGCATGCGCGGCTGGCTCCACGCGTACGCGTTCTTCGCCGCGCTCGTCTGCGGCATCGTCCTCTGCTCGATCGCCGCCACCCGGCCCGGCTGGGCGCCGCTGGTGAGCTGCCTGATCTACAGCCTCACCGTGTGCGGGCTCTTCGGCACCAGCGCGCTGTACCACCGGCGGGTCTGGTCCGAGCGCGGCTACCAGATCATGCGCCGGATGGACCACTCGATGATCTTCGTGTTCATCGCCGGCACCTACACCCCGTTCTGCGCGCTGCTGCTGGACACCCGGCACGCCACGATCATGCTCAGCCTGGTCTGGGGCGGCGCGCTGGCCGGCGTTGCGGTCAAGCTGATCTGGCCGCACGCGCCCCGCTGGGTCTCCGCCCCGCTCTATCTGGCACTCGGCTGGGTGGCGGTGGCGATGCTGCCGGAGATCCTGCACTCCGGCGGCGTCACCGCGCTGGTGCTGCTGAGCGTGGGCGGCGCGATCTACAGCGTGGGCGCGGTGTTCTACGCGCTGCGCCGGCCGAACCCGTGGCCCACCGTCTTCGGCCACCACGAGTTCTTCCACGCGTGCACGCTGGTCGCGGCGATCTGCCACCACATCGCGATCTACTTCGCGCTGTTCGCCTGAGCCGGCCCGCCCGAAGCCGGCCCGCCCGAAGCCGGCCCGCCCGAAGCCGGTCCGGACATGCACGAGGGCCCCGCGCCGTTGCGGGGCCCTCGGGTCTCGGGGTGGGTCAGGCCGGGTAGCCCGAGCCCGGGCGGCGCACCTCGCGGTACTCCTCGCGCACCACCCGGTCGCCCTGCACCGGCACCACCGGCTCGGCGACGACCTGCTGACGCACCGGCGCGGCGACCACGCGGCGGCGGCTGTTCCAGAAGTAGAGCGTCGTGAGCAGCCCGGCGAGGCCGGCGAGCATGAGCACCCAGCCCACCACGTTGAGGTTCAGCCATCCCAGGTTGGCGTCGATGGCGAACGCGAAGATCGCGCCGAGCGCGATGAGGAAGATGCTGGCACCGATGCCCATGACGTCGCCTCCTTGGCGTCCTGCTGGCGCTTCTGCCCGCCGCGGCCATGGATGAGGTAGCGGCACACATCGACATACCCACGCGCCCCGATCGCCAATCAGGCAAGCTGGGCGGATGACGGACGGCACGAACCGGCAGCGGACATTGGTGCTGTTGCGGCACGCCAAGGCCGAGCAGTCCCGGGACGCCCCGGACGCGGAACGACCGCTGACCGCGCGGGGGCACGCCGACGCCGCGGCGGCCGGCGCCTGGCTGGCCCGGCACGGGCTGCTCCCCGACGTGGTGCTCTGCTCGCCGGCCCGACGCACCCGGCAGACCTGGCACGGGGTGGCGCTGGGCCTGGCCGGGTCCCCGCCGGAGGGCGGCCCGGCGGGCCCGGCCCCCGCCGTCCGCTACGAGCCGACCGCGTACGAGGCGCACCCGGACGAGCTGCTGGAGCTGGTGCGGTCGGTGGACCCGGCGGTCGGCACGGTGCTGCTGGTCGCGCACAACCCGGGCATCTCACTGCTCTCGGCGCTGCTCGACCCCGAGCGGGCGGACCCGGAAGGGATGCGCACCACCGACATCGTGGTGCACCACCCCACCACCGAGTGGGCCGCGCTCTCGCGCGCCCCACTAACCACCCGCCACACCGCCCGCGGCTGAGGTGCAAGGAGGGGCCCCCTCTTAACGTCTCCGGTAGAGGAGGGGGCCCCGCTTAACAGCCGCGGGGACCGTCAGGACGGCGGGGCGGTGGGCGGCGGCGGGTCGGGCGGCGGCGGCATCATCGCGGTCGGGTGGGAGAGCCGGTTCTCCTCCACGATGAGCGTGCGGGCCCGCTTGCGACGGTCCTGCCAGAACCACAACGTGGTCAGCAGGACGCCCAGCCCGGCCAGGATGAAGACCCAGCCGACCGCGCGCAGGTCGATCCACCAGACGTTGGCCCGGATGGCGAAGGTCATGATCGCGCCGAGCGCGATGAGAAAGATGGCGCTGCCAATGCCCATGTGCGCTGCACTCCCCCGTGCGGTGGCCCTTGGGCGTACTCCGGTCGTGGTCCGCGACGGTTACCCGCCCACCGGCCGGCCTATCCACCTCCGGCGCCACCAACGACGGCGGCCGGCGGGCTGTCGCCCACCGGCCGTCGAGGTGAAAGGGGAGGAAGTGCCCGCGAGGGCTTAGAACGCCTCCTCCGGAAGGTCCATGATCTCCAGGTCGGCACCCTCGATGATCCGCCGGTCGGCGCCGATACGCGGCAGCACCTCTCGGGCGAAGAACCGGGCGGCGGCCACCTTGCCGGTGTAGAACGCCTTGTCGCTGGCGGAGACCTCACCGGCCAGCGCCTTCAACGCCACGTCCGCCTGCTTCTGGAGCAGCCAGCCGACCACCAGGTCGCCGATCGCGAGCAGGAACCGGCGGCTGCCCAGGCCGACCTTGTAGAGCGCGCGGGCGTCGCCGGCCTGGGCCTCGCCCAGCCACCCGGTCATCACACCGATCATGTGCTGGATCTCGGCGAGCGCCTTGCCGAGCGCCTGCCGCTCCTCCTTGAGCTGGCCGTTGCCGGCCTCGGAGGTGATGTGCTCCTGGATCTCGCCGGCGACCGCCATCAGCGCCTTGCCGTTGTCCCGGACGATCTTCCGGAAGATCAGGTCGAGGCTCTGGATGGCCGTGGTGCCCTCGTACAGGGTGTCGATCTTGGCGTCCCGGACGTACTGCTCCAGCGGGTAGTCCTGGAGGAAGCCGGAGCCGCCGAACGTCTGGAGCGACTCGTGCCCGAGCAGCTCGTACGCCCGCTCCGAGCCGACGCCCTTGACCAGCGGCAGCAGCAGGTCGTTGACCCGCTTGGCCAGCCTGGTGGCCTTCTCGTCGCCGGCCGCCTCGGCGAGCGCGACCTTGTCCTGCCAGCTCGCGGTGTAGCAGACCAGCGCGCGCAGGCCCTCGGCGTACGACTTCTGCATCAGCAGCGAGCGGCGCACGTCCGGGTGGTGGGTGATGGTCACCCGCGGCGCGGTCTTGTCGGCCTGCTGGATCAGGTCGGCGCCCTGCACGCGGTTCTTGGCGTACTCCAGCGCGTTCAGGTAGCCGGTGGAGAGCGTGGCGATGGCCTTGGTGCCGACCATCATCCGGGCGTACTCGATAATCATGAACATCTGGCGAATGCCGTCGTGCTTCTCGCCCAGCAGCCAGCCCTTGGCCGGTACGCCGTGCTCGCCGAAGGTCACCTCGCAGGTGTTGGAGACCTTCAGGCCCATCTTGTGCTCGACGTTGGTGGCGTAGACGCCGTTGCGCTCGCCCAGCTCACCGGTCTCGGCGTCGAAGTGGAACTTCGGCACCACGAAGAGGGACAGGCCCTTCGTGCCGGGGCCGCCGACACCCTCCACGCCGACCGGACGGGCCAGCACGTAGTGGACGATGTTGTCGCTCAGGTCGTGCTCACCGGAGGTGATGAAGCGCTTGACGCCCTCGATGTGCCACGTGCCGTCCGGCTGCTGGACCGCCCGGGTGCGGCCGGCGCCGACGTCCGAGCCGGCGTCCGGCTCGGTCAGCACCATGGTCGAGCCCCACTGCTTCTCGATGAACAGCCGGGCCCACTTCTGCTGCTCCTCGGTGCCCTCGACGTGCAGCACGTGCGCGAAGGACGGGCCGGAGGCGTACATCCAGACCGGGGCGTTGGCGCCGAGCACCAGCTCGGCCAGGGACCACCAGAGCGCGCGGGGGGCGTTCGTGCCGCCGAGCGCCTCCGGCAGGTCGAGCCGCCAGAACTCGGAGTCCATGAACGCCTGGTACGACTTCTTGAACGACTCGGGCAGCGGCGCGGTGTGCGTGGCCGGGTCGAAGACCGGCGGGTTGCGGTCGCTGTCGGAATAGCTGGCGGCGAGGTCCTCGCGGGCCAGGCGGTCGACCTCGGAGAGGAAGCTACGGGCGGTGTCGACGTCCAGGTCCGTGTACGGCTCCTGGCCGAACGTCCGGTCCGCCCCGAACACCTCGAACAGGTTGAACTCGAGGTCCCGAAGGTTGCTCTTGTAGTGGGTCATGCTCGCTGGCCCCGCTTCCGGACAGGTGTTACCGATCAGTAACTCCAGACTGTATTACTCACCGGTAGGCAACGACAACCCGATCTCGGAAGTGACAGCGATTACACACTTCCCCTTCACCCGTCGGCGGCGCCGACCTCCCAGCTCGGCACCGGGGCCGCCGCCGCGCTACGCGGGCCGGTGTACTCCATCAGGACCAGCGCGATGTCGTCGTCGAGCCGGTCCTGCACCCACTCGACCAGGGCGGTCTCCAGCGAGGCGAGCCCGTCGCCGACCGTTCCGTGACCGAGCAGTCGCCAGGCGCGGTCGGCGGTCGGGAAGAACTCGCCGTCCCGCCGGGCCTCGCCCAGCCCGTCGGTGAACAGCAGCAGCCGGTCGCCCGGCTCCAGCCGCTCCACCCGGGGCCGGACCACCGGCATGAAGCCCAGCGGCGGCGCCGGGGCCGGCGGCTCCAGCGGGATCACCGCGCCGCGGCGCAGCAACAGCGGCGGCGGGTGTCCACAGTTGACGATGGTGAGCGTGCCGCCGCGCTCCTCGACCAGGGCGGCGGTGACGAAGTCCTCGTCGCCGACGTTGCGGGCCACCGCCCGGTCCAGGTCGGTCACCACCGCGCGCAGGTCGGCCCGCTCGTAGGCCACGTGCCGGTAGGAACCGAGCACGATGCTGGCCAGCCGGACCGCGTCCAGCCCCTTCCCGCGGACGTCCCCGATGATCATTCGGACGCCGTACGGGGTGTCCATCACCTCGTACAGGTCGCCGCCGATCTCGGCGGTGGCCGTGGAGGAGATGTAGCGCGCGGCCACCGCCAGCGTGCCGACCTGCGGACCGAGCGGACGCAGCACCGCCTGCTGGGCGACCGCGGCGAGCCGGGTCAGCTCGGCGATCCGCTCCGTCTGACGCTGCCGCACGGCCGCCGTGGCGGCGGAGATCGCGGTGGCCAGGACGATGGCGGCCACGCTGACGGCGGTCACCAGCGGCATGCCCTTCTCGGCCGCGGCGAAGGCGACCCCGGCTGCGGTGGCCAGCGCCCCCACGGCCAGCACCACCCGCCAGGAGGCCAGCGCGGCGGCGAGGACGGGCGCGGCGGCCATCAGCGCGAGGTAGTGCACCGGCCGGCCGTCGGCCGCCTCCGCCGCCGACACGATTGCGAGCAGCGCGAGGGCCGCGCCGAGGCCGGCGCGGGATCCGGGGCTCAGCGGGCCGCGGCCCGGCTGGAAGGGTTGCGTACGTACATCGGACAGCATGCCTGATGGATGTGAACCGGAGAACGAACGCGGCCCGTCCGTCGCGGAAGTTCTGCCGGACCGGCTGTCAGCCGAGCACCTCGTAGCGGACGTCCACCTCGCCGAGACCGGTCGAGGCGATGGCCGCGAACGCGGCGCGGGACAGGTCGATGCACCGGCCGTCGATGTACGGGCCCCGGTCGTTGATCCGGACCACCACGGACTTGCCGTTGGCCGGGTTGGTGACCCGGACCCGGGTGTTGAACGGCAGCGTCTTGTGCGCCGCGGTCAGCGCGTCCGGGTCGAACGTCTCGCCGTTCGCGGTCATCTGGCCCTCGTCGTAGAAGGACGCGCCGCAGGAGCCGCTCTCCACCACCTTCGGGGCGACGGTCTTCTTCTTCGTCGCGGTCGGCTTCGGCGCCGCGGTCCGGGTCTTGCCCCGGGACGCCGGCTGGGTACGGGTCGACTTCGCGCTCGGGGTGGCCTTCGGCGACGGGCTCCGGGTCGCGGTGGCGGAGGCGCTCGGCGACGGCGCGGCCGAGGTAGGGGCCGCCGTGCTGGGCGGCGTCTCGACCAGGGCCGGCGCGGCGGGCGGCTCGGCGGCGGTGAGCTGCACCGCGCCGACGGTGCCGCCGACCGCGAGCGCCACGCCGACCGCCGCGGTGGCGGCGATGCCGGCCGGCGAGGAGAACAATCTGCGGGTACGAAGGTGCCTAGCAGCCACCGGGCCGGTCCTTTCGTCAACTCAACAAACCGGCCCGGACCGTAACGAGAGAAGCACTTCCGACGTCAACGTGATCATGGTGGTATGCCCATATTTGCCGTGGTACGTGTAGCCGATCAAGCCACGGCCGTTGGGCCGAACGGTGGACGGGCGGGCAGGATGGAGGCGTGCTGAACCGTCGCCTGGTCGAACTGTTCCGCTGGGCCGACCCCGGGCCGGACAGCAGCCACCTGGTCAGCGACCTCTCCGGCTGGTGGCGTGACCCCGAGGTGCTCGCCGAGGTCGGGCCGGCACTTGCCGGCCTCTTCCCGGACGCGCGCCCGACCGTGGTGCTCGCCCCCGAGGTGACCGGGCTGCTGCTCGGCCCGCTGGTCGCGGTGGCCGCCGGCGCCGGGTTCCTGCCCGCGTACAAGGACGGTGGCGAGCGACGCCGGATCGGGCCGACCCGGTGGGCCGGGACCCCGCCGGACCACCGGGGGCAGCGGCTCCGGATCGGCGTGGACGGCCGGCGGCTCGGCCCCGGTGACCGGGTGCTGCTGGTGGACGACTGGGTCGACACCGGCGCGCAACTGGACGCGCTGTGCCGGCTGGTGCGCGACGCCGACGCCGAGCCGGTCGGCACCGCCGCACTGGTCGCCACCTGCCCGGCGGACGTCCGCGCGCGACTGCGGGTCCGCGCGCTGCTCACCGGGGACGACCTGCCCTGAGGGGTTGACCTCAAGCTCGCTTCAACCCCGACCATCGGCGGATGGACGACGGCATCCTCGACGAGGCGTACCACCGACTGCACCGCACCGGCCCCGAGTTCGAAGGCTGGCTCTCCAACCACGGGCCGATGGCCGCCGAGGCGCTGGTCCGGCACGGCCAGGGCGCCCGCGTGCACCGCTGGCTCGACGGCTACCTGCGCCGGCTCGACGACCTGCCGCGGGGCCTGCGGCCGATCGACGACTGGCGGGCCGCGCTCGGTGACCCGAAGCGGGCCGGCGACTGGCTCGACCACTTCGACCGCGAGCTGCGCGACCGGCCGTGGCGGGAGGTGCTCGGCGAATGGTGGCCCCGGCTGCTCCCCGGGATCGCGGCCGGGGCCACCCACGGCGTGATCCGGGTCGGACACGCGGTGCGGGTGCTGCACACCGACGGGGAGACCCCGGAGCGCCGCGCCGAGCTGGGCCAGGCGCTCGGCTACTGGGCGGCCCGCTGGCAGCCGGTCCCCGGCGCCGGCCCGCTCACCGGTCACGCCGACGTCGCGGCGGCGCTGGCCGGGGTGCCCCGGATCGCGGACCGCAGCGGCGGCATCCGGGAGCGGCTGGGCCGGCTGACCGGGGAGCCCGGATGGTCGACAGCGGTCACGGCGCTGCGTCCGCCGGCCGACCCGGACCGGGCGGCCCGCACGCTCACCGAGGTGGTGCACCGCGCCGCGCTGGACTACCCGCGGTTCGGGCACGGCGAGCCGGTGATGCTGGTGCACGCGGTCACCGCGCCGACCGCGGTGCTGCGTACCCTGCCGGCCCTGGACCCGGCGCTGCGGGCGCCGAGCGTCGCTGCGGCCTGGGCCGCGACGGCGGCCGTGACCTCGGTGTACGCCGCACCCGCACCGACCGCCGCCACGCCTGTCGACGGGCCCACCGATCCGGCCGAGGTGTTCGCCCGGGCGGCCCGGCACGGCGACGAACACGTGGTGAAGCTGGCCGACGCGGCGCTGGAGGCGTACGCGGCCACCGGCGACGAACGGGTGCTGGCCGCCCCCGGCCACGCCGGCCGTCTGATCTGACCGGTGCCGTAGCCTCCGGGGCATGTGGCCCCGCATCGGTGGACTGCGCGCGCTCGCCCTCGGCACCCCCGGCGAGCTGCGCACCAGACTGAACACGCTCGTGCTCAGCGGCGCGAAGACCGCCACCGCCGGGCTGATCGGCGCACGGCGCCTACTGGGCGCGGCAGGGCACCCCGGTCACCGACGACAGCCGCATCGTCTGCCTCCGCTTCCGGCTGGTGTGAAGGAGGGGCCCCCTGTTAACGCATTCTGCATAACAGGGGGCCCCTCCTAACGCCTCTAGCCGACGCGGCGCAGCTCCGGCAGCAGCGCCGCCGCCTCGGTCAGCACCGCCTCGTCGCCGGCGTACCAACTGCTGGCCCGGGGCCAGTGCGTGATCACGTCGGTGAAGCCCAGCCGGGCCGCCCGGGCCGCCTGCTCCGCGAGGAAGTCCGCGCTGGTCAGCGAGAAGACCGGAGCCGAGTCGAGCGAGAGGTACCGGTCCAGGCTGGCCGGGTCGCGGCCGGCCTGCTCCAGCGCCCGGGTCATCCGGTCGGACAGCTCCGCCACCGTGTCCCACCAGCCCGCCAGGTCGTCGCCGTCGAGGCCGGTGGTCACCCACCCCTGCCCGAACCGGGCGACCAGGCGCATCGACCGGGGACCGTTCGCGGCCAGCACGAACGGCACCCGGGGCTGCTGGACGCAACCGGGGTTGTTGCGGGCGTCCACCGCCGCGAACCACTCCCCGCGCCAGGTCGTGCCGTCCTCGCGCAGGATCAGGTCGAGCAGCTCGGTGAACTCCGCGAACCGGTCGACCCGCTGCCGGGGCGGCAGGGTCTCGCCGCCGAGCACGGCCGAGTCGAAGCCGATGCCGCCCGCGCCCAGCCCGAGCAGCACCCGCCCGCCGGACACGTCGTCCAACGCGGTCACCTGGCGGGCGAACGCCGCCGGGTGGCGGAAGTTCGGCGAGGCCACCAGCGTGCCGAGCCGAACCCGGGAGGTCACCGTGGCCGCCGCGGTCAGGGTCGTCCAGGAGTCGAACCAGGGCCCGTCGACCAGGTCACGCCAGCCCAGGTGGTCGTACGTCCAGGCGTGGTCGAAGCCCCACTCGTCCGCCTGCGCCCACCGCCGGCGCGCCTCCGACCAGCGTTGGTCCGGCAGGATCACGATGCCAATTCGCATGATCCCCAGCGTACGGCCCGGCCGTTCCGCTACGTCGTCACCAGATCGGCCACCACACAGGCGATGTTGTCCGGCGCGCCCGCCGCGTACGCCAGCTCGACCAGGTGCCCGACGGCGGTCTCCGGGTCGTCCGCCCCGGCCAGCGCGGCGTGCAGCGCGCCCGGGTCGACCACCGCGGCGAGGCCGTCCGAGCAGAGCAGGTAGCGGTCACCGGGCAGCGCGGTCCGCAGCGCCAGGTCCGCCTCCACCTCGCCGCCCGCGCCCAACGCCCGGGCCAGCAGCGCCCGCTGCGGGTGCGCCCCGGCTTCGGCCGGCGTGAGCCGCCCCTGGTCGACGAGCGTCTGCACGTACGTGTGGTCCTGGGTGAGCCGGGACAGCTCGCCGCCCCGCAGCAGGTAGGCCCGGGTGTCCCCGACGTGCACCAGGGCAAGCCGGGTGCCCCGTCGGACGATCGCGGTGAGCGTGCTGGCCGGCCGGTCCACGTCGGTGGCCTGCGCGCGTACCGCCCGGTCGGCCCGGCTCACCGCGTCGCCCAGCGCGGCGAGCAGGTCGCCCGCCGGCGCGTCGGCCGCCGCCAACGGCCGCAGCGCGTCCACCGCCGCCGCGCTGGCGGTCGACCCGCCCGGACCGCGTACGCCGTCGGCGACCGCGAGCAGCGTGTCGCCGGCGTACGCGACGTCCTCGTTGGAGTCGCGGACCGTGCCGGTCTCGCAGCGCGCCGCGTACCGGAAGGTGTGTTCGGACATGGTGGTGCCCCTCTCGGTGAGCTGGTCGACGAGGGATGCGACGGCCCGGCCACGGGCCTCGGTGTCCGCGCTGACCCGCCGCCACCACGCGTCCAGTGCCTCGGCGGCGGCCGGCGACGGCAGCGCGCTGACGGCCCGGATCTCGGCCAACGGCATGCCGGCCCGGCGCAGCGCGGCGATCAGCCGCGCCCGGTCGAGCTGCTCCGGCGCGTAGTAGCGGTAACCGGAGTGCGGGTCCACGGCGGCCGGCGGCAGCAGTCCGCAGTCGTCGTAGAGGCGCAGCGCCTTGGCGGTCAGTCCGGCCGCGCGGGCGAACGCCCCGATGGTCAGCAGCCGCACGTCGCTCTCCTCCTCGCGCCGGCCCGGGTGGGCCGGCCCGGACCACGTTGCGGCTTGCCGCAGGGGACGGGTCAAGAGCGTTGACCATACATCGAAGACTTATATATGTTGTCGACATGACCCAGATGCGGGAGCCGACGTTCCTGATCCTCACCTCGCTCGCCGGCGGGCCGAGGCACGGCTACGGCATCACCCAGGAGGTCGCCACGCTCTCCGCCGGGCGGGTGAGCCTGCTGCCGGGCACGCTCTACACCGCGCTGGACCGGCTCACCGCCCAGCGCCTCGTCGAACCGGACCGCGAAGAGGTGGTGGACGGCCGGCTGCGTCGCTACTACCGCCTCACCCCGGCCGGCCTCGACGCGCTCACGGCCGAGACCGCCCGGCTACGGCAACTCGCCACCGTCGCCGAGACCCGGCTGCGGGCCCTGCGCCCCCGCACCGCCTGAACCGCCTCCCGCCCGCACCCGCAAACCGTAGGGGAGACCATGTCGCTCGCCCACCAGTACCGGCGGTTGCTCCTCGCCTACCCCCGCGCCTACCGGCGGGAACGCGGCCCGGAGATCCTGGGACTCCTGCTGGACTCGGCACCACCCGGGCGAACCCGACCCACGCTCCGCGAGGCCGCCGACCTGGTCCGCGGCGGGCTCCGCTGCCGGCTCGGCCGGCCCGCGAGCCGCACCGTCGGCGTCTGGGCGGCACTGACGGCGTTGATCTGCGGACTGTTCACCGCCGCGCTCGCCGCCCGGCTCACCTGGGAGACGTCCCGGCCGCAGCCGGACCGGGCCGAGTTCGCCGCGGTCTTCACCGAGGCGTTCCCCGGCCACCGGATGAGCGACGACGTCTCGACCGCGCCCGCGCTCTTCGTCTACTACAACCAGCCGCTACGACTCGGGCAGTGGCGTGGGCTCGTCCTCGGTGACGGTGGTGAATACCAGGAGGGCTCGGCATCCGGATCAGCATCCGGCCCGATGCCGACGCCCCCGGACCGCACGCTGACGACGGCCACGCGACGACTGGAGGCCGACGGCTGGCAGGTGGCCGAGCCGACCTCGATCGTGCTCCAGACCTGCTATAACGCCAGGTGCGAGCGGGCCGACGAGCCGGTCGAGACCGTGCTGGTCGCCCGGCGCGGCGACACCGTCCTGCGGGCCACCTTCAACGACCCCGACACCTCCGGTTCGTACCTCTACGTGGAGGTTCAGCGGGCGACGCCGCCCGCCGTGCTCCCCGCCGCCGCTCTCGCCGCGCTGGTCGGCGGCGTCCTGGCCTGGCTGGCCTTCGGCTGGGCGAGCCGGCGCACCGACGGTCGACGTGGCGTGCCACTGCTGCTCGGCATCACCCTCGTCCTCTGGTGGACGCCCGCGGTGCTCACCACCTTCTCCTTGGTCGGGCACCACCTGGACGAACCGCATCCGAGCTGGCATCCCCTCTGGGAGTGGCTCGGTCAGCCGGCGCTCTCGCTGTTCTTCCTGGTCGGCCTGGCCGGCGCGGCGACGCTGTCGGCCATCGCGCTCGTGCCGCGCCGCGAGCCGCATCCGCTGACGCTCAGCCCCGGGTGAGCTTGGCCAGCATCCGGCCCAGGTGCGGCTCGACCGTGCCGGCCGGCGCGTCGCCCACCTCGGCCGGCGTCCACCAGCGGACGCCCCGGAACTCGACCGGGTCGGGGGTGAACCGCTGCTCGCGGTGGGCGTCCAACACGTACCAGAGGCTGACGTCGGTGTGCCGCTGCGCAGGCGGGCCGACCGTCTCGGTGACGGTGAGGAACGCCGGTCGCTCGCCGAACGGCGGCGCGAAGACCGCTGGTACGCCGAGTTCCTCCCGCAGCTCGCGGCGCACGGTGTGCACGGGGTGCTCGCCCGGCTCGACGTGACCGCCGCTGGGCAGCCACCTGCCGGCGTTGCGGTGGTCGACCAGCAGCACCGCGCCGTCGGACGGGTCGCGGAGCAAGAAGTAGGCGACCAGGTGCGGCGACGGGGTGCACGGCTTGACCCGGCGGAAGATGTCCTCCGTACCGGCCAGCCAGGCCAACGCCGCCGCCCGGTGCCGGGCCTCCTGCTCGTCGCCCGGCGTCAACGCCTCGACCAGGGCCCGGATCTCGTCGCGCATCCCGCGGCTGCCATCCGGGTACGACGGGCGTCGGCGACTAGCCTGGCCCGGTGCCGGAACTCGAACGACTCGCCACCCATCACGCCTACGTGCTGTACCGGTTCGAGCGGGAGAACCGGGCCTACTTCGCCCGCTACGTGCCCGACCGCGGCGACGACTACTTCGACCTGTTCGCCGACCGGCTCGCCGCCCTGCTGGACGAGCAGGACCGCGGCATCTGCCACTTCCACGTGCTGGTCGACGACGACGGTTTCGTGCTCGGGCGGTTCAACCTGGTCGACGTGGCCGACGGCAGCGCCGAGCTGGGCTACCGGGTGGCCGAACGCGCCGCCGGACGCGGCCTCGCCCAGTACGGCGTGCGGCGGGTCAGCGAGCTGGCCCGCGACGG
The DNA here is from genome assembly GCF_055586805.1 of Micromonospora sp. NPDC049201. NCBI lineage: Bacteria > Bacillati > Actinomycetota > Actinomycetes > Micromonosporales > Micromonosporaceae > Micromonospora > Micromonospora sp. NPDC049201. The sequence goes on along the minus strand of NZ_JBVJHM010000008.1, from coordinate 90,084 downwards.
GTACGGGCTGCGCCGGCTGGTCGCCGACGCGGCGCTGGCGAACCCGGCGTCCCTGGCGGTGCTCCGGCGGACCGGGTTCGTGGAGGCCGGAAAGGTGGACCTGGGCGGAGAGCCGGGGCTGCGGCACGTCCTCGACCTGCGCCCCTCTCCGGGGCAGCGCCCTCAGGCCGGCGGTACGCACCCGGGGGATCAGCGGTGAGGGAGGTGTCGGTCGACATCCCGTCGCCCCTGAGCGGCTGCGTCGACCACTGCGAGGTCGAGTGCGTCCGCCTGTGCTGCGGGATCGACGCCATCTCCACCGATCCCGCCCTCGTCGCGGCGTGGTGCCGTCGGGTGGGGCCGGACGCGGTGGCCGAGGCCCGGCGTCAGCTCGCCGCGCTGGTCGAGGTCGTCCGGGACCGCTCGCACGTCGTCACGTCGACGTTCCTGAACCACCGCACGCACGACGACGCCGCGCGGGGTGAGTTGCTGGACTTCCTGGCCGAGGTGGAGGCGGGGTTGGCGCGCGGGAACCGGTCCTGAGAACGCGATCCGGCCTCGCGGCGGGCCGATCGCCTGTCGTCACGACTGTGCCGGGAACAGCTTCCAGTGCCCCTCGGTGACGACCTCGACGTTACCGTCGATCACGGTGATGGCTGTTGAATCGTCGATCGCGTATGCCGGTCCCGACATGCCGGCGGCCCACTTCTCGGCCTCGGCCATGGTGTTCTCCGGCAGGTCCGGGTGATCCAGGTGCGGGAAGATCGAGAAGTCGACCATGCCCAACGTTTCGTCGGTCCCGCCGGGTGGGGTCCAGGCGACGAATTCGGCCCCGACCCGGGGGGCCATCACCATGCTGCCGGCGCTCGCCCCCACCCAGACCGCATCCAGCGACGGCAGCAGCTCCGCCAAGCCGGACTGCCGCATCCAGTGGCTCAGATACAGGGCGTCCCCGCCGCCCACCAGCAGGGCGTCCACCTCCTGGACCCAGGGCACCCAGCGATCTTCACCGACGCTGGGCAACGCGGTGAGTTCCAGCACCCCCAACGACTTCCACCCCAACTCGCACATCGGTATGACGGATTGGCCGGTGATGAAGCGCCACGCCCCGGCGGGACCGCCCATGGCGTACGCGGCGGTCGGAATGCAGAGGGCGTTGGCGTCGGCGATCGGTTTGCCCAGGAGGCCGACCAGCTCGTCCTGAATGCTCGCGTTCCTGATGCCCGCGGACGTGAGAAGAAGCTTCAAGATCATCCCCCGATGGATCTTCGTCGGTCCCCGGAGAATAGTCCCCTGACCGCGGGTTCGACGTCCGCCAACCGCCGCAACGCCGAAGGCCCCGGCGAGACTGTCGTCCTCACCAGGGCCTCGATCGTGGAGCGGGTGACGGGAATCGAACCCGCACTGTCAGCTTGGGAAGCTGATGTTCTGCCATTGAACTACACCCGCGAGCGGCACCACTGTACCTGAGGTCACCACCCCCGTGCACCCAGGTACCCCCGCCACGCGGGCCCAGCCGAGTTGATCAACGAATGTTGCATGCCGGCAACATATGGCCGTTCTCAAATCCCTCGATGGGATGTAACGTCTGCCACACGTTTCCGGCTCGGCGTGACACACCCCCTGCCACGCCGTCAGAAAGAGGTGGGCCCATGGGACTCCGTCCCAACCTGCTGACCCGGCGTACCGCCGGTGTCGCGACGTCGACCCTCGCGCTGCTGCTCAGCACCGCCGCCGTCGGCGTCGTCCCCGCTGCTTCGGCCTTCTCGGCCGCCCCGGCCGGCGTGTGCGCCGAGCCGGCCGACGCCCACGCCGACGCCCGTGTCGCCAAGGGCGGCCACGCCAAGCTCGACCCGAACCACCTGACCGCCAAGCAGGTTCGCGACCGCGAGGCCGACCTCGCCGCCGCGCAGCGCGAGCGGGCCAACTTCCGGACCGGCGCCGTCGCCCCGCTGGCGACCGTGACCATCCCGGTCGTCGTGCACGTCATCCAGGAGAACAGCACCCGCGCCGGCGGCAACATCCCGGACTCGCTGATCACCCAGCAGATCAGCGTGCTCAACCAGGCGTACGCGGGCTCGACCGGCGGCGCGGCCACCGCGTTCAGCTTCCAGCTCACGAAGATCAACCGGGTGACCAACGCGTCGTGGTACCCGATCGTGCAGGGCTCCTCGGCGGAGCGGTCGATGAAGACCTCGCTGCGCACGGGCGGCAAGAACACGCTGAACATGTACCTCGGTGAGCTCAGCGACGGCCTGCTGGGCTGGGCGACCTTCCCGAAGCGGACGCTGGACAAGATGGACGGCGTGGTCGTGCTCGGCGAGTCGCTGCCCGGCGGCACCGCGACCAACTACAACCAGGGCGACACCGGCACCCACGAGATCGGCCACTGGCTGAACCTCTACCACACCTTCCAGGGCGGCTGCTCGGGCTCGGGTGACAGCGTCTCCGACACCCCGGCCGAGGCCTCCCCGGCGTACGAGTGCCCGACCGGTCGGGACACCTGCTCCACGACCGGCAAGGACCCGATCACCAACTTCATGGACTACACGTACGACTCCTGCATGTACCAGTTCACCGCCGGCCAGGCGAGCCGCATGCTGACCGCGTGGAACGCCTACCGCGCGGCCTGATCGCCACCGCACCACGTACCGGTGCCGGCCCCGTCTGCGGACGGGGCCGGCACCGTCGTTTTTCCGGGCCCGGTCAGGCGGCCGGCCGGCGGGTGTCGAAGCCGTGCCGACCACGGCGGCCGTCCGGGACGAGCGCGTCACGCCGGGCCGCGACCAGGGGTGGCGACACCGGAGTGGCGGACGCGGGTGCGACCTCCCCCGGGTCGAGCCAGAGCCGCATCTCCGGGCGGCCGGCACCGATCTGGGTGACCGGGTCCCGGCGGGTCAGCATCGCCACGTCGACGGAGAACTCGAACAGGCGCCAGTCACCCTGCGGCGCCGCCCGGCCGATCCGGGTCAGCCGGTCCACCGTCGCCGGATCGGTCACCGGCCGGGCCCGACCGGCCAGGTAGGCCTCGTCGTCGCTCTCCTCCGGCGGGAAGGAGTGCAGCGCGTAACGGCCGTCGCGTTCGAGGTCGCGGCGCTTCGGCGAGTCGATGACGAAGCACCAGAGGCCGTCGTCGGTGATCAGCGGTGAGACCGGGTGCACCCGTGGGCCACCGTCGGCGCGGACCGTGGCGAGATAGCCGAAGCCCGGCCCGTACTGCTGCATCAGAAGGCGGATCTCGGCCGCGAGTCGGGGTTCGTCGGCGGCGAATTCGGACCAGGAAGCCATGCCGACAGTCTATCGAACACGTGTACGAAGAAGTAGTCCGACACGCTGTTCACCACCGTCTGTCGCTAGAGTGTTCCGATGCTGCTCTCCGACCGCGACCTGGTCTCCGAGATCAAGGCGGGCACGCTCGCGCTGGAGCCCTTCGAGCCCACGCTGGTGCAGCCATCCAGCATCGACGTACGCCTGGACCGGCTGTTCCGGGTCTTCAACAACCATCTCTACACGCACATCGACCCGTCGGTGCAGCAGGACGACCTGACGTCGATGGTGGAGGTCCCCGAGGGGGAGCCGTTCGTGCTGCACCCGGGCGAGTTCGTGCTCGCCTCCACGCTCGAGGTGATCTCGCTGGGCGAGGAGTTGGCCGGCCGACTGGAGGGCAAGTCGTCGCTGGGGCGGCTCGGTCTGCTCACCCACTCCACGGCCGGCTTCATCGACCCGGGCTTCTCCGGCCACGTCACGCTGGAGCTGTCCAACGTGGCGAATCTGCCGATCACGCTCTGGCCGGGCATGAAGATCGGCCAGCTCTGCATCTTCCGGCTCTCGTCGCCGGCCGAGCACCCGTACGGCTCGGCCGTCTACGGCTCGCGCTACCAGGGTCAGCGCGGCCCGACGCCGAGCCGGTCCTGGCAGAGCTGGCGCACCTGGCCGACCCGCTGACGCCGAGTTTGGTTGTTAGGAGGGGCCCCTGTTATGCGGAATGCGTTAACAGGGGGCCCCTCCTTACACCTCAGCCGGGGCGGCCGTAGCTGTTGATGTCGCCGTCGTCGACGCGCTTCATGGTGATGGGCTTGCCGGACTGGGAGGCGTGCACGACCCAGCCGTCCCCGACGTACATGCCCACGTGGTGCAGGTCGCCGTAGTAGAAGACCAGGTCACCGGCGCGCAGCTCGGCGCGGCTGACCCGCCTCGTCACGTCGTGCTGCTGGCGGGCGTTGTGCGGCAGCGAGACCCCGGCCTTCGCCCAGGCGGCCATGGTCAGGCCCGAGCAGTCGAAGTGGTCCGGGCCGGCCGCGCCCCACACGTAGATCTTGCCGATCTGGGCGCAGGCGAACTTGACCGCCACCCCGGCCGCGCCGCCCGGGTATCCGGCGGGACAGGGAGCCGGGCGCAGCGGGCCGCCGCCACCGTTGCCGTACACCTTGAGCCGTAGCTTCTGGAGCTTGGCGATCTCGGCGTCGATCTGCTTCTTCTTCGCCGCGAGCTGCGCCTCGGTGCGACTCAGGTCGGCGACCATCGCGTCCAGCGGCTTCTTCTTCGCCGCCAGCTCGTCGCGCAGCGCGGCGATGTCGCGGACCTGCTCCTGCTGGTGGTGCGCGAAGCGGTCGAGCATTTCCAGGCCGGCGACCAGCTCACTCGGCGAACGGCTGCCCAGCAGCGCGTTGACGGTGGAGAGGTTGTCGCCCTTGTACGCGTCGGCGGCGAGCCCGCCGACCTGGCCGAGCGCGGCGTCCACCCGGGCCTGGAGCGGGGCGATCTGCTTGCCGAGCGCGTCGGCCTGCTTGCGGCGCACCGCGAGCTGCCCGCGGACGGCGTTGACCTGTTCGATGACGGGTTCGAGCTTGTTCCAGTCGCGGTCGATCTGGGCCTCGATCTCGGCGACCGAGGGTTCCGCGTGCGCCGCCGTCGCGCCACCGGTCAGGACGACCGCGGCGCCGACCAGGGCGGCAAGTGTGGTGGTGAAGCGGGACCAGCGGAAACGCGGCACGACGGCGGACCGGTCGACCGACCGGCTCGACGTCGGCCGCGGGGCATGGTGGGCCACCGGGCGTCCGTACTCCTTCTGCCTGACCGCCTACCGGGTTAGCTGACGGGTTCGGGCGGGAAGGGAAGCGCCCTACCGCAGTGGCTGCGGATTCACCCCAGGAACCTGGGTCCCCGGTTCGCCCGTGGGCGACTCGGCGGTGTCGGGCCGTCACCGACCGGGTTGGACGGTGAAGATGCGGCCGACGATTGACCAGAGTAAAGATTCCCGTTACCAATCCGCAACCCGAACGACCGTGACACTCCGTACCTGATACGGCGGGCGAACGCGAATGGAGATTTTCTTCGCATCGGATTGCCTCCTGGAAAGGTATTGACCCCACGGGGGGCTGGCGTGAGGGTGGGAACGCAGTGACCCCCATCCCTGTCCAGGAGGTTCGATGCACCTCTCAGCCCCGCCGTCGAGCAGACGGATCCTGCTCGCCGCCGCCGTGGCGACGGCCACCGCGCTGGCCACCACCGGCCCGGTGAGCGCCGCGCCGCAGGCGGCCCAGCCCACCGGCGACCGCCAGCAGCAGTACGCTGCCGCGGCGGCCGAGTACGGCGTACCGCAGAACGTGCTGCTCGGTGTCTCCTACCTGGAGTCGAGGTGGGACACCCACCCGGGCCAGCCCAGCACCAGCGGCGGCTACGGCCCGATGCACCTGACCGACGCCGCGCACATCCTGGCCACGCCGGGCAGCGCGCACGTCGACGAGGACGAGGACCCGCGCGGCGACGACAGCCGCCCGCTTCGGCTTGACCCGGCCACCGCCGCCGCGCCGACCCGGGAGACGCCGCTGCCGACCGCCTCGCTCCAGACGCTCGACGCCGCCGCCACGCTCACCGGGCTGGACGCGCAGACCCTGCGCACCGACCCGGCGGCGAACATCCGCGGTGGCGCGGCGCTGCTGGCGTCGTACCAGAAGGCACTGGGTGGGCCGGTCGGCGCCGGCAGCGACGTCGCGGCCTGGTACGGCGCGGTGGCCCGCTACTCCGGCGCGGACACGTCCGACGCGGCGGCGGCCTTCGCCGACGAGGTCTACGACCAGCTCGGCCAGGGCGCGGCCCGGACCACCGATGACGGGCAACGGGTCACGCTGGCCGCCACCGCCGCGCAGCCGGACCGGGCCGGACTGGCCCGGCTCGGGCTGCGCCACGCCGCGCGGCCGGACGGGCTGGAGTGCCCGGTGCGGCTGGCCTGCGAGTGGATTCCCGCCCCCTACGAGCAGCTCAGCGCCGACCCGGGCGACTACGGCAACCACGACCTGGGCGACCGGCCGAAGCAGCAGAAGATCGAATACATCGTCATCCACGACACCGAGGGCTACTTCGCCCCCAGCGTCGACCTGGTGAAACGTGCCGACTACCTGGGCTGGCACTACACGCTGCGGTCGGTGGACGGCTACGTCGCGCAGCACATCAAGGCCAAGGACGTCGGCTGGCACGCCGGCAACTGGTACGTCAACGCCAAGTCCATCGGCCTGGAGCACGAGGGCTTCGCCGGGCAGGGCACCTGGTACACCGAGGCGATGTACCGCAGCTCGGCCAAGCTGGTCCGCTACCTGGCGCAGAAGTTCGGCATCCCGATGGACCGGCAGCACATCATCGGCCACGACAACGTGCCCGGCATCACCGCCGCGAACGTGCGGGGCATGCACTGGGACCCGGGCCCCTACTGGGACTGGTCGCACTACTTCGACCTGATGAAGGCGCCGTTCCGGACCACCGGCACGTCGCGTACCGGGCTGGTCACCATCGACCCGGACTTCGCCACCAACCGGCCCGCGTTCGTCGGCTGCAACCAGCAGCCGCCGGGCGTCCCGACGCCCACCCCGCCGGCCGAGACCTGCCCGTCGCGCGGCTCCTCGGCGGTGGTGCTGCGGACCGCGCCGAGCGCGGACGCCCCACTGGTCAACGACCTCGGGCTGCGCCCGGACGGCACGCCGGACACGATGTACATCTCCGACCACGGCGCCCGCGCCTCCGCCGGCCAGACGTACGCGGTGGCCGGCCGCGAGGGCGACTGGACCGCGATCTGGTACCTCGGCCAGAAGGCGTGGTTCCACAACCCGGCCGCCGCGCCCACCGCGAAGTGGGCCACCGGCTTCGTGGTGACGCCGCGCCCCGGCAAGGCCACCATCCCGGTGTACGGCCGCGCCTACCCGGAGCAGGCCGCCTACCCGGAGACGATTCCGTACCAGGCCATCTCCCCGCTCCAGTACACGTTCGCGGCCGGCCAGCGGTACGCGGTGGGCGGTGTGCTGCCGGGCGAGTACTACCGGGCGGTCTCCTACGACGGCTCCGCCCCCGGTGACCGCACCGTGGTCCGTGGCGAGAACCGCTACGTGCAGGTCCAGTTCGGCCACCGGATCATGTTCGTGAACCTCGACGACGTGCTGATCCTGCCGTCGCCGCTCGGCGCGCCGCGCTGAGCCGACCCGTCGATGCGAGAAGGCCCCCGGTCCTGCCTGGACCGGGGGCCTTCTGCCGGGAACGGGTGCGGTCAGCTGACCCGGACGAAGCCGGCGAGCGGCTGGGTGCTGATGCTCGACACCTGCACCGGTTTGCCCGTGCGGGGCGCGTGCACCATCATCCCGTCGCCGAGATAGAGCCCGACGTGATGCAGGTCGCTGCCGAAGAAGACCAGATCACCGGGTCTGGCCTCGGATCGGGAAACCTTGCGGCCCTCGTTCCACTGCGCGCCGGTGAAGTGGGTGAGCGAGATGCCGGCCGCCTTGTAGGCGTACTGCGTCAGGCCCGAGCAGTCGAACGAGTTCGGCCCGGTGGCGCCCCACACGTACGGGTCGCCGACCTGGGCGCACGCCGTCTTGATCGCGGTACGCGCGGCGCTGCTCACCACGCCGTCGATGGAGGGGCAGCCGGCCGGCCGGATCGAGGTAACCGGCAGCATCCCGGTCAACCGTTTGATCTCGGAGTCGATCTGCTTCTTCTGCGAGGCGAGTTGGGCCTCCTGCCTGACCTCGGTGGCGATCAACGCGTCCAGCTTCTGCTTCTGCGCGTTGTACTTGTCGCGGGCGGCGAGCACGCCGGCGATCTGCCGGCGCTGGTCGTCGGCGATCCGGTCGAGCATGACCAGCTGCTCGGCCAGCGTGCCCGGCTTGGTGCTCACCAGCAGCGCGCCCATCTCCTGCGACGGACCGCGCATGTAGTAGCGGGAGGCGATGTCACCGACCTTGTTCATCGCCAGCGTCGAGGCCAGCTCCAGCGGCACCATCTTGTCCTGGAGGTCCGCGGACTTCTTCTTGTTGACCTTGAGCTGGGCGCGGACCTTGTTGTACTGCTCGATCGTGGGCTCGAGCTTCTCCCACTGCTTGTCGATCTGCGCGTCGATCTCGTCCACCGAGGGCGCCGCGTGCGCCGGGGCCGCCAGCATCCCGGCGCCGACCGCGACGGCCGCGACCAGGATGAGGAGACGGCGTACCACCCGGTGGACCCCGGCCGACCGGCCGGAGGGAGCGCTCGGGACGTGACGTTGGGGGGGCATGGTTGCCACCGGCACGGACTCCTTTGCAACCGACCGGCGGGCGCCTCGCGAGAGGGAAGATCGAGGCAGACGACCCACGGCGGTCGGTGCATCACATTAGGGAAGGCACCGGGGTGGAATCAAGGCGGCCGCCTGTTCAATCACGCGTCCGCAATCGCTTGCACACCAAGGGTATTCATTCACGTGCCGACAATGGCCGTCAATACGTCGTCGAGCGTCACCACACCGAGCGGCCGGCGACCGTCGCTGACCAGCACCATGTGCCGGCGCTCGCGACGCATCGCCAGCAGCAGATCGGCGAGCGTACGGTCCGGGGGCACCACCGCCAGCGGCCGGTAGACCTCGGCCGGCACCGGGGCCCGTCGGCTCGCACCGGCGTACCCGAGCACGTCCTTGACGTGGACGAAGCCGAGCACCCGGCGGGTGGCCCGCTGCACCACCGGGAACCGGGACCGGCCGGTGCGGGTCGCCAGCACCTCCAGCGAGGCCGGTGAGACGTCCTCCGCCACCGTGGTCACCGTCGACCACGGCTGCAACGCGTCCGCGGCGGTACGGCTGTGCAGGGCGAGCGCGCCGGTGATCCGGGCGTGCTCCTCGGCGTCCAGCAACCCCTCGGTGCGGGCCTGGGAGACCAGCCCGGCCAACTCCTCGGCGGTGAACACGGTCTTCACCGCGTCCGTCGCCTCCACCCGCCACCACCGCAGCACCTGCCGGGCCGACCACTTCATCGCCAGCAGCAGCGGCTTCGTGGCCAGGCAGAACGCCAGCATGGCCGGGCCGAGCCAGAGCGCCGACGGCTCCGGGCCGGCCAGCGTGATGTTCTTCGGCACCATCTCGCCGACCACGGTGTGCAGGAACACCACCACGGCCAGCGCGATCACGAACGCCACCGGGTGCACCGCCGAGTCGGGCAGCCCGACCGCGGTGAAGGGCACCTCCAGCAGGTGCGCCAACGCCGGCTCGGCGATCGCGCCCAGGCCGAGCGAGCAGACCGTGATGCCGAGCTGCGCACCGGCGATCATCAGCGGGATCTGGTTCATCGCGGAGAGCGCCCAGCGGGCCCGCTTCGACGTCGCCGCCAGTGGTTCGAGCACGGTACGGCGGGACGCGATCAACGCGAACTCACTGCCCACGAAGAAGGCGTTGCCGAGCAGCAACACCAGGGCCACCAGCAGCTCAGGCACCGTCGTCGGGCTCCTCGGGACGCAGCACGCGGACCTGCTCGATCCGGTGCCGGTCCACCTCCACCACGGTGAACTCGTAGCCCGCCTCGTCGACCGTCTCGCAGGCGACCGGGATGTGCCCGAGGCGGGCCATCAGGAACCCGCCCAACGTCTCGTACGGCCCCTCGGGCAGCCGGAAACCGGTCTGCTCGACCAGCTCGTCGGCGCGCAGTAGGCCGTCCACCAGGACGGTCCGTTCCCCACCCGGCACGGTCAGCTCCACCGGCCCGAGGTCGTCCACCGCGGCCGGGTCGAACTCGTCGGCGATCTCCCCGACCAGCTCCTCGACCAGGTCCTCCACGGTCACCACGCCGTCCGTGCCGCCGTACTCGTCGACCACGATGGCCAGGTCCGCGCCGGCGTCCTTCAGCGCGGCCAGCACGCCGTCCAGGTCCAGGCTCTCCGGCACGTACACCGGCTCCCGGGCGACCGAGGCGACGGTGGTGGCGGGCCGCCGGGCCAGCGGCACCCCGAGCGCGTCGGGCACCCCGACGACACCGGTCACCAGGTCGAGCGTCTCCTCGTAGACCGGGAACCGGGTGCGGCCGGTCCGTCGGGACAGATCGAGCAGCTCGGCGACGGAGGCGGTGGCGCGCAACGCGATCACGTCCACCCGGGGGGTCATCGCCTCGGCGGCCCGCTTGTCGCCGAACCGGATGGTGCGTCGCAGCAGCATCGCGGTGTCCGGGGGCAGTGCGCCGGCCCGCGCCGAGATCGCGGCCAGCAGCCCCAGCTCCTCCGGTGAGCGGGCGCTGGCCAGCTCCTCCTGCGGCTCCACGCCGAGCCAGCGGACCAACCGGTTGGCGGAGTCGTTGAGCAGCCGGATCAGCCAGCCGAAGGTGCGGGAGAAGGCGCGCATCGGCGCGGCGGTGGCCAGCGCCGCCGGCATCGGCCGGGCCAGCGCGAGGTTCTTCGGCACCAGCTCACCGAAGAGCATCGAGAGCAGCGTGGCCAGCGCCAGGGCGAGCAGCCCGGAGAGGTGGTCCGCCCCGCCGAACGGGCGCAGCACCGGCGCGACGAGCCGGGCCAGGGCTGGCTCGGCCAGGTAGCCGGTGAGCAGCGCGGTGATGGTGATGCCGAGCTGCGCGCCGGAGAGCTGGAAGGACAGGTCGCGCAGCGCACGGCGGACCGTGGTGGCCCGGGCGTCCCCCTCGCCGGCCCGCCTGTCGATCTCCGCCCGGTCCACCGTGACCAGGGCGAACTCGGCCGCGACGAAGAAGGCGTTGCCCGCGGTCAGCAGCACGAAGCCGACCAGGGGCAGCAGCGTCAGAACCAAAAGGCCGTCGATGGGCGTGATTGTGGCATGCGGGCGCCGATGGCGCGCCACCCGTAGCGTGGCGGATATGGACGGTCTGCTGCTCACCGACGAACTGGTCCTGCTCGCCTACGACGACGCCGGCGCGAACCGGCTCGGCCGTCCGCACCTGGACTACGGCCTCGCCGGCGCGGTGCTGCTGGAGTTGGCGCTGGCCCGCCGGGTGGAGGTCGCGGACAAGCGACTGGTGGTGACCGATCCCACCCCGACCGGCGTGCCACTGCTCGACGAGGCGCTGGCCGCCGTCGGGGAGGGGCGGCCCCGCAAGCCGAAGGACTGGATCGGCAAGCTGGCCAAGGGGCTGCCGGACCGGGTGCTCGACGGGCTGGTCGACGCCGGGGTGCTGCGTCGGGAGTCCGACCGGGTGCTGCTGGTCTTTCCGCGTACCCGCTATCCCTCGCCGACCGGCGCGGAGCCGGCGGCGGAGACCGAGGCCCGGCACCGGATGAGGGACGCGCTGCTCGGCGACGGCCCGGTCGACGCGCGGACCGCGGCCCTGCTCACCCTGACCGGCGCGGTCGGTCTGGACCGCAAGCTCTTCCGCGAGCTGCCGAAGGAGCGGGTCAAGGCCCGGCTGACCGAGATCGCCGCCGGTGACTGGGCCTCCGCCGCGACGAAGAAGGCGATCGAGGAGATGCAGGCGGCGGTGATGATCGCGACCACCACCTCGGCCGCCGTCGCGGTCACCACAGCGAGCTGAGACGACGGCGGCGGCACCGTCCGGGTGCCGCCGCCGTCGTGGTCCGACTCGTGCCGGGGGTACGCCTCAGCCGGCGGCCGGCGCGGTCTCCTTCTCGCCGGCCGGCGCGTCGGGCTTGACCGAGCGCAGCAGCACGCTCGCCACGTCGACCACCTCGACGTCCTCGCCGGCGCCCTTGCCGTTCACCCCGTCGTTGAGCATGGTCGAGCAGAACGGGCAGCCGACCGCGATGGTCTTCGCGCCGGTGGACATGGCCTCCTCGACCCGGTCCACGTTGATCCGCTTGCCGATCTTCTCCTCCATCCACATCCGGGCGCCACCGGCGCCGCAGCAGAAGGAGCGCTCGCTGTTGCGCGGCATCTCGGTCAGCTCGCCCTGCATCGAGTCGCCGAGCACCTCACGGGGCGCGGCGAAGATCCGGTTGTGCCGGCCCAGGTAGCAGGGGTCGTGGTAGGTGACGCCACCGTCGACCGGCTGCACCGGCGTGAGCTTGCCGGCGCTGACCAGGTGGGCCAGGAGCTGGGTGTGGTGCACCACCTCGAACTCGCCGCCGAGCTGGCCGTACTCGTTGCCCAGCGTGTTGAAGCAGTGCGGGCAGGTGGCGACGATCTTCCGCTTGCTCTTCTCCCGGCCGTCGAACGCCTCGTTCAGCGTCTCCACGTTCTGCTGGGCGAGCATCTGGAACACGAACTCGTTGCCGATCCGGCGGGCCGGGTCACCGGAGCAGGTTTCGCCCTCGCCGAGGATGGCGAAGCTCACGCCGGCCTCGTTGAGCAGCGTGGCGACCGCGCGGGTGGTCTTCTTGGCCCGGTCCTCGAACGCGCCGGCGCAGCCGACCCAGAAGAGGTACTCGAAGTCCTCGACCTCGCCGACCCGGGGCACCTCGAAGTCGAGCCCCTTGGTCCAGTCCTCGCGGGTGTTCTGCGGCGCGCCCCACGGGTTGCCCTTGTTCTCCAGGTTGCGCAGCATCACGCCGGCCTCGGACGGGAAGCTCGACTCGATCAGCACCTGGTAGCGGCGCATGTCGACGATGTGGTCGACGTGCTCGATGTCCACCGGGCACTGCTCGACGCAGGCGCCGCAGGTGGTGCAGGACCAGAGCACGTCCGGGTCGATGACGCCGCCTTCCTCGGCGGTGCCGATCAGCGGCCGGTCGGCCTCGGCCAGGGCCAGCACGTCCATGTGGGCGAGCTGCGCCTCGGTGGCCTTCTCCTCGCCGGTCAGGTCCTTGCCGCCGCCGGCCAGCAGGTAGGGCGCCTTGGCGTACGCGTGGTCGCGCAGGCTCAGCACCAGCAGCTTCGGCGACAGCGGCTTGCCGGTGTTCCAGGCCGGGCACTGCGACTGGCAGCGACCGCACTCGGTGCATGTGCTGAAGTCGAGCAGGCCCTTCCAGGTGAACTGCTCGACCTGGGCGACGCCGAACTGGTCCTTCTCCGGGTCGGCCTCCTCGAAGTCGAGCGGCTTGCCCTCGCTCGTCATCGGCCGCAGCGGGCCCAGGCCGGAGCCGGCCGCCTTCTGCGGGTCGCGCTTGAAGAAGATGTTGGGGAAGGCCAGGAAGCGGTGCCAGGCGACACCCATGGTGACGTTCAGCGAGATCACGATGAGCCAGGTCATCGAGATGACGATCTTGATGAGGGCGGCCACGCTGACGCCGGCCGCCCAGTCGGGGAGCACCGAACCGACCGCGTGGCTGAGCGGCGTGGCCCAGACCGGGTACTCGAAGTGGTCGGTGGCGACCTTGAAGCCCCGGATGACGAAGCCGAAGATCAGGACCAGCAGCACGACCCACTCGACGAAGTAGCCCTGCCACATCGTCGAGCCGGTGAAACGGGAGCGGTTCTCCGGCCGGTTGGGCCGGTTGCGCAGCCGGATCGCCATCAGCACCAGGATGCCGACCAGGCCGAGGATGCCGATCCACTCGGTGACCAGCCCGAAGACGGTCCAGTGCCCGACGATCGGCAGCCCGCCGCCGGTCGAGACCACCTCGAAGTAGGCCTCCAGCACCAGCAGCGACAGCACGATGAAGCCGACCATCACGAACCAGTGGGCGGCCCCGACCACACTCCACTTGAGCATGCGGGTGTGGCCGGCGGTCTCCACCAGCATCTTGGTGGTGCGCGCGCCCTTGTCGGCGAACCGCTCGGGCGCGGGCTGCCCGAGCCGGATGACGGCCGTCATCTTCATGACCGCGCGTACCGCAAGCCACACCGCCACGGCGGTGATGGCGGCCGCGAGGATCGTGGTGACGATCTGGACGCTGCCCATCGAGTTGGCCTCCCGGTCTGCTGCTTGTCAGTGCAGCCTACGCGGAAGGTTACTCAGCAGTAACGTGAGTCTTCTCGCATCGGCCACGCCGCCCTGCGGACACCTTAGGCGGGCCGGAGCCCAGGCGCCGGGCAGGGGCGGCGTGGCGTGATGCGAGTGCTGCGGAAACCAGCCGGTCAGCGCCAGCGGGAGAGCAGGATCAGCGAGGAGACCATCGCGCCGAAGCCCACCGCGAGGTTCCAGTAACCCCACGAGGCGACCGGATACGCCTGCTCGGAAAGGTAGTAGACCACCAGCCAGGCGATGCCCACCACGATCAGCGCGACGGCGGTGACCGGCAGCCAGATCGGGCTAGGCTTGCGCGTCGACGCCGTCGCCGTCGGACGGACGTCCGTCGGCGGGGTGTACACCTTCTTCTTGCGGACCTGAGACTTGGGCACGACGCTCTCCAGAGGGGGGTACGACCTCGTCCGGCCTGACAACCGGGCGCGGGGGCGACGGTCCATGGCCAATAATGTGTCGACAGCTAGCGTAGTCCCGACAGACCGTCCAGGCCACGAATGGGGTCGGGCCGGTGCGCGGAGTTACCGAAAAGAGCGGACTTTTCGGGTCGAGCAGGTCGGTTCGCATCGGCGCGGGCCGGAACGAGACGACGGGAAAGGGAACGCCCGGTGGAGTACACGTCCGGTGCCGCCTCCTGGCAGAAGGTCCTTCGCCGCGCGGTCGCCGGTCTGCTGCCCCGGCGGGCACGCCAGCGCCGCCCCGGCTGGTCGATCGGCGTGCCGCTGATCGCCGCCGCGGCCGGGCTGCTGTTCACCACCACCGCGACCACCGCCGGCGGCACCCCGCTGCGCGAGGACCGCCGTCCCCAGCTCACCCAGCTCATCGAGGACCGCCGCGAGCAGGTCGCGGCCAGCGAGGCGAAGGCCGCGCGGCTGCGCGACGAGGTCGAGGAGCAGACCGAGGCGCTGGCCGGCACCGACGGGCCGGTGAAGACGCAGCGGGACCGGGCCGCCGCGATCCGGCAGGCCGCCGGGTTCACCGCGCTCACCGGAACCGGCATCACGATCGAGCTGAACGACGCCGACTGGGGCCCCGGCCAACCGCTGCCCAAGGGCGCCAGCAACGACGACCTGGTCGTGCACCAGGGCGACGTGCAGGCGGTGGTGAACGCGCTGTGGGCCGGAGGCGCAGAGGCCATGTCAATCATGAACGTCCGCGTGCTCAGCACCAGCGCGGTACGCTGCGTCGGTAACACCCTGCTGCTGCACGGCCGGGTTTACTCCCCTCCTTTCAAGATCGTGGCCATCGGCGACCCCGCCCAGTTCCAGCGGGCGCTCGCCGCGTCTGAGGGAGTCCGGGTGTTCAAGGAAGTGGCTGACCACTACCAACTCGGCTACAGCGAGAAGACCTCCACCGTGACGGTGCCGGCGTTCGAGGACTCCACCGCGCTGCAATCGGCGACGGTGCCCCGGTGACCGGCGACGAACCCCGGGAACGCGACGATCGCCGGCGCACCGGATCGGAGGAGCCGACCGCGTTCCTCCGGAAGGTCGAGCGTCCGGCGCCCGCCCCGGCCCGGGCCGACCTGCCGTGGCCGGACGACGGTCCGGCCCACTCCGCCCCGGCACGGCGCGGCCCCACCGCCCGTCCGGTCACCCCGCCGGCCGCCCGCCCCGCCGGCCCACCCCCGGCCTGGCCGGGCAATCCGGCCCGTCCGCCGGCCTGGCCGGGCAATCCGGCCACCCCGCCGGCCGCCTCGCGCACCGAGGCGTACCCGCCGTCCCGCCGACCCGGCCGGCCCGCCGCCGGCCCCGAGGGGCGCCCACCGGAGGTCCGCAACGGGCTCGGCACCCCACCGCCCAGCGGCCCGCCCGCCGGCCGAACCGCGGAGACGCCCGGCGTCGACAGCCGGCGGTACGCCGGTCCGACGGCTCCCACCGACCCCCGGCGGTTCGACCCGCCGGGTCGGGGAGCGCACTCCCGCACGTCCGCCGGAGCCCCCCACGACCGCCGCCCCGGTCCGGACCCCTCCGACGCCCCGACCGGCCGTCCCGGCGGGATGCCTGGTTTTGGCGCTGTGCCCGGTGTCGGTGTGCGACCGGCCGCGCCGGGTGACGGGCCGACCGACTTCATCCCGCCGGTGGCCGGCCGGCCCGAGCGGCGCTCCGCCGGAGCCCAGCAGCACACCGGCGCACCACAACGGCACCCGGGCGCACCTGAGCGACACGCCAGTGGTCCCGAGCGGCACGCCGGCGCACCCGAGCGACACGCTGTCGGACCCGAGCGACACGGCGTACCCCGGTCGGGTGGCCCGACCGGGCGCGGCCCGGACCCGGCCCCGCCGGCCGACCCCGGCGCGACAGCGGTGCTGCCCGCCGTCACCCGCCGGCCGGCCGACCCCCGGTTGGACGCCACCGGCCTGATGGGCGCGGTGCCCCCGGCGCCGGACCCCGGCGGCGACGACAGCGAGCCGCCCGCCGAGCCGCCACGGCCACGGCGCGGCGAGCGGGTGGTGCAGCTCCGGCCGGAACAGACCGGCGAGGGATACCGCAGCGTCTACTCCGAGCTGACGCGGCCCACCACCGGCTCCCGGCTCCGCACGGCGGTCCGTGGCGCGGGCGAGCTGCTGATCACGTTCGGCCTGGTGGTGCTCCTCTTCGCCGGCTACGAGATCTGGGGCAAGTCGGTCATCGTCGACGCCCACCAGAACGACCTGACCGGTCAGCTCGCCCAGGAGTGGGCGGCGGACCCGACAGTCGGCCCGACCCCCGGCCCGAGCACGAAACCGAAACCGCCGGCCGAGGGCAAGCCGGTCGCCGGCCTCTACATCCCGAAGCTCGACAAGCACTGGGTGGTGGTCGAGGGCGTCACCCCGGACGACATCCGGTACGCCCCGGGCCACTACCCGGACAGCGCGATGCCCGGCGAGGTGGGCAACTTCTCCGTCGCCGGGCACCGCATCCGGTCCACGTTCTGGCGGCTGGACGAGCTGTCCCCCGGCGACGCCATCGTGGTCGAGACCAAGGGTGAGTGGCTGGTCTACCGGGTCTACCAGCAGCGCATCGTCAAGCCGTCCCAGGTCGAGGTGGTCGCGCCGGTGCCGGGCAAGCCGGGTGGCCGGGCCACCGAGAAGCTGCTCACGCTGACCACCTGCAACCCCAAGTTCGACAACTACCAGCGGCTGATCATCCACGCCCGCTTCGACCGGGCCCAGGCCAAGTCGACGGGCCGACCGGCCGAGCTGGAGGGCTGAACCGTGTACGCGTGGATCTGGCGGAAACTGCCCCTGGGCCTGCCCGGCAAGCTGATCGGGTCGATGCTGCTGGCCACCGCCACCGTGGCCCTGCTCTGGTTCGTGGTCTTCCCGTGGGCCGAGCCGCTGTTGCCCTTCGACGACGTGCAGGTCACGCAGGACTCCGGCGTGCCCGGCGACGCCCCCGGCGGCGGCCTCACCGACCCGAGCGGGCAGCCCGACCAGGACGAGGAACTCCCCTACAGCACCGAGACGAACAACGCCCCGCCCACCGCGCCGGGCGGGTGAACCCGATGCGCGTCCTGGTGATCGACAACCACGACTCGTTCGTCTTCAACCTCGTGCAGTATCTCGGCCAGCTCGGCGCGGACTGCGAGGTCCGCCGCAACGACGAGATCGACGTCGCCGAGGTGGGCCGGGTCGGCGCGGCCGGTGTCCTGCTGTCGCCCGGTCCGGGCCGCCCGGACCGCGCCGGCATCTGCCTGGACGTCATCCGCGAGTACGCCGGCCGGCTCCCGATCCTCGGCGTCTGCCTCGGCCACCAGGCCATCGGCGCGGCGTTCGGCGCGACCGTGACCCGCGCGCCGGAGCTGCTGCACGGCAAGACCTCCGAGGTGCGCCACCGCGGCGACGGCGTGCTCGCCGGCCTGCCCGACCCGTTCACCGCCACCCGCTACCACTCGCTCGCCGTGTTGCCCGGGACGCTCCCCGACGAGCTGGAGGTCACCGGCTGGACCGCCTCCGGCGTGGTGATGGCGATGCGGCACCGTACGCTGCCGGTCGAGGGCGTCCAGTTCCACCCCGAGTCGGTGCTGACCGAGGGCGGTCACCTCATGCTGGCGAACTGGCTGGCCGCCTGCGGCCATCCGGAGGCGCGGGAGCGGGCCCCGGAGCTGGCCGCCGAGGTCGACGCGCGACGCCGGGCCGCGTTCGCCACCGCCTGACTCTCCCGGACACGCCACGTGGCGGCGCCCCCCGGTGGGGCACCACCACGCCCGTGGGTTCCGGCCGCCGGGGCCCCTGCCGAGAGGTCAGCGGTTGCGCGTCGGCGGGATCGACGGGATCGGGAAGCCGCCACCGCCACCGGCACCCGGGGTGCTCGGCGACGTGGTGGGGGTCGCGCTCGGCGACGGGCTCTCGCTCTGCTCCTCGATCGGCACGTCGACCGCGATGGTCACGGTCTCGCCCTTGGCCAGCTTCTTGCCGGGGGACGGGGACTGGCTGCTCACCTTGCCCGCCTGGGCCGGATCGACCTCTTTGCCGTCCCGGACCTCGACGTCGTAGCCGGCGTCCTTCAGCCGCGCCTTCGCCTGGTCCTCGGTGTAGCCACGAACGTCCGGCACCTGGTTGACGTTGCCCTTGGAGACCTCGAGCGTCACCTTGCTCTGCGGTGCCACGGTGCTGCCCTCGTCGGGTGACACCTTGACCACCTGCCCCTCGGGCGCGCTGTCGGTGACGTCCTTCCGGACGACGGTGAGCCCGAGACTCTCCAACTGCGCCTTCACGCTGGTGTAGGTGCCGCCCTTCAACCCCGGCGGGATGGTGACGTCGTTCGGGCCGGCGCAGACCTGCACCGTGACCGGGGTGTTCTTGTCCACCCGGAGGCCCGGCCCGGGGTTCTGCCCCACCACCGTGCCCTTCTTGCACTCGGCGTTCTTCACCGGCGTGCCGGGGACGAACCGCAGCCCGGCCTGGGTGAGCGCGGCCTGCGCGTCGGCCTGGGTCCGGTCGCCCAACTGCGGGACGGAGACCTTCTCGTTGCCGGCCTGGTTGAGCCAGAGCGCGGTGCCCAGCGCGATCACCGCGAGCACGCCGAGCGCGGCGAACGTGGCGATGACCCAGGACGAACTCCTGCGCTTACGCGGATCCCCGACCCGGGCCGGCGGCTGCTGGCGGGTCTGCGGGCCCATCATCTGGGTCTGCTGCGCCGCTTGGTAGCCGCCCGCGGCGGCCGCCATCGGCATGGTCTCCTCGGCCGGCATCACCGGGGTGGCCAGCACCGGCCGGCCGGCCGCGGCGCGGAGCAGGTCCGCCCGCATCTCACCGGCGCTCTGGTAGCGGTTGAGCGGGTTCTTGGAGAGCGCCTTGAGCACGATGGCGTCGACCGCGGGGTTGACGTCCGGGTTGATCGTGCTCGGCGTCGGCGGCTGCTCGCGGACGTGCTGGTAGGCGACGCTGACCGGGCTGTCCCCGACGAACGGCGGATGCCCGCAGAGCAGCTCGAACAGCACACAGCCGGCCGCGTAGACGTCGGAGCGGGCGTCGACCGCCTCGCCGCGCGCCTGCTCCGGGGAGAGATATTGTGCGGTGCCGATGACCGCGCTGGTCTGCGTCATCGTGGTGGCGCCGCTGGCCAGCGCGCGGGCGATGCCGAAGTCCATCACCTTGACCTGGCCGGTCTGGGTGAGCATCACGTTGCCGGGCTTGATGTCCCGGTGGATGATGCCATGCCGGTGGCTGAACTCCAGCGCGGCGCACATGTCGGCGCAGATCTCCAGCGCCCGGCGCGGCTGGAGCCGCCCCTCGACGCCGAGGACCTCCTTCAGGGTCCGCCCGTTGACGAACTCCATCACGATGAACGGCAGCGTCTCGCCGGTCGGGGCGGTCTCCTCGCCGGTGTCGTAGACGGCGACGATGGCCGGGTGGTTGAGCGAGGCGGCGTTCTGCGCCTCCCGTCGGAACCGCATCTGGAACGTCGCGTCGCGGGCCAGGTCGGCACGAAGCATCTTGATCGCGACGTCCCGCCCGAGCCGGAGATCGCGACCGCGGTGCACCTCCGCCATGCCGCCGTAGCCCAGCAGCTCGCCGACCTGGTACCTGCCACCGAGCAGGCGGGCCTGCGCTGTCATCGCGTCTCTCGTCCTTCGCTCGTCGTCGTACCGCCGCCGGCCGGCTGGAGGCGTACCTCACGACGGTACGACGTGCGGACCGGATAGTCGCCCCCGTACGCGCGCACCGCGCCGGAGGTCACGCTCACACTCGCCGGACCGGGGGCGGCCGAACCGTACTTCCGGTACCAGAACGAGATCACGCCCGAGCAGAGGATGACCAGCACCGCCACCAGGATCGCGGTCGTCCAGAGCCCGGACCGGGAGCGGCGGGGCGCCGGCGGCGGCGCGACGGGCGGACGAGCGTACCCCAGCGGGTTGTGCGGGGGCCGGGGTTGCGGGACGGGTGCCGCGCCGCGCGGACCCACCGGTGGGCGGGCCTGCGGAGCCGGGTGCGCGACCATGGTCGGGCGCGGCGCCGCCGGTGGGCGGGCCGGCGTCACCGGCGGTCGCGGCGGCGTCACCGGCGGTCGGGGCTGTGGGCGGGGCGCGGCGTTCGGCACCTGCGCCCGCGCGACCGGTGCGGCCGGCGAGGCCGGTACGCCGGAGATCGGCCGCCCGCCGCGCGCCTGCTGGGAGAGCGTCTGCTTGGCCTGCCGGGCGATCCCGGCCAACGCGGCGGCGCTGGACCAGCGGGCCGCCGGGTCCTTCGCCATGGCCCGCTCGACGATCGCCCGCACCTGCGGCGGGATGTCGGCGGGGAGCGCGCGGGGTGTGTCCCGCACGTGCTTCATGGCGATCTCGAGCGGGTTGTCGCCCTCGAACGGCCGCCGGCCGGCCAGGCACTGGTAGGCGACCACGCCGAGCGCGTAGACGTCGGAGGCGGGGGTGGCGACCGCGCCGGTGGCCTGCTCGGGCGAGATGTAGGAGGCGGTGCCGAGCACCGAGCCGGCGGCGGTGAGCTGGCCGACCAGCTCCGACCGGGCGATGCCGAAGTCGGTGAGCACCAGCGTGCCGTTCGGCCGGACCAGTAGGTTGCCCGGCTTCACGTCGCGGTGCACGATGCCTTTCTCGTGGGCGGCGTGCAGCGCGTCGGCGGCCTGGGCCAGCAACGCCATGGTGCGGGCCGGGGTGAGCCGGCCGACCCGGCCGAGCGTGGCGGAGAGCGCGTCGCCCTCCACGTATTCCATGACCAGGAACGCGATGTGCTGGTCGCTGCCGAAGTCGTAGACGTCCACCACGCCGGGGTGGTTGATGGTGGCCATGGTCCGCGCCTCGCCCCGGAAGCGCTCGGCGAAACCCGGCTCGTCGAGCAACGCGGGCAGCAGGCTCTTGACCGCGACCGTTCGGCCCAGCACCTGGTCGGTGCCGCGCCAGACGTCACCCATGCCACCGCTGGCGATCCGCTCGTCGAGACGGTAGCGGTTGCCGAGCTGCACCCCCGGGCTCAGCACGTCAGCGCCTCCCGGAGTCCGCGATGGCCGCCGCCATGATCCGGCCGGCGATCCGGGCCGCCTCCGCGCTGCCGCCGCTGCCGGCCTGCTCCAGCTCGACGCAGACCGCGGAGAGCGGCGTGCCGTCCTTGTCCATCGCGAAGCCGATGAACCAGCCGTGGTCCGGCGTGTCCGGGCCGGACTGCGCGGTGCCGGTCTTGCCGCCGACCACGTACCCGTCGATGGCGGCCCGGCGGCCGGTGCCCTCCTTCACCACGTTCTGCATCATCGACCGCAGGTCGGCGGAGACCTGGCTGCTGACCGGGCGGCGCAGCTCACGCGGCTTGGCGGCGTCGTAGACCGTGGTGCGGTCCGGCCCGAGCAGCTGCTTCACCAGGTACGGGCGCATCTGGCTGCCGTTGTTGGCCACCGCGGCGGCGATCAGCGCGCCCTGCAACGGCGTCATCCGCACGTTGTTCTGGCCGATCGACGACTGGGCCAGCGCGGCCTGGTCGGTGCTGCCGTCCGGGTTCTGCATGTCACCGGTGCGGCTGGCCGCGACCGGCAGGCCGCCGTCACCGTTCTGCCCGACCGTGAGGTCCTCCTGCTCGAAGCCGAACTGCTTCGCCTTCTCCTTGACCTTCTCCGCGCCGAGGCGCACGCCGAGCTGGGCGAAGCCGGTGTTGCAGGACTCGGTCACCGCATCCCGCAGTGTCACCTCGGACTCGGGGCAGATCGACGGCGCCGCGTTCTTGATCGGCACGCCGGCGCCCGGCGCGGTGTAGCTCGACCCGGCCGGGATCTGCGTCTGCTGGCCGACGCCGTTCTCCAGCGCCGCGGCGGCCATGACGACCTTGAAGGTGGAGCCCGGGGGCAGCACCTCGGAGAGCGCGCGGTTGGCCAGCGGCCGGTCCTTGTCCTTCTCCAACGCGTTGTAGGCCCGGTCGGCCTCCGTGCTGGAGTGGCTGGCCAGCGGATTCGGGTCGAAGCTCGGCATGGAGACCAGCGCCTGCACCGCGCCGGTACGCGGGTCGATCGCGACTGCCGCGCCCTTCTTCGCCCCGACCTGGTTGTCGTTGAGCTGCTTGAACGCCGTTTCCTGGGCCCGCTTGGAGAGGGTCAGCAGCACGTTGCCGCCACCGGTCTCGTCCCCGGTGAACATGTCCTTGATGCGGCTGGCGATGAGCGCGTCGCTGGTGCCGGCGAGGAAGTCGTTCTCCACCCGCTCGATGCCGCTCGCGCTGCCGTTCACCGGCTTCCAGCCGAGCACGTGCGCGTACATCTCCCCCTGGGGGTAGGTGCGCAGGTACTTCAGCTCCCCGCCGGTCTCCTTGCTGAGCGCGTACGCGGTGCCGCCGACCTCGATGTTGCCGCGCTTGCGGTCGTACTCGGCGACCTGGACCCGGCCGTTGTAGTCGCTGGTGCGGTACTCGTCGGCCTTGTACGCCTGGATCCAGTTCAGGTTCGCGAAGAGCAGGCCGAACAGGATCATCACGACCACACCGACGCGGCGCAGGGGTGCGTTCACGGCCGGATCACCTCCGTGGGGGCACCGTGCAGCTGGTCGGGCGGGCCGCCGGCGGGCCGGGCCGCCGAGCCGCGACCGCCGGTGACCGGCCGGCGGGCCCCGTCGGAGACCCGCAGCAGCACGGCGATCAGCAGCCAGTTCGCCATCAGCGAGGAACCGCCGGCGGAGAGGAACGGCGTGGTCTGACCGGTCAGCGGGATGAGCTTGCTGATCCCGCCGACGATGACGAAGACCTGGAGGCCCAGCGTGAACGCCAGGCCGCCGGCGAGCAGCTTGCCGAACGAGTCGCGCACCGCCAGCGCGGCCCGCAGGCCCCGCTCGACGATCAGCAGGTAGACCACGAGCAGCGCGGAGAGACCAAACAGGCCGATCTCCTCACCGATGCCGGCGAAGATGAAGTCGGTCTGCACCTCGGGCAGCAGCGTCGGCTGACCGCCGCCCGGGCCGGCCCCGAACAGACCACCGGTGCCGAGCGTGAGCAGGCCCTGGACGAGCTGGTAGCCGCGGTCGTACGGCTCGGCGAACGGGTCGAGCCAGATCTGCGCCCGGTCGTAGAAGTTGGCGAACGGGCCACCCACGGTGCTGCCCAGCAGGTAGGCCAGGTAGGCGCCGCCGAAGAACAGGATCAGGCCGATGAGCAGCCAGCTCACCCGCTCGGTGGCGACGTAGAGCGTCACCACGAACATGCCGAAGTAGAGCAGCGAGGTGCCCAGGTCCTTCTCGAAGACCAGGACCAGGATGCTGACCAGCCAGACCACCAGCACCGGGCCGAGGTCCCGGCCGCGCGGGAAGTCGATGCCGAGCACCCGCCGGCTGGCCAGCGACAGCACCTCCCGCTTGCGCACCAGGTAGTACGCGAAGAACGTGAGCAGCGCGAGCTTGGCGAACTCACCCGGCTGGATCTGGAACCCACCGACCCGGATCCACAGCTTGGCGCCGTTGATCTCGGAGAACCGGCCGGGCAGCACCGCCGGGATCATCACCAGCACGATGCCGGCCAGCCCCAGCGTGTACGCGTACCGGGAGAGCGTGCGGTGGTCGCGCAGGATCGCCAGCAGCCCGGCGGCGAGCGCCACCGCGGCCAGCGTCCACGCCAGTTGCCGGCCACCGGTGCCGGCGAAGATGGCCAGGTCGGCCCGCTCCGCCGGCGCGGCCTGGGCCAGGTCGTAGCGGCGCAGGAAGCCGACCCCGATGCCGTTGAGCAGCGCCACCGCCGGCAGCAGCGCCGGATCGGCGTACGGCGCCAGCCACCGGATCACCAGGTGCAGACCCAGGAAGACCAGCCCCAGCGCGGCGGCCGGAACCCAGAAATCCGACGTGATGGTGTCCAGCGCCTTGGCCTCGATCATCGCCGCGTACGCCGCCACCAGCACCATGGCGAGCAGGAGCAGGGACAGCTCGGCGTTACGCCGGGACCGGGCCAGGCGTACGCCGGACTGCTCGCCCGTCGAAGCGGGCGAGGCGGCCGGTGCGGCGGCTGCGGTCACGGATGCGTCCTCGGGATCGAGCCGGCGCTCACTCCGGCGACCGGCAACCGGCGGGATCGGCCGGCGGAACGGTGTCGGAGACTACGGCGTCGGGCGTGATGGTCAACGTCGGTGTGGGCGACGGCGGGACGGGCGACGGGGTCGGCGGGACGGCGCTGCCGGTGGCCGCCGGGGACAGCGCACCGGCCGTCGCCACCGGCGTCGGGCTGGGCGTGGCCGGTGCCGTGCCGGGCGCCGGACTCGGCGGGCAGAGCGGCTTGAGGTTCGGGTTGGCCGGGTCGTCGCTTGTCAGTTCCGCCAGTCGGCGCTCGGCGTCCGGTTCGCTCTTGGCCTGGATGCCCTGCTTCACCCGCTCCTGGGCGGCCAGGGTCAGGTCGTCGAGCCGGGACTCGCTGCGGGCGTGCACGTCCGACAGGTCGAGGCCGGCGACCTGGCCGGGCACCCCACGGAACACCGCGAGCTGACCGTCGTCGGTGGCGCCGACGTAGTACTGCCGCTGGGTGTACGTCCAGCCGCCGAAGACGGCGCCGGCGACGATGACCGCCAGCGCGAGCGCCATGGCCACGGTCCGCAGCGGCCGTCGCCGGCGCTCGGGCTCGTCGTCGCGGTTGTCGGCCGGCTCCTCGGGCACGGGCGCCCGGGGCGCGGACAGCGCCGAGGCGCGGGCCGCCGGGGTGGAGTCGTCGGCCGATGTCGCCATGCCCCGGTCCCGGGCGGCGGCGCCGCCGACGATCGGGGACGCCTCGACGATGTCCTGGTCGGTCGCGTCGGCGATGATCACCGTGATGTTGTCCGGACCGCCGCCGCGCAGCGCGAGCTGCACCAGGCGTTCCACGCACTGCTGCGGGTCCGGGTACTCCCGCAGGGTGTCGCCGATGGTGTCCGCGCTGACCACGCCGGAGAGGCCGTCGGAGCAGATCAGGTAACGGTCGCCGGGCAGCACCTGGCGGACGCTGTACTCCGGGTCGATGTCCCGGCCGTCGAGCGCGCGGGTGAGCAGCGAGCGCTGGGGGTGGCTGCTCGCCTCCTCGGCGCTGATCCGGCCCTCGTCGACGAGCATCTGGACGTAGGTGTCGTCCTTGGTGATCTGCGCGAACTCGCCGTTGCGCAGGAGGTAGGCCCGCGAGTCACCGATGTGGACCATGCCGAGCTTGCTGCCGGAGAAGAGGGTCGCGGTGAGCGTCGTGCCCATCCCCTCCAGCTGCGGGTTTGCGTCCACGGTGTCGCGGAGTTGCTGGTTGGCGGTGCCCACGGCGGATCGGAGCGCGTCGACCAGGGCGTCACCGGGGACGTCCTCGTCGAGCGGCGCCATGGCACCGATGACGATGTTGCTGGCGACGTCACCGGCGGCCATGCCGCCCATGCCGTCGGCAACGGCGAGCAGCCGCGGTCCGGCGTAGACGGAATCCTGATTGCCGTCTCGGATCAGACCGCGGTCACTGTGGGCCGCGTAGCGCAGGGTCAGAGTCATGGCCGTAATTCGAGGGAAGTGCGGCCGATCCGGATCGGCACGCCGAGGGGGACGGGGGTTGGTCCGGTGACCTTAGCGCGATCCAGGTAGGTGCCGTTAGTTGATCCGAGGTCCTCGACGTACCACTGCCCGTCACGCGGCACGAGCCGGGCGTGTCGCGCCGAGGCGTAGTCGTCGGTGATCACCAGTGTCGAGTCCTCCGCACGACCGATGGTGATCTGCGCTTCCCCCAGCGTGATCCGGGTGCCGGCGAGTTGACCGGCGGTGACCACCATCTGGTGGGCGGCGCGGCCCCGCTTGCCCTTCGCCGGCTTGCCGGGCGGGGCGGGCTGGTTGGTCGACGCGCCGACCCCGCGTGGCGCGGCCACCAGGCGACCCGACCGGGCCCCGGCGAAGAGGTCCCGGCGGATCACGCCGACCACCGTGAAGACGAAGATCCACAGCAGGATGAGGAACCCGAACCGGGCGACGGTGATGACGAGCTCCGGCAACGGGGATCAGCCGTCCACGCGGAAGGTCAGCGTCGTGGTGCCGAGCTGGATCATGTCGCCCGGGTTGAGGGCGACCGCCGAGACCCGCTGGCCGTTGACCATCGTGCCGTTCGTGGAGCCGAGGTCGGTCAGCACGACCTGGCCGCCGTCGAAGTCCAGCCGGGCGTGGCGCCGGGAGATGCCGACGTCGGGCAGACGCAGGTTGGCCTGGTCACCGCGACCGATCACGGTCGAGCCCATCTGGAGCGGGTAGGTGCGCCCGTCGCCGGAGACCAGGCGGACGTTGCGACCGCCGCCGTGGCCGGGCGGCGGACCGTAGCCGCCACCCTGGTCGTAGGCCGGGTACGCCGGGCCGGCGTCGTAGCCGCCCTGGTCGTAGCCGCCCGGCGCGGAGACCGGCGCGACGTCGCCGCCGGTGTAGACCTCGGCGGTGACCCGGAACATGCCGGTGTCCAGCCCCTCACCACGTTCGACCTCGACGATCACGTCGCCGTAGACCGTCCAGGCCTGCTCGCCGATGAACTCCGCCTGCGACTGGGCCAGCTCCTGGGCCAGCGCGGCGGCGTACGGCGCCAACCGACTGTGGTCGTACGGCGAGAGATCGATCACGTAGCGGTTGGGCACCAACGTGCGCCCACCGGCCAGGATCGCCTTGTGCGCCTCGGCCTCCCGCTGCATGGCGTTGAGGATCTCCACGGGGTGGACCACCCCTTTGAAGACCTTGGCGAAGGCCCCCTCGACCAGGCCTTCCAGACGCTTCTCGAAGCGTTGCAGCACGCTCACCGGCTCCTCCTCGGGTCCCGAGGCAATGATGGTATCCGGCCACCGCCTCCGCAGCTCACACGCCGCTCGGCCGGCTACCGTCGACCCGTTCGTGACCAGGCCCGCGAGCGTGCTACAGTTTCGCCCGCCACGAGCGGTGATCGCTCGTGGCGTGACCAGTGGACAGCGTAATATGTCCCGACACCCGCCGCAGATGGCGGGCGAGGGATGCGATATGGTGTTCCGGTCGTGCCACGGGGATGTGGCGGAATGGCAGACGCGCACGGTTCAGGTCCGTGTGTCCGAAAGGACGTGGGGGTTCAACTCCCCCCATCCCCACCAGAACGAGGGCTCCGCAGGCTGCGGGGCCCTCGCGCCGTATCGGGGCGTACCGGACGTCACGCTATGCTCCGATGGTTTCCCTGCCTCCCATGGACCAGGAGTGGCGTGTGAGTGTCGCGTTGGTGACCGGTTCCGGCGGTCTGATCGGCTCCGAGGCGGCCCGGCACTTCGCCGGCCTCGGTCTCGACGTGGTCGGCATCGACAACGACATGCGGCGGTACTTCTTCGGCGAGGACGGCTCGACCGCGTGGAGCCTCGACCGGCTCGCCGCCGATCTCGGCTCCGCGTACACCCACCACGCCGTGGACATCCGGGACCGGGACGGCCTGGAGCAGGTCTTCACCCGGTACGGCCGGGACATCGCCGTGGTGATCCACAGCGCCGCCCAGCCGAGCCACGACTGGGCCGCCAAGGAGCCGTTCACCGACTTCGACGTGAACGCCGGCGGCACGCTCAACGTGCTGGAGAACACCCGGCGGCACGCGATCGACGCGCCGTTCATCCACTGTTCCACCAACAAGGTCTACGGCGACCGGCCCAACTCGCTCCCGCTGATCGAGCTGGAGACGCGCTACGAACTGCCCGAGGACCACCACTGGTACGGCGGCATCACCGAGGACATGTCGATCGACGAGTCGCTGCACTCGATCTTCGGCGCCTCGAAGGTCGCCTCGGACGTGATGGTCCAGGAGTACGGCCGGTACTTCGACATGAGGACCGCCTGCTTCCGGGGCGGCACGCTGACCGGCCCGGCGCACTCCGCGGCCGAGCTGCACGGCTTCCTCGCCTACCTGATGCGGTGCGTGATGGAGGGCCGGACGTACAACCTCTTCGGGTACAAGGGGAAGATGGTCCGGGACGCGATCCACTCCCACGACGTGCTCACCGCGTTCGAGGCGTTCTTCCGGGAGCCGCGGTCCGCCCAGGTCTACAACCTCGGCGGTGGCCGGCACTCGAACACCTCGCACATCGAGGCGTTCCGGATCGCCCAGGAGATCACCGGCCGCGAGGCGCGGATCAACTACGTCGAGCAGGCCCGCACCGGCGACCACCAGTGGTACGTCAGCAGCATGGCCCGGTTCGAGGAGCACTACCCGGCCTGGAAGATCACATACGACGTGCCGATGATCCTCCGCGAGATCCACGAGGCGAACGTCGACAAGTGGGTGCCGCAGGCATGAACGGCGGCACGAAGCGCAACGTGCTCGGCGTCGGCGTCGACGCGACCGACTACGCCCGGGCCACCGAGGCGGTGGTCGACGCCGCCCGGGAACGCCGTCCCCTGGCGCTGACCGCGCTGGCCGTGCACGGCGTGATGACCGGGGTGCTCGACCCGGCGCACAACGCCCGGCTCAACGCGTTCGACGTGGTGACCCCGGACGGCCAGCCGGTGCGCTGGGCGCTCAACCTGCTGCACGGCGCCGGCCTCACCGACCGCGTCTACGGGCCGGAGCTGACCCTGCGGGTGCTCGCCCGGTTCGCCGACGAGGGGCTGCCGGTCTACCTCTACGGCTCCACCGAGGAGACGCTGTCCCGGCTGATCCCGGCGCTGGAGCGCAAGTTCCCGGCGCTGAAGGTCGCCGGCGTCGAGCCGTCCAAGTTCCGGGCCGTCCAGCCGGGCGAGGACGCCGAGATCGCCGACCGGATCCGGAGCAGTGGCGCGCGCCTCGTCCTGGTCGGGCTGGGCTGCCCCCGCCAGGAGGTCTTCGCGTACGCCATGCGACCGCTGCTGGACATGCCGCTGATGGCGGTCGGCGCGGCGTTCGACTACCACGCCGGCCTGCTGCGCAACCCGCCGCCGTGGATGCAGCGCGCCGGGCTGGAGTGGTTCTGGCGGCTCGGCCTGGAGCCGAAGCGGCTCTGGCGCCGGTACGTCATCCTCAACCCGGCCTACCTGGCCCGGCTCGCGGCGCAGAAGACCGGCCTGTGGAAGGCCACCCCGCCGGCGCCGGCCACCGGGCGTCCGTCCACCTTCGACGTCTGATCCGGCCCGCCCCCTACGGGACGACGTTCCGGGTCGACCGGGGTGCCGTCCCGGATTCGGTGTACGCCGAACTGGGCAAGGCTGGGCACATGGATGACCGTCTCGCTCTGCTGCTCCCCGTCGCCGCCGTCTGGCTGGCCGCCGGCCTGGTCGCGGAGGGCCTGCCCGGGCGGCGGCGCGCCCGCGCGCTGCGCCGGCGTACCGGATGGTTGTCCGCACTGGTGCTGACCGGCCTCACGCTCACCGCGGCGGTCCTCGTCGCGGGCCTGCAGAGTGGCGGCGACACGGCGCTCGACCGGGCCGCCGCCGGGCTCGCGGTCGCGGCGGCCCCGACGGCCCTCGTCGCGGTCTGCACGGTACGGCGGCTCCGGCGACTGCGGGCCGGCGCGAGCGCCTTCACCGCGGCGCCGGGCACCCCGGCGCCGCACGGGCTGCGGGCCGCCGCCGCGCACCCGCTGATCGTGCTCCCGATCCAGGCGACCGCGCTCGCGGCGCTGGTGGCGGTGCTGCCGGCCGTCGGGGTCGACCTGTTCGCCGCGCCGGGGGTGGCCGGCCCGGCGATCACCGTCGCGGTGCTCGGCGTGGCCACGATCGGGGTACGCCACGCGCTGCGGCACAACCGGCTCGCCGAGCGGGCGATGCCCCGGGCGACCGCGGTGTCAACGCGTCCGGCCGGTGCCCTGCACGTATAGCAGTTCGAGGATCGCCCGGGTCGCTTCGAACCAGCGGTCCAGCCAGCCGGGCGGGGGCACGCTCCCCCTGGGCGGCAACTCCAGCAGCAGCCCGCGCAGCAGCGGGTGGTCCACCAGGGACTCCTGCTGCTCCATCGGCCATCCGCTGGGCGGGAACGACGGCTCGGTCAACGGGTTCGGGTCCAGCGACGGCAGGGAGAGCGTCGGCGCGGACGGCTCCGGCGCGCCCGTGTCCCGGGCGGTGGGGTCCTCGCCGTCGGTGGAGACCACCTCGGTCAGGACGGTGTCCCGGCGGGCCCCACGGTACTTGCCACCGAACCGCTCGGGCTTACCCGGGCCGTTGGTGAGATTCTCTGAACCGATCGTCGTCATCAGTCTCGCCTGCCTCGTTCGGTTGCCGATCCGTGCGGTTCAACGAGGCGGAACGGAACAGGCGACGGGTGCCCGGCGTCGGCGGCCGGTGGACGTGGAACGGTCCCGCCCGACGACGCTGGCGGGCGGGACCGTTTCTCGGGGGTACTGATCAGCTTTGGCCGAAGGCTCCGCCCCGGGCCCGGGCGACGAATGCGTGCCAGTCACCGGGGGCGAAGACCAGGGCGGGGCCCGCCTTGTCCTTCGAGTCCCGGACGCCGACCGCCCCGGTCACGTACGCGACCTCCACGCAGTTGTCGCAGTTCGGCCCACTCTTCGAGCTTTTGAACCACGTCGCCTGCGTCAGGTCCACGGGGAACTCCTTGGTCGCCATTTCCACAGCGGCTCCTCTGCCAGTCTCGCGATGTGTGCGACGGACTCCTCCGGTCGAATGGCCGCTGCTCGAATGTGATCGAAGATGAAGCTGTACTTCTGAAGCTCGTCGCTCTTCTCCAGGAAGAGCCCACCCGTGGCGTTCTCCGCGTACACGACATCAGGATCACTCGGTTCGGGGAAGCTGAGGATCGTGAAGGTGCCATCCATACCGGCGTGGGCCCCCACCTCGAAAGGGAGGACCTGCACCGTCACGTTCGGCAGTTGGGCCACCTCCACCAACCGCTTGAGCTGACTACGCATCACCGCGTCGCCGCCAACCGGCCGGCTCAGCACCGCTTCATCGAGCACCACCCACAGATCGACCGGATCGTCCTGGGTCAACAACGACTGTCGGCCCAATCGGACACGCACCCGTTGGTCGATCTGGTCGGCGGTGAAGTCCGGACGGGCGGCGCGGATCATCGCCCCGGCGTACTCCTCGGTCTCCAGCAGGCCGGGCACGACCTGCTGCTCGTACGCCCGGATCTGGCTGGCCGCGGCCTCCAGGCCGACGTACGCGCCCACCAGCACCGTGCTGTACGGATGCCACCACCCCTTCTGCCGTGCCTCGCGGGCGATCTGCACCAGCTCGTCGCTCTCCGCGCCGACCACCCCGTAGATGCGGAGCATGTCCCGCACGTCGCGGGGTGTCGCGGTGGTGTGGCCGGTCTCGATCCGGGAGACCTTGGACGCCGAGCACTCCAGCTGCTCGGCGACCACCTCGATGGTGATGCCGGCGGCTTCCCGTTGCCGGCGGAGTTCGGCGCCGAGTCGGCGCCGACGGATGGTCGGGCTGCGCCGTTCGCTCACGACGCGGCTCCAGGACTCGCAGTCACCCGGCTACCTCCGGTCGGTCGCGCCCGGTTCCACACCCGCCGTGGGCGCGACCGGCGAGCGGCGGGCAAGTGTTCGCGGCGGGGGTGGTGCCGGTCGTCGACCGGCCGCGACGGGCGAAACCGGCGTCCAGTGTGCCGGCCCGGCACCTGAGGCTTCAAGCGTCCGGTTCACGTGTCCCGCTCACCTATCGGCAAAAGTCGACGTGCAACTTGCATGTCGCACCTCGCTGATGCACTCTGTCCGTATGGCACGGGTTACTCACCGTCTTCGCTTGATCTCCGCGCGTGGTGACACCACGGTCCGCGGGACGGCCGGAGGGGAGCCGTCCCGCGCCGTGCGACCTGCCCCGGAGTAGAAGACCCCGCTGCTGTACGCCGTCTCGGCTGCGGTGGCGGGAGCGGTAACCGGGGGCAGCCGGGTGATGGTCGGGTGGCGGCTCGCCACCGCGGGTACGGCCCGACCAGCACCGACCCACCGCCGGTCCACGAGGTAGACCCCCCGTCGCCGGACCGCACCGACCCGTTCAGCTCGCCGGCCCCGTGCCGGCCGAACCCTCTCAGGAGCCCATGTGCTTCCCCGCTCCGGTGACGTACTGCACGTGACGCGCGCGGCGAGTGTCCAGTTCTTCCGACCGATCATGTTCCGGATGATCCGGGTGCTCGACTGGCCGGCCTACGACGGTTGGCTCTGGCTCGACGGCTACGAGTTGAACGCGGCGGGGGACGCGGTCAACCGACGGTCGATCTTCGTACAGCAGGAGGGGCTGCGGCAGATCCAGGCCGCGCCGGTCCCCCGGCAGCACACCGTCCGGACCGCCCGCCGTCCGGTCACCCGGACCCCGGTCCGGGTGGGCTGACCTCACAATTCCCGGCCGGTGGGCGTGCTGCCGCCATAGAATCGGTACGCCCACCCCGGCACGTTCCACCCCGCGCGCCACGGACCCTGAACCAGGGATGGTCATGGTCAATCTGCCCACCGCGCGGCGGCACCACAGGTCCCGCACCGGCTACGCCCTCGGGCTCTTCGTCTTCCTCGGGGTCGCGACCGCGCTCGCGCTCGTGGTCCGCCACCCGGCTTTCTCCACCACCCAGCAACTGGCCGAACCCGTACCGGCCCCGGAGATCACCGTGGCCGGCGCGGACGCCCGCCCGACCGTCGAGCCGGACGACGCCGAGCCGGACGAGATCGAGCAGCCGTCGGCGGCGGACGGGGCCGACGCGTCACCCCCGTCCGGTGCGGCGGGCAGCGGGGCCGGCGGCGGCATGCTCGCCGACCGCCCCATCGAGCCGACGGACCTCAGCCGGCCACTGTTCTACTCCGGTCTGCTCGGTCTCGCCATCTCGCTGGCCGGGCTCGGCCTGGTCGGCGCCCGCCGCCGACAGTGGTGAGTACGCGTCAGGGCGTGGCGGAGGTGGCCGGCGCGGAGCCCGGCGTGGTCGTCCCGGTCGTCGGTGCACCGGTGGTGGGCGCGGCGGACGCGGCCACCACCAGGGTGACCCGCTCGCCCTCGCCCACGGCGTAACCGGCCTCCGGATCCGTGGCGATCACTGTTCCGGCCGGCCGGTCCGATGCTCGGCGCTGGACGCGGTAGTCGATGCCGAGCCGGTCCAGCACCGACCGGGCAGCCGACTCCGGCAGCCCCACCAGCGGCGGCATCGGCACCTCGGCGGCTGCTGTCGTGGCCGGCGGCGTGGTTGGCGGTGCACTGCTGGGCGACGCGCTGGTCGGGGTGGCACTCGTCGGTGCGGAGGTGCTCGGCACCGCCGACGGTGCCGGCCCGGGACCGGAGTCGCGCTCGGCGGCCCGCAACGCCAGCCACACCCCGGCCGCGATCAGCCCGATCAGGATCAGGGCCAGGACGCCCAGCAGGATCGGCATCCACCAGCGCCGCCCGGCCTGCTCGTCGGCGTACCACTCGGCACCCGGCTCCGGATAGGCCGCCGACCGTGGCGGCGGCACGCCGGCCCGGCCGGACCAGGGCGCGCCACCGACCGGCTCCTGCCGGCTGGTGGCATCGAGGGGCCGAGGTGCCCCGCCGGGCAACGGCCGGGTCGCGTCCGCGTCCTCGCTCGCCCCCGCCGCGTTCCGCCGCATGGCCCGGGTGGCGTCGACGTCCTCGCCCGCCCCCGCCGCGTTCCGGGGCAGGGCCCGGGTGGCGTCCCCGTCGTCGGCGGGTGGTTCCTGACGGTCGTCGCTCATGACACTCGTCCTTCCCGCACCGGGACGGGGGCTCGCGGCCCTCGGACGTCCACGGTAGCGGGCCCCGGCCGGGCCGGCCGGGATCAGCGCGCCGGCCGGCGTCAGGGCGTCGGCGGCGGGCCGTCGCTCGGCGTGCTCGACGGCTCGTCACCGCAGGTCAACGACACCTGGTCGTTCCAGTGGGCGGTGCCCCCGGCGACCGGGTCCTGCCCGCTGACCGACCCCTGCCGACCGGCCGGGTAACGGGGATAGAGCCCCGCCTCCACCAGGTCGTCGGCGGCGTCGGAGCAGGACTCGCCGCCCACGTCGGGCACGGTGACCTCGGGCGCCGGCCCGGTGACCCAGACGGTGACGGTGACCCCGCGCTTCACCGGCGCCCCCGGCCCGGGCGACGTGCGCTCCACGGCGCGTCCCGAGCCGCTGCCGAACACCAGCCGCCAACCGAGTCGACGGTCGCGCAACTGCTGCCGGGCCCGCTCGAAGTCGGTACCCACCAGCTCCGGCACGGTGAGGCCGGCCGG
This sequence comes from Micromonospora sp. NPDC049201, assembly GCF_055586805.1. Taxonomy (NCBI): domain Bacteria; kingdom Bacillati; phylum Actinomycetota; class Actinomycetes; order Micromonosporales; family Micromonosporaceae; genus Micromonospora; species Micromonospora sp. NPDC049201. Next base: position 55,509 of record NZ_JBVJHM010000008.1, on the reverse strand, counting down.
GGTGCGCGAACGCGTACCGGTGGGGCGGTCCTCGCCCGGGCGGTCCGTGGTGGGGGCGGCCCCGGTCGGGCCGGACGGAACGGGCGGCGGGGCGGCCGGCGGCGAGACGGCCTCGGACGAGGCGGTGGGCCGGTCCGGGCCACCGGCCAGGATCCAGCCACCGCTGGCTCCGATCACGGCCAGCAGGACCGCCGCCAGACCGCCTCCGACGAGCAGCCGGGTCCGGTCCGGACCGCTCTCGTCGCGTACCGGCTGCTGCTCGTCCGTCATCGCGTCTCCCGCCTCAGTCATCGGCGACCGTAGCCGGTGCCGCCAAGCCGTCCGGGCCCGGCCGGCCCCTCCCACGACTCGCCGGGCCGACCTCGGGACGCTACGCTGCCCGGCATGGCCAGACGGGGCTGGGGAGGATCGACCGCTGCCGCGCTCGGCGTCGCTGCCGGCGCGGGCGCCGCTCAGCTCGGCTTCGGCTACGGGCTGGGCATCATCAACTGGGCGCCCACCGGCACCGTACGCGTCGAGTCGGCGTGGGTGGCGAGCCTCGCCTGGGCCACCTGGATCGCCGCGACCTCGGTCATCGCCGGTGCGGTCTGCGCCCAGCGCCTGCGCGGTGGTGGGGACGAGCCGGTGGGTGTGCTGCCCCGGCTCGGGCTCACCCTGGCCGCCGGTGTCGGCGCGCTGGTCACCGTGCTGCTGGTGGCGGTGCCGGCCCGGGCCGCGCGGGTGCCGGACACCACCGCGCCGCAGACCGTCGCCGCCGCGTACGCGGCGGCGGGGCTGGTGCTCGGTGTGCTGCTGGCGACCTGGGCGTTGCACACCCGTGCCGCCGCCACCAACCTGATCGCCACCACCGGCTGGCTCTGGCTGCTCGCCGTGGTGTCGGTGGTGGACGGGGTGCTCTCCGGCCGGGGCCTGACCACCGCCCAACTCGGCATCTGGCAGATCAGCGCGGACAGCGCCCGCTTCTGGATCCGTGACTACTTCTACTGGCCCGGGGCGCTGCTCTCGCTGGGCTCCGCGCTGGTGATCGGGGTGCTGGCCGCCCGGCGCGCGACCCGGTCGCCGCGGGTGCGGGTGGGTGCGGCCGCCTCCGGCGCGGCCGGGCCGCTGCTGGTGGCGTTGGCCTACCTGCTGGCCGTGCCGCGACTGGCCGGGATCGCCGCCGAGCAGTTGTCGGCCCATCTGATCGCCCCGTACGCGGTGATCGCCGGGGTGGGCGGCTCGATGCTGATGGCCGCGCTGGCCCAGCGTGCCGACCGTCGGGGCGGCGCGGAGGCGGAACCGCCGATCGACGCGACCGGCCCCGACCCGGCGGAGCCGGCCGGGTCTGCCTCGCAGACGTCCGTCGATCCGAAGCCGGCCGGGTCCATGTCGCCGAGGGCCGTCGGGCCGGAGCCGGAGAGCACACCGGGCACCGAGCCGGCCGGCGAGGCCGACCCCGGTTCGCCGCCGACGACCGCGGCGGAGCCGGACGCGTCACCCGGCCCCGCCGGCGAGCGGCCCGCGTCGCCGAGTCGCGCCGCCCGGACCGGTGCCGATCGTCGGGGCCGGACGGTGCCGCAGCAGCGGCAGCCCGAGGTGGTGCCGGACCGGCCCGCCGGCAGCCGCGACGCGGAGCCGGGCCCGGGCGCGTCGGGCACCGAGGACACGCCGGCCGAGCCACAGCCCGAGTCGGCGTCCCCGACCGTCGAACCGAAGACGCGCCGCCGCGCCCGCTGATCCCGCCCGACTCCGACAGCCGGCCCGACAGCCAGCCGGTGCCCGGGCCGGCACGACGCAGGCGAACCGACGGATACGCTCCGTCACGTCTGCACGGGAGGAAACCGCGGGAAGCGATATACCTCCAGGGCATATTTATGCCTCTGTGTCATACCGCTCCGGACCGGCTTCCTTCCTGACGGCGACACGCCCGGATGGCCGGCGAACAGCCGGGCGGGCGACGATCAGTCGACGGGCCAGGTGTGGACGGGCTCGTTGGTGCGTTGCAACTCGGCGTAGCGCTGGACCATGTGGTGCAGCGCGGCCTTCCGGTCCATGTCCCGGTGCCGCTCGGCCGCCCACACCGTCTCGGTCTGCCAGACCGCCCCGTTACGGCCGGTACGGCAACGCCCCTCGATCACGCCGAGGAGGCGGTCCCGCTCGGCCGGGGCGACGCCGAACCGGTCCAGCCCATGCGCGGCCACCGGCAGCAGCGTGTCGAGGACGAGCGTGGTGACCGGCACGTCGCCGAGCTTGGGCCAGTGCAGCACCGCGTCGATGCCGCGCCGGGCGGCGGCGTGGAAGTTCTCCTCCGCCGAGCTGAACGTGAGCCGGCTCCAGATCGGACGGTCCGACTCGGCGAGGCCACGGGCGAGGCCGAAGTAGAGCGCCGCGTTGGCGAGCATGTCCACCACGGTCGGGCCGGCGGGCAGCACCCGGTTCTCCACCCGCAGGTGCGGGCGGCCGTTCATGATGTCGTAGACCGGTCGGTTCCAGCGGTAGACGGTGCCGTTGTGCAACCGCAGCTCGCCGAGCTGGGGCACGCCGCCGGCGTGCAGCACCTCGACCGGGTCCTCCTCCTCGCAGATCGGCAGCAGCGGCGGGAAGTAGCGGACGTTCTCCTCGAACAGATCGAAGATCGAGGTGATCCAGCGTTCGCCGAACCAGACCCGCGGGCGTACGCCCTGGGCCTTCAGCTCGTCGGGCCGGGTGTCGGTGGCCTGCTCGAAGAGCGCGATGCGGGTCTCCGCCCAGAGCTGCCGGCCGTAGAGGAACGGCGAGTTGGCCCCGACGGCCACCTGCACGCCGGCGATCGCCTGGGAGGCGTTCCAGTGGTCGGCGAAGCTGTCCGGGGCGACCTGGAGGTGGAACTGGAGGCTGGTGCAGGCGGCCTCCGGCGCGATCGAGTCGGTGTGCGTCCGCAGCCGCTCGACGCCGTTGATGTCCAGCTCGATGTCCTCGCCGCGGGCCCCGACGATCTGGTCGTTGAGCACCCGGTAGCGCTCGTCGGTGGAGAGGTTGTCGGCGACCAGGTGCCCCTCGGTGAGGGTGGGCAGGATGCCGACCATCACGATGGTGGCGTCGGACTTGGCGGCCCGCTCGTCGGCGCGGCTGAGGCTGCCGCGCAGATCCTGCTCGTAGTCGCTGAACCCGGTGCCGTCGATCAGCCGGGGCGAGGCGTTCAGTTCGAGGTTGAACTGCCCCAGCTCGGTCTGGAAGAGCGGGTCGGCGATGTCGGCCAGGATCTGGTCGTTGCGCATGGCCGGTTCGGCGGCGGCGTCGACCAGGTTCAGCTCGATCTCCAGCCCGGTCATCGGCCGGTCGGCGTCGAAGCCGAAGTCGTCGAGCATCAGCGCGAAGACGTCCAGGCATCGCCGGACCTTCTGCCGGTAGCGGACCCGATCCTCCCGGGAGAAGGCGCCCTGCCCGACGTCCCTGCCCATGTGTCCTCCCGGCGCCGGTGCCACGGAACCGTTGGCGTTCCGCAACGCATTGTGAACCATTCAGGTGTTGTGCGTAAGAGCGCCCGGCTCGTGAACTGCCGACCGGGCGCAGGTCTGCACCTGTACCCCGCCACCGCCCCGCCCAGCGCCGTTAACCAGCGAACAACACGTGACAATCCGCACCCGGCGGGGCGGGAGACGGGGACGGGCCCGCACCGTCGGTGGACGGTGCGGGCCCGTGGGTCCGGCGAGGGGCTCAGCCCTGGCGGATGGCCTCGCCCTCGATCTCGATCTTGACCTTGCGGCCGACCAGGACGCCACCGGTCTCCAGCGCCACGTTCCAGGTGAGACCGAAGTCCTCCCGGTCGATCTCGGTGTGCGCGGAGAAGCCGAAGATGTCCTGCCCGAAGGGGCTGCGGCCGACGCCCTCGAACTCGACCTGGAGGTCCACCGGACGGGTCACGCCCTTCACGGTCAGCTCACCGGCGAGCACGAACTCGTTGCCCTCGCGGGACTTCACGCCGGTGCTGCGGAACTCCAGCGTCGGGAACTGCTCGGCGTCGAGGAACTCCGGGCTGCGCAGGTGCCCGTCCCGGTCCGCCTGCGCGGTGTTGATGCTGGCCGCCTGGATGCTGGCGGTGACCGAGGACTGCAGCGGGTCGTCGGTGACGGTGATGGTGGCGGTGGCGTCGGCGAACTCGCCGCGTACCTTGCTGACCATCATGTGCCGGGCGACGAAGCCGACGCGCTTGTGCGCGGCGTCCAGGAGGTACGTGCCGGGGGCGGGGATGGTGAGACCTTCCCAGTCGCGGGTAGTCGCCTCGGTGCTGCTGGTCATGATGCGCTCCTCCGGAGAAGATTGTTTAGTAGCCCAACGACTGACTGAGCAACTATAGCCATAGCAATATTCCCTGTGTCAAGTGTTGCTAGGATGGTGACGTGGATCAGAACGTGTTCGACGACCCCCGGATCACCGCCGTCGGCCTGCTCGTCGAGGCGCACGCCGGGCTCTCCGCCCGGTTCGCGGCCCAGTTCGAGGAGCACGGACTCTCCCCGGTCGAGTTCGAGGTGCTCACCCGGCTGGCCCGTTCCCCCAACAACCAGCTCCGGATGACCGACCTGGCGGCCCAGACGTCGCTCTCCACCAGCGGGGTGACCCGGGTGGTGGACCGGATGGAGCGGGACGGCCTGATCCGTCGGCGGGCCTGCCCCTCCGACCGGCGCAGCTCGTTCGCGGTGGTGACCGCCGCGGGCCTGGGCCGGCTGGACGAGATCCTGCCCGGCCACCTGAAGATCATCGAGCAGTGGTTCACCGGCCAGCTCGAACCGGCCCAGCTCGACGGGCTTCTGGACGGGTTGCGCCGGGTCCGGGACGCGGTCCACCCCGGCGCCACGGCCGGCAGCACCGAACCGGCCGGGAACGCCGCCTGCTGAGGCCGGTCGCTACCCGCCGGTCACCGGCAGAAAGACCGGCAGAACCGCCGGTACGCCAGGGCAAAAGCGATCAATAACGCCCAAAGCCGTCGGGGTGGCTGGATAAGCTTTCGACGCGGGGGAGCACCGGGGGGTGCCGGCGCGAGCGTGGAGCGAGGGGCAGCACCAGGGGGCTACTTCGCTCGCGCCACCCCCGCGCCCTCCGCCACAGCGGCCCGGCATCAGGTCCGGCCCGGGCGTCCCCGCTGCGCAGCCAGCGCGTAGAGCAACTCCTCCTCACGGGGCAGCAAATTCACGCCGGTGATCTGCCGCGCCCGGTCCAGTCGGTCCAGCACGGCCGGGTCGCCGGTGCTGGCCGCCAACCCCACCAGCGCCTCGACCAGATCCCGCCGGTCCGCGCCCCCGGCCGCCGCTTCCGCCGCGGTGGCGAACCACTCCGCCGCCAGCTCTCGGTCGCCGCGGTGCAGCGCCACCTGGCCCTCGATCAACGCGCGGAGCGCGTCCTCGGTGTGGGCGTCCCGACCCGTACCGGCCGGTTCCCACCGCTCGACGGCCGGTACGCGACGCGGGGGCGGCACCGGGCCGGACGGCCACAGCTCGGTCACCACCGCGAGCGCCTCGTCGTCCCGCCCCTGGAGCGCGAGCGCCAACCCGACCGTACCGATGGTCCGGCGACGCCGCCCCGGATCACCCAGCTCCACGAGCGCGGACGCCGCCCGCCGACCCTGCTCGACCGCCTCGGCGTAGCGACCCTCCAACCGGGTCAGCTCGGCCAGGTCGGCCCGCGCCAGCAGGCGGAGCCGCTGGTCGCCGCACTGCGCCGCCAACCGGTCCACCGTGGCCAGCCGCCGCCGGGCGTCGGCCAGCTCCCCCACGCGTACGTCGTGCCAGGTCAGGTGGTGCTGCGCCACCGCCATCTCGCGTACCCGGCCGTGCCGGGTGGCCAGCGTCAGCGCCGCCTCGGCCTGCGCACGCGCCTCGTCGTGGGCCCCGAGGCCGCGCAGCACCGCGCAGAGCACCGACCGGGCGGACAGTTCCCCGGTCACGTCGCCGAACTCGGCGAAGACGGCCAGCGCCGCCTGGGCCGCCGGCAGCTCCTCCGGCCCCGCGCCGTGCTCCGCGGCCAGCCGCGCCGACCCGAGCAGGGCCCAGGCCCGCAGCACCGGCCGGGCGTCGGCGGTACGCGGATCGGCGAGCAGCCGTCGCAGCCAGCGTCGGCCGGAGACGTCCCGTCCGCGCAACCGCCACCACCGGGGCAACGCGGCGGCCAGCAGCAGCGCGGTGGCCGGCGCCTCCTCGGCGGCGTACGCCAGCGCGGCGGTGATGTCACCGGTCGCCTCGTCGAGCAGGTGCACGGTGCCGGGCAGATCCGCGCCGACCAGGCCGGGCGCGGCACGCCGGACCAGTGCGGCGATCACCGACGCGTGCCGGAGCCGGATCGCCGCCGTCTCGCCCGCCAGGTCGGCCTGCTCGGCCGCGAAGTCGCGGACCGCGTCGAGCAGCCGGAACCGGAACGGGCCGGCGCCCCGGACACTCAGCAGGCCCAGCTCGCTGAGCCGGTCCAGCAGCGGCACCGCGTCCCACCGGTCGTCGCCGTCGGCGAGCAGTTCCTCGGCCAGCGCGACCGACCAACGGTTACGGAAGGCGGAGAGCCGGCGCAGCGCCGCGCGTTCGGCCGGGGCGAGCAGGTGGTAGCTGGTCGCGACCGCCTCCCGCAGCGTCACCGTGCCGGCGACCGGGTCGGCGGGTGCCCAGCCGGGACGCCCGCCGGCCAGGTCGAGGACCCGGTCGCCGTACCGGTCCAGCAGCTCGGGGACGTCGAGGATGCGGCCCCGCGCCGCCATCAGCTCGATCGCCAGCGGCAGGCCGCCGAGGCGGCGGACCAGCGCCGCGAGCGCCGGCAGCTCGGCCGGGGCGGGCGGCGCGTGCCGGGCCTGGGTGAACCGGGCGGCGAAGAGCGCCGCGGCGGGCCAGCGGTCCAGGTCGGCCCGGTCCGTCGGCTCGGCGCCGGCGGGTGGCACGTCGAGCGGCGCCACCGGCCGGACCTGTTCGCCGGCCAGCCCGACCGGACGACGGCCGGTCGCCAGGATCCGTACGGTCGGCGCGGCGGCGGTCAGCGTCCGCACCGCCTCGGCCACCGGCCCGGGCGCCCGCTCGACGGCGTCGACGAGCAGCAGCGCCGGTCGGCCGGCGAGCCGGCAGGGCAGGTCGGCGAGGCGGCTCACGCCGAACACCGTCACCGAGGCGGCGAGCACGTCGGCGGCGTCCGAGCCGTCGCCGACCAGCACGCCGACCACGCCGCCGGGGTGCCGGGCCGCGACCGCGTGGGCGACGGTGAGCGCGAGCGCGGTCTTGCCGACGCCGGCGAGCCCGACCAGGCTCACCACCGGGTGCGCGCCGAGCAGGGCGGTCACCTCGGCCACGTCGCGGTCCCGGCCGAGCAGCGGCACGGGCTGGGGCAGCGCGACCGGCGTACCCGGATCGGCCTCGACCGGCGCGGCCGGCGCGGGCCGGGCGGTGGCGACGAACTCCCGGCGGACCGAGCCGGTCAGGCCGAGCGCGTCGGCGAGCAGGTCGACGGTGGTGCGTTGGGGTCGGGTCGCGTGCCCCCGCTCCAGATCGCGGACGGTCCGCACGCCCACGCCGGCCCGGCCCGCCAGCTCGGCCTGGGTCAGGCCGAGTGCGAGCCGGTGCCCGCGCAACAGATCGGACAGCGCCGCCCGACCACCCGGGCTCCGCGAACGATCATGTTCGGGAGTCATGGGCAGGAAGAGTACGGAGGGGATCCGACGCTCCACAGTCCACCGTCAACCACCCGACCGTCCGACGCTGATATCCGACAGACGGCCGAGGCGGGCCTCGGTCACATGCCGAGGTCGCGTGCGATGATCATGCGCTGCACCTCGCTGGTGCCCTCGCCGATCTCCAGGATCTTGGAGTCGCGCCAGAAGCGGGCCACCGGGTACTCGTTCATGAAGCCGTAGCCGCCGTGGATCTGGGTCGCCTCCCGCGCGTTGTCCACCGCGACGGTGCTGGCGTGCAACTTCGCGATCGCCGCCTGCCGCTTGAACGGCTCACCGGCGAGCATCCGGGCGGCGGCGTCGTAGTAGGCCAGTCGGGCGGTGTGCGCCTTCAGCTCCATGTCGGCGATCTTGAACTGGATCGCCTGGTAGTTGCCGATCGGCTGGCCGAACGCCTGACGCTCCTTGGCGTACTTGATCGACTCGTCGACGCAGCCCTGGGCCAGACCGACCGCCAGCGCGGCGATGGCGATCCGGCCCTCGTCGAGGATGCGCAGGAACTGGGCGAAGCCCCGGCCGCGCTCACCGAGCAGGTTGCCCGCCGGCACCCGGCAGTCGTCGAACGTCAGCTCGTGGGTGTCCGAGGCGTTCCAGCCGACCTTGGAGTAGCCGGGCGCGACCGTGAAGCCGGGCGTGCCCGACGGCACGATGATGGTGGACAGCTCCTTGCTGCCGTCCGGCTTGGTGCCGGTGACCGCGGTGACCGTGACCAGCGCGGTGATGTCGGTGCCGGAGTTGGTGATGAACGCCTTCGAGCCGTTGATCACCCACTCGTCGCCGTCCAGCACCGCCCGGGTCTGGGTGCCGCCCGCGTCCGAGCCGGTGCCCGGCTCGGTGAGCCCGAAGCCGGCCAGCGCCTCGCCGCTGAGCAGCTTCGGCAGCCACCGCTCCTTCTGCTCCGCGGTGCCGAACCGGTGGATCGGCATCGCGCCGAGCGAGACCGCCGCCTCCAGCGTGATGGCCACGCTGGAGTCGACCCGGGCCAGCTCCTCCAACGCCAGGCAGAGCGCGAAGTAGTCGCCGCCCATGCCGCCGTGCTCCTCCGGGAACGGGAGCCCGAACAGCCCCATCTTGCCCATCTGGCGGACGACCTCGTACGGGAAGGTGTGGTTCTCGTAGTGCTCGCCGATCACCGGGGCGACCACCTCGCGCGCGAAGTCCCGCACGCTCTCCCGCAGCGCCTGCTGCTCCTCGTCGAGCCGGAAGTCCATGTCGATCCTCCTGGAAGGGGGCGGGCCGCCGGGCGCTCGTGACGCCGGGAGCGGCGGAAGCGTCAGGAGGGTCCCCGTCCTCTGCACCAGGCGTTAAGAGGGGGCCCGTCCTTACCGGTCAGACGGGGGTGACGCCGTGGCGGCGGGTGGAGAAGTGTCGGGACTTGGTGCGGGCGGCGGCGTACCGGCGGACCAGCTCGGCGCGCAGTTCGTGCGGCTCGACGATCGCGTCCACCACCAGCTCGCTGGCGAGCCGGACGACGTCGATGTCGCGCTCGTACTCCTCGCGCTTGGCGGCGACGAACGCGGCCCGCTCGTCGGCGTCGGCGATGGCGGCGATCTTGTTGGCGTAGACCGCGTTGACCGCGGCCTCCGCGCCCATCACCGCGATCTTCGCGGTGGGCAGCGCGATCGTGGCGTCGGGCTCGAAGCCGGGGCCGGCCATCGCGTAGAGACCCGCGCCGTACGCCTTGCGGACCACCACACAGATCTTCGGTACGGTCGCCTCGGAGATCGCCGTGATCATCTTCGCGCCGTGCCGGATGATGCCCTGCTTCTCCACCGCGCTGCCGACCATGAAGCCGGGCACGTCGCTCAGGAACAGCAGTGGCACGTTGAACGCGTCGCAGAGCTGCACGAACCGGGTCGCCTTGTCGGCCGAGTCGACGAAGAGCACGCCGCCCTTGAACATCGAGTTGTTGCCGACCACGCCGACGACCTCGCCGTTCAGCCGGCCGAAGCCGATGGTCAGCTCCTTGGCCCAGAGCGCCTGGATCTCGAAGAAGCTGCCCTCGTCGAGCAGGCCCTTCACGTACCGGCGCATGTCGAACGCCTGCCGCTCGCTGGCCGGGACCAGCGCGGCCAGGTCGGCCTTCTCCGGCGCCGGCTTCGCCTCGGTGGCCGGCGGGTCCTGCTGCCAGTTCGACGGCAGGTACGACAGGTAGGTCCGCACCACGTCGAGCGCGTCGTTCTCGGTCTTGCAGAGGAAGTGCCCCACGCCGGACTCGGCGCAGTGCACCTTGGCGCCGCCCATCGCCTCCAGCGTGGTCTTCTCGCCGGTGACCATCTCGACCATGCGGTCGGAGCCGAGATACATGCTGGCGTTGCCCTCGACCATGGCCACCACGTCGCAGAACGCCGGGATGTAGGCCCCGCCCGCCGCGCTCGGCCCGAACAGCGCGCAGACCTGGGGGATCGAACCCGAGGCGCGGACCTGGTTCCAGAAGATCTTCCCGGCGCCGCGCCGGCCCGGGAAGAGGTCGACCTGGTCGGTGATCCGGGCGCCGGCGGAGTCGACCAGATAGACCATCGGGACGCTTGTCGAGTAGGCCCGCTCGATGATCCGGATGATCTTCTCGACGGTACGCGCGCCCCAACTGCCGGCCTTGACCGTGGAGTCGTTCGCCATCAGGCAGACCGGCCGCCCGTCGATGGTCGCGGTGCCGGTCACCACGCCGTCGGCGGGCAGGCCGTCGGCCATCGCGTTGGCGTAGAGCCCGTCCTCGACGAAGGAGCCCTCGTCGACCAGGTAGGCCACCCGCTCGCGGGCGAAGAGCTTGCCCTTGGCGGCGTTGGCCGCGTGGTATTTGTCCGCACCGCCGGCGCGGGCGCGCTTGCGCAGCTGCTCCAGTGCCTCACCGTCGAGCGTCACGCCGACTCCCTCTGCCACCCACCGACCTGAACGATCGTTAGGCTACCCCACCCCCACCCCCTCCAGCGACCCACCACCCCACCCCACCTCGTCCCCACCCCACCCCCACCCGCGCGATCTTGCACTTCCGGCCCCGACATTCGGCACAAAAGACGCACAACAGGGGCCCGAAGTGCAAGATCAACGGGGAGAGGGGCGGGGACGGGGGGCGGGAGGGAGGGGGTCAGGAGGGGCGGGGGGTCAGGCGGGTTCGGGGGCCGGCTCGGAGGACGCCGGAGGGGAGCTTCTTGTCGAGCAGGTGCTCGGCCAGCTCGGCCGCCTCGATCAGGGCGTCCAGGTCGATGCCGGTCTCGATGCCCATGTCGTGCAGCATGTGCACCGCCTCCTCGGTGGCCAGGTTGCCGCTCGCCCCCGGGGCGTACGGGCAGCCGCCGAGACCACCGACACTGGCGTCGAACTCGGTGACCCCCAGCTCCATGGCGGTCAGCATGTTCGCCAGCGCGGTGCCCCGGGTGTTGTGGAAGTGCAGCAGCACCGGCACCTGGGCGTTGCGGTCGCGTACGGCGGTGACCAGCTCGCGGACCCGCCGGGGCGTACCCATGCCGGTGGTGTCGCCGAACGCGACGCGGTCCGCGCCGTCCCGGACCACCCGGTCCACGATGGCGGCCACCCGCGTCGGGTCGACGTCGCCCTCGTAGGGGCAGCCGAAGCTGGTCGCCACGATCACCTCGGCGGTCGCGCCCGCGTCGTGCAGCAGCGCGATCAGCTCGGCGATGTCGTCGAGCGACTCGTCGGTCGAGCGGTTGACGTTGCGCCGGTTGTGCGTGTCGCTGGCCGACACCACCACCTCGATCTCGGTGAAGCCGGCGGCCAGGGCCCGCTGCGCGCCCCGGGTGTTCGGCACCAGCGCCGAGTAGCGCACGCCGTCGACCTTCTCGGCCCGCTGCCACACCTCGTCGGCGTCGGCCATCTGCGGGATCGCCTTCGGGTGCACGAAGGAGACGGCCTCGATGCGGCGTACCCCGGTCCGGGACAACGCGTCGAGCAGCTTCACCTTCGAGTCGGTGGGGATCGGTTCCTCGTTCTGGAGCCCGTCCCGGGGACCGACCTCGCGGATGCTCACCGACGTGGGCAGTTCAGCCATCAGGTTCACCTCACTCGTGTCGACGGTCAGCGCATTCGGGAGACGATGCCGGTGTCGTAGTCGCCGGAGCGGAACTCCGGGTTCTCCAGCAGCTCGGCGAAGAACGGCAGGTTGCACTTCGGGCCGGCGACCTCGAACTGCGCGACCGCCGCCTGCGCCCGCTCGACGGCCTCCTCCCGGGTGTCACCGCTGACGATCAGCTTGGCCAGCAGGCTGTCGTAGAACGGGGTGACCGTGTTGCCGGCGACGTAACCGGAATCGACCCGCACGCCGGTGCCGGACGGCTCGTTCCAGGTGGTGATGACGCCGGGGCCGGGCAGGAAACGCTTCGGGTCCTCCGCGTTGATCCGCAGCTCGATGGCGTGCCCGCGCGGGGTGAGCGCGTCCGGGTCGAACGTCGGCGGCAGGCCGGCGGCCACCCGCAACTGCTCCTCGACCAGGTCGACGCCGTAGACGTACTCGGTGACCGGGTGCTCGACCTGGAGCCGCGTGTTCATCTCCAGGAAGAAGAACTCCTGCGTGGTGGGGTCGAGCAGACATTCGACGGTGCCCGCGTTGCGGTAGCCGACCGCCTCGCCGGCCCGGACCGCGGCGGCCAGGAACCGCGCCCGCAGCTCCGCCGAGACCGCCGGGGAGGGGGACTCCTCGACCAGCTTCTGGTTGCGCCGCTGCACCGAGCACTCGCGCTCGCCGAGCGCCACCACCCGGCCGTCGGCCAGGCCGAGGATCTGCACCTCGACGTGGCGTACCCGGGGAAAGTACCGCTCGATCAGCACCGAGCCGTCACCGAACATGCGCTCGGCGAACGCGCGGACCTTGTCGTACTCGGTGCGCAGCGCGGCCTCGTCGACGGCCACGCCCATGCCCATGCCGCCGCCACCGGCCGCGGCCTTGACCATCACCGGGTAGCCGATCTCGGCGGCGGCGGTGACCGCCGCGTCCAGGTCGGCCGCCGGCTCGGTGGTGCCGGGCGCGACCGGCACGCCGGCCGCCGCCATCAGGTTCCGAGCGTTGATCTTGTCGCCCATCGCGGTGATCGCGTCCGCGCCGGGCCCGACCCAGACCAGGCCGGCCCTCTCGACGGTACGGGCGAAGTCGGCGTTCTCCGACAGGAAGCCGTAGCCGGGGTGGATCGCCTGCGCGCCGGTGCTCCGGGCCGCGTCGAGGATCGCCTCCACGTTGCGGTAGCTCAGCGCCGGGTTGGCCGGGCCGACGCAGACCGCCTCGTCGGCCTCGGTCACGAACGGCAGGTCGGCGTCCGCCTCCGAGTGCACCGCGATCGCCCGCACCCCGAGCCGTCGGGCCGTGCGGATGACCCGGCGTGCGATCTCCCCACGGTTGGCCACCAGCAGCGAATCAAACATGTTCGGCAAGGAAGGGCCCCTTCTCGACGCCTGAGGTGTAGGCCCCTTCTTAACATGCGTTAAGGCGCTTGCGGCGTGTCAGGTGGGGTCGCGGGGTCGGTGGGGGCCAGCAGGGCCGCCAGGGTCGCGCCGCGCAGCAGCTCGGCCCGGCGTCGGCGATCCACCTCGCCACCTAGGAACGGAGTGGAGTTCATCAGGCCGAACGCGGCGTGCGCGAGCACCCGGGCGGCGCCGTCCGGCAGGCCCGGGTGCAGCGCGGTCAGCACCGTGACCCACTCCTCGACGTACATCCGCTGGAGCCGGCGGATCCGGCGGCGCGGCTCGTCCGGAAGGCGGTCCAGCTCGTGCAGGTGCAGCGCGATCACCGCGGGGTTCGCCAACGCGAACTCGACGTGGAAGTCGATCAGCGACTCCAGCGCGCCGCGCGGGTCGCCCGGGCGGCCGGCGGCCCGCTCCCGGCCCCCGGCGAGCAGCCCCTCACTGACCGGCACCAGCGCCGCGACCAGCATCGCCTCCTTGCCGGCGAAGTGATGGTAGAGCGCCGGACCGGTGACGCCGGCCGCCGCACCGATGTCGTCCATCGACACGCCGTGATAGCCCCGTTGGGCGAAGAGGCCGACCGCGATCTCCAGGATCTCGTCCCGCCGGGACCGGCGTCGGGCCCCGCCCGTCGCCCCCCGCGCCTGCTGTTCCACCGCCACCGGGCCAGCCTAGACCTCGCCTCCGAGGTGGGGGACCCGTGGTTACCCGCCGGTCAGTGCGGGGTCGGGTGGGAGGGGAGCGGGCTCGAAGCCGGCCAGGCGGACGGCCAGCCGTCGGCGGGCCGGCGGCAGCGCCGAAGCGGTCCGGAGCAGCAGGTCACGCAACGGCCGGAGGGCCGGCGGGGCAGCGGCGAGCCGGGTGAGCCCGGCGGCGAAGCCGAGCACCTCCTCGGCGCGGGGGCGACGGTCGGCGGCGTACCGGTCGAGGGCCTCCGGGCCGACGGCGAGCGCCTCACCGAGGGCGACCGCGTCGCGCAGCCCGAGGTTCATCCCCTGCCCACCGGCCGGGCTGTGCACGTGCGCCGCGTCGCCGGCGAGCAGCACCGGGCCGGACCGGTACCGACTGGCGATCCGGTGGTGGATCCGGAACCGGGACGCCCACGCCATCTCGGTGACCCGGTCCGGCCGCCGGACCGGGCCGCGCTCGTCGAGCAGGGCCTGAAAATGGTGCGCCCGCGGCTCGCGCGGCGCGGCGTCGACGGTGGCGACCAGGCGGACCGTGCCGTCGGGCAGCGGCGCCCAGACCAGCGGGCCGCCGCGGGACAGGAACAGGTTGACCTGGTCGCGCGGGAGCGCGCTGTCCACCCGCACGTCACCGAGCAGGAACGACTCGCCGGGGTCGGCCGGGCCGCCGAACCCGATGCCGGCCAGCTCGCGGACCCGGCTGTGCATCCCGTCCGCGCCGACCACCCAGCGGGCCCGGACCTCGCCGCCATCGGCGAAGCGGGCGGTCGCGCCGTCGCCGTCGAGGTCCAGCCCGGTCAACTCGTACGGCCGCAGCACCCGCCCGCCGAGCGCGGTGAGCCGGTCGGCGAGCACCGCCTCGGTCTCCGCCTGCGAGATCAGCAGCGCGTACGGATAGCGGGACGGCAACCTGTCGAAGGGGACGGTGAGCAGCAGCCGGTCCCGGTCCCGGACGCTGAACCGGGCCGAGCGCAGCCCACGGGCGGCGAGCGGGTCCGCGACCCCGATGCGGTCCAGCACCTCCAGCGTGCCGGCGTGCACCACCGCGGCCCGCGAGGTGACCGGTGGTGCGGCCAGCCGTTCGACCACTGTGGTGGTCACGCCGCGCCCGGCCAGCGTGACGGCCACGGCCAGGCCGGTGGGTCCGGCGCCCACCACGAGCACGTCGGTGCGTTCGGGCAGCATCGCCCACCTCCGATGGGGTCAACAACTGTTTGCCAACGATTGTTGACATCACTCCGGAGCACTGTCAACGCTTGTTGGCCTACAGTCGTGGACATGACCGCACCGGCCTCCCCCGCCCGCCGCTCGGACGCCACCCGGGCGGCCATCCTGCACGCCGCCCGGGAACGCTTCGCCGCCGACGGCTACGACCGGGCCACCATCCGCGCCATCGCCGCCGACGCCCGGATCGACCCGTCCATGGTGATGCGCTACTACGGCAGCAAAGAGGGTCTCTTCGCGGCGGCGGCCGAGTTCGACCTGCGCCTGCCCGACCTCGCCCAGGTGCCCCCGGAACGGCTCGGCGAGACCCTGACCCGGCACTTCCTGCGCCGCTGGGAGGACGACGGCACGCTCGTCGCGCTGCTCCGGGCCGCCCACACCAACCCGGGCGCGGCCGACCGCATGCGCGGCATCTTCGCCGACCAGCTCGCCACCGCGGTGGCACGGTCCGGCGTCGACCGGGAGACCGCCGCCCGCCGCGCCGGACTGGTGGCCAGCCAGATCCTCGGTCTCGCCCTGACCCGGTACGTGATCCGACTGCCCCCGGTGGTCGACCTCGACGCGGACGAGCTGGCCCGGTGGGTGGGCCCGACGATCCAGCGCTACCTGACCCAGCCGTCCCCCGAGGCGATCGAGGGGTGACCGGCCGGCCCCGGACCGGAGCCGGCCGGGAACGCTCAGCGGGTCAGGCCGCCGGGCTGGTCGCCCTTGACGACGGGCGCCCGGACCAGGTTGCCCCACTCGGTCCACGAGCCGTCGTAGTTGCGCACCTGCGGGAACCCGAGCAGGTGGTGCAACACGAACCAGGTGTGGCTGGACCGCTCGCCGATCCGGCAGTACGCCACCACGTCGTCGGCCGGGCTCAGCCCGAGCTGGTCGGCGTAGATGGCGCGCAGCTCGTCGGCCGACTTGAACGTGCCGTCGTCGTTCGCGGCGGACTTCCACGGCTTGCTCACCGCGCCCGGGATGTGCCCGCCGCGCAGCGCGCCCTCCTGCGGATAGTCCGGCATGTGCAGCATCTCGCCGGTGTACTCACCCGGCGACCGCACGTCGACGAGCGGCCGGCCGGCCGCCACGTGCGCCATCACCTGCTCCCGGTACGCCCGGATCGGCGCGTCGTCGCGCTCCGGCACCGGGTAGGAGGCGCGGGGCCGGCTGACCTTGTCCCGGGTCAGCTCCCGCCCCTCGGCGATCCACTTCTGCCGGCCGCCATCGAGCAGCCGCACGTCGGCGTGGCCGAACAGGGAGAAGACCCAGAGGGCGTACGCGGCCCACCAGTTGAAGTTGTCGCCGTAGAAGACGACCGTGTCGTCGCGGCCGATGCCCTTGGCCGCGCACAGCTCGGCGAAGCTGGCGGCGTCCAGGTAGTCGCGGGTGACCTGGTCGTTCAGCTCGGTGTGCCAGTCGACCTTGACGGCGCCGGGAAGGTGACCGGTGTCGTAGAGGAGCACGTCCTCGTCCGACTCGACCACCACGAGGCCCTCGTCGCCCAGGTGCTCGGCCAACCACTCCGTGGTGACCAGGCGCTGCGGGTCGGCGTACGACTGGAGGCGGGGATGCGGATCACTCGGCACAGGCATGAGCCCAAAGGTACGCCGGATCGGACGCCCCGGATGTGACACCGGCCCCACCACCTCGACGGAGGTGGTGGGGCCGGGACGTCCGCCGGGCTCGTCAGCCCTGGACCACGAACCAGTGGTACGCGTAGTCCGACCGGTTGCCGGCCTTGTCCACCGCGTACACCGAGATCGGGTACCAGCGCGCCTCGGTCGGCGTCAGCGTCACCGAGGCGGACCCGTCCGCGCCCGCCGGCACGGTGACCTCCGGGCCGTTGTCGAACTGGTAGACGTACTTCTCGACGTCGGGCATGCACGGCGTGAAGGTGAAGACACCGGGCACGCCCACGCCGCCGCCCGACTCACCGGCCGGGTAGGTCGTGGAGCTGACCGTCGGCGCGGTGCTCACCATGAAGGAGTAGCTCGCCTCCGGGGACAGCTCGCCGGTCGCCGAGCGGGCCCGGACGGTGAGCGTGTTGCGGAAGCCCCGGTCCGGGGTGACGGTCAGCTCGGCGGCGGTGCCGTCGGTGACCGTCACGGTCTGCTCCGGCCCCCCGTTGAGGCGGTACACGAACGCGACCGTGTCCGGCAGCTCCGAGTCGAACCGGAACGCGCCCGCCACGCCGACGCCGCCCTGCGGGTCGTACTCGTTGTACAGGTACGAGATGATCGTCGGCTTCGGCTCGCGGACGCTGAAGGTGTACTCCCGCGGCTGGGTGGTGGTGCCGTCCGCGGTCTCCCCGACCACGGTGAGCTGCCGCCAGCCGGCCTGCTCCGGCGTCCAGGTGATCGAGGCGGTGCCGTCGGCCGCCGCGTCGACCGTCTTCGTCTCCTCGCCCCAGAACGTGTAGTGGTACTTCACCATCCCGGCCCGCTGCGGGGTGACGGTGAAGACGCCGGCCACGCCGGGCAGCCCGCTGTTCGTCTCCTTCGGATACTGCACGGACGCGACCAGCGGCGCGTCGTTCACCAGGAACGGGTACGCGCGCTCGGCGGACACGGTGCCGTCGGCGCCGACCCCGCGCACCGTCAGCTCGTGCGGGCCGCCCTGCTCGGGGGTCCAGGTGACGGCGGCGTTGCCGTTGGTGTCGGCGTCGACGCTCTGCTCGGCGCCACCGTCGAACCGGTAGCGGTAGGCCACCGTGTCGGGAACCTCGGAGCTGAGCCGGAAGTCGCCCGCCTGGCCGGGCCCGCCGGCCCACAGATCGGGCCGGTACAGGTCGGAGAAGACCCCGGGCAGCAGGTCACGCACCCCGAAGAACCAGGTCGCCGGTTCCGACTCGGTGCCGTCCCGGCTCACGCTCCACACGCCCAGGTCCACCCAGCCTGCCTCGGTCGGCGTCCAGGTCACCGAGGCGGTGCCGTCGGCGTTGGCGGCCACCGTGCCGTCCACGCCGTTGAAGTGGTAGCGGTAGCTGACCGTGTCGGGCAGGCGCGGCGTGAAGGTGAAGACACCCGGCACGCCCTGACCGCCGCCGGTGGCGTACTCCTCGTAGACGGTCGCCGAGATCTTCGGCTCGGTGGGCAGCGAGAACTGCCGGGTGCTGGTGACCTCCACACCGGCGGCGGTGATGCCTGTGACGGAGAGCGTGCGGTAGCCGCCCCGGGTCGCGGTGACCGTGAACGCGGCCGTGCCGTCGGCGGCGGCGTCCACCGTCCGCTCCGGGTCGCCGTCCAGGCCGTAGCGGTAGCGCACCACCCCGTCGAGCTGCGACCGCACCTGGAACGTGGCCGGCACGCCGATCTCGTCCAGCCGGCCGTCGACGATCGGCGACACGTCGGTGGCGAAGAACGTGTAGTCGGTGCTCGCCGAGCGGTTGCCGACCGCGTCGAAACTCTCGACCGACAGCGTGTTGAAGCCAGGTCGGGGCGTCAGCGTGACCGTGGCCGAACCGCCTGCGCGGTCGGCGGCCACCATCTTCGCGCCGCCGTAGTTCAGCGCGTAGCCGTAGGACACGACGTCCGACGCGCCGTTGGCGCTGAACGTGAACGCGCCCAGCACGCTCGGATGCGAACCGTGGTCGTCCGGGAAGTCGGTCGAGGTGACCGCCGGCGGCGAGGCCGGGCCCTGGAAGTCGGTCCGGAAGTAGCAGACCGGGCTCCAGTCGCCGGTGGCCCGGCTGTCCGCCGCCCGCATCCGCCAGGCGTACGTCCGGTCATGCTGGAACGGACTCGGGTGCATCCGGTCGACGCGGCCCAGGGCGCGGTCACCGTCCCAGGCCAGGTCCATCCGCTCGATCCGCGCGTCCGGCTCGTCGACCGGCCATGCCTCGAACGAGACGGTGAGCTGGTCACGACCGCCGGTGTCGTTCTGGTCCCGGTCGTGCACCACACCGGAGAGCGTGGGGTTGCGCACCACCTGGTACGGCTCGGCGGTGGTGCACGCCGTGCCGCTCGTCGTCTCCAGGCCGGTCGGGACGCCGGGGCGGAAGTTGAAGTCGATGGAGATGCCGGCCCGGGTGGCGTACTTCCGGGCCAGCGTGGGGTCCTGCTCCACGCCGGCGGGCAGGCGCAGCGACAGGGTCAGCGTCGACCGGTCCTCGGCGAGCGCCTGCCGCAGCGCGTCGGTCGCGTCGAAGGCGACGTAGGGGGCCGGGCAGATGAACTCGTCGGTGAGCTGGGTGGTGTCCACCAGGCCCACGTCGGCCGGGGGCTTCCGCCAGTTCGACTTCGCGGTGTAGGGGCCGGTCCGCCACAACTCGATCTTCGGACGCTTGGTGCAGTCCGAGCCGGCGGTCTCCTTCACGTCGAGCTTGGCGTGCTCGATGTCGGCGCCCCGGTAACGGGAGATGTCGAACGTGAGGTAGGCGCGCGACGTGTGCGGCTTGCCCTGGGCGTCCGGCCAGGTGCCGACCGGCAGGTCGCCGGCCCGCTTCAGGTTGTTCTTGTCCGGCGTCTTGGAGTCGGTCCAGCCCCAGGAGGTGTTGGTCTCGTAGCGGACGTCGTACGCGGCGGCCGGCGCCGCGGTGGCGGTCACCGTGCCGGCCGCGACCACCGTGGACAGCGCGACGGCGAGCAGCTTACGCCGGACGGTCCGCAGTGGATTTCTGTCAGGCATGAGGGTCATCCCTCATCCACCTTTCCCCGATTTCACCCCGTACTCGATCGACGGGGGCAGCGGATGCTATCCAGCCGGACAGACATCGGGCGATCCCGATTGGCACCGGACCTGACCACACCGGACGTACGGCGGGGAAAGTCCGGCTGTCCGGTGGACCTGGGTCAGGCGCGGCGGTGCACCAGCCGCCCGGCGACCACGGTGGCCCGGCAGGAGCCGTCCGCGTCGAACACGGCGAGGTCGGCCCGGCCACCGGCCACCAGCGTCGGGGGCCGGGCGGCGGGCAGCACCGCCATCCCGTTGCGGGTCGCGGCGGCGCGTAGCGCCGGATCGGTGACATGCGCGTCGAGCACCGCGGCGACGCCGCGCCGGAACAGCGCGTGCACCCGTTCACGCGGCGTCGGCGCGGGCGGCAGCGGGCCGTCGTGCACCCGCGCCGGCCCGAGCGTGCCGGCCCACCGCCGCACCCGCACCTCGGGGTACGCGCCGGTCAGCTCGCCCAGCGGCGCGACCGCCTCGACGCGGTCGCCGCCCACCAGGACCGCCAGCCCGGGGCGGGGCTCGTCGTCGAGGGTGAGCCGCAGCAGGTCCGCGACGTGGACGGTGCGCACCGCTCAGCCGGCGTCGACCGGGCCGAGCACGGGCCGCTTGGCGGTGACGAAGTCCCCGGAGGAGCGGCCGGTCAGCCGACGCTTGATCCACGGGGCCAGGTGCCGGCCGGCCCAGCGCAGGTCGGCGCCGCGGGCGGCGAGCCACGGGGTGGGTGCCGGGTGCGGCGGCACCATCAGCCACTCCTCCTCGCAGCCCACGCCGAGCGCGGTGAGCACCTGCGCGGCGACCCGCCGGTGCCCGGCCGCCGACAGGTGCAACCGGTCGGTGCTCCAGAGCATCGGGTTGAGGTACGCCTCGTCGGCGTAGAGGTCGACCAGGATCGCGCCGTGCCGCTCGGCGACCTCCCCGACGGCCCGGTTGAGCAGCGTCACCCGGGGCGCCACCAGCCGCTGGCCGGGCAGCCGGGCCATCACGTCGGCGAACCGGAACAGCACCACGTCGCTGCCGCCGGACCGCAGCCGCCCGATCACCGCGTCGAAGCGCGGGACGAAGACGTCCGGGTCGAAGCTGCGGCGCAGCACGTCGTTGCCGCCGGCCGCGAAGCTGATCAGGTCGGGCTTCATGGCCAGCGCGGCCGGCACCTGCTCGGCCACGACGTTCGGGAACAGCCGGCCCCGGATGGCCAGGTTGGCGTAGCGGAAGTCGGGGCCGGCCTCGGCGGCGAGCCGGGTGGCGACCAGGTCGGCCCACCCCCGGTAGCTGCCGTCCGGATATGCGTCGTCCATGCCTTCGGTGAAGCTGTCGCCCACCGCCACGAAGCTGCGCCAGCGCACGGCGCCTCCCTCCGACGTCCCCCGCAGAAGCGTCGTCCAGTCTGTCACCGCTCGGTGCGCTCCCGCTCACCCCCCGGCCCGGACGTGGTGGACGTCTCGGCGTCCGGTTCCGGCCAGCCGCCGCGATCACCTTCCCGTGGTGAACGACTGCGGGGACGGACCACCTTCCGGTGCCCGCCCCCGCAGTCGACAGTCACTCGACGACCTGAAGGATCTGCTTGTCCTTCAAGGTCGTCGGTTCCCGACTCTCGCCGATCTTCCGGCCGTCCGCGCCGACCAGCACGAGCGCGTTGTGGTCACCGTCGCTCACCCGGGTCACCAGCTTGCCGTCGGCCCGGAACCAGGCCTGGAGCAGCGGCCGGCCACCGAGCGGCAGGTCGACCTGCCGGCCGGTGCGGGTGTCGATCACGGCGTTCGCGTCGAGTTCCCGCGCCACGTCACCGGCCGGCTCGTCCGGCTTGCGCAGCAGGAGCGCCAGCCGGGACCCGTCCGGGGAGATGCTCGCGACGTCGAAGGACGAACGGGCGCCCGACCCCCCGACGCCGGGGATCACCTTTTCCGCCGAACCGTCGGGTCGGTTCACCGCCACCCGACCCTCCCCGTCCGCGTAGGCGAGGACCTTGCCGTCGGCCGACCACAGCGGGTGGCAGCCCTGGACTCCGACGATCCGGGTGTACGCGCCCGTGTCCAGGTCGAGAATGCCCTTCTCCGATACCCGGGACGGCTCGGTCCGCAGGATCACCGAGAGCACGAGCCGGCGGGAGTCCGGGGACCACACCGGCGTCCAGCAGTCCGGTTCCACCTGACGGTGGCCGCCCGGCGTGAGTTTCCGGGAGTTGCCGCCGTCGACGTCGGCCACCCGCAGGTTGTCGTCCGCATCGACCCAGGCGACGCGCCTGCCGTCCGGCGAGACGGCCGCGTTCACGATCGCGGGGAGGCTGGGGAGCTTCGCCAGCCGGGTCGGCTGTGAGCCGGGCTTGAAGGACCAGAGGTACCCGACGGCCGAGGCACCCTCGCCGGTGGTCGTCGGACCGTAGAAGAGCCGCCCGATCGCAGCCCCGGCCGGACTTCCGCCGGCGGTGGTGCTCGGATCGGCGCTCGGTGAGCGGGACGGCTCGACGGACGGCGTCGGGGTGGGCTCCACCGGCGGCGGGGTGCTGGTCACCGACGGGAGGGCCGGCGCGGGCGCCGAACCGTCCGGCCGGATCGCCAGCGCGGTCCCGGTCGCGGCGGCCAGCACCAGCAGTACGGCGGCGGAGGTGGCGACGGCCCGCCGGACGCCGAGCCGGTGGGAGGTACGCAGGGCCCGGTCCCGCAGGTCGACCGGGGTGACCTCGTCGGCCAGGTCGGCCAGGTCGAAGCGCAGGCGATCCTGGTTCATCGGACGGTTCCTTCCGTGGCGTACAGGTCGGCGAGTTCCGGGGCGACGGTGCGCAGCTTGGCGAGCGCCTTCGAGGTCTGGCTCTTGACCGTGCCGACGGTGACGCCGAGCAGGTCGGCGGCCTCGGTCTCGGTGCGGTCCTCGAAGAAGCGCAGCACCAGCACGGCCCGCTGTTTCGCGGACAGCCGGGCCAGCGCGGCCCGGAGCGTGAGCCGGAGCGTGGTCTGCTGGGCGTGGTCGGGAGCCGAGTCGCCTCCGCGTGGCTCGGGCAGGTCGCCCGTCATCGACTCGGCGACCCGGCGGCGTCGCCACCAGGAGACCTGGAGGTGGTACATGATCTTCCGGGTGTACGCCTCCGCGTTGCCGCTGTCGTGCAGCCGGCTCCAGGAGCGGTGGGTACGGGCGAGGGCGGACTGAACGAGATCCTCGGCCAGGTGCTGGTCACCGGTGAGCAGGTAGGCCGAGCGCAGCAGCGCCGGTGTGCGGGTGCGCACGAACGAGTCGAACTCACTCAGGAGAGGGTCCACACGAGCCGATCCTTCGGGTCAGTGGTGCGTCGGTCTGATGCCTCCCCAGACGTCGCCCCGCCACTCGATGGTTGCCGCCGTCGGATGGTCGGTCCCGGCGGCTCAGTCCTCGAACACCGACCAGCAGATGTCGTTGCGCAGCCGCTGGTCGTCGAGGACCAGCTCACGGATCGCCGGCGGGAGCTGGTCGCGCTGCCAGCGGCACTCGCGCCGGCCCGCCACGTCGGCCTCCCCCGGTGGCGCGGCGGCCCGTACCGCCTTGATGGCGTACGCGGCGGCGCCGAGTTCATGCGCGGCGACGTGGGCGACGACCCCGGCCTGGCCGGCCGCGTACGCCGCGTGCCGGGCGGCTCCTCGCAGGTCGCGGGCCGCCCCCATGGCGTGACCGCCGGCCGCGCGGGACACCATCATCGTGATGTCGCCGCGCACCCAGGCCCGGATGTGTTCGATCGCCTGGCGAGGTCGCGGATCGTCGGGTCGGACCGTCTCGAAGAGGCCGAGGACATGTTCCGCGCACGAGGCGGCCCAGAGCGCGAGCAACCGGTGGTCGTCGTCGGTGAGCGTCCCGCCCCGGCGGATGGTCACGAAGCGGGGGTCCCGGACCTTCGGCAGGATCACGACGGGTGCTCCGTTCCGCCCGCGCGCAGGGCATCGTCCAGTTTGCTCATCAGCCGAGCGGCCCGGCTGCTGCCGCCGGTCGCCGGTGGGTAGCGGCGGAGCACGTCGACGAGCACCGGGGTGGCCCACCGCCGCGAGCGGTCCAGCAGCGCGTCGCCGACCGCCGGGTCACCACCGGCGGCCAGCTCCCCGATCAGCGCCGCGCTCGCCGCGGCCCGCAGGATGTGACCGACCTGGCTGGCCTGCGCGAGCGGATGCAGGTACGCGGCGGCGGCGGCATCACCGGCCGACCGCGCGGCCAGGCGCGCGGCCTCGGTAGGCGCGGACCGGGCAGCCCGGTGGGCGTCCACGGACGTCACGCGTTGCCGTCGCGTCCGGTCGGCGCCGTCGACGAACGCGCGGGCCGCGTCGATCGCCGCCCGGGGCCGGGCATCATCGGGTACGGCGTGCTCGAAGACCGGCAGGACGTCCTCGGCGTGCCGGACCACGTAGTGCGCCACGACACGCAGCTCGTCCATGGTCAGGTCGAAGTCCCCGGACACGACATTCCTGCGGGCGGTCACGTCGGTGGATCGTAGCCCTCGACGGCGCGCCCGGCAGCGCCTCGACGGTAGGGCCCCCAGCCGACGAACCTGTCGAACAGTTCGCGTGGGGTCGGGCCGTCGTGCGGGGCGAGCCGGAACAGGTCGTGGGTGGCCTCGTGGTAGAGCCCGGAGAGGTAGACGGCCAGGTCGACCGGGTGGTCGGCGTACTCGGCGGTGAGCAGCAGGCGGGCCTGGGCGCAGGGCCACGGGCCGCCGCAGGCGCGGCAGAGCCACAGTGGTCGGATCGGCAGGTGCGCCGGGTGGCCCCGCTGGCAGGGACGCGGTCGGTCCGGGTACGGCCCGAGCCGGGGTACGGGCAGGTTCATGCGTGACAGTGTGCTGATCACACCACTACGCTCGGAAGTCGCCACGGCCGGGGCGGGAGGGATCCGGGAACCGCACGGCCGATCGAGGAGGACGGGTGGAGAACGAGCCGACCGCCGAACTGATCCGCGCACAACTCCGCCGGCTGCGGCTGAAGGCCGAGCTGAGTCAGGAGGAGTTCGGAAAACTCGTGCACTTCTCCAACTCGCAGGTGTCGGCCGTGGAGCTGGGCCAGCGTCCGCTGGACCGGTTCTTCCTGCGACGGGCCGACGAGGTGCTGGGCACCGGCGGGCTGTTGACGTCGCTGCTGAAGCTCGCCGAACGGGACGGCCAGCCGAGCTGGTTCCGCCCCTGGCTGGACGCCGAACGCCAGGCCCAACAACTGCGCACCTACCAGCCGACCCTCGTCCCCGGGCTGCTCCAGACCGAGAACTACGCCCGCGCCATGATCCGCACCGACGACCTGATCAGTGATGACGAGGTGGAGCGGCGGCTCGGGGTTCGACTGGACCGACAGGCGATCCTGTCGAGCGCCAACCACCCGAAATACATCGCGGTCATCGAGGAGTTCGTCCTGCGCCGCGCCGACGAGAGCTGCCGTGGGTTGATGGCCGAGCAGATCGCCCATCTCATCGAACGCACCGAGCACCCGCACATCGACGTCCACATCGTGCCGACGCGGGTCACCATGCACGTCGGCCTGGTCGGCCCGTTCGCTCTGGCCCGTGGCACGGACGGCGGCTGGGTGGGTCATCTCGAAAACCAACTCGGCGGCGTGGTGGTCGACAACGACGAAGACGTGGCGACGCTGCTGTCCAGATGGGAGAGTGTCCGGAGCGAGGCGCTTCCGCGCCACCAGTCGGCCGAGCTGATGAAGGAAGTGATGACCTCATGGAGCTGACCGACGCGATCTGGCGGAAGTCCACCCGCAGCGGCACGCAGGGCGACTGCGTCGAGGTGGCGGGCAACCTGGTCGGGGTGGTCGGGGTGCGGGACAGCAAGGACCCGACCGGTCCCGTGCTCACCTTCACCGCCGACGCCTGGCGTGCCTTCGTCCGGGTCGGCACCCGCCGCGACCCGTTCACGCCATCAAGTTCGTAGGCCCGCCGGCTGGGTCTCAGAGGTAGAGGCAGAACGGGTGGCCGGCCGGGTCGAGGTGCACCCGTACGTCGTCCTGCGGCTGGTGGTCGGCCAGCGTGGCCCCGAGCGACACCGCGTACGCCGAGGCGGCCTCCAGGTCGTCGACCTTGATGTCGAGGTGGAGCATCATCGGCGGGTCCCCCGGCCCGGCCGGCCACACCGGACGCACGTACGCCGGCTCGTCCTGGAACGCCAGCGTGGCCCCGCCGCCCGGCGCGGCCAGCACCACCCACTCCGGCTCGTCCTCGCTTCGCGGCCAGTCGAGCAGCCGCTCGTAGAAGCCGGCGAGTTCCTGCGCGGAGGGCGCGTCGAGCACGGTGGACGTCAACGAGAAACGCGGTCGCTCACTCATGGCTGTCTTCCTACCCGACGCCTACGACGGTCACCCGAACCGGCGGCCGGTGCGGCAGCACCGGGCCGAAACGGATCGCCCGGTCCCGGCTGGTCGCCGTACGCTGCGGCAATGCTGCTGCGCATGTCGACCCTGCTGCTCCGGACCCTGCGCGAGGACCCGGCCGACGCGGAGGTGCCGAGCCACCGGCTGCTGCTCCGCGCCGGCTACGTCCGCCGGGCCGCACCGGGCGGCTACACCTGGCTGCCGCTGGGCAAGCTGGTGCTGGACCGGATCACCGCGATCGTCCGGGACGAGATGGTCGCGATCGGCGACCAGGAGGTGCACTTCCCGGCGCTGCTGCCGGCCGAGCCGTACCGGACCAGCGGGCGGTGGACGGAGTACGGGGACGACATCTTCACGCTCGCCGACCGCCGGGGCGCCGAGCACCTGCTCGCGCCGACCCACGAGGAGATGGCCGCGCTGCTGGTGAAGGATCTGTTCACTTCGTACCGGGACTTCCCGGTGACGCTGTTCCAGATTCAGACGAAGTTCCGGGACGAGGCCCGCCCCCGGGCCGGCGTGCTGCGCGGGCGCGAGTTCCTGATGAAGGACGCCTACTCCTTCGATCTGGATCCGGCCGGGCTGGTGGCTACCTACGCCCGGCACCGCGAGGCGTACCAGCGGATCTTCACCCGGCTCGGGCTGGACTTCACGGTGGTGCGCGCGACGTCCGGCGCGATGGGCGGCTCGGCGTCCGAGGAGTTCCTGGCCGCCACGCCGGCCGGGGAGGACACCTACGTCGGCTGCACGGCCTGCGACTACGCGGCCAACACCGAGGCGGTGGTGACCCGTGCCCCGGCCGCCGGTGACCCGGACGCGCATCCCGCCACGGCGGTGCACGACACCCCGGAGACGCCGACCATCGCGGCCGTGGTGGAGGTGGCGAACACCCGCGCGCTCGCCGGCCGCACCGATTGGACCGCGGCGGACACGCTGAAGAACGTGGTGCTGGCCGTCCGCCGGCCCGGTGCCGAGCGGGCCGAGCTGCTGGTCGTCGGCCTGCCCGGAGACCGCGAGGTGGACCTGAGACGGGTCGGGGCGGTGCTGGCCCCGGCCACCGTGACCGTGTTCGACGACTGGGCCGCGCATCCGGAGCTGGTCCGGGGCTACCTGGGGCCGCAGATCCTGGCCAAGCACGGCATCCGTTACCTGGTCGACCCCCGGGTGGCCGCCGGCACCACGTGGCTGACCGGGGCCAACGAGCCGGGGCGGCACGCCACCGACGTGGTGTGCGGGCGCGACTTCGTGCCCGACGGCACCATCGAGGCGGCCGAGGTGCGGCCCGGCGACCCCTGCCCGTCCTGTGCCGACGGTGAGCTGACCATGCGGCGCGGCATCGAGGTGGGGCACGTCTTCCAACTCGGCCGCCGGTACACCGACGTGTTCGCGGTGGACGTGCTCGGCCGCGAGGGCAGGCCGGTCCGGCCCGTCATGGGCTGCTACGGCATCGGCGTGTCCCGGGCGGTCGCCGCTGTGGCCGAGCAGCACCACGACGACCGAGGGCTGGTCTGGCCGGCTGCTGTCGCGCCGTGCGACGTACACCTGGTGGTGGCCGGGAAGGGGCCGCAGCTCGACGCGGCGCTCGCCCTCGGCGGGCGGCTGGCCGACGCCGGCCTGCGGGTGCTCGTCGACGACCGGGCCACCGTCTCCGCCGGGGTGAAGTTCACCGACGCCGAGCTGATCGGCATCCCGCGCGCCGTCGTGCTCGGCCGCCGGCTGGCCGACGGGTACGCCGAACTGCGTGACCGGGCCACCGGTGAGCGCACCGAACTGGCGGTGGAGGTGGTCGTCGAGCGCCTGTGCGACGAGTTGGGCGCGACGCGCCGCAACCGGGTGTAGCGATCCTGCCACCGGGTACCGCAATTGGATCGACCGAGGCGTTTCGGAGGCTCTCATGTACCGCGTCAGTGACGTGATGACCAAGCAGGTCGTCTATCTTCCCGCAGAGACCCCGTTGGACGAGGCGGCCCGGGTGATGAAGGAGTCGGACATCGGCGACGTGGTGGTGACCGACGGCGCCACGCTCGCCGGCATGCTGACCGACCGCGACATCGTGGTACGCGCCGTGGCCGAGCGCGCCGATCCGGGCACCACCACGATCGGCTCGATCATCACCCGCGAGGTCGTCATGATCGAGCAGCACTGCACCGCGAACGAGGCGGCGGCGCTGATGCGCGAGCGCAACATCCGGCGCGTCTTGGTGTGTGACAGCGACCGAAAACTGGTCGGCATCGTCTCCCTGGGCGACCTAGCCATGCAGCTAGACCCCCAGTCGGCCCTGAGCGACATCAGCGAAGCCGCCCCAAACGCGTGAAAGGCGGGGCCCCTTCTTAACGCCTCTGGTAGAGAAGGGGCCCCTTCTCACCACCAGGCGGGCGGATAGCCTCGACCCATGCCCGAGATGCCGACCAAGCTGGCCGAGATCGTCGACGAGTTCGCCGCCGCCCCGCGCGACGTCGTGTTGGAGATGCTGCTGGAGTTCGCCGACGTGATCCCGCCCCTGCCGGAGGGAGTCGACCGGGAGGAGCTGGAGCAGGTCCCGGAGTGCCAGACCGCGTTCTTCCTGCGCGCCGAGGTGACCCCGGACCGCACGGTGAACACGGTCTTCGACTGCCCGCCGGAGGCGCCGACCACCCGGGCGTTCGCCGGCATCCTCGCCGACGGGCTGGCCGGGGCGAGCGCCGAGCAGGTGCTGGCCGTACCGGACGACCTCTACCAACGGATGGGCCTGGCCCAGGCGATCAGCCCGCTCCGGGTGCGCGGCGGCACGGCCATCCTGGCCCGACTGAAGCGGCAGGTCCGGGAACAGATCGCCTGACCGGCGGGTTGTCGCTGGTCATGGAGATCGAGATCTACGCCGACGTCGTCTGCCCCTGGTGCTGGATCGGCAAGCGCCGACTCGAACAGGCCCTCGACTCGTACGACGGCGAGGTGACCGTCCGGTTCCGGCCGTTCCAGCTCGACCCGACGCCGGTCACCGAGCCGAAGCCGCTGCTGGACGCGCTGGGCGACAAGTTCGGCGGCCGGGACAAGGCCGAGGGCATGGCCGCCCACGTCTCCGGCGTCGCCGCCGGCGCGGGGCTCGACCTGCGGTTCGACCGCGCGGTGGCGGCGAACACGTTCGACGCGCACCGGCTGGTGCGGTTCGCCACCGAGCACGGTCGGGCCGCCGAGACGGTCGAGCGGCTCTACCGGGCGCACTTCTTCGACGGCCTCGACGTCGGCTCGATCGACGTGCTCGTCACGCTCGCCGGTGAGGTCGGGCTGGACGAGACCGAGGCGCGCCGCTACCTGACGTCGAACCTCGGTCGCCGCGAGGTGGCCGCCGAGCTGAGCGCCGCGCACCAGCTCGGCGTCTCCAGCGTGCCGACCTTCGTGCTGGCCGGGAAGTACGCGGTCACCGGCGCCCAGGAGCCGGAGACGCTGCTCGCCGCGTTGCGCGAGGTCGAGCAGCGTGAGGCGGCCGGGTGATGTTTCACGTGGAACAAGATCGATGCCAGTGAGCGGCTAGGCCGGTCGGGCCAGCCCGTCCACCACCTGCGCCCCGGGCAGCGCGCCGAGCGCCGGCCCGGGCAGGGCGATCTTGCTGTGGCGTACGCCCGATCCGATGATCACGTGCGGCGTGGCGATCACCCGCGCGTCGACCAGGATCGGCCACTCCTCGGGCAGCCCGATCGGGGTGATCCCGCCGTACTCCATCCCGGTCAGCTCCACCGCCTCGGCCATCGGCGCGAAGCTCGCCTTGCGGACGTCGAGCAGCTTGCGGACCACGCCGTTCACGTCGGCGCGGGTGGTGGCGAGCACGATGCAGGCGGCGTACCGGGTCTCGCCGCCACGCTTGCCGGCGACCACCACGCAGTTGGCCGACTCCGCCAGCTCCACCTCGTACGCCGCGCAGAAGGCCGCGGTGTCGGCCAACTCGGCGTCGATCGGGGCGACCAGCACCTCGGCCACGTCGACAGGTGCCTCGTCCGGCCACCGCTCCACCGCCGCGGCGACCGGCGGAGCCAGCAGGTCCAGCCGGAGGCGGGCCGGCTCGGTCTTCAGCGTCCCCATCACGGGTGCGATCCTCGCACCTGTGCGGAGAATCCGCTCGCCAGCGTGTTAAGCGGGGCCCCTTGCTATGCAGGATCCGTTAACAGGGGGCCCCTCCTTACACCTCGGTGAGCTGGCGGCGTTGCAGCGGCTCCGGGCGGTTCGCCTCGGCGTCCTGGATGCCGTGCCGGACCCCGACCCGGATCACGCCGTAGAGGAAGACGAAGCCGAAGACGTAGAGCACCACGGTGGCGACAAAGACCAGCATGGGCTCACGGTAGGTCGACGGCGGACGCGACCGGCTCTCGTCTTCGCCCCGTTCCCCCGTACGGGTCCGGTCAGCCCGCTGCCGACGGGGTCACCCGTCCCGCGAGCACCAGACCGAGCAGGCCGCAGCCGGCCGCGACGGCGAGCGTGGCCGCGTAGCTGGCCGGGCCGGGCGACGAACCGGCGGCCAGCACCGCCCCGGTCAGCGCCAACACGGTGGCCGCCGCCAGCGAGTCGCCCAGTTGCAGCGCCGAGGAGTTCCGGCCCTGCTCGGCCGGGGCGGACAGCTCCAGCGTGAGCACCGACAACGAGGGATAGAGCAGCCCCATGCCGAGGCCGGCGACCGCCCAGGCGGACACCGCGAGCGCCACCGGAACTGCCGGCAGCAGCGCCGACGCGACACCCGCTGTACCGACCGCGATGCAGGCCAGCCCGGCCCGGGGCAGGCTGGCGGCGGACCGGGGCGCGGCGATCCGCCCCTGGAACCAGGAGCCCACCGACCAGGAGAGCGCCCCGACGGTGAGCACCAACCCGGCACCGGTGGGCGTGAACCCGCGTTCCCGGGAGAGCATCAGCGGGATCACCACCTCCGCGCCGACGAACGCCGCCGACGCCAGCCCGCGCAGGCCGATCACCGTCGGCAGCCCGCGCGCCGCCCGCAGGAACCCGGGCGGCAGCAACCGGGGTACGCAGGCGAGCATCCCGGCCAGCGCCACGCCGATCAGGCCGACGGCGTACGCGCCGCGCTGCTGCCCCCCGTAGTGCAGCAGCGCGGCGCTCGCCCCGGCGCCGCAGGCCCAACCCACCCGGGCCAGCGCGCCGACCGGCGGCCGGGTCGGCACGACGCCGGCCAGCGTCCGCAGCCCCGGCTGGATCAGCAGCACCGCCGGCACCGCGACCGCCGGCACCGCGAGGAACACCCAGCGCCAGCCCAGGTGCTCGACGATCAGGCCGGCCAACGCCGGACCGACGAGCGACGGCACCACCCAGGCCGCCGCGAAGGCGGCGAACATCCGCCGCCGCAGCCGCTCCGGGTACGCGTGCCCGACGATCACGTAGAGCGCCACGGAGAGCAGACCGGAGCCGAAGCCCTGCACCACCCGCCCGACGACAAGCGTCCCCATGCTGGTGGCGGCGCCCGCCACCGCCAGCCCGGTGACGAACCAGGCGACCCCGTGCCACATCGCCGGCCGGGGTCCGCGCGCGTCGCACCAGATGCCGGATGCCACCATCGCCACCACGCCGGAGGCGAACGGGCCGCCGAAGGCCAGCGCGTACAGGCCGAGCCCGTTCAGGCTGCGCGCGACCGTCGGCATGGCGGTGCCCACCGCGAGCGCCTCGAACGCCAGCAACGACACCAGGGCGACGCTGCCCACGGTCATCGCCCGCAGACGTGGTGACCAGAGGTCCCGGTCCTCCGCTGCGGCGGTGGCGGCGATCGTCATGTACCCAGCCTGTGACCTCAACCGTGGTTGAGGTCAACTGTGGGCTCGGTCTCGTCAGGCGGTCTCCAGCGCCTCGCCCACGCCCTTCACCAGGCCGGAGAAGTGCTGGTCGGCCAGGACGTGCCCGGCGGTGATGACCAGGGCCAGCGGCCACTCGATGACCTGCAACGCGGTGAGCACCCCGATGCCGGCGTAGTAGGCCAGCTTGTCCGGCGGGGGCACCGCCACCTCACCCAGCAGCGGCACGTCCACCCGCCGGCTGTACGCCCGGACCATCTCCCGCGATCCGCTCAGATGTCGGGTCAGTGTGCTCATCCCAGCCTCCCCGGTTGCGACGACGGCATCGACCCGATCGGCATTCCACCACCCCCGTCGTCCATGCCCCGGGCGGTGGGGGAAACTTCCCCCTCCGGGAGGGCATAACGGACGTCGCGCCGGGAAGTCGGGCCGCCGGGACGAGTCCGGGAGGCGAGATGGCGTACGGCT
The DNA here is from genome assembly GCF_055586805.1 of Micromonospora sp. NPDC049201. Classification (NCBI taxonomy): domain Bacteria; kingdom Bacillati; phylum Actinomycetota; class Actinomycetes; order Micromonosporales; family Micromonosporaceae; genus Micromonospora; species Micromonospora sp. NPDC049201. The sequence continues at coordinate 23,336 of NZ_JBVJHM010000008.1, read as the reverse complement.
TCGCCGGTCTCCTGCTGGCTCCGGCCGCCGTACCGGACGCGGTCGCGCGGGTCGCCCGTACCGTCGGTTCGGTCCTGCCCGGAGCCGCCGTGCCGACCGGGGTGACCGAGGCGGCGGGCGCGGTCGGCACGGCCGCCACCCGGCTGGCCCGGGTGGCCGGGCTGACCCGCCGTCGGGTGTGGTCCGCCGACGGCCGGCACCACATCGAGGTGCACGGTGTCTGTCAGGACGGCGGGGACCGGCTGGCCCGGCAGGTCGAGGCGGCGCTGGAGGCGGTGCCCGGCGTGGCCTGGGCGCGGGTGAACGCGCCGTCCGGCCGGGTGGTGGTGGCGACCCGGGAGCCGAGGCCGAAGCTGCGGGACCTGATCGACACGGTGGCGCGCGCCGAGCACACCTGCCCGTACGAGCCGGACCCGGAGATCCCGCCGCCGCATCCGCCCGAGGAAGGGCCCCGTACCCCTCGTACGCTCGGCGCGCTGGCTTCCGACGCGCTCGGCCTGACCATCTCGGCGGCCACCCGGATCCTGCCGTTCACCCCGGTCCCCGGGGAGGTCGCGGGACTGCTGAACGCGGTCGACCTGCACCCGAAGCTGCACGCGCTGGCCGACCGGGGTCTTCGCGCCGACCCCCGCGCCGAGGTGTTCTTCCCGCTGGCCGAGGCGGTGGTGCAGGGCCTCACCGGAGGGTGGGCCGGCATCGTGCTCGACGGCGCGCAGCGGGTGGTGCAGTGGGGTGAGGCGCGCGCCCAGCTCGCCGCCTGGAGCCGCGCCGAACCGCGGCTGACCGGCGACCCGGACCGGGCGGTCGCCCGGGTGCCGGACGGTGAGCGTCCCTGCCCGGTCCCGGACGGCCAGGCCGAGCGCTACGTCCAGCGGATGCTTGCGGCGGGCGCGGCGACCGGCGCGGCGGCGGTCCCGTTCGCCGGCGGCAAGCGGGCCGCCGCGCTGGCGCTCTCCGCGCTGTCCAAGGCGCCCGGCAGCGGTCGCGAGGGGTACGCGGCGCAGCTCGGCCGGATGCTGGCCCGGCGTGGCGTGATCGCGATGGACCGCAGCGTGCTGCGCGAGCTGGACCGGATCGACACGGTGCTGCTGGACGCGGCGGTGCTCGGCTCGGACCGGGGCGTGCTGGCCGACCTGGCGCCGCTGCCCGGCGCCGACACCGGCCAGGTGGCCGCCCGGGCGTTCGCCCTCTTCGACCCGGCCGACCCGAACGCGGTACGTGCCGACGACGGCTGGCAGATCGGACCCCTGGACCGGCTGGCCGCCGAAGACCCCGGCGACACTCCGGACAGCGAGCGGTTGCGTGCCGACGGCGGACGGCTGCTCGGGCTGGCCCGGGACGGTCGGCTCGCCGCCGTACTGCGGGTCGAGGCGGAGCCCGCCCCCGGGGTGGACGCGCTGGTGTCCGCCACCCGCCAGGCCGGGTTCCGGCTCGTGATCGGTGGTGCCGAGGACGGCCGGTACGACGTGGGCGACCGTCGCGTACCGGGTGGGACCCGGCTCGCCGACGCGGTACGCGACCTGCAACGCGAGGGCGCGGTGGTGCTGGTGGTCTCCGGCGAGCGGTCGGCGCTCGCGGCTGCCGACTGCGGTCTCGGCGTGGCCGCGCCCGACGACCTGCCCCCGTGGGGCGCGCACCTGCTGGTCGGCGACGACCTGCGCGTCCCGGCCCTGCTCGTCGACGCCGCCGGGGTGGCCCGCCGGATGGCCCGGCAGAACATCCGGATCGCCATGGCCGGCAGCGGGCTCGGCGCGCTCGGCGCGTTCACCGCCGACCGGCGGCAACTGCCCGGCCGGACCATGGCGGCGGTGAACGGCGCCGCCGCGGTCGCGTTCGCGCACGGCGTGTTCCGGGCGCACCGGCTGCCGGACCGCACCGGTACCCCGGTGCCCGCGCTCACCGCCTGGCATCTCATGCCGGTGGAGACCGTCCTCGACCAGCTCGGCACGCACTCCGGCGGGCTGACCGACGAGGAGGCGGACCGTCGGCGGGGTGCCGGTCCCGGCGACGGCCACGGGCCGGCCGGGCTGCTCCGCGCGTTCGTCGACGAGCTGTCCAACCCGCTCACCCCGGTGCTGGCCGCCGGCGCGGTGCTCTCCGCCGCGTTCGGCTCCCTCGTCGACGCGGCGCTGGTCGGCGGTCTGGTCGGCGGTTCCGCGCTGATCGGCGCCGTGCACCAGCGCAACACCGAACGGTCGCTGGCCGAGCTGCTGTCCCGCTCGGCGGTCACCGCCCGGGTACGACGCGACGGCGCGGAACGGGTGGTGCCCGCCGAGGACCTGGTGCCGGGCGACGTGGTGAGCATCTCCTCCGGGGACGCCGTACCGGCCGACTGCCGGGTGCTGACGAGTGACGGCCTGGAGGCCGACGAGTCGTCGCTGACCGGCGAGTCGCTGCCGGTGGCGAAGAGCCCCGACCCGGTGGTCGCGGCGGCGATCGCCGAGCGGCACTCGATGCTGTTCGAGGGCACCACGGTGGCCGCCGGGCACGGCACCGCCGTGGTGGTGGCCACCGGCGCGGAGACCGAGTCGGGGCGGAGCCTGACGTTGGCCCGGCAGGCCCCGCCGGTCAGCGGCGTGGAGGCGCGGCTGGGGAAGCTGACGAAGAGCGCCGTACCGCTGGCGGCCGGCTCGGCGATCGCGGTGGCCGGGGCGGGACTGCTCCGGGGCGTACCCCTGGCCGAGACGGCGGCGACCGCCGCGAACCTGGCCGTGGCGTCGGTGCCGGAGGGGCTGCCGTTCCTGGTCAGCGCCGCGCAGTTGGCGGCGGCGCGGCGGCTGGCCGCGCACGGCGCGCTGGTCCGCAACCCGCGCACGATCGAGGCGCTGGGCCGGGTCGACGTGCTCTGCTTCGACAAGACCGGCACGCTGACCGAGGGGAAGCTGCTGTTGGCCGGCGTGGGCACCGGCGACGACCGGTACGCCCCGGCGGACCGCCTCGACGACGAGCCGCTCCGGTCGACGCTGGCCGCGGCACTGCGGGCCACTCCGGCCGCGGCCGACCCGGACGAGTTGCCGCAACAGACCGACCGCGCGGTACGCCGGGGCGCGAACGCGGCCGGGGTGACCGAGCGCACCGGCGCGGCGGAGTGGACCGCGACCGGTGGGCTGCCGTTCGAGCCGTCCCGGGGGTACAGCGCCGCGGTCGGTCGCACCGCCGACGGGTCGCTGCTCAGCGTGAAGGGCGCGCCCGAGTCGGTGCTGCCGCGCTGCGCGTCCCGGCGGACCGCCACCGGTGACCGGCCGTTGGACCCGGCCGGCCGGGACGAGGTGCAGGCCATGCTGGCCGACCGGGCCGGCGCCGGGCACCGCATCCTCGCCGTGGCCGAGTGTCGGGTGTCCACCGACGCGGTCACCGACGAGCAGGTCGACGGCCTGGTGTTCGTGGGTTTCCTGACGCTGGCGGACGGGGTGCGGGAGAGCGCCCGGCCGGCGGTGGAGCGTATCCGGGCGGCCGGCGTGCACACCGTCATGATCACCGGCGACCATCCGGCCACCGCCGAGGCGATCGCGGCCACCATCAGCCCCGACCACGGTCAACAGCGGGTGGTGACCGCGACCGACCTGGACCGGCTCGACGACGGCGCGCTCGCCGAGCGGCTGATGGCCACCGACGTGGTGGCCCGCTGCACCCCCGCGCACAAGGTCCGGATCATCCAGGCGTTGCAGCAGCGGGGCCGGACCGTGGCGATGACCGGCGACGGCGCCAACGACGCCCCGGCGATCCGGCTGGCCGACGTGGGCATCGCGCTCGGCCAGCGGGGCACCCCGGCCGCCCGCGCCGCCGCCGACCTGGTGGTCACCGACGATCGGCTGGAGACGATAATCGCCACGCTGGTCGAGGGGCGGGCCATGTGGTCGTCCGTCCGGCACGCGCTGAGCATCCTGGTCGGCGGCAACCTCGGCGAGATCGCGTTCAGTGTGCTGACCGCCGCCTCGACCGGCCGGTCCGCGCTGAACGGGCGGCAACTGCTGCTGGTCAACCTGCTCACCGACCTGGCGCCGGCGCTCGCCATCGCGGTCCGGCCACCGGCCGACGACCGCGCCGACCACCTGCTGCGGGAGGGCCCCGACTCGTCGCTCGGCGCCACCATGACCCGGGAGATCGGGCTGCGCGCGGCGGCTACCACGCTGGGCGCGACCGCCGGCTGGACGCTGGCCCGGTGGACCGGCACGCGACGCCGGGCCGGTACGGTCGCGCTCGCCTCGCTGATCGGCACCCAGCTCGGCCAGACCGTGCTGGCCGGCGGCACCAGCCCGACCGTGCTGGCCGCCACCGCCGCGTCCGTCGGCGTGCTGGTCCTGGTGGTGCAGACGCCCGGGGTCAGCCAGTTCTTCGGCTGCACCCCGCTGGGCCCGGTGGGCTGGACCATCGCCACCGGTTCGGCGCTCGGCGCGACGTTCGCCAACGGCGCGCTGACCCGGCTGGTGGACCGCCTGCCGCAGCCCGGCTCGTCCTGACGGGGCCCTATTGCCAGGTGGCGGCAGCCCGGCGCAGCCGGTCGTTGATCGCCCGCCCGACCCCTTCGTCGGGCACCGGCTCGGCGACGATCTCGGTCACCCCGGCCGCGTCGAGCCGGTGCAACGCGTCGAAGAGCCGCGCGGCGGCAGCCGTCAGGTCTCCCGCCGGCGACAGCACCTCCACCGCCGCCCAGTCGCCGTCCGCCGGTGGCTCCCGGAAGGCCAGGAATCCCCGCCGGCCGCCGTCGCGCGCGTCCGCCGCACCCAACCGCAACGGGGTACGCGGGGCGTAGTGCGCGGCCAGCGTCCCGGGCGCGACCGGCTGACCGGAGCTGCCCTGGCGGATCTCGACCGGCCCGACGGCCTCGACCAGCGCCTCGACCGGCAGCGCGCCCAACCGCAGCACCACCGGCCGCTCGCCCCGGGCGTCCACGATCGTCGACTCGATGCCGCAGCGGGTGGGCCCGCCGTCGAGCACCACGTCCACCGCGCCGCCCAGCCCGGCCACCACGTGCTCGGCCCGGGTGGGGCTGAGCTGGCCGAACCGGTTGGCGCTCGGCGCGGCCACCGGCACGCCGGCGGCGGCGATCAGCGCCCGGGCGGCCGGCTCGTCGGGCACCCGGACGGCCATCGTGTCCAGGCCGGACGTGACGATCGGCGGAATGGTCGCCGGCCGGTCCACGATCAGCGTGAGCGGACCCGGCCAGAACCGCCGCACCAGCGCGTCCACGGCCGGCGGCACGGCACCGACCAGCGCGGGCAGGTCGGCGGCGTCGGCCAGGTGGCTGATCAGCGGGTCGAAGCTGGGCCGCGCCTTCGCCTCGAAGATCCGCGCCGCGGCCCGGGCGTCGAGTGCGTTCGCGCCCAGCCCGTAGACCGTCTCGGTGGGGAACGCGACCAGCCCGCCGGCGCGTAGGACGGCGGCGGCCTCGTCGATGCCGCTGCCGGCCGGCAGGACACGCGGGGATCCGTTGCTCACGCTGCGACGCTAGCCTGCCCCGCTCCCCGTCCCGTCCCGGCCCCGCCGCACTGCGGTGATCATGAAGTTGGCCGCACGTTTCGTCCGTTTCACCGCCGCCAACTTCATGATCACCGCAGTCAGTCGGCGGGGTGGTCCGGGTCAGGGAGGGTGGGTGCGTCGGTGGGGTAGAGGCCGGCGGCGAAGCCGTAGACCTGGTCACCGGCGCGGGGGATCTGGGCGAACCGTCGGGCCAGCGCCTGCACCTCCGCCCAGAACTCCCGCACGTCCTCGATCGGGATGCGCGCGTGCACCAGCGTGCACCGCAGCTCGTCGGCGGCGTGCGCGGCGGCGGCCTCCGCCGCGGCCTCGGCCAACCCGTTGATCCGGGCGACGACCTGCTTGTCCTCGGGCCGGTTGAGCACGCCGACGTAGAACGTGCGCGCGACCCGGCCGTAGAAGCGTTCCTCGATGGCCCGGACCCGGCGGGTACGCACCACCCGCAGCAGCCCGGCGTCGACGAGCTGGTTCACGTGGTAGGCCACGCTGCTCTTCGGCCGGTCGACGGCGCGGGCCAGCTCGTTGACCGTGGCCGCACGCTCCAGCAGCAGCTCCAGCAGGGTGCCGCGCAGGGGGTCGGCGAGCGCACGCAACTGCTCGGGCGCGGTGACCACGAGCAGGTCGTCGAGGTCGTAGTCCGGGACCCGCTTATTGACCGACATTTCTCGACCGTTCTAATATTCTGGTTCGTTCGATGATTCCGGTCCGACAATTGGGAGTCTAGAGATGGCCGAGATCCTCCTCTTCCACCACCTGCAAGGGCTCACCGACGGCGTACGCGCCCTCGCCGACGCCCTCGGCGACGGCGGGCACACCGTGCACCTCCCCGACCTCTTCGACGGCGAGCGTCCGGCCAGCGTCGAGGAGGGCTCGGCGCTGGTCAAACGCATCGGGAGGGACGTCCTCGACCAGCGTGCCGACCGGGTCGCCGCGGACCTGCGCCCCGACCTGGTCCACGCCGGCGTCTCCTGGGGCGCCGCCATCGCCCAACGGCTCGCCCAGACCCGGCCCGGCGCGCGGGCCGCCCTGCTCTACGAAGCCTGCCTGCCGGTCACCGGTGAATGGGCGATCGGCCCCTGGCCCGACGGCGTGGCGGTGCAGGTGCACGGCATGGAGCGGGACCCGTTCTTCGGGCTGGAGGGTGACGTCGATGCCGCCCGCGAACTGGTCTCGATCGTCGGCCCGGACCGGGGAGAGCTGTTCGTCTACCCCGGTGACCGGCACCTGTTCACCGACAGCTCGCTCCCGTCGTACGACGCGGAGGCGACCGCGCTGGTGGTGACCCGCAGCCGCGACCTCCTCGACCGGCTGGGCTGACCGCTCGCCCGCTACCGGTACTGGGCGATCTGGATGAGGTTGCCGCAGGTGTCGTCGAAGACGGCGGTCACCACCGGCCCCATGTCCACCGGCTCCTGCGTGAACAGCACACCGAGCTGTCGCAGCCGCTCGTGCTCGGCCGCCGCGTCGTCCACCGCGAACTGGGTGAAGGGAATGCCGTCGGCCGCCAGGGCCTCCTTGAACGCCTTGGCGGCCGGGTGGGCCTCCGGTTCCAGCAGCAGCTCGACCCCGTCGGGAGCGTCCGGCGAGACGACGGTCAGCCAGCGGTGCTCGCCGGTCGGCACGTCCGTCTTCTTCAGGAAGCCCAGCACGTCGGTGTAGAAGCGCAGAGCCTTCTCCTGGTCGTCGACGTACACGCTGGTCAGGTTGATTCTCATGGGGTCTCCCGGTTGGGTTCGGGCCTGAGCCACCGCTCGGTGATGGCGCGCAGCGGCCGGGTGTCGAGGTGGTGGAACTTGTACCGGCCCTGCCGGCGCGTGACGATCAGGCCGGCGGCCTCCAGCACGTCGAGGTGCTGGGAGATCGCCTGCCGGGACGAGCCGACCTGGTGCTTGGTGGCCAACCGGCCGCAGATCTCGAACAGCGTCTGACCGTCGCGCTCGGTCAGCTCGTCGAGGATCAGGCGGCGGGTGTGGTCGGCCAGCGCCTGGTACAGATCACCCACGTCGACCACCATAGGCAAGTCATGGCTTACCTATCAAGGGACCACCTGCCGCCAGGTGGATTCGACCTCGTCGACGTGCCGTCGGCTCCGCTACGGAACGTGATGCCCCCTCCATGGCCGGCACCGCTGATGTAGCTAGCTCGGCGCGTAGTCCTGGCGGACGATGCTGCCGCAGGCTCGCGATTCGTCTACGGTCATCCGCTGACCCGCCGAAGAGTGGAGTCCACGAGACTCGAACCCTTGATGCCGGGTGCAGTGACAGATCATCGTGATGCGGACAGATCGCCGTGCTGATGCTGTCCGCCGCAATTGTCTGCTGCTGTGAGGGCCCCCAGCTCACGGACAGTGATCAGGGAAGACTGATGCGCTTGTGCCCATCAGTCACGCAGATCGAGGTCCGGTTTCCCGGGCGGAGCCGACTACGCCTGCTCACCCCGCATGACGCGGCCTTTCGCGGCCTCGAATTGCTCGGTGCTCAGCGCCCCCGCGTTCCGCTTCGCGGCCAGCTGCCGGATCACGGTGAAGCGGTTGCCGTCGGCTGGCGATCCGTCGAGCTCGGCCTTGAGGACGTCGTACTCGGCGCGAGTCAGGGCCCCGGTGCTGCGCAGATCGTTGAGCCCCTTCAGCCGGGTCCACGGATCCGAGCGTCGCGTGCCGCTGGTCGCGCGCTTCTCCGGCGGCGCTGGGCGGCGCCGTCGGTTGACCAGCTGCACGATGCCGACGACGCCGAGGACCAGGCCGTTGGCCAGGAATGTCGCGCCGGCGATGGTGGTGCCGAGCTTCGCGTCCGGTGGCAGCGACGACTGGGTGAACGCCTTGATGAGCATGGCGGCGCCGCCACCGGCGAAGCCGACGACCCACAGCACCTGTCCGGCACCCGGTGTGAAGATCCGCGTGCTCACCAGCATGCCCGCGATCCACATGATCGCACCGGCGAAGGACAGCCAGAACAGGGTGTCCGAGCCTTCGGGGCAAGGACGTGCGACCTCGTACGAGCCGCCGGAAACGCAGCTACCAATGTCGATGACCTGGTTGAGCCCGATGGCCAGCAGCACGATGCCGGTCAAACCGATCAGCAGGCTTGCGGCCTCACGTACCACCGTGTTCATCCATGCTCCCCAAAGCGATCGTGGCCGCGAGAATAGCAATCGCCGGCGACTCAGAGCGGCTCCCGGGCCCGGTCGCCGGGGTGTGAACGATCCAGGCAGTCATGACCGTCGGGAATGTGCCGCTGCTATTCGCCGCCAGCCGGAACGACCCGTTCACGGATCGAAGCTGGTCCCGGCAGTGGGCGGACGGCAGAAGGTGGCTATCCCATATCAATTCGTCCCAAACAGCTAGATCATCTTTGCAGGATGCAAATTGCACGTGCAAAAAGGTTTGAGTGTTTAAAACAGGCCATGCGTGTATAAATTATCCGGCGGCACACCTTTGGCGTCGCACAAATTTTTGAGATGTCCACGAGTGGAGGTCACTTTCGACCATCCAAGTCGTTCTGAGGAGAGAGCAGGCAGAGCGCCTGCTTGGGATGGGGCGGCACGGCGACTTCCTAGGGCACCAGTGCCGCCCCACACCTGCAACTTCGACCATGCAAAGGCGCAGGCTCGATGAGCGTAACGAACGTCCGACGCAAAAAGTCTCGGGAGAAGCGGAAGGATGTACCCAGAAAGACCTGGTCAGCGACTGAATGGGTGGCCATTCTCGGTGCTCTGACTGCCTTGTTGGCTGGACTTGCCGCCCTGTTGGCCGAAGTCGCGAAGATCTTTCTCTAAGCACAGGGCCGGAGAGGTCGCTCACCTCTCCGGCCCGCCGCATGGAGTAGGCCGCAGAGCAAGCGACCTACTCGCGGCATCGTTCTACCTGATCAACCCGCCTGGCTCAGTGGAAGCCCCTCGACCGTCTGCCACTCGTACATCTGCCGATCGCGGTGCGTCTCGATGAGGTCGACATGGGTGATCGTCACACGGACCTTCTCGGCCTCGACGCGGCTAACCGTCTCGATGTAGGGCGCTGAATCCGTCCGCGGTGCTCCGAACACTCGGCAGAGCATGACGATCGCTTCGTCCGCGACGGTCATGGAGCCGATGCCCTGCATGGTGAGGTGCAGCCATTGGTTCGGGATCAGGGTCAGCTGCTCGGGCACTCCACGATCCGGATGACGGCCGACACCTACTGGCACGTCCTGCCTGCGCGGGCTCGTCAGGCTGCCTCTGCTGCCATCGACCCGAGCCCCGGTGAGGAGAGGACAGCGTGACCGCTTGGCTGCACTCGGACCGAGATCAGCCGAGGAACGTGCTGGTGGAGCCCAGGGGACTCGAACCCCTAACCCCTGCCTTGCAAAGATCAAGCCTCATGTCGGCCAGCGTCGATGACTGCTGCTGACCTGCTCGTCGTGTCGACTTCCGTCGCCCTCGGCCGGCGTTCGTCGATCGGCTTGGCTGTACGAATGGCTGTACAGCCACGTATAGAAGTGGCGCCGACAGCAGCCAGTGCCTTGCGATCTCGCCAGGCACCTTGAGCCCTACTCAGTCATCTCGCCACTATCCCGCATATGGTTCTTTTCGGGCGTGGCCAAGGCTGCCATCCTGAGGTATCTTCATGATCAACCCCTCCCTTCCGAACAAGTGATCTAATGCCTCAAAGGATGCAATCAGCCCTAATCACCTCCCTGAACACCAACAACGTCGGCGTGTCGCGCGGCCACCTCGTTGCAAGTGGAGCTATCGACCCGCAAAATTTCATGCGTGGAACTACACCCCCGAATCCGCGAGGTCTTGGTCGAGATCGAGGAGCGGAACAGCGAAGGCTTGCTCTACGTGACGGCAGCGTTGGATGCAGCGATCCAGGAGACCTACGCGCAGAGCGCCGCCAAGTTCCAGCCCCAGGAGCTGCGCGGCGTGGTGCTGGCGACCAACGTCCGGAACCTCGTGCTCTGGCACACGACGCAGCCGGAGTTCGCGGGCTCAGGCTTGGAGGCCCACGAAGGGGGCAACTGCTCCGTCGTGCTGTACGACCCGCGGGAGGTCCCGATCCGGGTTCGCAAGCATCCGCGGAAGCGCAGCAAGAAGCGGGAGCTGGTCTCGGTCACCAACCCCGACACGCTCCTGGCCCCTATCACGCACCCCGAGGAGACCACCCTCTTCGGGACGGACTGGCTTGCCGCGTCATGGGAGCCAACAGTGCTCTGGGATGCGGATCCTCGAACTCAGTCACTCCGCAAAGCTTGGCTCGGCGCCTTGGAGAAGGAAGTGGACGCCCCTCGCGTTTTCGGACGCCTTCCCATCCCTATTGGCTCGCCCGATCTCTACGCCAAGAAGTCGAGCAAGCCGGCCATCAACCTGGACTTCGACGACCTTTTCCCCAACGAAGGAACCGGCGACGAACCAGCATAAATTTCCTATTAAATGAAAGAATCGTCGGTGACAGGTCATGCTAATTACCGTGTACGGTGATCGCGTTCGCGCCGCCCGTATCCTTCGCCGCATGAAGTCGTCCGACGTCGCCGCTAAAATCGGCTGGCCTGCTTCCAAGCAGACCCGCCTAGAATATGCGGAAAAGTCATACCTTCATCCGGCGCAACTAGCGGAAGTAAGTCAACTACTCGACTTTCCTGAGAAATATTTCCAGCAAACGCCTCCGGCTGCACTAGCGCCGGAGGATCTGCTGTTTCGAGCGCCTGTGGCTACGCCAAAGAAAGAGAAGTCTTACCTCGCAGAATTTGCGAGGAGCGTGGGCGAAGTGCTCGAATGGCTGGACGACCATCATCGACTTCCGCCCGTGAAGATACCCTCAATGCCTTCGACCACCCCGGCGGCTCAGGCAGCATCGGAGGTGCGCAGGAGCCTAGGAGTGGGAGATGACCAGCCCATCCCGCACCTAACGCATCTAGCTGAGAGAGCCGGGGTGCCCGTAGTGATGCGTGGCAGCACCAGGCCTGTGGCTCTTCATGATCCCGATGAAGCGGACTATGAAGCGGTTACCGAGAAGCATCTCGGATATTCGGCCCGCGTAGGACAACATGGGGATAGACCGGTAACGGTAATTCGTGCCAATCATTCTTGGGAGCGAGTACGTTGGACCGTCGCCCATGAGATTGGTCATGTCACGCTTCATGCACAAGGCGTTAATGAGCAGTCGGAAGAGCAAGCGAGTTTATTCGCCAGCGAACTACTTGCACCAGCGGATGCGATTCAGGTAGAGCTACCGTCCCACGTGACGCTCGCTTCACTGACTGAGTTGAAACTCAAATGGGGGATTTCCCTAGGCGCATTGATCACCCACCTGCACTCGAACAGGCTTATCGATTCCGAGCGGTTCGAGACATTGCGGCGACAGTTGTACACACGCACTAATAGCTCCACTGGACGAAGTTGGGGAAGAGATGAGCCGGGCTGGGACTCTCGTGAAGTCGAAAAGCCGCGGCTCCTGGTAACTTGGATGGAGCGCTGTCTAGGCTTTGCCGCACCTCATGCAGTCGCTCAGCTTTCTGGATTGTGGCCCTCGGATCTCATCGCATCGATGATTAGTGGCCAGCGTGAGAAAAGTCTGGGTGGCCACGAGAAGCCGACTCCGAAGGAGCGTCCCATGAGCAACGTGGTGAATTTGGCCGCATGGCGGCGTGAAGCCTAAGCAGGGCTAGACCCTAGCTGCCATCCCGTCTGCCGCCGACCCACACAACGTGGAGCAGACCAGGGCCAGGGTGACAAGGTGGAGCACACCACTGTCTGAACGACCTTGTCGCCCTGGCCCTGGTCTGCTCGGCTTGCCTGGGTCGGTGGCTGGCGGGATGGCATCCCACCTCAACCACCCACCCACCGGAACGTTCGGCAACTCCATCCTGGAGTCGTCTGGCCCCCGCCGGAGGCACAGCTCCAACTTTGCCCTCTCCCTCACCCCACCACCCCCACACCCACCTCCACCCCTTCCCCACCCTGGGCCTGAGCGACCGTGCGGAACCGTTCGGCAACTTCGTCCGCTGCGGTTGGCCTGCCGGATCTCGTGCTGCTTCGGGATCGCCGGCATCGGGTAGAAGCGTGTCCGCCTGGGCCTGGTCGTCCTTCGGGACTCGTCACCGGGTCACCTCACTGACCCAGGTGTGACGCGCGGGGCGGGGCGTGGGGTTCGGGCCGGTTGATTTTCCGCCCCGGCGCCGTAGGCGGCCGGGGCGGCGGCTCCGCAGGAGCCGTTTGCCGCGCCCCGGCCCGCGCCGCGCGGAACGCGCTTGATCTAGTACAGGCCAATTCGGCAACAGATCACGGACAGCGCGCAGAGTCGACCCCGGCCGGCACCACAACAACGCCACCCCGGTCGCCGCCGACCGGTGCTGCCCTGCGAACCGCCTTGACTCATCGCTGTCGATGAGGGTCGCCGCAATGTCGCCTCGCGCCTGGTCGCCTTCACTCTCCTCCTGATTCCGGCGGCTCCTCTCACGGTCCATCTGCCCAGGCGTACACCATCTCTTCACGCCTTCCCCCGATACGCATACCGCTCCAGGGCAACAGGTCCACGGAACACGCCTGCCATTGCCCTTGAGAACTAGGAATGTGACGGAGGTTACACAACGGACAGTAGTGTGCGAACGCCTTGACCGGGCTAGGACGTTCGGTGCTAATTACTTGTACAAATATGGTCATTCTCTATGAATATCTAGATCATCTTTGCGTTATGCAACTTGCATGTGCAAGAAAACTTGCCCCATAAATGCGGTCCATACATGACAAAACGCCCCGCAACGCCAAAAAAAAAGTCGCACAAGAAAGTGCGACCTTCGAACTGATGTGTGACCTTCGCGAGAGCGCGTCGTTTCTGTTCATGAGCGGGCGCAGTGCCTGCTTGGGATGGGGCGGCACGGCGAGCTTGGCAGGGCACGGGTGCCGCCCCAGACCTGCACTTCGACGATGCAAAGGCGCAGGTTCGATGAGGGTAACGATCGTTTGGCGGCGGAAGCTTCGGTCCAGCAGAAAGGATATCCAAAAGAAGTCCTGGTCCCCGGCCGAGCGGGCGGGGCTGGTTAGCGCTTTCGGCGTCCTACTGACAGGGCTCGCGGCGCTGTTGGCTGAGCTGTCCAAGATCGTCTTTTAGTCTCAGGGCCCCGGGGCTGACTGTGCATCCCCGGGGCTCCCGCCTCTGCCTCCGGCTAAGCGAGGGGCAAGATCTCGACTGTCTCCCACTCATACATCTGCTGATCGCGGTGCATCTCGATGAGGTCGACATGGGTGATGGTCACCCGGGCCTTCTCGACCTTTGCCCGGCTGACCGTCTCGATGTAGGGCGCTGACGATCCGTCTGCTGTGAGGTAGGCGATGCTGACGTGAGGCCGGAACTTGTCGGCCTTCTCGGGCACCTGCTCCTCACCGAACACGCGGCCTATCGCAGTCCGCGTCAGCCGCCTCAACTCCTGCACTGGCTGCGGAGGCTCGGCGGGCATGACGATCGCTTCGTCCGCGACGATCGCCGAACCGAACTCCACCTCAAACGCCGGAACAGCGGCTAGCAGGTTTCGGGCCTCCTCCGCGAGCCGGCTGAGGACAGCCGGTTGAATCTCGTCGGTAAAGCCGACGCCCTGCATGGTGAGATGCAGCCACTGGTTCGGGATCAGGGTCAGGCTGGGCATCTCAGCGAGAGCGGTCCGGTACGTGGCGGCCAGGTCGTGCAGAGCCGGTTGGTTGTCGAAGGTGATGTGGAAGGCAAAGAAGCGCCGCCCGATGTGCCAGCCAGGGCGCCACCACCAGTGGTTGCGTACCTGATCGGCGTTCTGGCCGGGCGGAAGGTCAGCGAGGGACACCTAGCCTCCTCAGATCTCGGACGGAGCGTCAGGTTCGGCCGGTTCCGGCTCCACCTCGTACTCGTCAATCACGACGATGCGATCCGCCGGCCACACCGACTCGGAGACTTCCAGCAGGGAGCCGTCCTCCGCTCGGGCGACGTGGATCACCTGCATCACCGGCGCCCCCGTCGGCAGCTCCAACGCTGCTGCTTCTTCGGCGGTGGGTAGCCGGGAGAACCAGTGGTCGCGGGCAGTGGTGTAGCGCTTGCCGCTCAGCTCTTCGAGGCAGAGGAACAGGGCCTTCGGCACCACCTTGGGCTCTTCGAGGTACGTGCCGCCGGCAACCTCGGTGAGGATGTAGCTCGCCCCGATCTCCTCGGGCCGACCGGTCTCTCGGTCATAGAGGTGCCGACGACGGACCACTACCTCTGTGCCGGCTGGCAGATCCATCGCTGCGGCGATCTCACCTCCGACCGGAGCCCGGCCTGCAAACACGATTTCGTGACGCAGATGAGCGGTGAGCAGCTTCTGATCGCTTCTGGCCCGGCCATACCGGTGCCGTGAGCGGCGTTGAAGGCGCCGGCTTTCACGCACGAACGTGCCGACACCATGTCGGGACTCGATCAGACCTTCTGCCCGGAGAACGCCGATGGCGTTACGCAGAGTGATCGGGCTTACTCGGAACCGCTCGGCCAATGCCGTCTCGGCCGGCAGGCGTTCGCCTACCTTGATCTGGCCATCGCGGATACTCCGCCGCAGCTCCGCTGCGATCTGTAGGTATTTGGGCGCCCTTGCGCCCAGGTCGTCGGTCATCGCCGTCCTAACTCGGTCGGTCCTCTCAAGGACAACCCCTCTACTTCACTGTACGTGCGTTGGCCGGCTCACGCACCGGCGCTTCTCGCGCCTCGCGCCAAACCGAGTCCTGTAGAGGACTTGTGGACACACTCGACCTCCGCTACGGTCCTCTATAGGTCTACATGAGTAGACGGAGCGTTCGAGACGCGTGGAGGTTGAGAGCGATGGCTCTTCGTGGTGGTACTCGGTTCTCGGTTCCGTTCGAGGCGGTCTTTCCGCATGGCGCGGTGTTCGTGCCGGACTCGATCGCTGAGGCGCAGGACTTCAACGAGGTGACTCGTCAGCGGACGCCGGCGAAGGACAAGGTGACGGGGCAGCGGGTGTGGCAGTGCCGGGTGATGGACATGGACCCGGAGTTGGGGTCGCGGTCGCGTGAGGTGGCGATCAAGATCCTGGCCGATCACCAGCCGGTGCCGCCGGTGGGTCCGTTCGAGCGGGTGGAGTTCGAGGGCCTGAACGTGACGCCTTACGTCGGTTCGAATGGCCGGCTGGCGTTCTCCTACCGGGCCACCGCGTTGGTGGCGCCGAAGACCCTGGCTGAGACGCGCGGGAAGGCCGCCTGATGGCCGCCGGTAACGCTGGTCCGGTGCGGCGGGAGCAGGTGGCGAAGCTGATCCGTCTGGCCCGCGCGGAAGACCGGGCCGCCGACCGCGACATCTTGAGCGCGGAGTTCGAGCAGGCGCGGGCCGCCACGTATGCGGCGTTGGCGGAGTCGTCGCCGGAGGAGAAGTACCAGGCTCGGCGGGCTCGCGGGTCCGCCAAGAACTGACCAGATGTGGCGCGGGGCGGCCCATGCCCTAGGAAAGCCGGCCGCCCCGCTGCCCTTCAAAACCCATCTCGGCCTGGAAGGGCAGGTTCATCATGCCTGTTGTCCTGGACTGGACGCGCGGTGCGGGTGCCGGCGAGCCGGTTCCGTGTGTCATCTGCGCTAAGCCCGCGATTTGTCGGAGCCCGGCGGGCAAGCCGGTGCACAAGGTCTGCGCTGAGGCGTGGATCGAGCAGCGCAACACCAACAGCCGTCAGGCGGTGGCGTGATGGTGCGCGCGCCGCTGGTCAACTTCCGCCGGTTCCAGATCAGCGCCCCGTGGCCCCTGGTCTGGACCGTCACCGCTCTGTTCCTCCTGCTCCGGCTCGTCACCGCCGTGGTGCGCCTCATCGTGTTCGTGGTGCGGCATTGGCGGGCCTGGCCGCTCGTGGCCTTGGTCCTGCTCGCCATCGACACCTACCGCGCTTACGGGTGGTGGCCTCACCTCCTGGCCGCCGTCGTCCTTACCGCTGCTGGCGGCTTCTGGTGGTGGCGGGGCCGGGACTCGTTCCACCGTCACGTTGTCCTGCGGGCCGTCTCGGTGTGGCGGCGGTTGTGGGTGTATCGGCGTCAGTGGCACGAGGTGATGTCGCTGTGTGGGCTGGTGAAGAAGTACGACGGCGGGGAGGTGCTGCCGCGGCTGTTGTCGGTGCGCTGCTCCTACGCCACTGACGAGCTGGTGCTGCGGATGCCGAAGGGCCAGAACCCGGAGGTGTACCAGAAGGCGGCCCGCGACCTGGCCTACTCGTTCGGCACCCGCCACTGCCGGGTCTTCTCCACCCGCCGCCACCCAACCCCGCACCGCACCGGCCGTCTCGCCGTCGTGCTGCGGCTGATCGACCGGGTGCGGCTGCGGGACCGGCCCCGGCACGTGTGGCTCGTGTTCATCCGCCGCGACCCGCTCACCCGCATCGTCGCTCCACTGCCGGTGCCGGCCCGCCCGGACTTCACCGCCCTGCCCCTGGGACTGCGGGAGGACCTGGCCGCGTACTGCTTCCGCCTTCTCGCCACCCACGTGCTCATCGGCGGCGCCACCCGCATGGGCAAGGGCTCCGTCATCTGGTCCCTACTCCGCGCTCTCGCCGCCGGTATCCGCTCGGGGTTGGTGCGGGTGTGGGCGATCGACCCGAAGGGCGGCATGGAACTGGCGATCGGCCGGCCGCTGTTCTCCCGCTACGTCGATGACGACTGGCACCGCATGGCGGACCTGCTCGAAGACGCCGTGGCCCGGATGCGCGCCCGTCAACAGATCCTTCGCGGCAAAGCCCGCGTCCACACCCCGACCGTCGATGAGCCGCTGATCGTCGTCGTCATCGACGAAATCGCCGCCCTGCTGGCGTACCTGCCTGACTCCGACATCCGTACCCGGATCGCTCAGGCGCTCGGGTTGCTGCTGTCGCAGGGTGCCGGCCTCGGCATCCTGGTCGTTGCCGCGACCCAGGACCCGCGCAAGGAAGTCGTCTCGGTGCGCGACCTGTTCCCGACCCGCATCGCCCTCGGCCTGACCGAACGCGGCCACGTCGACCTGCTCCTCGGAGACGGCGCCCGCGACCGCGGAGCACTCGCGGATCAGATCCCACTGTCCGGCAAGGGCGTGGCCTACGTCCTGCTCGACGGCCAACCCGAACCCGCCCGCGTCCGCTTCTCCTACATCTCCGACGACGTGATCCGCGACATGACCGCCACGTTCCCGGCCCCACCGGAGACGCAGCCCGAACCCGTCGTCCAGCCGGCCGCCCCGAAGCCCCGCACCGGCAACGGCCGGCACACCTACCGACCGACCCCGCCGAAGCAGGGCGCGCCGCTGCTGCCGTCGTCGCTGCTCAACGCCCTGGACCTCAACGCCACGAACGGGAGTGACCCCCGATGAACCACGAGATGACCGAGGGCGCTGCGGTGCGGATGCCCTACGCCGACGACCCCGACCAGGACCAGGCCCTGGAGCCGCGCCGCTTCTACCGGCTGCGTGCCCCGCACGTCGACAAAGCCTCGGTACCGGTGACGGTCCGGGTCACCCCGGACGCCGACCTCTACCTCGCCGTGGGTGCCGGCCGCCGCCGCATGTACCTCACCCCCGCTGAGGCGTGGGCGCTGTGGCGCTGCCTGTCCGAAGCCGTCGCGTCGACCGGTGAGCCGCCGGAGTGGATTCGCGTGCACGTCAACCCCACCACCCGCTGACCCGCCTGCCTGCTTGGAGATCCTGATGGCTACCCGTCGTCTCAACCTCCGGCCGATCCGCCGGACCTGCCTCGACCTGCTCCACGTCGACCCCGACCAGTCCTGCCCCTACTGCGCCCCCGACCCCGACACCGCTGACGTCATCGCCGCCGCGCTGCGCCAGCACGCCGAGATTGCCGCCGAAGACGCCGAAGCGTGGGGGTGGGCGGCATGAACCCGCAGATCTGGTCCTGGCTCCTCATGGCCGTCGGCGTCACCGGCCTGTGGCTGGCCGGCAAGCGCTCCTGGACCGGCTGGGCCGTCGGCCTCGCTGGCCAAGGACTGTGGCTGGCCTACGCCATCGCCACCCGCCAGTGGGGCTTCCTGGCCTCCTGCTTCGTCTACGGCCCGGTCTACCTGCGCAACCTGCACGCCTGGCTCCGCCCCACCCCCACCACGCCGACGCCGACGCCGGCCGTCCCACAGGCCCCGGCTCACGTGGAGCGGAACCTCCCGGCTGCGGCGCCGCGTCCCCGCCGCCAGCACACCGGCCCGGCCCGCTGCCTCACCCCGTACTGCCTGCTGCCCGCCACGCACTGGCACGACGGCGCACCCCGCTGCCTGCCCTGCGCCAACGCCTGCATCCGCGAAGAAGGACTCACCGGAGTCGAGCCGGTCCCCGGCAGTGATGCCGACTTCGCCGCCTACTACCTGACCCGCGACCTGAACCCGGCCCTGCGCACGGACGGTGCCCGCTGATGCGCCGCTACCTCACCACCGACGGCCTCGAAGCCGTCGCCCTGGTCCTCATCCTCCTCGTCGTCGCCGGAACCGCCGGATGGGCGTCGTTCTCCCACGTCCACGACTGGACCATGCGCCACGTCCCCGACGGCACCCCCGACGCCTTCGGCTGGGCCAACGCCGTCCTGTCCGACCTCGTCCCGGTCGCGTGCCTGCTCGACATCCGCCGACGCCGACGCCACCGCCAGCCGATCGGCTACCCGGTGTTCCTCATGCTGGCCTTCGCCGCGTTCTCCCTCGCCGCCCAGCTCGCCGTCGCGGATGCCAGCCCGTCCGGGTGGCTGCTGTCCGCGCTGCCGGCGCTGGCGTTCATGGCCCTGACCAAGCTCGTCTTCACCGGCACCCCCACCCCGGCACCCGCCCCCGCCCGGCCGACCCCGGCACCGGTACCGGCTCCCGCGCGGGAGGCCGTCGACGCCGAACCCGTCAACATCCCGACCACCCCGGCGCCCACCTTCGCCCCGCCCGCTCCGTCCTCGGCTGCGGCTGTCGGCCAGGTCCGGTCGGCGCTCGTGTCGTCAGTCGTCCAGGCACCGCGCAACGGCCACATCGTCTCGGAGGTGACCCGATGACCCGCTCACTCACCCACCGCACCCCCACCCCGCCGCGCACCCTGACCCGCCGCGTCGTCGGCACCCCCGCCGAAGTCGCCGCCGCGCTCGCCGTCCTACGCGAGTCAGGCCGGCTGATGTTCGCCGACCGCCCCCGCCACCACCCCGACGGCCGGGTCACCGTCACCGTCCGGTTCCTCGACACCGCCCGCACCGCCCCGCCGGTGGTGCGTCGGCTGCGCCGGGGCCGGGTCATCGCCGCCACCGCCATCACCGCCACGGCCGTCGGTGCCCTGGCCGGGATCGGCTACCTCGCCGTCCAGGTCGCGAACACCGTCCAGCAGACGGCACCCGCCGCCGTCGGCGTGGTCCTGGTCCTCATCGTCCTCGCCGTGTTGCTGCTGCGCCGTAAGACCACCTGCGGCGGGCTGCACTGCTCGGGATGCCGGCACTGACCGCCACGGGTCGGCCCACCTACTGCGCGCGCTGCCGTAGGTGGGCCACCGCCCTCATCGAAGCCGGCCACCCCGGCACCGGCCGCTACCGCGCCGAAACCACCTGCCCCCGCCACGAAACCGCCGCCCGCCGCTGGGCCAGCCACGCCGGCCCACCCCGCACCACACCCATCGGCCCGACACCCGCTGCCCTGTTCGAACTTCCGGAGGTGACCCGATGACCGCCCCGACCCTGCCCGGCCTCACCCCCGACCCGGTGCCGCCCGCCGGTCCGGTGACCATCCCGGCCGACGTCGCACCGGCGCCCGGTACTCGTGCCGCTCGCCTCGCGCTGCCGATGTCGCGCAAGGTCCTCACGGAGATGGCCGCCGAGTACGGCGTCTGCCTGCACCCGGTCACCCTGCGCCGCACCGACCTACACACCGGCCTGACCGAAGTCGTGGACCTGCCCTGCGGCTCCACCCGCGAAGACAAATGCGAACCCTGCGCCAAACGCGCCCGCCGGCTACGCCAGACCCAGATCCGCGAGGGCTGGCACCGCACCGACGAACCCGCCCCCGCACCCAACCCCGCCACCGACGCGCAACGCGAGCTGATCCTGCTACGCGCGCACCTGGAGTTCGCCCGCGACGAAGCCCAACGCGCCGCCCAGTTCGACCAGCTCCCCGACATCGACGAGGCGATCGGGGAGGTAGAGGAAGCTATCGCCGCCGAAGGACTCCGCGGCACTGTCGCCCCCGCCCACGACCAGGACGACGACGACAACCACGGCCGGCGCAAGCGCTCCACTCGCCGCCGCCAGGACGCACCCGACCTACCTCGCAAGAAGGTCGAGCCGCGAACGGTTGGAAAGGTCTACACCGCCCCGGACGGCACCGAACACCGGCCGTCCATGTGGCTGTCGCTGACCCTCGACACCTACGGGCGGGTCCTGCCCGACGGCACCCCCGTCAACCCGAGCACGTACGACTACCGGCGGGCCGCCTGGGATGCGGTGCACTTCGCCCGGCTGTTGGACCGGTTCTGGCAGAACCTGCGCCGCTGCGCGGGCTGGAACGTCCAGTACGCCGGCTGCGTCGAGCCCCAGCGACGCCTCGCCCCACACGCGCACTTCGCCATCCGCGGCACGATCCCGCGTGCGGTGCTGCGCCAGGTCGCCGCCGCCACCTACCACCAAGTCTGGTGGCCTCCCGCCGACGAACCCGCCTACACCCTCGACCGGCCCCCGGTCTGGGATGCCGACCGCGCGGAGTGGGTCGATCCGGACAGCCGGGAACCGCTGCGTTCGTGGGCTGACGCCTTGGACCTCATCGACTCCGACCCCGACGCGCAACCCGCCCACGTCGTCAGGTTCGGCCCGCAGGTCCACGCCGAAGGTGTGACCCCCGGCACCGTGCACGCGAATCGCACGATCGGCTACATCACGAAGTACATCACCAAGTCCGCGGCTGACTGCCACAAGCCCGACAGCGACCGGCAGCGAGACCACCTCGACCGGCTCTGGCATCAACTCCGGGTCACGCCGTGCAACGAGCGGTGCGCGAACTGGCTGCTCTACGGCATCCAGCCAAAGAAGGCACACGGGCGTCTGCAAGCCGGCCGCTGCAAGGGAAAGGTCCACCAGCGGGCCACCCTCGGCATCGGCGGCCGACGCATCCTCGTCTCCCGCGACTGGTCCGGAAAGACCCTCGCCGACCACCGCGCCGACGCCCGCGCCTGGGTCCGCAACCTCCTCGGCGTCACCGTCGGCGCCACCGATGCGGAGGCTGTCGACCAGGACGACCCGCCCGCCTACGCCTGGGAACTCGCCCGCCCCGACGACCCCGACCTACCGCCGCTGCAACATCGGCTCCTCAAGGCGCTGTCGCAACGGGCGCAGTGGAAGGCGGCCCTTCTCGCGGCGAGGGATAAGGCCGCGCAGGTCGCGCCAGCTCCGACCCGATCCGACCTCGACTCCCCGGAAGGACGTGCGTGATGATCCAGCCCCGTGCCGTGGCTCCCAAGAGCGTCCGGCCCGCCGAAGCTGCCGCTCTCCTGGGCGTCTGCCGGGACACCGTCTACGTGCTGATGCGCTCCGGCCGTCTCCGGTCGATCAAGGCTGGTCGGGCTCGCCTGATCCCGCTGACGGCGATAGACGACTTCCTGTCGGCTGATGAGGAGTTCGCGGCATGACCGGCCGTCGTCGTCGGGCTCATGGGGAAGGCTCGGTGTACGAGCAGCGACCGGGCGTGTGGGCTGCCGTGATCGACCTCGGGTGGATCGACGGAAAGCGGAAGCGGAAATACGTCTACGCCAAGACCGAGGCGGAAGCGGTCCGCAAGCGCGACGAGTTGCGGCGCCAACTCCAGCTCGGCGTCGACCTCACCGCGCAGCCTCGGACCGTCGAAGCCTGGTTGACCGAATGGCTGAGGGACGTGAAGGCCCACGACGGCACCCGACCGTCAACACTCGTCCGCTACCGCCTGGCCGTGACCAAGCACCTGGTGCCAGGGCTGGGCCGGGTGAAGCTCGATCGGCTGACGCCTCGGGAGGTTCAGCGGTTCCTCACCGGGCTCCGGGGCAAGCTCGCGCCGGCCAGCATCATCAAGGTGCACGCGGTGCTGCGCGTCGCCCTAGCCGACGCTGAGCGAATGGACCTCGTCGCGCGCAACGTCGCCAAGGCGGCCAAGCCACCGGCCCTCGGTCGGGTCGAACGACGGGCTCTGACTCCCGAAGAGGCCAAGGAGCTGCTGTCGGTGCTCACCGGCGAGCGGCTGGAGTCCCTGTTCGTGCTGGCGCTGGCCACCGGGCTTCGTCGGGCGGAACTGCTGGGCCTGCGCTGGTCGGATGTCGACCTGCCCGGTAGAGCGCTGTTCGTCCGCCAGACGCTTCAGCGCACGGATCGCGGGGTGGAGTTCGTGCCGCCGAAGACTCACCGGTCGAGCCGTCCCTTGCCGCTGTCCGCGCTGGCGGTGCGGGCGTTGGAGTCTCAGCGGGTCCGGCAGGCCAAGGAACGGCTCGCGGCGGGGGAGCTGTGGTCGGACTTCGGGTTGGTCTTTGCCAGCACGATCGGCACCCCAATGGAGCCGCGGAACGTCAACCGGCGCTTCGAGCAGCTTCGGGCGGTGGCCGGTCTGGACTGGCTGCACCTGCACGACCTGCGGCATGCGTTCGCCACGTTCCTGCTCGACCAGGGCGAGGAGCTGCGCACGGTGATGGAGCTGCTCGGGCACTCCACGATCCGAATGACGGCCGACACCTATGGGCACGTCCTGCCGGCGCGGGCTCGTCAGGCTGCCTCGGCCATCGACCGCGTTCTCGGTGAGGAGGAGTCGGCGTGACCGCTTGGCTGTACGAATGGCTGTACTCGGGACCGAGATCAACCGAGGAAAGTGCTGGTGGAGCCCAGGGGACTCGAACCCCTAACCCCTGCCTTGCAAAGGCAGTGCTCTGCCAGTTGAGCTAGGGCCCCGAGGCGGCGCTCAGC